>JBFMHF010000006.1:0-105584 GCA_040752975.1 Myxococcota bacterium
GAGAGCCGGGAGAAGCACTCTTCCCGCTCTTCAGCGCCAGGCGTCGGGCCTCCGCACGCCCGCTGCCGGGACTCCTGGCCCGGACTCGACTCCCCGGTCGCCCCTGGGGGCACGGCCGGGCCGACGTCGAGCGGCCTTCACTTCACCACGGGCAGCGGCAGCTCTTCCCGCCACACCGGCTTCTCGTTGACCCCCGGCCGGCCCTCGAGCAGCTCGTGCGGGCGGAAGAGCCCCTTGTAGGTGAGCGACGGGCAGTCCTTCACGCGGTAGCCCAGGTAGACGTGTTGGCAGCCCAGCTCGCGCGCCATCTCGACGCTGAGCATCACGTTGCCGATGCCGGGCGAGAGGCGGGCGATGGAGGGATCGTAGAAGAAGTACGCCGCGCTGAAGCAGTTGGGGGTGACGTCCGCGAGGCCGAGCGCCACCAGGGAGTCCCCGTCGTACCAGGCCACCTCGCGGCCCGTGGACGAGGGGAAGGCGAACTGCGTGGCGTACTCGTCCTCGGTGAGGTTGGTGGACTCCCAGCCGCGCGCTTCTTCCCGCGTGCGGTGCCAGCGGGAATGCAGCGCCAGCCGCGCCTCGTCGATGTGCGGGCGCGTCAGCTCGACACGGAAGCGGCGGGTCCTCCGCAGCGCCCGCTTCTGGGACTGCGTCGGCTGGAAGCGGTGCACGTCGAGACGAATCGACAGGCACTCGTCACAGGTGCGGCACGCTGGGCGGAAGTAGGCGGGCCCGAAGCGACGCCACCCGCGCAGCAGGAGGTTCTCCAACTCCGGCGGCGAGACGTCCACCATGAGGCGGTACTCCAGGGACGCCTTCACGTTGGCGAGGTAGCTGCACTGGCGCGGCTCCTCAACGAAATGTCGTACCAGACGGGCCACGGGGACTCCCATGTTGGCACCGCGCGGCCGTCGTTTCCACCTCAGGCGCGAGGGGGAATGTGCGCCCCCGTTTTCGTGTAGAAAGCGGCGCCATGAGTGACTCTGCGTGGGACGAGAAGGTGCGGGCCTTCCTCAAGAAGACCGGCGAGGACTTCAAGCGCTTCGGCCGCGACGTGAAGGCAGAGGCCCAGAAGCTGATGACGGAGGTGAAGGATCCGGAGCGCCAGCAGAAGCTGAGGGAGGGCCTCAAGGACGTCGGGCACTGGGCCCGCAAGACGGCCGAAGAGGTGGCCACCGTCATGGAGACGGGCGTCAAGAAGGCCGAAGACGCCTTCCGCTCGGCCTCCGGCAAGGTGGCGGACTTCGCGACGAAGGAAGCCGCGCCGCCCGCGCCCAGGCCGCCCGAGCCCGCGCCCACGCCCCCCTCTCCCCCGCCCGAGATGGAGGCGCCCGCCAGGCCGAAGGCCGCGAAGAAGTCCGTCGGCCCCCGCGCGAAGAAGAGCACCGCCAGGAAGTCCGCCAGCGCGAAGAAGACCATCGGGAAGAAGGCCGGCTCCACGGAGGAGTAGACGCCGCCTCGAGTCCCCATTCCTCACCACCGGCCGCGCCGGGTGTGCTTGACTTGGTTCCGTGCGTTCACCCCCCGGAGACAAGGGCAACTTCTCCACCAACATCGGCCAGGACCTCATCGACGAGGCCCTCAAGGCCGTGGAGAAGCGGACCAAAGGCGACGATGCCGGGGAGGCGCCAGCCCCAGATCAGCCTCCAGCCCCCGCTACAGCCGGCGCGCCTTCGCCTCCCGAGCCGTCCTCCGCGCCCGAAGCCCCTTCGGCTGAGGATCCGAAGGACAAGGAGATCGCCAGCCTCAAGGCCGAGCTCGAGTTCTCCATGGCCCGCGGCCGGGACCTGATGCAGAAGCTGAAGGACGAGCACGAGAAGATGCTCCGCGCCGCCGCGGACCTCGAGAACTACAAGAAGCGCGCCCAGAAGGAGAAGGAAGAGGTCCAGAAGTTCGGCGTGGAGAAGCTGCTCAAGGACGTGCTCCCCGTCTTCGACAACTTCGACCGCGCGCTCGACCACGCCAACTCCGCCGCCGACTTCGACAGCTTCAAGAAGGGCGTGATGATGATCCGCAAGCAGTTCGAGGACACGCTGGGCAAGCACGGCGTGAAGTCCTTCAGCGCGAAGGGCGAGGCGTTCGACCCGACGCGCCACGAGGCGATGTCCTCGGCCGAGACCGCAGACATGCCGCCCAACCACGTCTACAGCGAGGTGCTCCGCGGCTTCACCTTGAATGATCGCCTCGTGCGGCCGGCGCTGGTGGTCGTGTCGCGCGCGCCCGAGAAGCCGGCCGAGACCGCTTCCCCTTCCGACAAGCCTCCCGACAGTGGCGGAGGCGGCGACGGCGGCGGGAGTGGGGAGGGCTCAGCGGGTTGAGGTTCTTTCGCACACCAAGCTATCAGATGATTCGGACGAGGCAGCAGCGCCGAGGGGGTCATGGGTAAAGTCATCGGAATCGACCTGGGCACGACGAACTCGTGTGTGGCGGTGATGGAGGGCGGGGAGCCCGTCGTCATCCCCAACAGCGAAGGCAGCCGCACCACGCCATCGATGGTCGCCTTCACCGAGTCCAACGAGCGGCTCGTGGGGCAGATCGCCAAGCGGCAGGCGGTCACCAACCCCGACGCCACCATTTACGCGGTGAAGCGGCTGATGGGCCGCCGCTTCGACTCGCCCGAGGCCAAACGCGCCAAGGACATGGTGCCCTACCGCGTCGTGTCCAGCGAGAACGGCGACGCGTGGGTCGAGGTCCGCGGCAAGCAGTACAGCCCGCCCGAGATCAGCTCGATGGTGTTGGCGAAGATGAAGCAGACGGCCGAGGACTACCTCGGCGAGCCGGTGACGGAGGCGGTGGTGACGGTGCCCGCCTACTTCAACGACGGCCAGCGCCAGGCCACCAAGGACGCCGGGCGCATCGCCGGCCTCAACGTGCTGCGCATCATCAACGAGCCCACAGCCGCCGCCCTCGCCTACGGCCTCGACAAGAAGAACGAAGGCAAGGCCGAGAAGGTGGCCGTGTACGACCTCGGCGGCGGCACGTTCGATATCTCCATCCTCGAGCTCAACTCCGGCGTCTTCGAGGTGAAGTCCACCAACGGCGACACGTACCTGGGCGGCGAAGACTTCGACAACAAGATCATCGACTTCCTCGCCGAGCGCTTCAAGCAGGCCAACAACGGGCTCGACCTGCGCAAGGACCGCATGGCCCTGCAGCGGCTCAAGGAGGCCGCCGAGCGCGCCAAGCACGATCTCTCCAGCGCCACCGAGACGGAGATCAACCTGCCCTTCATCACCGCCGATGCCTCGGGGCCCAAGCACCTCCAGGAGACGATGGAGCGCGGGCAGCTCGAGACGCTGGTGAAGGACCTCATCGAGCGCTCGGTCGAACCGTGCAAGCTGGCGCTCAAGGACGCGGGCCTCACCCCGCAGCAGGTCGACCAGGTGCTGCTGGTGGGAGGCATGACGCGGATGCCCGCGGTGCAGAAGCGGGTGAAGGAGCTGTTCGGGCGCGATCCCCACAAGGGCATCAACCCTGACGAGGTGGTGGCGATCGGCGCGGCGATCCAGGGCGGCGTGTTGAAAGGCGAAGTGAAGGACGTGCTGCTGCTCGACGTGACGCCGCTGTCCCTGGGCGTCGAGACGGCCGGCGGCGTCTTCACCAAGATCATCGAAAAGAACACCACCATCCCCTGCAAGAAGTCGCAGGTCTTCTCCACCGCCACCGACAACCAGCCGCTGGTGAGCGTGCACGTGCTCCAGGGCGAGCGCGAGATGGCGGCGGACAACAAGACGCTGGCCCGCTTCGAGCTGGTCGGCATCCCTCCGGCGCCCCGCGGCGTCCCGCAGATCGAGGTGACCTTCGACATCGACGCCAACGGCCTGGTGCACGTGTCGGCCAAGGACCTCGGCACCGGGCGCGTGCAGCAGGTGCGCATCGTGTCCAACTCGGGTCTCACCGAGGCCGAGATCCAGAAGATGATCCAGGACGCGCAGTCGAACGTCGAGGGTGACAAGGCGAAGAAGGAAATCGCCGACCTCAAGAACAACGCCGACGGCCTCATCTACACCACCGAGAAGTCGCTCGAGGAGTACGCGACGCTCCTGTCCGAGAAGGACCGGGACGAGATCAAGGCGGACCTGGAGAACCTGAAGAAGCAGCTCACCACCCTCGACCCGCGGAAGATGCGCGACGCCATCAAGCAGCTCGAGGGCTCCGCGTACCGGATCGCCGACGCCATCTACAACGCCGAGGCCAACAAGGCCTGAAGTGACCCGCCGTGAAGACGAAGCTCCACTTCGACTCGCAGGACGAAGAGGTCCGCTTCCTCCGGGGGCTGGTGGCGGTGCAGCGGCTGGCCGACGAGGTGTTGGAGGACTGCATCGAGCGGCAGCTGGGCCTGGCCGCCGCCGCCGACGTCTTTCTCTCCCAATGCGCGCGGATGATCCACGCGAAGGGCGCCTTCGTGCAGGTGGTGGGCAGCGAGGGCCCGGTGTTGACGCGGGTGTGGGGCAACGAGCCGTTCGACGTGATGACGTGGGTGAACGCGAGGGGCGCGGTCGCGCTGGGCGAGGAACGCACCATCTTCGTCGCGCCCCTCACCCTCGGGCAGACCTCCCTGGGCAGTCTCGGCTTCATTCTCCCTGGCACCTTCACCGACGGCGGGAAGCAGGTGATGACGCTGGTGGAAGCGGTGGCCGAGATGTTCGACTCCGCGGTGCTCTCTTTCATCGCCCTCTCCGAAGGGCACACCCCGCTGGAGCGCCTCGACGAGCTGGCCCACGCCGACGACTTCCGCCCCCGGGCCCGGCTGGGGAAGTACGAGCTCCTCCACCCCCTCGGCACGGGCGGCATGGCGCAGGTGATGGTGGCGCGCACGGTGGCGCCAGGGGGCGTCTCGCGGCTGGTGGCCCTGAAGCGCATCCTCCCGTCGCTGGCTCAAGACGAGAACATCGTCGAGCAGTTCCTCGATGAGGCGCGCCTCGGCATGCGCCTCAACCACCCCAACCTCGTCACCTTCTTCGACTTCGGGAACGTCGCCGGCAGCTACTTCCTGGCGATGGAGCTGATCCGCGGGGTCGACTTCGACCACGTCGTCTACTGGAAGCACGGGCCGCTCCCGCCCGCCCTCATCACCGCCGTGTTGAGCCAGGCGTTGGAAGGGCTGCACGCCGCGCACGAGCTGAAGGGAGACGACGGCACCCCCCTGGGGCTGGTGCACCGCGACCTCTCGCCGCACAACCTGATGGTGGGCTTCGACGGCCGGGTGAAGGTGCTGGACTTCGGCGTGGCGAAGATGCGGGATCAGCGCACCGTCACGCTGCCGGGCATCGTCAAGGGCAAGCCCCTCTACATGTCGCCGGAGCAGGCCACCGCCGAGCGCATCGATCGCAAGAGCGACATCTTCTCGATGGGCCTCATCCTCTACGAGGCGCTGATGGGGAAGCGGGCCTTCGACAAGAAGGACGACACGAAGACGATGGAGTCGATCGTCAACGACGCGCTGCCGCGGCCGCCACAGATCTCCCAGCCCTTCTGGGACGTCATCTCCCGCGCGCTGGAGAAGGCCCCCGACAAGCGCTACCGCACCGCGCTGGAGATGGCCCAGGCCCTGCGCGACGTCGCGGAGCCGATGCGCGAACAGGAGCTCGGCACGTTGCTCGCCAGCCGCTTCCCCCGCCGGGTGATGGAGCTGGACACGCTCGAGCTGACGAAGAGCCAGCGTGCGAAGTCGGTGAGATAGCGCTTCACGGCTTCACTTCCGCCACGCGGACCCCGTCCACGCAGAACGCCGTTCGGAATGGAGGCTCCACCCTCACCCGGGCGCGCCGGCGAACCACGCGGGCTACGACACCAGGAGATCCAGCGCTTCCGCCAGAGTGTCCACGCCCATCACCTCGAGCCGCCTGGTCTCCAGCCGGCGCGCGCTCCCCTTCGGCAGCAGCACCCGCTTGAAGCCCATCTTCGCGGCCTCGGCGAGCCGCGGCTCCACCTGCGCCACCGCGCGCACCTCCCCGGCGAGCCCCACCTCTCCGAGGATGAGCGTCTGCGCGTCGATGGGCCGGTTCTGCAACGACGACACCAGCGCGGCGCACACCGCGAGGTCGCTGGCGGGCTCGGTCAGCGTCAGCCCGCCGGCCACGTTGACGAAGATGTCGCAGCCGAGCAGCTGCACGTCCTGCTTCTTCTCCAGCACGGCCGCCAGCAGCGCGACGCGGTTGGAGTCCACGCCGATCGCCGTGCGCCGCGCGGTGCCGTAGCCGGTGGGCGCCACCAGCGCCTGCACCTCCACCAGGATGGGACGGGTGCCATTCAAGGTGGACGTCACCACGCTGCCCGACGCGCCCTTCGGCCGCTCCTGGAGGAAGAGGGCCGAGGGATCCGGCACCTCCACCAGGCCCGCGCCCTTCATCTCGAAGACGCCGATCTCATTCGTGCTGCCGAAGCGGTTCTTGTGCGCGCGCAGGATGCGGAAGGGGTGCCCGCGCTCGCCCTCGAAGTAAAGGACCGTGTCCACCATGTGCTCCAGCACTCGCGGCCCGGCGATGCTGCCTTCCTTCGTCACGTGGCCCACCATGAAGGTGGGGACGCCCGTCTTCTTCGCGTAGGCCATCAGCCGGCCGGCGCACTCGCGCACCTGGCTCACGCTGCCGGGGGCGCTGCCCAGCTCTGGCAGAAACATCGTCTGAATGGAGTCGATGACCAGACAGGCCGGCGCCAGCTTCTCCGCCTGCGTCAGCACCTTGTCGAGATCCGTCTCGGCGAAGAGATGGAGTTGCTCGCCCGTCACGCCCAGCCGCTCGGCGCGCATGCGCGTCTGCTTCAAGGACTCTTCGCCCGACACGTAGAGGGCCGGTCGGTCCCTGGCCAGCTTGTCCACGGCCATGAGGAGGAGAGTGGACTTGCCGATGCCGGGATCGCCGCCGATGAGCACCAGGCTGCCCTGCACCACGCCCCCGCCCAGCACGCGATCGAGCTCGGCGATGGCGGTGAGCCACCTGGCCTCGCTGGTGGACTCCACGTCCTTGAGCAGCACCGGCTTCGTCTGCCCGCCCGACGCGCCCCAGGCCGGCCGCGACTGGCCGCTGCCCTCGTCCACCTCTTCCACCAACGAGCCCCACGCGCCGCAGTCCGTGCAGCGCCCCAACCACTTGGGCGACTGGTAGCCGCACGACTGGCAGGTGAAATGCGTCTTCGTCTTCGCCATCTCTTCCCGATCCCTCCCGGCGCCCACGCGCCCGCGAGGAAGGCGCTTACCAGAGAGGGCTGACACTTCCCTGGGCACCGTCCCGGGCCAGAACCACCCCTTTTCTCGAGGTGGACAGGTGCCAGGCCCCGAGGGGTCGTGTTTCCAGCTGGTTGGCAAGGCATGTCGCGTGAACAGCGCGCTGGCACCATGACCACTCGCATCGCCGCCCACGTCCCCACCCAACAGCACGACCCCGACCACGCGAGCTCAACGAGCGCTCCCGCGACCGCCCGCCCCCGCGCCATCCAGGTCATCGACGACCCGGCGGTCCGTCATACCGTCGAGCAATTCCTCGCATTCGACCTCTTGCAGCCGTGGGGTGTCGCGAGCGATGACGACTTCACGAAGGTCTTCAACCACCTCGCAAGTCTCTCCAACGACTACCTGAGGAAGACCCTCGACAGGCTGGACCGGGAGGGAAAGCTCGACCCGATGGTCGATGCGCTTCCCGACCACCGCCTGGCCTTCGAGAAGCTGTTCGCGCTGCTGGAGTCGCGCGGATTGGTCGACCCGCACCGGCCCGCCATGAAGCCTGGCACCTACGCCGTCTACCCTCCGGTGACGTTCCGCGAGGCGCCGGGGGCGGACCTGCCTCCCAGCATTCGACGCGCGCTCGCCCTGCACCAGGAAGTGGTCCACGCCGACTACGAGGCGCGCATCCAGGCTTTCAGAGCCGACGCGACGGCGCCCAATCCCCGGTACAACCGGTTCCTCTCGATCGACAAGCCGGCCCCGCAGCCCAGCCTCGCGCGCACGAGCGAGGAAGAAGCGCGCTTCAAGCTGGGGATGCCTCCCACGTTGAGGCAGGCGCTGTCGTCGCCGATCGACGCCGTCGCCCAGGCCGCGCGGTTCGTCGCGAACCAGGCCGATCTCCGCCTGAGGGCGCAGAGCCTCGAGGTGGGCGAGTCCTTCGACGTGGAAGCGCAGCTCGGAGTCAAGGGCACCCTCACGGTCGAGCGCAAAGAGAAGGACAAGTACGAGGTGACGATGTCCCTCGAGGCTCTCCTCGGACACACGGCCGGCGTCGAGCTGGAGCTCGGCCCGGTCGGTCTCGAGGCCTCGCTGGGTGGGAAGGGCGGGCTCACGGGCTCGGTCAAGCTGCAGGTGGCTTCGCCCGACGAGCTCCAGACCCTGTTGGTGGCGGTGAAGACGCGCCTGCAGCTCTATGGCGTCCCGAAGGACGCGGCCCAGATGAAGGCCTTCGAGGACGCCTCGCAGTTCATCAAGGCGCACGTCACGGGCTCGACCTTCGGCCTGTCGTCGGAGGCCGCCTTCGGGATCGGGCTCTCCCTGGGGCAGGCCTCGGTCTCCGCGGCCGCCTCCCTCAAGAGCCTGCAGGAGCTCGAGACCGCGCGCACCCCCGATGGCCGGAAGGAGCTCACGGCGCGGCGGGAATTCGAACTCACGAGGTCGGTCGAAGCAGCCCTGTCGGTGTTGACGAAGTCCGGCGAGAAGGTGACGAAGCTCACCTTTGAGCGCAGCCGGATCGAGCCGGTGAAGCCGGGCGAGAAGGACAGCGCCGCGGTGAAGCTCGAGCTCACGGACAAGAGCGGCAAGCGCTCCGAGGTGCGCAGCGTGACCTACAAGGTGAGCCCCGAAGATCTGCCGGCCTGGCAGTCGGCCATCCTCAGGAGTGATCAGGCGGCGTTGCGGGCGCTGATGAAGAAAGCAGCGAAGGAAGGGAGCGACTCGACCAGGTACACGGACGAGCGCTCGTTCGCGGGCCTGGGCACCAGCACCACGCGCGTGATGAAGGAGAAGTCGCGATGATCCTCGTCCTTGCGCTCCTCGCCGCCACTCCCAACGTCATCGACGAGACGAACTCCCTCAACGCCTCGCAGCGCGCCGAACTCTGGGTGGCCTCGGAGGGGCGGGTGGTGGTGGCGCTCATCGACACCGGGAGGCAGCCGGAGCTGGAAGCGCGCGCGGAAGCCCTCTCCCGGACGAACCCCGGCCTCGCGGTGGTGGTCTACGACGTGACGCTGGACCAGGGGACGATTCGGCCCGCCAGCCCCATCGTCGACGTGCACGAGCGCATCGTCTTCGACGCCGAGGTCGACCGCCTGTCCCGGGGCCCGGAGTCGAGGCAGGCCCGACTGCTCCGCGCCATCGACTTCGCCAGCCGGAATGTCCTGTTCGAGTCTCCCGAGGCCAGGGCTCCCGTGCCGGAGTGGACCCTGTCACGGGCGTGGGATGAGCTCCTCGGCGTGCTGAAGTTTCTCGTTCTGGGCTTGTTCTTCCTCGTCGTGCTGGTGTCGAAAGTGGCGTTCGCGCCGAGGTGGAGCAGGTCCGATGCCTCGCTGTGGAGTTCGTGGCGGCACCTCGTCCGCCTGATCGACTGGTTGAATTCGTCGACGGGTGAATCCGCCTCCGGGAGCACAGACGGCAAGCCACGGCAGGGCGACGGGCGACGCTGAGCGGCGTTCTGCGCCGGAGCGCGCCTGCATCCAGTCAAGGCGACCCATCGCTCCAATCGGCGAGAGGCCTTCGGCTTTCGGGGGCTGGCCATGCGCGAAGATGGCTCATGCGTGCACCAGATGGAGCGCCCCTGTCCCACTCTCGCGCAGCGCGCCCATGGGAAATCGCGCGCTCCAAAGTGGTCCGGCGTTCGCAAAGGAGGACGGCATGGCCGGCACCAGGTTCGTCCGGGTCCAACCGTCCATGGCGCCACTGCGCACGATGGACCCCACGCGGATGTTCGACACCAGATGTGCAGGGCCGGCGGAAGCTGCTCGGGCCTTTGATGCGCTGCAGCGCGTGATGCGGTCCGTCGTCAACGAGGAGCCACGCCCCGGTCTGTGGGTCTTTGCCCACCATGCAGATTTCGGGCTGGTGGCGCGCCTGTGGTTGGAGGCTGGGTCAGAGCCGCGCGGGGGCACCCTGGGCCGACATGACTTCGTCGACCTTCCCCTGCCGTTGGACGAGGGGTTGTCGCTGCGGCACGTCCTCTTCGTGGTGCGGCGCGCGGCTGGTGTCGTGCAGCTGACGGCGGTGGACCTCGCGACCTGCGCCGGCCTTCAGCTGCTCCCGGGCCACGCGGTCCAGCGCGTCGATGTCGAGGGCGTGTGCTGCCTCAAGTCGGGCGCCTTCACCCTCTTCTGCGTGCCCAGCGGGGAGCCGGTGCCATGGAGCTCGGCTGCACCCTCGGCGTGGGCGACCTTGAAGCCAGGCCGGGTGCGCCGGCACTTCAGGCGCGACGACCTGGCCCCGCCCCAGAGGCCCTTCGCACGCCTGACGGTGTCCCGTGCCGGGGAGGAGCGTCACCAGACGGTGTCCCTGGAGTCTCTGCGTCGGGGGCTCCTCGTGGGGCGCGACCTCCGCTGTGGCGTGCGGATCGCCGGCCCTGAGGTGTCGCGCGTGCATCTCGCGCTGCTGGAGGTCGACGACGAAGTCCTCGCCGTGGACACCGGCAGCACCAACGGCCTCTTCTCGGCCGGCAGGCGGGTGAGGTGCGAGCCCCTGCGGTCGGGGCAAGCGCTGATGCTGGGCCGCTCGGCGGCCACCCTGGTGTGGGAACTCCTGGACTGATGGGAGATCAAAGACGTCCCTCGTCAACCAGCTGCGCGGTTCGAGGTTGACAAGATCCTCTGAGGCCCTCAAATGGCGCGGAATTTCAACGCGATAGGAGAGAACCCCCATGACTCCGTCCTTCACCGGCCACCGGTGCGAAGAGCACCAGCACCCGCACGCAACGGTGCCGCTGCGCCACGACTGGACGCTGGCCGAAGCGAAGGCGCTGTACGAGCTGCCGCTCCTCGAGCTCGTCTACCGGGCCCAGACGGTCCACCGAGCCGTGTGGAAAGAGAACAAGGTGCAGCTGTGCAGCCTCCTGTCGATCAAGACCGGCGGTTGCCCGGAGGACTGCGCGTACTGCCCGCAGGCCGCGCGCTACAAGACGGGCGTCGAGGCCGAGAAGCTGCTGTCCGTGCCCGAGGTGCTGGCCGCCGCGAAACAAGCGCGCGAGGCCGGCGCGACGCGCTTCTGCATGGGCGCCGCGTGGCGGGAGGTGAAGGACGGGCCGCAGTTCGACTCCGTGCTGGACATGGTGCGCGGGGTGAAGGCGCTGGGCATGGAGGCCTGTTGCACCCTGGGCATGCTGACGGACTCGCAGGCGCGCCGCCTCAAGGAAGCCGGCCTCGACGCGTACAACCACAACCTCGACACCAGCGAGCAGCACTACGGCGACATCATCTCCACCCGCACGTACCAGGATCGCCTCGACACCCTGGCGCGCGTGCGCGACGCGGGTATCGGCGTGTGCTGCGGCGGCATCATCGGCCTCGGCGAGTCGCTCGACGACCGCTGCCAGATGCTCGTCACCCTCGCCAACCAGCCGAAGCACCCCGAGTCGGTGCCCATCAACGCCCTGGTCCCGGTGAAGGGCACGCCGCTCGCCGACCAACAGCGCGTCGACCCGCTGGAGATGGTCCGGATGATCGCCGTCGCCCGCCTCATGCTGCCCGCGTCGATGGTGCGCCTCTCCGCCGGGCGCGCGCAGATGACCGAGGAGGCGCAGCTGCTCTGCATGCTGGCCGGCGCCAACTCCGTCTTCTTCGGCGAGCGCCTCCTCACCACGGGCAACCCCGAGTACCAACAGGACATGGCGCTGTTCGAGCGCGCGGGCGTCAAGCCGCTGGAGCCCAACGTCGACAAGCCGGTGCCGCAGTAGATGAGCCAGCCCGTCGACACCTGGGCGCGGGAAGAGCTCGCTTCGCTCGAGGCGAAGGGCCTGCGCCGTCACCTCGAGCCGCTCGAGTCGCCGCAGGGGCCGCGGATTCGGGTGGGCGGGCGCGAGTACGTGAACTTCTCGTCCAACGACTACCTCGGCCTGGCCAACGACGCACAGGTGAAGGAAGCGGCGCGGGAAGCGGTGCTGCGACACGGCGTCGGCTCAGGCGCCTCGCGGCTCATCGTCGGAGACACCGAGGCGCACCAGGCGCTGGAGCGCGCGGTGGCGGACTTCGAGGAGACCGAGGCGGCGCTGCTCTTCAACTCGGGCTACGCGGCGAACGTCGGCGTGCTGTCGGCGCTGGTCGGCCCGGGAGACGTGGTCTTCTCCGATGCGCTCAACCACGCGTCGCTCATCGATGGGTGCAGGCTGGCGAAGGCCACTGTCGTCGTCTTTCCGCATCGGGACGTCGGCGCGCTCGAGGCGTTGGTGGCGACGCACCCGGGCCGGCGCCGGCTGGTGGTGACGGATGCGATCTTCTCGATGGACGGCGATCGCGCCCCGCTCCTCGCCCTCTCGGAGTTGTGCCGCCGCGAGGGCCTCGGGCTGCTCGTCGATGAAGCGCACGCCACCGGAGTCCTCGGAGCGCGCGGGGCCGGGCTGTGCGAGGCCACCGGCGTCAGGCCAGACGTCCTGATGGGCACGCTGTCGAAGGGGCTCGGCTGTGTCGGCGCGTACGTGGCGGGCTCGGCGGCGCTGCGGGACCTGCTTTTCAACAAGGCGCGCTCGCTCGTCTTCTCCACGGCGCTGCCTCCGGCGATGTGCGCGGCGGCCCAGGCGGCCCTGCGCCGGGTGCAGGAGGATTTGTCGCTGCGCGCGGCGCTCTGGCGGAACATCCACGCCTTCTCCAGCGGGCTGCGCGCCCTGGGCCTGCCGGCGCACGAGGACTCGCCCATCTTCTCCCTGGTGCTGGGGGAGCCCGAGCGTGCGCTGGCTGCGTCGAGGAGCCTCCGGGAACAGGGCCTCCTGGTGAAGCCGATCCGGCCGCCGACGGTGCCGGTGGGGACCTCACGGCTTCGCGTCGCGCTGTCGGCCGGGCACAGGCTCGAGGACGTCGAGCGCCTCCTCGCTGCGTTGAGCCGACTGCTCTCCGCCTCTTCCTTCGCGGCAGACGGGAAGCCTGGCCACCGCCCGGAGGCCCGGTGACGAGCGCGCGAACCAGGGAACTGCTCGCCCTCGACGCGGCGCACGTCTGGCACCCCTTCACCCAGATGCAGGGCTGGCTCGCCGACGAGCCGCTCGTCATCGAGCGCGCCGAGGGCAACTGGCTCATCGACACCGACGGCCAGCGGTGGCTGGACGGCATCTCGTCGCTGTGGGTGACGGTCCACGGCCACCACGTGCGCGAGCTGGACGACGCGGTGCGCGCGCAGCTGGACAAGGTGGCCCACTGCACGTTGCTGGGCCAGGCCAACGTGCCGTCCATCGAGCTGGCGCAGAAGCTGGTCTCGCTGGCGCCGAAGGGGCTGACGCGCGTCTTCTACTCGGACTCCGGCAGCACCTCGGTGGAGATCGCCGTCAAGCAGGCGTACCAGTACTGGCAGTTGATCGGCCGGCCCGAGAAGCGCCGCTTCATCGCGCTCGACGAGGCGTACCACGGGGACACGGTGGGCTCCGTCTCGGTGGGGGGCATGGCGCTGTTCCACGAGCGCTTCCGCGACCTCCTCTTCCCCGTCGAGCGCATCCCCACGCCGCACGCCTACCGTTGGCCGGGGAAGGACGTGTTGGGTGAGTCGCTCGCCGCCCTGGAGCGGCTCCTCGCCGAGAAGGCCGACACCATCGCCGGCCTCGTCATCGAGCCGCTCGTCCAGGGCGCCGCCGGGATGCTGGTGCAGCCGAAGGGCTACTTGAGGCGCGTCGCGGAGCTCTGCCGCGCGCACGACGTGCTGCTCATCTGCGACGAGGTGGCCACGGGCTTCGGGCGCACGGGGACGATGTTCGCCGTCGAGCAGGAAGGCGTGACGCCGGACTTCCTGTGCCTCGCGAAGGGCCTCACTGGAGGCTACCTGCCGCTGGCCGCGACGCTGTCCACCGAGCGCATCTACCGCGCCTTCCTCGGCCGCTTCGACGAGGCGAAGACCTTCTTCCACGGGCACACCTACACGGGCAATCCGCTCGCCTGCGCCGTCGCGCTGGCCAACCTGGAGCTCTTCGAGAAGCGAAGGACGCTGGAGGCGATGCGCCCGGCCATGGACGAGCTGGCGCGGGGCCTCGAGCGGGTGGCGACCCTTCCCCACGTCGGCGAGGTGCGCCGCGTCGGCATGATGGCGGGCGTCGAGCTGGTGAAGGACCGGGCGACGAAGGCGCCGTACGACTTTGGCGAGCGCACGGGCTTCAGGGTGTGCCTGGCCGCGCGCAGGCACCAGGTCCTCCTCCGCCCGCTGGGCAACGTGGTGGTGCTGATGCCGCCGTTGTCGCTCACGGTTGCGGAAGCCCAGCGGCTCACCACCGCGCTCTTCGAGGCCATCTCCGAGGTCACCGCGCGATGAACGGACGGTGGGTGGGTGCACGAGGCTGGGGCGAGCAGCGCTGACTCCGCTTCCGCTGGACGGGTTTCGGGGTAAGCACCCGCCCCGCGTGGAACGCTGGCGCACACCGAAGGTCGGCTACGCCCTGATGGCGGCGCTGTACCTGTTGTCCTTCCCGTACCACCCGGGCCTGCGCTCGCCCAATGAGCTGTGCCGGCTGTGGCAGTCGCGCGCCATCGTCGACCACGGCGTCCTCAACCTGAACGCCACGCTGCAGCAGTTCGGCATGGTGGGCGACCTCTCGTGCACCCTCACCGTGCAGGAAGGCGATCGCCAGGTGTTGAGGCCCTGCGTGGGCCCGGACGCCCCGCGCGGAGGCAACGTCGTCGCGCGCTTCTACTACCCGTCGAAGGCGCCGTTGCTCTCGTTCCTCGGCGCGCCCGTCTACTGGGTGCTGTCGAAGGTGCACGCGCCCGTCTCCGAGTTGACGCAGGTCTTCTGGAGCCGTCTGTTCCTCACCGTCCTGCCCTCCCTGCTGATGCTGGTGCTGCTGCGCCGCTTCCTGGGCGCGTACGTCAGCGCCTCGGTGGCCGACGTGGCGACCGTCACCTACGGGCTGGGCACCATGGCCTTCAGCTACGCCGAGTCCTTCATGAGCCACCAGGTGACGGCGGCGCTGCTCTTCGCGACCTTCTACGTGGCGTGGCGGATCGAGCGCGGCGAACTGAAGGACGTCGCGTACCTCGGCGCCGGCGCGCTGGCGGGCCTCGTGGTGATGTCCGAGTACACCGGAGCGCTGGGCGTCGTCTGCGTGTCGGCGTACGTCGTCGCGTCGCGCTGGAAGAAGTGGGGCGCCCTGGCGAAGGCGGTGGGTTTCGTCGTGGTCGGCGCGCTGCCCTTCCTCGGCGCGGTGATGGCGTACCACCAGGCGTGCTTCGGGGGCCCGCTGGTGAGCGGCTACAAGTTCTTGAACGACGCCGCCTACCAGGGCTGGCACCAGGGCGGCTTCCTCGGCATCCGCCTGCCGGACCTGAACGCCTTCGTGCTGTCGTTTTTCTCGCCGCTGCGCGGGCTGTTCGCGCTGTCACCCTTCCTGCTGGTGAGCTTCTTCGGGCTCAAGGACACGCGTGCGAAGGACAAGCCCATCTTCGTGATGCTGGTGGCGCTGCTGGCGGCCAACGCGTACTTCACGTCGTCCTTCACGTACTCCTCGTGGGGCTGGACGGTGGGCCCCAGGCACCTCACGCCGCTGGTGCCCTTCCTCATCCTGCCTGTGGCGCTGGTGGTGGAGCGGCTCCAGGCCACGCCATCGCCGGCCGGGCGCACCTGGGCGCTGGGGATGTGCGTGTCGAGTGTGCTGGCCACCGGGCTGGTGGGCTTCGTCAACTACGTACCGGACGACGTCTCCACGTCCCTCTGGGGGCTGGCCGTGCCCCTCCTCGGAGACGGCTTTTTCCCGGTGTCCTGGTTGGCGGCCGTCATCCCCAACCCGATCTCGGGCCTCCTCCTGGTGGTGCTGCTCGCCGCGGTGACAGCGTGGCTCGCGACGAAGAGCGTGGAGCTGAAGGCGCTGCCGCTCCTCCTCGTGGTTGCGCTGGTGGCGCACTTCGGAATCCTCCGGCTCGCGACCCGCTCTGACGCGCACGACGAGGGCGCGAAGAAGTTCCTCGAGAGCGTCTGGGTGGCGCCCAACGGCGTGAAGCTGCCCTTCTGACGTCACCGCCCGCGCTGGATCCGCTGCACGGCCTGGGCGACCCACCGGCCAGTGCTGTTGAGGGACGTGGTCCGGCCACTCTTCAACCGCAGCGTGAGGCTGGTGAAGGTCTGCTTGCGCGTTCGGATGACGGTGGTGTCCGCGCTGGCGATGTCCGCGTAGCGCAAGAGCTTCACCTTCCGCCCGCGTACCACGGCCAGCGCTGTGTCGAGCGCCGCGTAGCCGCAGCGCCCCTTGCAGCGCACCATCTGGACGGTCGCCCAGGCGCCGACGGCGAGCGAGACCGGCACCCCGAGGATGGACGGCGTGGTGAGGAAGGACGTCGGGTACATCAGGAAGAACTGGAGTTCCTCGGCTTCCGGGAGTGAGCCCGTGGCGAGATCCCAGATCGACGCGACGAGCCCGACGGCGCTCCCCACCAGGAAGAAGAGCCACAACGCCAGCATGTCCTGGTAGTCGGACTCGAAGGCGCTCGAGGGAGCAGCCAGGAGCCCTTCCAGCTCCGCCCGCAGCGTCGGGTCCATTCGCCGCAGCGTCGTCTTCTCCCAGGCCATGCCCGACAGCCTACGCGTGCGGCGATGGAACCGCAGCACGCTCTGCCCGCTCCACGTGCGCGACGGCGCCGCGGTGTGAGGTGTCTCGCGAGCCCGAGAAGGCGAGCGCTGCGTGGACGCGTCGTCCTGGAAGCCGGCGTCGCCGCAGAGGGTCCGTTATGGTGGGGTGGACCGTGCGTTCGCTCTACCTCGTCCTCCTGGTTGGCTCGACCGCTTCCGCCGCCGACTGGCGCGCCGACGGCGAGGTGGACGGCGTGAAGATCGAGCTGCGGCCGGTGGAAGGCTCGAAGTTCGAGGAAGCGCGGCTCACCACCACCAGCGACGCGCCGCTGGCTGCGCTGTGCGACGCCGTGCTGGGAAAGAACGCGCCTCCGGCCGAAGAAGATGGGGTGAAGAAGCGTGAGGTGCTGAAGGACACCGACACCGAGCGCATCACCTACGAGCAGCTCGCCCTGCCGCTGGTGAGCGATCGCGACTACGTGCTGCACCTCAAGGTGGAGAAGCCCGCGTCGAGCGGCCGCTGCGAGATCTCCGTCACCACCGAGGACGATCCCGCGCATCCCCCGGCGCCCGGTCACGTGCGCATGAAGTTCATCCGGGCCTACTGGACGCTGGTGCCGAACGAGAAGGGCACGGTCGACATCACCTACGTCCTCCACAGCGATCCCGGCGGCAGCGTGCCCGCCATCTTCACCCGCCTCGGCGCCCGGAGGGCCGCCGTCGACTCGATGAAGAAGATCCTCGCCCGCGCGAAGGCTCCGACGCCCTGACTCCGCGGGGTTGAGGCCGAGGGTGATGCTCTCCAGGCAACAGTCGCTTCTCTGGCGCTGAGAGAATCGCAACGCGTTGCGCCGTGTGGCGATACCCCGGACGCACCTGAAGAAAAGGGGGCGCTTCCGGGAGGTCGCCATGGTGCGCACGACGCTTTTCGCTGCACTCTTCTTCGTTTCCGCCTGCGGCATTGCCAGCGGCTCCAGCACCGAGGACCAGGAGGTGAACGCCAGCTCGCGGCTCGACGCAGCCCGCCGCCTGTGGTTCGCCCCCAACGTGGGCGCCCGCGACACCCTGCGCCTCTTCCAGGAGCCCGACACCTGGAGCCAGGCGCGCGATCGCCTCGGGGTGTTTCAGTTCTACGCGCAGAACCTCGCGGCGATGCAGCCGTCGCAGTGCGCCACCTGCAACGACGTGCTGATGCCCAACCTCGAGGCCGTGGATGCGTTCCGTAAGCTCGCGGCGTGGGACGTGGCGATCGCCTTCGAGATGGGATCCGTCAAGCACCACACCTGCGAGGGCGAGCGCGCCGCCGAGTTCGGGGCGTACGTCGTCGACCAGGTCGCCCTTCGCGGAGGCAGCGTCGCCTTCATCGCGATGGACGAGCCGTACGCCGGCGGCAACATGCAGGTGGGCGCGGAGAACTGCCGCTACACGCGCGACCAGAGCGCGGATCAAGTGGCGCGCTTCGTCCAGCGCCTCGCCGAGCGTGCCCCCGGCGTGCGCGTCGGTGACATCGAGCCCTACCCGTATTTCAAGGTGGGCGACCTGATGGCGTGGGTGGACGCGCTGCGCGCCCGGGGCGTCGACCTCGCCTTCTTCCACGTGGACATCGATCGCAACCACGTGAAGAACATCCGCGCGGACGTCTTCGGCGACTTGAGGAAGCTGCAGCAGTTCCTCACGGAGCGGGGGATTCCCATGGGCGTCATCTTCCAGGCGCACGAACTCGAGGTGCCTACGCGGAGCGACGAGCAGCACTACGACGTGGTGCTCAAGCACGCCCAGGACACGAAGAGCCGCGCCGGTACGCCAGATCACGCCATCGTGCAGAGCTGGTTCCACGTGGACGGACAGAACACCGTACCGAACAACCTCCCGTTCGAAGGGAAGGGGCACACGCGGCTGCTGTTCGACGTGGGCAGCGTCTTCGGGTTCACCGGCATGCCGGGCCCCGCGCCCACTCCGACGCCCACGCCGACACCCGCTCCGACTCCGACTCCGACACCTACGCCCGTCACCGGGGACGAGGCGACGGTGAAGGTGGCGCACGCGTACCGGGGCATCCTCGGGCGCGACGCGGATCCGGGCGCGAGCGGCTGGGCCGATGCCCTTCGGCGGGGTCAGAGCTCGGCGTGGCTGTGCACCCAGTTGGCAGCGAGCGACGAGTTTCGCATCACCCGGGGCGGCCTGGGCCCTGACGAGCTGGCCGCGGAGCTGTACCGCGGCATCCTCGAGCGGGAAGGCGACGAAGGAGGCCTCGCAGGTACGGCCTCGGAGATCGCCGCGGGTCGGCTGGGCGTGCGCGCTGGCGCCATGCTGGACAGCCCCGAGTTCCGCGAGCGCTTCCTCCGCTGAGATGCAGCAACCGGGTGTTGCCCAGAGCGACGGCCCGGGCTGGGTGGTGCACCGCACCCGCGAGGTGGCGAGCGGAGAGGGTCGGCTCGATTCCAGCGACGGCCTGGACGCTTTCGGGGTGGCGCAGTCGCGGGCGGGGGTGTGTAACATCCGACCCACGGTGGGGGACGACATCACCAGACGGGGAAGTGCCGGGTGGGGCCCCTGGGCTGACCGCCTCCCGTTCCTCTTCTATGAGGTGAGCGTCCGCGGCGAGCTGCTCTACGTCAGCGAGCACTGGACGCGGTTGACCGGCCAGCCCATCTCCGCCGCGCTGGGCTACGGCTACACGCACTTCGTCCAGAAGGAAGACGTGCCCGAAACGCTGGCCGATCTCGCGCGGGTCGCCGCGAAGCCCCGCCTGCGCGATCGCGACGTCCGCCTGCTGAAGCCCGACGGCAGCACGGTGTGGCTGCGAGCCGTCTCGGCGCCGGTCTTCGACGAGCAGGGGGTCGTGGTGTCCTTCGCGGGCATGGCGTGGGACGCGGATCAGGGCGCCGCCGCGCGCGCCCACGTGGCGAACCAGGAAGAGACGCTGCAGCGCTTCGCCCAGCGGAACGAGGCGCTCCTCTCGGCGCTGCCCGACGTGCTGTACCAGGTCAGCTCCGACGGCCAGTTCCTCGCCTGCCAGGCGCCGGCGGGCGTCACCCCGGCGCTGCCTCAGGAAGCGGTGCTGGGCCGGAAGCTGGACGACGTGCTGCCGCTCGAGGCCGTGCACGCCGCGACCCGCTCGATGCGGCTGGCCGCCGAGACGCGCGCCGTACAGCGCTTCACGGTGACGGTGCCGACGGAGGACGGCCCGCGCGATCTCGAGGTGCGCGTCGCGGCGATGAAGACGGCCGACTTCGTCTGGGTCGCCCGCGACGTCACCGAGGCGCGCCGGGCCGAGGCCGAGCTGGTGTCCGCGCGCGAGGCGGCGCTGCAGGCCAGCCGCCTGAAGACGCAGTTCCTCGCCAACATCAGCCACGAGATCCGCACGCCGCTCAACGGCATCCTCGGGGTGTCGCAGCTCCTGCGCACCATGGCGCTCGCGCCCGAGGCGGCCGAGTACCTCGACGTGCTCCAGAGCTCGGGCGAGTCGCTCCTGGCCATCGTCAATGACGTGCTCGATCTCTCGAAGATCGAAGCCAACCGCCTCGAGCTCGAGTCTACGGCCTTCGACTTCGAGCACGTCGTCACCACCAGCGCGCGCGCCTTCCAGCCGGCCGCGAAGAAGAAGGGCCTCGAGCTGATCATCGAGGTGGACGAGGCGCTCAAGGGGCCAGCGAGGGGCGACCCGACGCGCATCGGGCAGATCGTCTCCAACCTGGTGTCGAACGCGGTGAAGTTCACCGACGAGGGGAAGGTGCGGGTGCTGGCCCGCCGCACGGATCGTGACGGCGTACGGCTGACGGTGAGCGACACCGGGCCCGGCATTCCGGCTGCGCAACACGAGCGCATCTTCGACCCCTTCACCCAGGCGCACGCAGCGTCGAGCCGGCGGTACGGCGGCACAGGCCTGGGCCTCACCATCACCCGGCGGCTGGCGAGGCTGATGGGCGGAGACGTGCGCGTCACCAGCGCGCCGGGCGCCGGGAGCGTCTTCGAGGTCACGCTGTCCCTCCCGTCGGCGCTCGTCGCCGAGCCGCTGGGGCCGGCGCTGGCGAGGCCTTCCCCTCCGCCACGCCCTCTCCACGTGCTGCTGGCCGAGGACAACGAGCTCAACGCGCAGCTCACCGGCGCGATGCTGCAGAAGCTGGGGCACAAGGTGCGCGTGGTGCGCGATGGGCGGGCCGCGGTAGACGCGCTGGCGGACGGCGCGTTCGACCTCGTGCTGATGGACGTCTCGATGCCGGTGCTGGACGGGCTGGAAGCGACCCGCGCCATTCGCGCGAAGGAGAAGGGCGGGCAGCAGCACATCTCCATCGTGGCGCTCACGGCCAACGCGATGAAGGGCGACGACCTGGTGTGCCTCTCCGCCGGGATGGACGCGTACCTCCCCAAGCCCGTCACCGTCGAGGCGCTGCGCGACGTGCTGACCTGGTTCGGCAGCCAGCGCTGAGACGTCACAAACGGTTGTCTCGCCACGCGTTCCATGCGACGAACCGCCCGCCTTCGCCGGGCGCCGTGAGTGGCCGACGAGGGGAGAAGTCGCGAGGAGCCCATGTCGACCGACGCCGCCGCTGCACCGACGACGCAGAAGGACCAGGACCGGAAGGAGCCGGCCTCGCTGAGCGAGGCCCTGCTGGGCAAGGAGCTGCTCGGCAGCCCGTCGCTCAAGAAGGTGATGGCGTGGCCCGCGGAGCTGCGGGCCGCGCTGGTGGCGTGTCTCCTGGCCATCACCGTCTTCGTTCCCTTCCTCGGCAGCGTGGGCCTGTGGGATCCATGGGAGACGCACTACGGCGAGGTCGCGCGGGAGATGATCCAGCGCAACGACTACGTCCACCCGTACTGGGAGAACGCGTACTTCTTTTCCAAGCCCGCCTTCACCATGTGGATGATGGCCGTGGGGCTGCAGGCGGCGGACGTGGGCCCGCTCCTGGCGCTGGTGCTGGCCGTCGTGCTGGGCGCGCTCGGCTTTGCGCTCTACACCGGGAAGCTGGGCAAGCCGTCGCAGACGAAGGAGTTCTGGGGCGCGATGTCGGCGGTGTGGGCCGCCGTTTTCGCGTTGCTCTTCCTGTGGGCGAAGACGGTGAAGCTGCCGTACACGTTCGCCGGCGTGGCCGAGGGCGACGGCGCGCTGCCGCTCTTCACCGAGTGGGGCTTCCGGCTGCCGTTCGCGATGTTCTCCATCTTCGCGGTGGCGCTGTTGGCCTACGCGATGACCATCGCGGTGAACGCGCGCGCCGCCCTGGCCACCAGCGTGGTGCTGGTGACGATGCCGCTCTATTTCATCCTCTCGCGGCAGGCCGTGACCGACACGCCGATCGTCTCGGCCACCATCGCCGGCATCGCCTGCGCCATGGTGGCGCTGTTCGACAAGGACACGAAGTTCCGCAGCGAGTGGTGGTACGCGGCGTTCGTCCTCTTCGGCTTCGCGACGCTGGCGAAGGGGCTGCTCGGCTTCGGCGTGCCGATGGTGGTGTTCATCGGCTTCCTCCTGTTCTCCCGGCTGCCCCCAAGGCAGGCCGTCAGACTCTTCATCGCCCTGTTCACGATGCCCTTCTCGGTGGTTGCCTACCCGGCGCTGGGGCTCCTCCTCAAGGACTCGAATCAGGCCGCGTGGGAGGAGGAGCGCTTCTTCGGGCGGCACTTCTCGGTGCCGACGTTGACGGCGCTTGGAGTGGGCGTGCTGGTGGGGGCGTTCGCCCACTCGCTGGGCAAGCAGTGGGGCACCACCTTCATGGCCGTGCCCGTCATCGACAACCAGTCGGTGCTCTCCGCCCCGGTGTGGCTGGGGATCATGTGGGGCTCGCTGGCGTTCTGGATCACCGCCACGGTGCTGCTCGGGCAGAAGGCGAAGCAGTTGACGGAGCGGCCGCCGGAGCTCTTCGCGATGGCCTTCGACATGCGCCTGGGCACGGGCATCCTCTTGTTCCTCGCGGTGTGCCTGCCCTGGTACTACGAGATGTTCACCTTCTGGCGGGTGGACGACGAGTCCAAGCTCTTCTGGTTCCGCTTCATCATTCACGATCACTTCGCGCGCCTGGGTTCGGGCGTGCACACCACCACCCCCGGTGGCGACTTCACCTACTTCATCCAGCAGGGCGGCTACGCGATGTTCCCGTGGGTCGTCCTCATCCCTGGCGCCTTCGCGGTGGTGGCGCGCCTCAAGGTGCGGGGCGGTACGTCGACCGACGGCGTGGGGTTGATCGCCGTGCTGTGGTTCGCCTTCTCGTGGGTGCTGATCGGCGCGTCGGCTACGAAGTTCCACCACTACGTCTTCCCGATGCTGCCGCCGATGGCCATCCTCATCGGCCTCTTCGTCGACAAGCTGTGGGAGGAAGGACCGGGCCACCACGGCATGGCGCTGTTGCTCGGCGTGCCGCTCCTGGTCCTCGTGGGTAAGGACCTGTGGACCGACTTCAAGCACTTCACGGACATGTTCGTGTACAACTACGACCGTCCGTACCCGGCGATGCTCTCGGAGCGGCCGGTGCTCGGGTCCCTCACCCTCAAGAAGCTGTTGCTCTACGGGACGGTGGCCTTCGGACTCGTCGCCGGCCTGTTCGTGGTGCTGAAGCGGCGGGTCGAGCTCTTCGCCACCGGGTTGGCCGGGGCGCTCGTCTTCGCCCTGTGGTTCAGCTGGAGCCACTGGGTCGACCTGTCCCACCACTGGACGCAGCGCGATCAGTTCTGGCGCTACTTCTCGCAGCGACGCGCGGGCGAGCCGATCGCCGCCTTCCTGATGAACTGGCGCGGGGAGACGTTCTACTCGCGAAACACGGTGAAGCAGATCAAGGACAACCCGAACGTGGGCATGCAGAACTACGCCGCGCAGCCGGGCCGCAAGTGGAGCCTCGTCGAGCACGCGCGCCTCGGCATCTTGAAGAGCGCGGTGGGCAACCGGAACGTCACGCTCGTCGACAAGGATCTCAACAACAAGTTCGTCCTGGTCATCATCGAGTGAGTGATCTCCCGCTCCCCCATCGGGGGAGAAGGTGGAGGTGAGGGGAAGTCGCCCCTGCGCAGGGTACAGCCCGTGCACTCACTCTCCGGATGACCCAGCTTCTTTCGTCGCTTGCCGCGCCGCCGCGCGACAGAATGTCACTCGCGCATGTCTCCCGCCCGCCGGAGCGTCAGGTGAACGGCATCGTCGTCGAGGGGCTGGCGAAGCGGTTCGGCGAGCGCACGGCCGTCTCGGGCTTGTCCTTCGAGGTGAAGCAGGGAGAGGTCTTCGGCCTGCTCGGCCCCAACGGCGCGGGGAAGACGACGACGGTGCGGATGCTGACGGGGCTGCTCAACCCGAGCGAAGGGAAGGCCGACGTCTGCGGCGTGGCGCTGCCCCTCGACGGAGACGGCACGGCGCTGCGCAAGCGGGTGGGGCTGTTGACGGAGCAGCCGGGCCTGTACGACCGCCTCACCGCGCACGAGAACCTGGGCTTCTTCATCCGGCTGCACGAATTGGACGAGGCGCGCGCCTGGGCACGGGCCAGGAAGTACCTCGAGCGCTTCGGGCTGGCGGGCCGTGAGGAGGAGCCGGTGGGTGGCTTCTCCAAGGGCATGCGGCAGAAGCTGGCCATCGTGCGCACGCTGGTGCACGAGCCCGACGTCATCTTCCTCGACGAGCCGACCTCCGGGCTCGATCCGCAGTCGGCCCGCACCGTGCGCGACGCGGTGGCCGAATTGGCGGCGGAGGGGCGCACGCTGGTGCTGTGCAGCCACAACCTCGCCGAGGTGGAGCGGCTGTGCACGCGCGTGGCGGTCATCAAGAACACGCTGCGCACCGTGGCTTCGCTGACGGAGCTGCGGCGTGAAGGCCTCGCGCTGGACGTGCACATGGAGGGTGAGGCGGCGCGCTTCGTGCCGGCGCTCTCCGCGCTGCCGAAGCCCCCGGGGACGCAGGTGGAAGGGAGCCGCCTCAAGGTGCTGCTGGCCGAAGAGGCCCAGGCGCCCGACGTGGTGGCGGCGCTGGTGGCGGCGGGGGCGCGCATCCACAGCGTCACGCGCGCGGCGAGGCCGCTGGAAGAGGCGTACCTCGAGTTGGTGCGCGAGGAGGATGCACCGTGAGCGCCTTCTCTGCTCGGCGGGTCCTCGCGGTGGTGTGGAAGGACCTGCTGGATCTCAAGAAGAACCGCGGCATGTTGTGGTCGATGCTGGCCTTGCCGGCGGTGGTGGTGATCATGCCGATCGGCGTGGTGACGGCCTACGTCGCACGGCCAGACGACGTCAGCCTGGCGGTGATGGCGCAGTACTACGAGCCGACGGTGAAGTCGGCCGACGCCGCCCGCTACCTCGTCGACAAGGTCCTGGCCGACTGGTTCGTCATCTACCTGGTGATGCCTGTCTTCGTGCCCATCCTCATCTCGTCGCACGCGGTCGCGGGCGAGAAGGAGAAGCGCACCCTGGAGCCGCTGCTGGCCGCGCCCATCACCCCGCTGGAGTTGGTGGTGGGCAAGTCGCTGGCGTCCCTCATCCCCGCCGTGACGGTTTGCCTGTTGGCCTTCGCGGTGCTTTGCGTGGGCGTGGACCTCGCGGCCTGGCCACTGGCGAAGGAGCTGGTGCTGCCCAACGGCATGTGGGCCTTCGGCGTCTTCGTCATCGCGCCGCTGTTCGCCTTCTTCGGCAACGGCATCGCGGTGCTGATCAGCGCGCGGGTGGGCGACTCGCGGCTGGCGCAGCAGATGTCCGGCCTCTTCGTGCTGCCGCTGGTGGGCCTCGCCGCGGGCCAGTTTGGCGGGTGGCTCAAGGCCGGCACCGCGTACTACGCCCTCATCGGCGCGCTGGTGTTGCTGTTGGACGTGGCCATCCTCGTGGTTGCGCGGCGGCTGTTCGATCGCGAGCGGCTCATGTCGCGCTGGGGCTGAGGTTGCAACGGCGGGAGTCAATCCCGGCAGCAGAGGGCCCCGCCCGACTCCGGTCCCGGCTCCCCATGGAGCGCTGCGGCTGCGCCGGCATGCGCCCGAAGCGGCGGGTTGGGCGGGGGCGGCTCATGAACCCAGGTCAACCAACGCCACCCAGCACCGGACGTGCGTCGGCGTAGAATGCAGGCGTGCAAGGAGAAGAGGCGACCCCCAGCCCCGCGACGGATCGCGAGCGTCGGGCGCGGCTGGAGCGCCTGCAGGAGGAGCTGCGTGCGGCGAAGGCCCAGCTCGCCGCGCCAGACCGGGCGGCCGCCGAGAGCGTGGCCGACGTGGAGGCGTCTCTCGGGCAGGACAGGGCTCGGCTGGCTCGCGCTCAGGCGCGCGCGAAGGAGCTGGAGGCCCAATCGGGGGCCGCGCTGGCGCGCATCGAACTCCTCCGGCCTCTGGTGGAAGAGGCGCGCGTGCTGGCGCGAGGCGCACGGAGCCGCGGCTACCGTGAGTGGGACACGCGCAACAACTTTCTCGGAGGCCTCTTCACCCTCCTCTTCACGGTGGTGTTGGGCGGTGGGTATGGGCTGCTGGTGGGAGGCAAGCTGACGATGCTCGTGTTCATCGGCTCACTCTTCTTGGCCCTCTTTCTCCTCTCGAAATTCCGGAAGGGCGCGTGACCCCGGTCTCGGATCTCGACGAGCTGGAGGCAGCGCTCTCTGCCACGGAGCGCGAGCTTCAAGACGTGCGCGCGCAGGTCCTCGCGCAGCGTGACGCGCGGGCAGGGGAGCAGCTCGAGAAGCTCTTCGCGGAACGCGCCCGCGTCCGCGCAGAGGCCGACGTGCTGGAGCAGGCGAACGCCGCCGCGGAGGCGCGGTTGAACGAGCTCAGCGCCGTGGTGGCCGAGCTCGAGGCGGAGCTCGCGGGCCTCACGAAGTCTCGCTGAGGGGTTGGTCCCGAGGTCCTGCGCGATCCGGACTCCACCCAGGCGAACTCTGACGTTAGGCTGCCTGGCGTGTTGCGCGACGCGCCCCAGTCCGCGGTGGTTGGAGATCGCGAGCGTCGCGCCCGGCTGGAGCAGCTCCAGGCAGAGCTGAAGGCGGCGAGGGCGGAGGCGGCGGCAGCCCGAGAGTCGAGCGCCGCTGCGGTGAAGGCCCTCGAAGAGGCAGTCTCCGAAGCGAAGGCGAGGCTCGAGCAGGCGAAGCAACGCAAGCTGGACGTGCAGCGGAGGCTGGAGGCGGTCCGGCACAGGATCCAGGCGCTCAAGGAGCGGCAGAAGGAGGCGCGGATCCTCGCGCTGGGCGCCAGCCGCCGCGACAAGTACATCGACTGGGCACCGCAGGACAGCGGGCGGGGGATGAACCCGGGCTTTCAGCTCATGCTGGCCACCATCTGGTTTCTCTTCGCCTTGGTGGCGGTCCTGGCGAAGGGGTGCCCTCCATGAGCGAGCTGGATGAACTCGACGGCGCGGTGAGGGCCGCCGAAGCCGCCCTCGCGGAGGCGCGGGACGAGGTGGCACGCGTCCGGGAAGAGACCGCCGGCCCCCGCCTCGCCGCGCTGGCGAAAGAGCTGGAGAAGATCCACGCGCAGACGCGGGAACAGGAGCGCGTCATCGACGAGCTGGAAAGCGACGTGCAGGCGCTCGAGCGCGAAGCCAGCGAGATGGAGGAGCGGTTGGACCGGAGCTGACTCAGGCCGTCGCCTCCACGGCCTCCGCAGAGTTGCCCGCGGGCTCTCGTGGCCCCGGCCGCACCTTCACTTCGTGCATTCGTCGCACTTCCGGAACGCGCCGCACGTGGGGGCGCTCGCTTCGCAGGCCACCCGCTCGTCAACGGTGCAGGCACCGACGGGCTCGTAGGTCTCGCAGATGGAGACACACCTGTTGAAGTCGAACTTGCTCCCCGAAATCGCCCACTCGGCCCCACAGACGTTCCAGTTGTTGTTGCAGGCGTTCGCGCAGCTGGAGCCACAAGCCGAGAGGAACAGACTCGACCCTCCAGAGAGAGCCAGCATCACCATCAGTGTCTTCATTGGTTTCGACCTCCTGTGTTCGCGCTCAGGGAGCGCGAGGTTCTGTCTGCTGTTGCGGTGCATTCGACTGCACGGCTGGCGGACTCAGGGCGCCGCCGCGCAGAACGACTCTTTCGCGACGATGAGGGCCACGCCGCAGCCATCATTGTCGTCGGCGGGTCGCTCGCAGCGGTAGAACTCCTTGCCGGCACTGTCGAGGAGCCAGAACTCGTCCGGACTGGAGCCCACGCCGCTGGCGTAGCAGGCCGTCAGGCTCTTGCTGGCCTGGCCGCCCCAATCGGCGCAGCTCTGATTCGTACACTTCCCGTAGCCACAACCCGCCGACACCACTGCCACAACGGCCGCCACGATGGATCTCAAGGTTTCCTCCCCGTGAAATGGGTCAGGGGAAGAGAGACGCCTCCAGGCCGGATGTGAAAAAGAAGGCGCAGCGACGGGGGCGAGGGTGGCTTTTCTCAGGGGGGCGGCCCGAGCGACGCGAGGTACCCGTCCTGGTCGAAGGCCTGATGCTTCCCAGCGCCGAAGTCGAGACTGCCCTCGAAGCGGCCACCGACGAGGAGATTGTTGGTGGCTCGATGGAACGCCAGCGCGCGTGCTGGAGCCTGGCTGGCGACGTACGTCTGCGCGCCCAGCAGCCGTCCGTCGTGAGGGTCGAACCGGGCCACGTACAGGTCCGAGCCACCCCGGTTCACGAGGCGCCGCTCGTCGATGAGCAGCTCCTTCGACAGGAACCGGCCGAAGACGATCGGCGCGCCCTGCTGGTCGAGCACCACGCGCCGCGCACAGTCCCGCGGAGACTCGCCGCCGAAGCCCCGGGCCCACTGCACCTCGCCGGCGGACGAGAGCGCGGCCACATAAATGGTCCCAGGGAGTGCCGTGCTGCCCAAGGTCGCTCCTCGATGTTCGCCCGCGATGAAGAGGCCTCCGTCTTCTGCAAAAGCGATCGCCCCCTCGTACGGCTCGTCCGCCCCGGTGCCGTACCGGAGCGCCCACTGGGTCCGGCCGTCCTCCCCAGACAGCTTCGCGAGGAAGGTGTCAGCCTCACCCGCCGAGGTGAGGGCGACGCCACCCACGTCCAGCGATTCGTAGAAGTACCCCATCACTGCGATGTCGCCTCGGGCGTCGACGGCGCCGGAGTAGATGACCTCACCGCCCTGCCGTGAGGCGCTGGCGATGGTGCGCACCCACAGCACCTCCCACGTGGGGCTCAACTTGGCCACGAAGGCGTCCGCATAGCCAGGAGAGCGCAGTGTCAGACGCGTGGGACCGAAATCGAGAGTCGGTGAGACGAAGCTGCCGAACAACATCAGGTTTCCGTTGGGGTCGAGCGACGCGAAGGCCACTTCGCGGTCGGTCCCACCGATGCTCATCGACCGGACGTGGTTCCCGTTCTCGTCGAGCTCCAGCAGCAGGATGTCCGGCTGGATGTCCGTCGAGCTCTTGAAGGGGATGGGACCCCCTCCGTAATCCGCCTCCGCGGTGACCTCAGCGAGGACGATCACATGCCCGTTGGGCGCCGCGATGACGTCGTTCCCCATGCCGCCCTGGCTGAAGCGGCGGGACCAGACGCAGTTGCCCTCGCGGTCGAAGCGGGCCACGAAGAAGTTCGCCATGTCGGGCGTGGGCGCTGCGGTGAACGGCCCGCAGCCCAGGTCGACCATTCCGCGGAACCAGCCTGTCACGAGCAGCCGCCCGTCCTCGCCCACCGACACGACGTTCAGCGAGTCGGCGCCCTGGCCCGCCACGGTCGTGGACCACGCACGGCAGTGGCCCTGCACACAGCTGCCACTCGCGCACTCGCGCGCCAGCGTGCACGAGGCGTCGTTCGCAGCCAGACCCATGGCTGGACGATCCGGTGAGGCGCCGCCGGCCACCCGCCCGGCCTCCCACCATCCCACGAGGGCCATCGCCACGAGGCTGAGCGCACCGGTGCCTGCCAGGATCGGCCACCGACGGCGTCGCGGAGGCACTGCGGCGGCTTCGAGTGCCTGCCGCACGCTGGCTGCGTCGGGAAAGCGGTCGTGGGGGTGCTTTGCGAGACAGCGCATGACGACCGCCGACAGCGCCTGGCCCACTTCCGGACGGGCCGCGACCGGCGTCACCGGCTGCTCCCCCAGCAGGGACGCCATCAACTTCACCTGGTTCGACCCGGAGAACGGGCGCCGCCCCACCAGCAACTCGTAGAGGACGACGCCGAACGAAAAGAGGTCCGTGCGCGCGTCCACCGGGTCACCCACGGCTTGTTCGGGCGACATGTAACCGGGCGTTCCGAGCACGTGGCCGGCGCGCGTCACGAGAGACGTCGGTTCATCGGGACGGGGCGAGGGGGTTCCGGGCCCAGCGCGCTTGGCGAGCCCGAAGTCGAGCAGCCGAACGTTGCCCGTCGGCGTGAGCATCACGTTGTCCGGCTTGAGGTCGCGATGAACCAGTCCAGCCGCGTGGGCCGCACCGAGGCCCTCGAGGATTCGACCGGCGATCGCCCGCACTTCGGGAAGGCTCAGCGGCGCGCGGCTCATGCGTGCGCGCAGGCTCTCGCCTTCGACGAGCTCCATGGCCACGTAGATACGGCCGTCCAGTTCGCCGACCTCGTGGATCGCGGCGATGTTGGGGTGATTCACGGCCGCCGCGGCCCGTGCCTCACGCAGCAACCGGCGGCGGCGCTCGGGATCGTTCGCGTAGGCCGGGTGAAGCACCTTGAGGGCGACCGTGCGGCGCAGCGACAGGTTCTCGGCGCGGTACACCACGCCCATGCCGCCGCGGCCGAGTGGGGCGCCGACCTCGAAGGGGCCCAGGCGCTCTCCGGGCTTCAGTGGTTCCTCGTCGCCGAGGCCGTCGCCACCGCCCGCGAGCCGAAGGAGCAGCGCGTCGAAGGCCGGGTCGTCGCTCGACGCCCCACTGTCGCCCGGGTCTACATCGGGCGTGGCTCTGGCTGGCTCGAATCCCCCGTCGGCCGGGCCTTCCCCTTGGCTCGCCATGCAGGAGTGGAGGTTGGCATGGACGCGGCGGGCGACCAAGGGAGGCGGCGCGTCAATCGAGCAGCCCTTGCTCGCGCGCTCGCTCGCGCAGCCGGGTCTTCAGCAGCTGAAAGCGTTTCCGGAGCCGGGCCGCTTCGCGCGTGAGGGAGCCAGGGGAATCCACATTGCCCATGACGCGCGCCACGTCCTGCCACTCCATCCGCCGGGAGATCCGGAGGACCAGCAGCTGGTGGTCTTCTTCGGGCAACTCGTTTCGGAGTTGGTCGAGCTTGTCCTGCGCCTCGCTTCGCAGCCAGGTCCAGGTACGGGTGCGTACCTGGTGCGCGAGCTCGCCCGCCTCGCTCAAAGGCACGTGACGGCCCGGGCGGCGGTGGGCGGAGCGCCTCGAGCGCGAAGCGGCGTGACGGGCCAACGTGTAGAACCAGGTGCGAAGTGAAGCTCGCCACTGGAAGCTCGACAGACCGCGCCACACATCCTCGCAGGTGTCACCGAAGACGTCGCTCGCGTGGTCTTCGTCCCGCAGCGTCGTGACCAGGAAGGCCAGCACCTCGGGTCCGTAGGCCTCGATGGCGCGTCGTGCCGCCGCGCGGAAGTCTCCAGCCTGGTGAAGCGCCCGGATTTCGGCTTCCGGCGGGGCAGGGGAAGAACCCACGGAGCGTCATCCTGCTCGACGAGCCTGGTCCCGACAAGGAACGCGGCGCTCCGGGTTTCACATCGCGCCGGGCCCCGCCTCTACCCCGGGCAAACCTGAACACAGGGGGAGAACCATGCGGACTTCGAAGTGTTTGCTGTGGGGTGCAGCTCTGGCGGCACTGGCGTTGGGCTCAGGTTGCGCGACGAGCTCGACGACGCGGGGCCAGCTGCTGAGCCTCTCGGTGACGGCGGACGAGCTTGAACCCGGCGGGGGGGGCGGCGCAGCGGGCGTCTCTGATGGGCCCGGGGAACGAGTACTCACAGCCACCGATTCGCGCGGGCACACCAGCGCAGCGAGCGCTCGGCCCATCATCGAGCCGACTGCGGCTTCCCCGGAGCCTGAACGCAGCGTGGCGCAGGCCGCGGTCAAGACGATGGAGGCGGCGCCGAGCGAGCCGGCGGGCGGCCCTCTCAACGTGGCTCGAGTGGCCGTCACCGTGAGGATGAAGGACGAAGCGCAGCACGCGACGGTCCTTGCTCCATCAGGAGAGAAGTGCGCTACGCCCTGTACGTTGAGCCTCGCGCCAGGGCCAAACCTCCTGACCTTCGAGGGCGACGCCAGCGGTGTGGGCTGGGTCGAGGTGCCCGCCGCCGGAGGAACGCTGCAGGTGGCCTTCGCCAGCCGGGGACGGAGGACGGCCGCGTGGGTGCTGGGCGGCCTGGGTTTCCTCGTCATCGGAGTCGGCGCGGCCCTGGCTCCCGTCCTGGGGGGCGTGCCGCTGTTGATCATGGCCGGCGCCGGCCTCGCGCTCTTTCTCCCGGGCCTCATTCTCGGCCTCACGAACAAGGACTCGTTCGAGTGGCTCGAGGCCCCCTCGTCGTGACCTGGTTTTTCTCCATTCCCATCACCCTGGAGGTCTTCATGTTCCAACGAATCGCAATCCTGGTTGGCCTGGCGCTTTTTTCGAGCGGGTGCATCAAGCGCACGGCGGTCGTGCCGTCGCCCGTGAGCGCCGACGATGCAGTGCAGCTGGAGCGGGCGTTGCTCGGGACGTGTGACGTCGTCGCTTCTCAGAAGGAAGGTGGAGACCGGAAGAATGAGGAGGGGCTGTCATTCACCTTCGGGCGCGATGGCATGGGCGGGTACAACGCCATGGGGATCCCGCTCAACTTCAAGTACCGGCTCGAGGGCCGCAACGTCCTCATGAGCCAGGGCTATGAGGCCTTTCGCGTGGACGACTGGAGCGGACCCGAGCTGCGGCTCTTCGTCTACGACCTGTCGACGACCTTCATCTGCCGGAAGCGCGGCGCGTAGAGCCAGGCGTGCAGCGTGCGGCTCTCCTTCTGGTGGTGGTGGGGGCGGGAGCCGCGCGCGCCGCGGCCCTCGAGCACGTGGAGTACCGCTGGTCGAGCGAGGGCGCCTGGCACTCGACACCGCCAGCGAGGCCCGCGGCTGGCGGAGTGTTCCAACTGCGCGGCGTCGTGCCTCCGCTCGGGGAGGCGCCGATGGCGTCGATTCCCTTCGTCTTCGGTCGCCTCGGAGCGACGCTCGATGGGACGCGGCTGGAGCTGGCGGGACCTTCGCCGCTGGTGACGCTGCCTGCGGACGCGGCCGGGAAGGTGCTCGAGGTCTCGTACGCGACGCGGGCGCCGCCGAGGAACGTGGGGTTGCACGTGGGCAGCAGTGAGGAGGTGTTGGCGGACTTCGCCGAGGACCTCCGCTCCTTTGCGCTGGGCACCGGTCTGTTCGTGCTCGGGGTGTTGATCTGCCTGTCCGTCATCGGCCGGTTCGGGAGCGCGTGGTTCTTCTTTGGCGCGTTCGCTGCGTGCATGGGCCTGATGAAGGTCGCAGGCGCCTGGGCCGTCTTCCCGATGGCGCTGCCTTTTCCCCGGCTCATCCTGGTCGCCCAGGACCTGACCATCTGGCTCGCTCCGGCCGCGCTCGGCGGCTTCTCGGCCCAGCTCTTCCGCGGCGCCCTCGCGCCGTGGCTGCGTCGCGTCGGTTGGCTCGCCGCGCTATCGAGTGCTGCGCTCCTCACGCTCGAACTGCTGGATCTCACCAGCGCACGGCTGCTGCGCCCTGCCGCCGAGCTCGTCGTCGTCGTCACGCTGGGGCTCGTCCTCGCGACTGTCTTGCCCCTCGCACGCCGGGGCGATCGCCGGGCGCGGTTGGTGGTGTGGGGAGTGGCGGCGCAGGTGGTGTCGGCGGTTCCCGAGCTGCTTCACGGGCTGCACATTGGCACCTTCAGCACCGGGTACCTGGGCACGCTGGCGTTGATTGGCTGCCTGGCGCTCGCGTTGCGCAGGGAGTACGCGGACAAGAACGAGCACCTGATGCAGTTGACGGACGCGCTCGAGGCGCGGGTCGCTGAGCTCGACGCGAGGCACCGCGAGGTCGCGACGCTGAACGCCGAGCTGCGATACCAGGTTGGTGAACGCTCTCGCGAACTCGCGCGGCTCTTGAGCACATCGCTGGAAGCGAAGGGCCCGGTGGTGGCTGTGGCCTCGCTGGAGGGCACGATCCTCGGGGGGCGCTACCGCCTTGGGCGGGCGCTGGGAAAGGGCGCCATGGGCAGCGTCTTCGCCGCTGAGCGTGTGAGCGACGGAGCGCGAGTCGCCATCAAGGTGCTGCACTCGTTGCGGGACGAGGCCGACGCGGTGCGCTTTTCCCGTGAGGCGGAAATCGCCGCGCACGCGAGCCACCCGAACCTGGTCGCGGTCCTTGACGTCGGAATGACGGCGACGGGCAGCCCTTTTCTCGTCATGGAGCACGTCGAGGGCGGAACCCTCGCCGACGAAGTCGGTCGGCTCGGGCTTGTGGCCAGCCTGTGCTACCTGAGCGACGTGGCGAAGGCGCTCAGGGCGCTTCACGCCGCCGGCGTCGTGCATCGTGATCTCAAGCCGGCGAACGTCTTGCTCGAAAAGCGGGGCGAGACGCAGGTGGCTCGGCTTTCGGACTTCGGCATCTCCCGTCGCGAGGACCTCGTGGCAGATGAACACGCAAACACCTTCAGGAAGGCCGAGCGGCTGACCCGCACCGGAGCCTTCCTCGGCACGCCGCTCTACATGGCCCCCGAGCAGGCCACGCAGGCCGCGCGGGTCGAGCCCAGCGCCGACATCTTCAGCTTCGGCGTGATGGCCTACGAGCTGCTCACCGGGCAGCCACCCTTCATGCCGCCCGCTGTGTTCCGGGTGCTGGCCCACGCGCCCATTCCTGCGCCCGAGTTGAAGCTGGCTCGGCTCGAGGGGATGTCGGCGGCCGTCGGCGCGGCTTTGGACGCCTGCCTGTCGCTCGACCCCGCCGCCCGGCCGGAGGCGGGAACACTGGTTGAGGTGCTGAGCGGAACGGAGTTGCGGTCAGCGGCGCAGTCCGCCCACGGCCTCTCGCGCTGACTCAGGCCGTCGCCTCCACGAAGACCTCCGCCCACGCCACCGGCTGCCACACCGGCCCCGTCTCCACCCTCGCGCTCGAGAAGCCTGCTTCGCCCAGCATCCGGTGCCACTGGGGCACCGAGAAGATGCGCACCTCTTCCAGCCCGAAGACGGCGTTCTCGATGAGGTCGATGGACGCCCAGCCGAAGAGGTGGTCCTTCCGCGGATCGACCAGCACCAGCAGGCCGCCGGGCTTGAGCACCCGGCGCATCTCTCTCAGCGCGGCCAGGTGGTGCGGGTAGTGGTGGAACGAGTTGGTGCAGATCACCTTGTCGAAGGCGCCGTCTCTGAAGGGGAGCCTCCCCGCGTCGCCGCGCGTGAGTCGTCCGGCGAGAGCGGGGACCGTGCGCGCCGTCTCCAGCATCCCCTGGGAATAGTCGAGGCCCACTGCCACCGCGCCGTGGGCGGCGATCCGCTCCGCGCCGTCTCCCGGCCCGCAGCCCAGGTCCAGCACCTGCTGACCGGGCGAGAGCCGCAGCCGCTCGATGGCCACCCGCTGGATGCGGCGCAGCTCCAGCCCGAGGAGGGTATGCCGGTAAAACCGGCTCCAGACGTCGAAGAAACGGCCGTGCTTGTGCTTGGGGTCGTCCACAGGAATGCCGTCATGGATCATCGGGTTGGCTCATGCAATCGTGCGCCGCGCCGACCGTAGGGCGTTTGCAGTCTGACCAGAAGCGGGCCGCGCGAGCGTTCCCGCACACAACGCGAGGGAAGATCAGATGGGAATCTTCGACACGCTGAAGTCCGAGGCGCAGCGCAACTTCATCGCGCGTGCGGACGAGGCCAAGGACCACATCATCTACAAGTATCCGGAGCGCAACATCCGGATGCTCACGCAGCTCACCGTCCAGGCGGACGAGATGTGCCTGTTCGTCAAGGACGGCGTGGTGGTGGGCAAGCTGGGGCCCGGCCGGCACAACCTCGACTCCAACAACATCCCCTTCCTCTCGCGCCTGCTCGAGAAGGTGACCGGCGGCAACCTCTTCGTGGCCGAGGTCTACTTCGTCTCGCTGCGTGAGTTCTCGCAGATCAAGTTCGGCGGCCCCATCGGCGACGTGCGCGATCCAGAGACGGGCCTGGGCATCGGCACCATGGTGTACGGCGACTTCTCCATCAAGGTGACCGACCCCGAGAAGCTGATCATCGGGCTGGTCGGCCTGCGCAAGGCCGACAACGAGGACTTCATCGGCTGGTTCAAGAGCCAGGTGCTGAAGGTGACGCGCGATCGCATCGCCGAGCTCCTGGTGAAGAAGAAGTGGCCGTTGCTCGACGTGACGAGCGGCGCGTACACCGAGGAGATCGAAGAAGAGGTGATCGCCGGCACGGCGAAGCACACCGACTCCTACGGCATCAACGTGGTGCGCTTCGGCAACTTCACCATCAGCATCAAGCCCGAGGACGAGGCCACGCTGAAGAAGCTGTCGAAGGACGTGGCCTACTCGCGGCTCGCCGGCGGCTTCCAGCAGTACGCGCAGGGCCAGGCGATGCTCGGCGCAGCGGAAGGCATGGCCAAGGGCGGCGGCGACGGCGGCGGCGGGGCGGGCAACGCGCTCGGCGGCATGGGCATGGGCATGGGCTTCGGCATGGCCCAGATGTTCATGAACCAGAACCAGCAGGCCCACGGTCAGCAGCAGGGGCAGGCTCCGGCGCAGGCCGCGGCCGGTGGCGGTCGCTCGGTGATGGATCGGCTCAAGGAGCTCAACGAGCTCAAGAACGCGGGCCTCCTGTCCGAGGACGAGTACGGCGCCAAGAAGGCCGAGCTGATGAAGCAGCTGTAAGCAGCAGGCTTCGTACACCCCAACCCTCTCCCCAATGGGGAGAGGGAGGCGTTCATGCTCTGCCCGCGCTGCCGAGTCGCCCTGTCCTCCGTCGTCGTCGACCCGCAGCTCGACGACATCGAGGCCCTGCAGTGCCCGCGCTGCTCCGGCCACTGGCTCGAGAAGGACGAGCTCAAGCGCCTCGAGCAGGTGGTGGAGGTGCACTGGGTCGAGGTGCGCCACCTTCCCCCGCCCGACGTCCAGGAAGAGCCCCTCACCTGTCCCCGCTGTTCGCCCGAGCGTCACCTCGTGAAGCTGCACAGCGAGCGCGATCGCAAGGTGGTGATGGACGCCTGCATCCACTGCCAGGGCGTGTGGCTCGACGGCGGCGAGCTGACCGCGATCAGGAACAAGAGCGTCTGGGCGGCCCTGGTGGACGCCGTGCGCTTCCTCGTGCGGGGTTGATGGCCCTCAAATTCCCGTGGCGCCAATGACCTGATTTCCCCGGACTCCTGAGGAGAGCCGGTGTGGGTGACCAACGATGGCGGGCGGTTGCGGGCGGCATGGGGCATGCTGAAGGCGCGGTGTTCCCCGGGAGAAGCCCACATGATGAAGACGCTCGGCAGTGCCGCCCTCGTGTTGTCCCTCGGAGTCGCCCTGAGCAGCCAGCGCGCGGAGGCCTGCGGGTGCTTCGCCCCGCCGGATCCCACAGTGCCCATCGTTCAGGCCGGCGAGCGGATTCTCTTCGCCGTCAACAACGGCGTCGTCACCGCGCACATCCAGATCCAGTACGCGGGTGACGCGAAGGACTTCGGCTGGCTGTTGCCGCTGCCGGCGGTGCCGCAGCTCAAGCTGGGCACGGAAGAGCTCTTCACGCAGCTCATCAACTCCACGCAGCCGCGGTACTTCGTGACGCGCACCTTCGGGGACGGCTGCAACAGCCGCTTCGCGTTTGCGTCGCCGCCGTCAGCCAACTCGGCCGACACCGCGGGCGGGGGCAGTGAGGGCGGCGCTGGCTCGCCGCTCGTCACTCAATCCTCCATTGGCCCCTACGACTATGCGGTGCTGCGCGCCGACTCGAAGGACGAGATGTTCAACTGGCTCACCAGCAACCGGTACTTCATCCCCACGGGGACGGATCAGACGGTGGGCCCGTACATCCGCCCGGGCGCCTACTTCCTCGCCCTCAAGCTGAAGAGCGGCAAGTCGGCCGGGGACATTCAGCCGGTGGTGCTCGAGTACCAGTCCGATCTCCCGATGATCCCCATCATCCTCACCAGCGTCGCGGCCAACCCCAACATGGGGGTGCAGGTGTGGATGCTGGGCAGCGCCCGCGCGATCCCCCGCAACTACAACCACGTCGTCTTGAACGACTCGCAGATCGACTGGCTCAACCAGGCGGCGAACTACAACGACGTCGTCATCAAGGCCGTGTCGGAGGCGCCCGAGAAGCACGCCTTCATCACCGAGTACTCAGGCAGCTCCGACGTGATGATCGATCGCCTCGATTACCAGGGCCGCTTCGGAAACCTCACGACGCTGGCTGGCCTCAGCGATCCCGTCGACTTCGTCGAGTACCTCTTCGCCAACGGCTATGCGCAGAACACCGGCACGCCCTTCGGGCCCGTGCAGCAGGTGCTGCTGCCTCAGGTGAAGAACCTGGTGGCGCAGGCCCTGCCGATGCCCGAGCCGCTCAAGTCCGTCACGGACGAAGACAGCTTCTACCTGGCGCTCCGCTACTACCTCACCACCTACCGGCAGAGCCACCCGGAGGCCTTCAAGCTGTGGGATCCCCCGTTCGACGCCGCGGCTCTGGCGGCGCAGCTCGACGAGGCGGTGGTGAAGCCCACGCTCAACGCGGGCGCCATCTTCCGCGCGCACCCGACGCTGACGCGCCTGTACACGACCCTGTCACCGCAGGACATGACCCGCGACCCGGTCTTCAGCTTCAACCCGTCGCTGGCGCCGGTGTCGCGCGATCACACCGCCACGCTGCACACCGAGTGCACGCCCTTCGGCACCTTCACCACCTTCACCACCGAGCAGGGCTGGGTCACCCACAGCAGCCAGTTCGAGCCGACGGGCCCCGGCGCGCTGCGCATCGAGACGCTGTCGGAGGAGGGGCCGGCGAAGATCCTCACCGACAACACCTCGGTCATCGATCCAGGCCGCTCGGGCTGTGGTGGGTGCGCCAGCGTGGAGCCGATGGGCCTGGGCCTCGTCGCCGCGTTGCTCGCGCTGCGCCGCCGCCGGATGAGCTGACATGCGCGCTGTCGCCGCGTCCCTCTTCGGGCTCGTGCTGCTGGCCTGCCCGGGACCCGATCGCCCTCCACCTCCGGAAGACACCGACGGCGGCACGGACACGCCCGCGTGGCCGGCCGGCGACTTTCAGCTCGGCACCTCGAGTCCGAGCGATCCAACTGCGTACGTCGCGATGCCGTCGACGCTGCAGCTCGTCCCCGGTGCGCAGGGTGGCTTCCACGTGCCGGTGATGTACCGGGTGACCGGCCACAGCGGGACCAACCTCACCTTCGAGCACAAGGTCCGCCGGGTGAAGGACGGGGTGCTGGTGAGCCGCGGCTCGCGGTTGTTCGACGTGCTGCCCCAGAGCGGCGGCGCGTGGGTCAGCGAGTACGAGATCACCATCTTCATGTGCCCAACCCCCGTGGGCGTCACGGTGATGGACGAGGCGCTCACCTTCGAGGTGCGGATCCTCGACGAGTCCTCGAAGCTGTTGTCCGTGGGCACGGCCCAGGCCGTCGTCCACTGCCCGGCCGGGAATTCCTTCTGCGAGTCGATCTGCAAGGGGTGACGCCGTGACCAGACTGGCCTGCTTCCTCGCCCTCGTCGCGCTGCTGTCCGGCTGCCCCGAGCCACGCACCTGGCAGGTCGTCGGTGAGGAGCTCGGCGAAGCGCTGATGAGCATCGAGGGGCGCTCCGAGACGGACGTGTGGGCGGTGGGCGCCGACCAGGGCCAGGGCCCGCTGGTGCTGCACTTCGACGGCGCCGCGTGGACGCGCCACGAGACGGGGACGCGCGGGCACCTGTGGTGGGTGCACGCCTTCGACGACGGCACGGCGATGATGGGCGGGGTGCGCGGGACCATTCTCGAGTGGAACGGCAGCTCCTTCGTCCGCCACCGCACGCCCAGCCTGGCGCGGCAGACGGTGTTCGGCGTCTGGGGCGCCTCCCGGTCCGACGTATGGGCGGTGGGCGCGGAGACGTCGGGGCGGCGAGGCTTCCTCTGGCACTTCGACGGCGCCGAGTGGCGTGACGTGGCCTTGCCCGCCGACGTGCCGCTGCGGGCGAGCGAGACGCCGGGCCTCTTCAAGGTGTGGGGCTCAGCCGCGGACGACGTGTGGGCCGCCGGCGCGGACGGCCTGGTGCTGCACTACGACGGCGCCGCGTGGACGCGCCTGGTGAGCGACAACACCGAGACGCTCTTCACCGTGCACGGGCGCAAGGGCCAGGTGCTCTTCACCGGCGGCGGCACGCGTTCGGCGCTGCTGGAGTGCGACGGCGCCCACTTCACCGACGTCTCTCCGGCCGACGTGGGGCTGCTGCAGGGCATCGCGGCGGATCCAACCGACGCGGAGGTGGCGTGGGCGGTGGGCGAGGGCGGCGCCGTCTTCCAGCGCAGCCGGGCCGGGTGGAAGCGCGTCGAGGCTGGCCTGTCGATCGAGTCGCTGCACGCGGTGTGGGTCGATCCACGCGGGGGCGTGTGGGCCGTCGGGGGGAAGGTGCTGTCCGCGTTGACGGGCGGTGCGATCCTCCACCTCGGCCCCACGGGCACGCCCAGGTACGTCGCGCCCCAACCGCCGCCACCTCCCGAGGTCGTCTGTCCTGCGGAGCAGGTGGATCCGGTGCCGTCAGGCTCCATCGCCCGCCGGTGGAACGAGCAGATCCTCGGGGCCATCCGCCGCGACATCCCCCGGCCGACGGTGCACGCGCGCAACCTCTACCACCTGTCCGCCGCGATGTACGACGCGTGGGCGGCGTACGACGCCACCGCGCGGGGCCTCTTCACCAACGAGCGCGTCACCGCCGCCGACGTCGACGCCGCCCGCACCGAGGCCATCAGCTACGCGGCCTACCGGGTGCTCTCGCACCGGTACGACAAGGCGGTGGGCGGGCCCGTCTCCAGCCGCTGCTTCAAGGACTTCATGGCGAAGCTGGGCTTCGATCCCTCGGACACCAGCGCGACGGGTGACTCGCCCCGCGCGGTGGGCAACCGCATCGGCACGGCCATCGTCGAGGCGGCGCGCAATGACGGCTCGAACGAGGCCAACAACTACGCCGACACCACGAACTTCATGGCCGTCAACGCGCCGCTCCCTGTGGAGAGCCCCAGCGGGCCTGCAGCGGACATCGATCACTGGCAACCGCTCGACCTGGCGATCGCCTCCACCCAGAACGGCATTCCCGTCGCAGCGGGGGTCCAGAAGTACATCGGTGCGCAGTGGAAGGACGTGACGCCCTTCGCGCTGACACGCTCCGCTCCCGGTGCGCTGTACGTGGACCCGGGCCCTGCGCCGGTGCTGAACGCCGCCTTGATGGCCGAGGTGGTGGAGGTGATTCGCCGCTCCTCGGAGCTGGTGGTCGACCCCGGCGTCACCATCGACATCTCTCCCGGGAAGTACGGCAACAACCCGCTGGGCGAGAACAGCGGCGCGGGCCACCCGATGAACCCGGCGACGGGGCAGCCCTACGCGCCCCAGGTGGTGCCACTGGCGGACTTCGGCCGCGTGCTGGCGGAGACGTGGGCCGACGGGCCGCACTCCGAGACGCCGCCCGGGCACTGGAACGTCATCGCCAATCAGGTCTTCGATCACCCGGCCTTCGTGCGCCGCTGGGGCGGGGCGGGCGCCGAATTGCCACGCCTCGAATGGGACGTGCGCGCGTACCTGGTGCTCAACGGCGCGCTGCACGACGCGGCCATCGCCTGCTGGGAAGTGAAGCGCGTCTTCACCAGCTCGCGGCCCATCACCCTCATTCGCAGCAGCGCGGCGTACGGGCAATCGAGCGATCCCACGCAGCCCTCCTACGACGCGCGCGGGCTGCCGCTCGTCCCCGGCCTCATCGAGCTGGTGACGGCCGAGTCGTCGGCGCCCGGGCAGCGGCACGAGGCGCTGCGCAACGCGATTGGACAGGTGGCGGTGAAGACCTGGCGGGGCGAGCCGGGCGACACGTCCACGGTGTCAGGCATCTCCTGGATGCGCGCGGTGGAGTGGGTTCCGTACCAGCGCCGTGACTTCGTCACGCCAGCCTTCCCAGGCTTCATCTCGGGGCACAGCACCTTCAGCCGCTCGGCCGCGGAGGTGCTGACGCGGATGACGGGCAGTCCGTTCTTCCCCGGTGGCCTTGGGCAGCAGACGGTGCCGGCGCAGCGCGGCCTCACGTTCGAGGCGGGCCCGACGACGGAGGTGACGCTGCAATGGGCGACGTACTTCGACGCGGCGGATCAAGCCGGCCAGTCGCGCATCTGGGGCGGCATCCACATCACCGCCGACGACTTCGGCGGGCGGCGCGTGGGCGCGCGCGTGGGGGAGCTGGCCTTCCAGAAGGCCGAGGCGTTGTTCCAGTGAGGGTTGGAGAGCCACTCTTCGCTCGAGGAGCCCGGCTCCGCTGACGGGCGTCAACCATCCCGGAGCCGTCCTCTGCCGCGGACGGCGGCGAGGTGCTACGCAGCGCACGCCATGACGACTGCCCGCAAGCTGGACGCCTCGCACGCGCTGCTCGACTCTGTCGACGGCACGCTGAATCGCGCGATCCCCAACCTCGCGCGCCTGCAGCTCGACCGCGGCAGCTGGCCCGGTGACTACGGGGGGCCGATGTTCCTGCTCCCCATGTTCGTGGCGCTGGCGTGGGTGACGAAGCGCCTGCCGCCGCCGGCCCGCGTCGAGCGCATGGTGACGTACTTCACCAACGTGCAGCGCCCCGACGGCAGCATCGGGCTGCACGCCGAGGCCACCGAAGGCAGCATGTTCACCACCACGCTGTCCTATGTGGCGCTGCGGCTGCTCGGTGTCGGGAAAGACGACGCGCGGCTGACGCGCATGCGCAGGTGGATCCACGACAATGGCTCGCCGCTGGGGGCGGCCTCGTGGGGAAAGTTCACCCTGTGCCTCCTCGGCCTCTACGACTGGAAGGGCATCCACCCGGTGCTGCCTGAGTTGTGGCTGCTCCCGAAGGACGCGCCGCTGCACCCCGGCCGCCTGTGGTGCCACTGCCGCCAGGTGTACCTGCCGATGGCTTGGCTCTACGGCATGAAGTCCACCGCGCCCGACGCGCCCCTGCTGCGCGAGCTGCGCGAAGAGCTGTACGGGGGGAAGTACGGCTCGATCGACTGGGAGAAGCACCGGGACACCGTGGCGAAGGCCGACGACTACCGGCCGTCGAAGCTGGCGCTCAAGGGCGTCAACACCGGCCAGGGCCTCTTCGAGAAGCTGCCCCTCAAGCCGCTGCGGAAGAAGGCCGTCGAGGAGTGTCTCCACCACATCCGCTACGAGGATCGGGTCACCAACGACATCGACATCGGGCCCGTCAACGCGGTGCTGAACATGTTCGTGCACCACTTCCGCGGGGCGGAGGGCGCGGCCGACCTCGAGCGCGGCTGGTACAAGTTCGACCGCTACTACCTCTGGGACGGCCACGACGGCCTCAAGATGCAGGGGTACAACAACAGCGAGCTGTGGGACACGGCCTTCGCGGTGCAGGCGATCTCCGCGGCGGTGGCTTCGGGCGCGGTGAGGGACGCCGACGCGAAGCCGCTGCTCGAGAAGGCGTACACCTTCATCCGTGACAACCAGATCCTCGAGGACGTGCCCGAGCCGGAGAAGCACTACCGGCACCGGTGCAAGGGCGGCTGGCCGTTCAGCGATCGCGCCCACGGCTGGCCGATCACCGACTGCACGTCGGAGGGCTTCAAGTGCGCGGTGGACCTCGAAGGGCGCTTCAGCCCCGAGGTGCCGGTCGACCTGTTGCGCGACTCGGTGCGCCTCATCCTGTCCTGGCAGAACGAGGACGGCGGCTGGGCGACGTACGAGCGGCAGCGCGGCGGCGCCTGGCTCGAGCAGTTCAACCCGTCGCAGGTGTTCGGCGACATCATGGTGGACTACTCGTACGTCGAGTGCACCAGCGCGTGTGTGCAGGCCCTGGTGAAGGCGAAGAAGCGCTTCCCGGGGGAGTTCGAGCTCGACTCGGCCATCGCCCGCGGCGTCGACTTCATTCGCAGCCAGCAGCGGCCCGACGGCAGCTTCGAGGGGAGCTGGGCGGTGTGCTTCACCTACGGCACGTGGTTCGCGGTGACGGCGCTGAAGGCGGCCGGTGCGTCCGATGACGATCCCGCCATCAGGCGGGCCGTCGCCTTCCTGCTCTCGAAGCAGCGCCCCGACGGGAGCTGGAGCGAACACGGCAACTCGTGCCGCGATCGCCGCTGGGTGGAGGGTGAAGCCGGCCACGTCGCGCAGACGTCGTGGGCGCTGTCCGCCCTGGTGCGCGGCGGCTGCGACGTGCGGGAGGCGATGGACCGCGCGGCCCAGTGGCTGTGCAGCCGGCAGGAGCAGGACGGGAGCTGGGCCCGTGAGCCGCTGGTGGGCGTGTTCAACCGAACCTGCCTCATCAGCTACGACAACTACCGCCACTACTTCCCGGTGTGGGCGCTGGCGGAGTGGCGCTCGACCGCCACGCGCTGACGGCCGCCGCCGGGCGACGCGGTGGCGGAGTTGCTGGCGGCCCTGGGAGAGCTGTCCCGGCTGGTCTGATGCGCGTGCTCATCGGGACCGGAGCGGCGGCGGACGCGAGGGCGGTGGTGAAGTCCCTCGCGCCGCGCCGCTTCGAACCGGGGCTGCGCGAGAAGAGCCTCGCGCACGCGGCGCGCAATCGCCAGGGGCCAGCTCGAGGACGTCCTGGCGAAGGCGCTCGCGGACTGAAGGCGGCGGAGCCTCCAATCAGCTGCCCGGCTGCACCAACACGCCCTTCTCCACCAACGGCTTGCCGTCGATGGTGACGGTCGCGTCGGGCAGGAATCCCCCTCCACCAAAGGGACAGTCGTTGCTGCCGCCGGCCCACAAGTCTCCCCCGAAGAAGACGGACACCATGCCCTGGGGCACCCAGTTGAGCAGCGGCTTCCCGCTGCGCGGCTTGACGTCGGCGTTGAGGCCGATGTCCACCACCGCCAGTGAGTCACGGCAGGGGGGGCTCTTGTCGAAGGTCGCCCGCCATTCGTCGAAGGTGGGGCTGGGCCTGGCCATCAGCGACGTCACTTTGCCGTTGGTGAAGAGCGCGGTGAGGCCCTCCACCACGTTGCCGCGGAAGTCGATGCGGTCCCACACCACGCGGCCCGTCGCGGTCCCCGGCACGGGACTGACGTACGCCTCGCCCGCCGGGAGCCAGACCATGGCCGCGGCGCCGCCCTGCTTCGCCTCTTCGGGAGAGATGACGCCGTCGCTCACCAGCACTTTCCGCCCATCGACGCGCATTCGGAGGTCTGTGCCGTTGGGCGCCGTCACCCGCAGTTCGGTGCCGACCGTGACGAGTTCGCGAACGCGCTCACCGGCGGCAGCGAGCTTCTCCGGATCCGTCGCCACGCCCGCCCGGAAGACGTTCTCGAGCTCCTGTCTCGTGAGGCCGAGCCGCCTGGCGTTGGCGTCGGAAGGGAAGAGGCCGTTGCCCAGCTCGACCTGCCGCACGTTGCGCTTCAGTAGCCTGGCGTTGCCGCGCGCGTAGCTCTGGTTCACCGTGGTGAGGCGATCCGGTGGGACGCCGCGCCACACTTCCGGCGCGTCCCCACCGCCGACTTCGATGGTCACCTGGGGCAGCTCGGCCAGCTTGAGCCAGAGGTCGCCGCGGGCGCGATCGAACTTCGCGGGCACCTCGTCGAAGTAGCGGCGGGCGCGCTCGGTGCGGGCGAACAGCTCGAGCGGGAGGCCGCCGCGCCGCTGCACGGCGAGGCCGAGCTCCTCGACGAGCGCGAGATCATTGCCCGAGATGAAGACGATTTCTCCCGTCTGGACGCGCGCGACGTCGCCCACCACCCGCTCGGCGATGGCCACGGTCTCCACACCCGGGCTCGAGGTTTTCCCCGGCGGACCAGCCCAGGCCCACGCGGCGATGACGAGACTGCACGACGCTGACGCGACTCCGATGGCACGCAGACCCATGGCTCCCCCCGGGGAAATGGAGCGTTGCTCGGTGTGGGCTTTGCCCTAACGGTGGGGCAAGGCCCGCGCGCAGAAATCGACTGGTGCGCTGCGTCGACGACGGGCGAGGCGGAGGGATTTCGGCGGCCTCGCATCCACGTCAGGCCCGCGACGGTCGGCCGGGGCGGACCAGGAACCGGGGTGGAGGCGCCGTCACGAACCACTGCGCGGGCGTTCTCGACGACAGCCGGGGCGGCCACGGGCCGGGTGGAGTCCGCCGTGCCGACTCGTCGCGCGCGCCGCCGAAGGGGGCGGACGCGGGCTACGGGGCGGTGTGGACGACTCGTCGCGCCCGCGTCAGCGACGACGCCCGGGTTGGGCCACGCGCCGAGGCGCAGCCCACCGTCACGACTCGCTGCGCTGACATCTGCGACGACGTCCGGGTTGGGCCGTGGGCCTGGGTGGAGTCCGCCGTGCCGACTCGTCGCGCGCGCCGCCGAAGGGGGCGGACGCGGGCTACGGGGCGGTGTGGACGACTCGTCGCGCCCCCGTCAGCGACGACGCAGGTTGGGCCACGCGCCGAGGCGCAGCCCACCGTCACGACTCGCTGCGCTGACATCTGCGACGACGTCGGGGTTGGGCCGTGGGCCTGGATGGGGTCCGCCGTGACGACTCGTCGCGCTCGCACCTCCGAAGGCGGCGGACGCGGGCTACGGGGCGGGGTGGAGCCCGCCGTCACGACTCGAAACACCCGCGTCTCGGAAGGCGGCCGGAGCGGGCCAGGCGCCGGGGTAGAGTCCGCCGTCACGACTCGACGCGCCCGCGTCTGCGACCACGGCCGGGGCGGGCCAGGCGCCGGGGCGAAGCCCGCCGTCACGACTCGACGCGCCCGCGTCTGCGACCACGGCCGGGGCGGGCCACGGGCCGGGACGAAGTCCGCCGTCACTCGTCGCGCCTGCGTCTGCGACGACGCTCGGCGCGGGCCACGGGCCGGGGCGAAGTCCGCCGTCGAGAGTGGCCCCTGCGTCGGACGCTGGCGAGGGCCCGCCTGCCGACGCGCCGGTCGTCGCGAACCACCGCCGGGAGTCCGTCGTGCCCGGAGGGCCTGCGTCGAGCGCGACGGTGGCGGGCGACGGCCAAGGCCCGGGGCGGAGGCCACCGTCAGGCGACAGGGCGCGCATGGGGACGCCCCAGGGGCCGGGCGAAAGTCCGCCGTTCGTTCGATCCGCTGCCGCGAGGGAGGAGGAGGCCACCCCGAGGCGTGTCGCCAGAGGCGCTTCGGTGCCGCGTCCCCACAGCGCGGAGATCGTCTGCCAGCTCTCCTTCTTCGCGAACCAGTCGTCCGAAAGGCGGGCGGCCGCGAGGCGGGCCAACTCCGCGGCCTTGAGGGTGGTGGCTGAGCGGAGGAAGTCGTCGGTGTCGATGCGCCAGCGCACGCCGTCGTCCGCCGAGGGCGGCAGGGCCAGCGCGCGGGCCATGAGCTGCACGTACCGGCTGCGCGCCTCCGCCTCAGGCAGCCCCTGCGTCTCGAGGCGCACCAGCACCACGCCCGCCGCGCGCCGCAGCACGAAGAGGCGGTGGGTCGTCCACGCGTCGACCACCGCCTTCTGCGCCTCGCCGGTGACGCCCACCGAGTCGAGCCAGGCCGGCGAAGCCACCAGGCTGGAGAACAGCTCGCCCAGGGCCTGCACGGACGCGGGGTCGCCCAGCCGCTCGGTGGCGAGGTGGCCCGTCTTCGCTTCCCGCAGCGCGAGCGCGGCGCCCAGCTCGGAGAACAGCGAGGCCTGATCTCTCAGCCCACCCACTGGGCGGAAGCTGACGCGGACGTCCGTCTGCGTGGGCGCGACCGTCAGGGGCAGGGGGTGCTTCGCCGCGCGCTCCGAGAGCTCGAGCGTGAGGCCGGGCCGCCCGTAGATGCCGAGGCCGCCCAGGAGGGCGATGGCGCGGGGGGCGAGCTGATCCTTCGGGAACGCGGCGTCGGCGGCGGCGCTCACCCGCAACAGGCGCGGCAGCTCAGCGCGGGTGAGGTTGGCCAGCGGGAGGCGAACGTCGGCGTCGGACTGCCGCTGGAGCGCGAGGCGCCAGGCCTCCTCGGTGCTGTTGAGCACGGCCTCGGCTGCGCGGGCGAGCTCGTCCAGCTCCAGCTCCCGGGTCTCCGCGGCGAGCTCCAGCACCGAGGGGCTGTCCAGCTTGAGGGCGAGCTCGGCGGCCCTCGCGTCGCGCCGGGCCAGCGCGGCGTCGAGCCGCTCGGCGGCGGCCAGGGAGGCCTTCCACAACGCCCTGCGCCTCACCGCGCTCTTCTCGGTGAGGAGCAGCCGCGGCAGTTCTCGCCACGCGACGTCCTTCCCGTCGACGGCGAAGGTGAGGCCTGCTTCCAGGCTGGCGACGGCGTCGTTTTCCGTCGCCAGCTCGCGGGCCAGCAGCTCGCCCATCAGCCAGTGCTCGAGGTGGGCGGCGCGGCGGGCGTCGGCCGCGGGCAGGCGAGCGCGGGCGGCGCGCAGATCGAGCAGCGCCTCGCGGGCGAAGAGCGCCCCGTGTCCGGTGAGGGCGCGTGAGAGATCCAGGTTGGCGCCAGTGGTCCAGTGGCTCCAGAGCGCCTCGTCCTGGGCGCGGAGGATCTCGCCTGCCTCGGCCTCGATGGCGTCGAGGCGGACGAGCAGGGGGTCGACGCCAGCGTCCGGTGGCGCAACCTCCACCACCTCCGGGACGGACTTCGGGCAGCCGAGGGCGCCGGCCAGGCACAGCACGCCGAAGAGGCGAAGGAGTTTCACTGCGGCTGCGGGGGCGTCTCTCAAGGCGAGGTGTAGGAGCCCGTGACCTGCATCCGCTCCTGGGAGCGCTTGCCTGCACAGGCCTCGGCCTCACCGGAGAGCTTCCCGTCCTTGACCTCGACGTCGATCCTCCGGCAGCCGAAGGCGGGGGAGCCCTTGATCTCCGCTTTCGCCTGGAGCGCCTCGCGCTCCTTCGCGATCGCGTCCATCTCCTTCTTCGGGCCCTCGAAGCACGGCCCCATCTTCGCCGGGGGCAGCTTCCCGCACTCGCCCATCTTCTTCGAGACGGCGTTGGTGCGGTCCTCGAGGGCCTTCATCTCGGCCGACTTGAACAGGTCCTGCATCGCCTTCGCCTGTGCCATCTGGTCCTCGGGCGTGACATCCTGTTCCAGGCGGAGGTTGCCGGTCGACGCCCACACCGTCCACGGCACGGTGCCGAGCAGCTTGCCCGCGCGCTTCCACTCCCCGGTCGCCTTCGTCGTGTCGGTCGCGCCGAACTTCGTCTTCACCACCAGCGTGTCTTCGCCCACGACGAAGGTCCACGTGTGATTGCAGCCGATCACCAACCTCCGCGTCTGCGAGGCGGCTGACACCGGCGCCACCACCGTCACGTCGACCTGGTGCGGAGTGGCCGTCTTCTTCGCGTGCACCGTTGCCTCCCAGCCCTTCGCGGTGATGGCCTCCTTGACGACCTCGAGGTCGTCACCGCGGATGCCCACGAGGCTGCCCGGCGCGATCTTCCCGGCCAACGTCACCGCCTTCGTCTCGTCGGGGCAGATCACGATCCCCTCGGCGGAGGTCGCCCCGAGGAACTGCACTTCGGGCGTGGGGTACTTCGCGTAGAGCGCCTTCTGGTCCTTGTCGAGGCCCAGCTTCTTCCTCTCGGCGTACGCGGCGGAGTGGAAGTCGCTCAGCTTCTTGCTCCACGCGTCGGCCAGGGCAGGCAGCGCTACCAGGACGGACAGCGACAGGGTGAGCCAGCGGTTCATCATTCCTCCAGGGAGAGGGCGAGTCCGACGACGGCGGCAAGAAGGCACAGGTCCGCGGGGCGAGCGAGGGGAAAATCGAAGAAGGCGCGGGTGGCGCTCGCGGCGAGGGCCGCCAGGAGAGCCGAGGCGATGGGACCCGACGCGCGCCACGCCCGGTGTAGCCCCAGGACGAAGACGAGCGCGACGGCCACCAGGCCCAACAGCCCGCGTTCCAGGAGCAGCTCCAGCCAGTCGTCGTGAACGTGGTCCTGCAGCGCGGCGAACCGCGACCAGCGATGGGCGGCCACGCACGAGGCGTCCACTCCGCAGCGCGCGCGCCACCACTCCACCTCCCAGGCGGGCCAGAGCGCCTCCACCGCGCCGGGGCCCAGGCCGAGCAGGGGGGCGTCCAGGGCATGCGGCGCCGCGACGCTCGTGAGGTACAGCCGCCCCTGCAGCGCCTCGGCCGGCGATCGACCGAGCAACGGGCCGAGGAGCGCGAGGAACGCCACGCCCGCGAGGCCCCACCCCAGCCGGCGGCGCGGGGGACGGCCGTCGCCCACTCCGGGGTCCCTCGAGGGGCGCTGCGGCGTGGGGGCATCGACGCTGGCAGTCGGACGCGTGCGCTTGACACCCACCGAACCAGTGGAAGCCCGGGGCGGCGCGGCGGGCCGGGCGTCCGCAGGCGCGCTCGTGCGCTCGACGCTCCCGGAATCGGCCGAGGCCTGGGGCGGCGCGGCGGGCCGGGCGTCCGCAGGCGCGCTCGTGCGCTCGACGCTCGCGGAATCGGCCGAGGCCTGGGGCGGCGCGGCGGGCCGGGCGTCCGCAGGCGCACTCGTGCGCTCGACGCTCGCGGATCCAGCCACGCGTCCGTCCGGCGTGGACGTATGGGCGGGCGCCGTCGCTCCTTCGCGCTCGCCGTGGGACGGCTCCTCCCCACGGGAGCCTCGACGGGTCGCGTGGAGGGCGCCAACGGCCGCTGCCACCACCAGCCCCGCAGCGGTGGCGAAGGACCTCGTCACCGCGAGCGCCGCGAGGAGCGCACCCGAGGCAAGCAACCAGAGGCCAGCCCGTGCGTGGGCCTGGCGGCGCGCCTGCAGCCACGCGCCGACCGCGAGACAGAGGACCAGCGTCAGCGCCGAGGCGACGAAGTCCGGATTCCCCAGCGTGGCGTACAGGCGGACTCTCCCTGTCGCATCCGGGCCCAGCGCGCCGAAGGGGTCGATCCTGGCGGCCTGGAGGAGGACCACGAGGGACACCACCCCGCCGCTCGCGACGGCCGCGAGGAACAGCGGCTTGAGTTCAAGGCCGCTCGACGCCCACGCGAAGAGGGCGACACCGAAGGCGAGCTGCGTCCACACCGCGTCCGGCGAAGCGAGCTGGCCGGCTGACGCAGAGAGGACCGTCGAGAGGAGCGGCGCGGCGAAGAGCAGCTCGATTCGGCGGCGAGAGAAGGGGAGGAGCGCCAGCGACAGGGCGGCGCCCCCGGCGAGGGCGAGGCCCTTGGGGCCGTGGAAGGGCGAGTCGAGCCAGGGCGCCACCACGAGGAGCGCGGCGGCGACGGTGACCGCTGGAAGGGCGCCGCGGGCGAGCCACTTGAGCACGGGCGGCGGATGTTGCCATGAGCACGCGCTGCACCGGCCGCTTTCGAGCCCCAGCCCGGCGTACTCGCTCCTGCGGCCGAGGAGTCGACTGGCTGCGGCGGCGCTCGCGCCGAGCGCTGCACGCCGTGCCATCTCGGGCGCCCCTGCTGGCCTCGTCTCCCCGACGACGCGACAGGGGCGAGTGATCCGGCTAGATGGCCGCGCATGGTGCGCTGGTACTTCGAGGACTTCACCCCGGGGATGACGTTCGAAGCGAAGGGCCCCACGCTGACCCGCGAGGCGATCATCGAGTTCGCGCGCCAGTTCGATCCGCAGCCCTTCCACCTGGACGAGGAGGCCGCGAAGAAGTCGCTCTTCGGCGGGCTGGCGGCGTCTGGCTGGCACACCGCCGCGCTGGCCATGCGGATGATGGTGGACTGCTGGATGAACGACTCGGCCTCGCTCGGCTCTCCCGGTTTCGACGAACTGCGGTGGGTGAAGCCGGTGCTGGCGGGCGACACCCTCTCGGGAAGGGCGACGGTGCTGGAGGTGAAGCCGTCGCAGTCGAAGCCTTTCATGGGCGCGGTGCGGATGAAGTGGGAAGTCTTCAACCAGAAGGGCGAGCTGGTGATGCACACCACCAACTGGGGCCTCATCAAGAAGCGGGGGGCCTGAGGTGCCCTCGGAGCGGCAATGGCAGGCGGCGCGCGCGCGGCGCTCGATGTACGGCGCCCTGCGGAGCTTTTTCGAGCTGCAGGGCTACCTCGAGGTGGAGACGCCGTGCCTGGTGCCCACGCCGGGCCTCGAGCCGCACATCGATCCCTTCGAGGTGCCCTTCGTCCCCCAGACGGACGTGGGGGCGCGCCGCTCGCTCTACCTCCACACCAGCCCCGAGTACGCGATGAAGCGGCTGCTCGCCGACGGCAGCCCGCCGCTGTTTCAGCTCTGCAAGACGTTCCGCAACGGCGAGGTGTCGCGCTCGCACAACCCCGAGTTCACCATGCTGGAGTTCTACCGGCCGCGCGCGGACTACCACGCGATCATGGCCGACCTGGAAGGCGCCCTCGGGGCGGTGGAAGCCCAGGTGACGCCCGACACGCAGCTGTTCCGCAGCACGCCGTACGAGCGCCTCACCGTGCGGGACGCGCTGGTGCGCTACGCGGGGATCGATCTCCGGCGCCACCCCGATGGCGCCAGCCTGAAGCGGGCGGCCGAGGCGCAGGGCGTGCACGTGGGCGCGTCGACGGCCTTCGACGACGTCTTCTTCCACGTCTTCCTCGAGAAGGTCGAGCCCAACCTGGGCCACGCGCGGCCCACCTTCCTCATCGAATACCCCGCCACGATGGCTTCGCTGGCGCGGCTCAAGCCTTCGGATCCGACGGTGGCCGAGCGCGTCGAGCTGTACGTCAAGGGCGTGGAGCTCGCCAACGGCTTCTCCGAGCTGACAGACGCGGTGGAGCAACGCAGGCGGCTCATCGAAGAACAGGACCTCCGGCGGGCCGCGGGCCGACCCGTCTTCGCGCTCGACGAGAAGTTCCTCGAAGCAGTGGGACGCATGCCGCCGTCGGCCGGCATCGCGGTCGGCCTCGATCGCGTCCTCATGCTGCTGCTCGGCGCGCGCGACATCTCCGACGTGCTGCTCTTCCCTGCGCACGACTTCGTCTGAGAAGTGGCGCTTCTTGATGCGCATCAAGAGGCGGTTGCGATCTAATATTGATATTGATTCGCAACATCCCGAAGAGAAGATCCCCGGCATGAGACCTCCTTGCTGGGCGCTCCTCGTCGTGCTGCTCGCCTCCCCGGTGTTGGCCCAGAAGGCGGCGGTGCTTCGCCTGCCGCGCGCGCCGGAGCCGCTGGGCGAGTTCTCCTCGGAGGTGGAGGAGGCGATGGAGGTTCCAGCGGAGCCCGGGCTGTCCCCGGAGCCGGTCTTCGAGCGTCTGGGGAGCCGGCTGTACCTCGGCGTCACGCAGGTCGTCGCGATCCCACCGGAGCACCCGCAGGAGCCGCCGCAGCTCGAGCCGGCGCTCAAGGCCGCATGGCGGGCCACGCCGCTGGTGTCGCTGGGGGTGGAGTACGTGGGCACGCTGGGGCCGGTCGCGCAGCCGTCGCCGCTGGGCGAGCAGTCTCATCGCCTCTTCGCCGCGGTCGATCTCGATTGGACGCGCGCGCTGCCGCGCTGTTGGCTGAACGTCGCGCTGGGCTACGACTTCACGGGGCCGGAAGGCTGGGTGGGGCGGCTCACCCTGGCCTTCGACCTCGAGCCGCGCTGACAGCCGGGGCGTGGGTGGTAGGGTGTCGAGGCGTGCCGCCCAAACCGCTGGACCTCCTCCGCACTGCGTTCGCCGGCGCCGCCGCCGTGGGCCTGACGGGCTCGCTGTCGGCAGTCGTCTCCGCGCTGACGCTCATCGACGAGCGCGCACCGGACTCCACCATCCGCCTCTGGGCGGACTCGGTGCTCAAGGCTTCGCGGGTGCGGACGAAGGCGGTGGGGCTGGACAACCTGCCGCCAGGCAACTTCGTCCTGTGCGTCAACCACCAGTCGAACTTCGATGCGCTGGTGCTGTTCCGCCACATCGAGCGGCACATGCGCTTCGTGGCCAAGGCCCAGCTGCGCAAGGTGCCCATCTTCGGCTTCGCGCTGGAGCGCGCGGGCAACATCTTCGTCGATCGCACCGGCACCAGCGCCGATCGCGAGAAGCTCCAGACGGCGGTGCAGGCGGTGCGGGAGCGCGTGTCGGTGGTCTTCTTCGCGGAAGGTACGCGCAGCGACGACGGCGTCTTGAGGCCCTTCAAGAAGGGCGCGGCGATCATGGCCCTCGAGGCGCAGGTGCCGCTGGTGCCGGCGGCGGTGGCAGGCACCCATCTCATCCTCCAGAAGGGCAGCCTGGCGATTCACCCCCGGCCCGCCGCGCTGTGCATCGGACCGCCCATCGAGACGGCCGGCCTGTCGGTCGACGCGCGGGACGTCATCACCGAGCGCGCGCACGCTGAGGTCGCGCGGCTGCTGGAGGAAGGCAACCGGCTGGTCGCGGAGATGGAGCGCGGCTGAGGGGTACGGCTACGGCGCCGTGAAGAGGCAGCGCGTGTTCGGGATGCCGATGTCCGCGAGCACGTAGAGGTAGTACTGCTTGCCTGACTGCAGGCGCGTGGGCGGCACGTTCATCGGAGGGAAGGCCTGGCTGACGCCCGCGGGGATGACGCCGTACGTCACCTTCGTGGACTTGAGCGGCGTGCCCTCCACCGGAACGTCGAGGCGCCAGAGGGTGCCCTGCGGGAGGTCGAGGTTGGGTGGCACCGTGGGGTTCGCGCTGCCCGCCTCGAGCACGTAGACGTACCGCGCGTCGCCATTCGTCCACGTGAGGACACCGTCGGCGCCGACGCCCTCGCCTTGCTCGCACGCCGTCGGCTGGTAGAAGCGCTGCGTGTCGAGGGGCCCGCCTCCGTATTGGCCGGTCCAGTCCTCACGCTTCAACCCGCGGAAGGCGGCTTCGGCCTCGAAGAAGCGCTGCATGCGCGCCGGATCCGTCGTGGGGAACATGGTGCCCACGGGCTGGTCCGGCGTCGGTCGCCAGAAGCCGTTGTTGTCCGCGGGGTCGAAGGCGCCGAAGCCGACCGTGTCGATCCACCCCGCGCCCATCGCGATGCCGCGCGGGAAGAAGCTGTTCATGAAGTTGCCGGGCGACTCGAGGTACCACTGCGACGGGCCGTTCGGGGCGCGGGTGCTGTGGCAGCAGACGCAGGCCGACGCGGTGATCTGCCCCTTCACCCAGTTGAGCTCGGCGACGTACGCCGGATCCGACATGCGGGCGTCTTCTCTCGCCGCGTCCGGCGCAGGAGGGACGCCATAGTACGGGCGTTGCGTGCGCACGCGATCGCAGCTCGCGTAGTTCGAGAAGTCACGCCCTTCCTCGGTGGAGGCGCTGATCAGCTCCCAGGTGCACACCTGCCCGTTGGCGCTCTTGCCAGGGGGCTCGCCCGGCAGCGGATCCTTGCAGGTGAGCACCGGCGGCTGGAACGTCGGAAGGCCCGAGCCGCCAGCGCCGGGCTCCACGCCGCCACACACGGGCGATGGATCGAAGACGCCGCCTCCGAAGAACTCGCACCCCCGCTGCGACGGCCCACACCGCGACGCGTCGTCACCCGGGAAGGTGATGCGCTCGTAGCGGACGTCCTTCTCCTTGGTGAAGATGCAGTAGCCCAGCCGCACCTCGATGTCGCACGCGCTGCCCAGCACGATGGTGCTGCCGTTGCCCTTGCAGTCGTCCGTGGCCGTCTTCTCGTCCCACTCGCCGACGTAGTCCTTGCACTCCTCACGCTGGCTGAAGCGGTTGACGTAGGTGCAGTTGCCGATCACCTTGTCCGGCAGGAGCGGCACCGGGCCTCCGCCGCAGCCACAGCTCGCCGCCAGTGACAGACCCACGCCCGAGACCACCCATCGAAGTGCACGCATCCGACCCTCCGGTTTCGTTTCCGGAGACGCGTACGGCGCTGCGGGCGGCCATGTTTCGACAAACCTTAAACGCCGCATCAGGGCCAGCGAAAACAGGCGCTTAGGCTGCTCCCGGGGGCGACTTCCAGCGCTCGTGCATCCACACCCACTGCTCGGGGTGCTCGCGAATGGCGTCCTCGATGCCCTTCGTCAGGGCCGCGGTGAGGGCCGTCACCTGCGCGTCGTCGCCGTCGCCATCGGGCACCTGCACCTCGCGCATGACGATGCGGTAGCGGTGCTTGTCCACGCGGTGGCAGAAGCCGGTCATCACCGCCGCGCCGGTGCGCAGCGCGAGATCGGCCGCGGCGCGGGGCGTCTTCGCGAGGTGGCCGAAGAAGGGCACCCACACCGACTGCACCCTGGTGTCCTGGTCGATGAGCAGCCCGAGGAAGGAGCCCTGCTTCAACGTGCGCAGCATCTCCTTCGCTGCGCTGGTGCGCCCGCGCCAGATGGGCCTCACCCCGCCGGAGGAGCGGAAGCGCTCGATGAGGGCCGTGGTGCGTGGATCCGACGCCTCACGGGCGATGGTGAAGACCGGGTAGCCGGCGAGGCCGGCGCGCCGCGCGAGCAGCTCCCAGTTGCCCACGTGGCCGGTGACGAAGACGACGCCCTTCTTCCGGCCCAGGCACTCGTCGAAGGCGGCGCGAGAGTCCGGTGTCCAGTCCACCCACTCGTCGACGCGCGCGTCGATCTGCCGCACGCACACCAGCTCTCCGGCCATGCGCCCCAGGTGGCGGAAGCACGCCTTCATCAACGCGAGCCGCTCGGCCTCGGGCTTCTCCGGGAAGGCCCGCGCCAGCGATGCCAGCGCCTTCCGACGCTCTCTGCGCGCCAGCACCGCGGCGAGGGCCCCGACGCGTTCGCCGAGGCCCGCGGCCCACTTCACCGGCAGCAGCGACAGCGCGCCCACCAGCGCCCGTACGAAGACGTAGCGCACCGCGCGCCGAAAGCGCTTGGACGGCGGCGGGAGAGGGGTGTCGGCCACGGCGTCGCGCTATACACCTGAACGCGATGCGTCCACTCGAAGAGCTGGCGGCGCTGCTCAAGCCCGCGGGCGGTGGCCTGTACCTGGTCTCCACCGGGAAGGCAGAGCAGGATCGCCTGCAAGAGCGCCTGTACGGCGTGGCCTCCGAAGCCCGGGTGCGCGCGGCCTTCGAGGCGTCGCTCGGGAAGATCGCCACCGCGAAGGGCGTCCTGCTCGGCCTCCCGTCGGACGTGGGCGCGGGCTTCCGGCGCGGGGCCAACCTCGGTCCCCAGGCCATTCGCACGGCGGTCCTCGACCAGGGCATCGACCTCGCCGCCCGCGGAGTCGTGGACATCGGCGACGTCTTCGTGGTGCCGCAGCTCCTGCACGACTCCATGTTGTCCGCAGCGCAGCTCGAGGCGAGCCGCGCGGCGCTGTACCCCGAGGTCTCGCTCGCGGATCGCGCGGCGCTGCCCGTCTCACCGCTCTCCATCGCCGAGCGGGCGTGGAGGCTGGTGCTGGAGGTGAACCCTCAGGCGAAGCTGTTCGCCCTCGGCGGCGACCACTCCTGCACCTGGCCCGTGGTGCCGGCGCTGCAGGCGCGCGCGAGGGAGGGGGCGTGGGGCATCGTGCAGTCCGACGCGCACACCGATCTCCTCGAGACCCGGCTGGGCGTGACGTACTGCTTCGGCACCTGGAGCTACCACGCCAACGACGCGCTCGGCCGGAAGGGCCGGCTCACCCAGGTGGGCATACGCGCCACGAGGAAGACGCGCGAGCACTGGGAGTCGACGCTGGGCGTCCGGCAGTTCTGGGCCGAGGCGGTGCGGGCCCGGCCGAAGGAGTCGCTCGACGAGGTGCTGGCCCACGTGAAGGCGAGCGGCGTGTCGCAGGTGTACTTCTCCAACGACATCGACGGCACCGACGCCGCCTGGGCAGACGCGACCGGCACGCCCGAGCCGCGGGGCCTCGAGCCGGACTGGCTGGTGGAGTTGATCCGCCGGCTGGGACGCGAGGTGGGGCTCCTGGGAGGCGACGTGATGGAGGTGGCGCCGGACCTCGCCCCCACGCCGGAGAGCCGCGGGCGCACCCTGAGCGTGGCGGTCCGCTACCTCGACGAGACCATCGACGCAGCGCTGGGCAGGCACCGCTGACTGTGGCATCTAGGCCGCCGTCCATGCGCTGGCTGTTCGCCGTCCTCGTCGCCCTCACGCTGCTCACCGGCTGCAAGAGCAGGTGCCGCCAGCTGTCCGAGAAGCTGTGCGACTGCGCGCTCAACTCCAACGAGAAGACCTCGTGCCTGCAGCGCGCGGGGAACAACGAGTCGATCAGCCCGCCCAGCGAGGCCGACGAGGCGGTGTGCGAGCGGCTCTACGACGGCTGCGACTGCCGCCTCATCGACACGCCCGCGGGGAAGATGCGCTGCGGGCTGGCCCGCGAGCTGGACTTCGACGCGGGGATGAACTGAGCGGCCCGACGGGCCGGAGCCGAGAGGCCTCTCTGGGCACGGCTTCCGGGAGCAGAAGCGCCCGTGGCCGGCGGTGACGTGCCGCCGGCCGTCCTCGGACGCGTCGATGGGCGCAGAGGGGGTTTGAAGCGTCAGCCGCGCTTCACCTTGACGTACAGGCGCCGGAGGTCCTCGTTCACCTTCACGAAGTCCGTCTTGCCCTTCTCGTCGGCGAGCTGCTTCTCCAGCGCGGGCAGGAACTTCTGCGCCTCGGCCATCGCCGCCTTGGAGTCGTGCACGAGCCAGTCCGCGCCCTGGATGAAGGCCAGGCGGGTGTCGAGGTTCTTCTCGGTGAGGCGCTTCATCAGCTCGCCCACCAGCTCGGCCTTGCCGCTGCGGCCCACTTCGTACGCGGCGCGCTCCCGCACGCCTTCATCCTTGTCGTCCAGCTTCTTCGCCCAGCACGCGGCGTCCCCCTTGCACTCGGCCGCGGCCGTCACGCGGAGCTTCATGGTGTTGATCTTCTCCACGTGCTTCTTCACCGAGGCCGCCACGTCCTTGCACTCCGAGTACTCCGGGTCCTCCTTGCACTCGGCCTCGAGCAGCTTCTGCTCGTCCTTGGCGAACTTGTCGAAGACGGACGGATCGTCACCCACCATCGCCACGCCCTTCATCGACTGCTCGCGCGCGTCCCAGCTGCCCTTGCCGGAAGACTCCACCAGCTTGCCGTAGGCCTCCTTGCCGCCGATGCGGGCCAGCGCCCACACGTACTCGTGGCGCGCGTTGGCCTCGTCTTCCAGCAGCATGGGGGCGATCACCTTCGCCGCTTCCTTCGAACGCATGCGGCCCAGCGCGTCGGCGGCCTTCATGCGCATGATCAGCTTGATGTCGTCGAACTCGCTCTTGAAGTTGAGGAAGCTGATCAACGTCTTCTCGGCCCGCATGTCGTGGAGATCGCCCAGCACCTGCGCCGCCTTGGCGTAGAGCGCCACGTCCTTGATGTTGTTCTTCTCGGCCCACTGGAAGAGGTCCTTGTCCTTCCCGTCGACCACCGGCACCAGCGCGTCTGCCGCGGGCTGGCCGAACTGGTACAGGGCGAAGGACGACTCCATGTAGAAGCTGATGCCCTTGCGCTCCTTGAACATCGCCTTCACCACGCCGGGCACGGCGCGGGGGTCGCCGATCTCTCCCAGCGCCATGATCGCCTTCTTGGTGATGAAGGGCTCGATGGCGTCGTCGGTGGCGATCTCGTAGAGCGGCTCGAAGGCCTCCTTGGCGTGCAGCTCGCCCAGCGCCTCGATGGCGGCGATGACGGTGTAGTTGTCGCCCTTGACCCGCAGCATCTTGGCCAGCGTCGGAACGGCCTTCGGGTCGCCGATCGACCCGAGCGCCACGGCGATCTCCTTGTTCATCGTTCGCGCGTCGCTGTCCGAGGCGGCGAGATCGACCGCGTTGAGGAGCGGCTCGACGCTGGAAGGGTCTTTCGCCTCACCGAGCAGCCGCGCCAACGCGGCCTTCACCTCGGGCGACTTCTCCGAGTCCAGGCGCTTGTTCAGCATCGGCACCATCGCCTTGCTCATGTGCCTCGAGCCGCGCAGGTCCTCGACGGCCTTCTTCTTGTCCTTCTTGGACTTGGCGTCGGTGATGCGCGCTTCCCAGTACTCCGGCGTCGACGGGTCCTTGCTGCAACCGGTCAGCAACGCGAGTGAGAGACCGAGTCCCAGGACGATTCGACGCATGTGCCCCTCCGGTGTCCGGGCCCCCCGACGCAAAGGCCCGCCAATGAATGTGGTGCGTCGTAGACCCACCCGGGGGGAGGGTCAACGACTGCCTCGAATTATGACGGGTTGCGTCAGGTCATGTAGGGAAAGAGGCAACCTTTGCCTTCATCGGACGATACCTGGAGGAGACTCGAGTGACGTGCGGGTCGAGGGCTAAGGTGGCCTTCGGCTACCTTGTCACGCCTGACGTGGGACGAAGCGGGGAGCCATCGACATGACCATCAAGATCCAGCGCGGCCGGCAGTTCATGACGGGCGAGGCGAACGCGGAGCTCTTCGCGCGGTCGGGCAAGAGCGGCGGCTACCTCGAGAAGGCGTCGGCGAAGCTGGTCGAGCAGCAGCACACCGTGCAGCTGCGCTCGCCGAATGGCCGCACCACCACGCTGAAGACCGAGGCCGACTGGAAGGCCTTCCTCGGCAAGCACGCGGCCAACGAGGACATGGTGAAGGACTTCCCGAAGAAGTTCGGCATCACCTTCGCGGACTTCGTCAACGTGCTGGACGACGTGGCGGCCGGCGACGAGAAGGGCCTCACCCTGGATCTCCGGCCGACGAGCGAATTGGCGAAGTCGCTGTCGCTGGACAAGGTCGAAGGGGACTACGCCACCAGGCTGGCGAAGGACGCCACCGTCAACCTGACCGGCGTGGGCGGCGCGCAGGTGAAGGCCACCGCCACCGGCACCCCCACCATCGGCAAGGACATTCTGTCGGGCGGGGTGAAGAACGACTGGCAGCGCGACCGCACCGAGCAGGAGGCGTGGGCCGACTTCAAGGTGAAGGACGGCTCCAACGGCATCTTCCGGCGGACCAACGCCGCTTCCGTCTTCGAGAAGCTGCACAAGCCGAAGTGGGACGACCCCGAGGCGATGGCGCTCGTCGACCGCTTCACCATGCCGATGCACCTCGAGGTCTCCGAGACGAAGCCCGACGGCACCGTCGTCTTCCAGGATCGCGACGAGATGTTCCGTGAGACGTACTTCGACGACGCCTCGGGCGCGCTGTCGAAGGCGGGCGCCTCGGTGCGTGCGCGCGTGCGCTTCGACGACAACGAGCCCTTCACCGTGCGGCGCGTCCTCATCCAGGGCAAGAAGGGCCGCGACATCGACGGCGACAACTCCGCGGTGCACAAGTTCGAGAAGCGCTTCGAGGGTACCTACTCGGCGGACGAGGCGAAGGCGCAGGAGCTCTTGCGCAGCGGCAAAGACACCGACGGCTCCAACCTGAAGGTCGCGCAGCTTCTGTACCAGACGGCCCAGGACTCGGGCACGCTGCCGAAGGACGGCAACCTGCGGCTGGAGGCCAAGTCGCTGGTGCTGCAGAAGCGCCGGCGTTCCCACATGCAGTTCGAGTCGGTGGCGGACGTGAAGGCCAAGCGGGCGGAGCTGCAGAAGGAGATGGACACGCTCAAGGCGGGCAATCAGCCCATCCCCCCGGCGATGCAGAAGTACGCCGACAAGCTGGACGCGCAGGCGAAGTTCCTCGAGGACGCGTCCGCGCTGCTGCAGAAGTACGGGCAGTACATGCCGTCGAACACCGACGGCTTCATCATCTCCGCGGACCGCTACTCGGTGTACGACCCCGCCGCGCGCAAGACGCCGCCCAACGACATCGACGATGAGGTGGGGCGCGTGGGCCGCGGGCTGCACCTCGAGGCCGAGTGGGACACCGCGTCGAGCGATCCCTTCGAGAAGGCCGGCGAGGAGATCGACAAGAAGCTGGCCGCCAACCCGGCCAACAAGGCCGAGCTCGAAGCGGACAAGGCGAAGCTCGAGGGGATGAAGAAGGCCATCCTCAAGGACGTGGAGGGCGCGGTGCTGCTGATGAAGGAGAAGATGGTCGCCGCCGGCCTCGAGCCCGACAACCGCAAGCTGGCCAAGGAAGAGCGCGCCGCGGAGTTCATGGCCGACCAGAACCGCGCGGTGAACTGGCTGTAAGCGCGCGCCGCAGTCGTGTAGAGCGCGCGGAATGCCGCGCATCGTCTTCATGGGCACCCCGGACTTCGCCGTGAAGTCCCTGGAGGCGTGCCTCTCGCTGGGCGAAGTCGTCGCCGTCGTCACCCAGCCGGACAAGCCCCGCGGGCGCGGGCAGGAAGTCTCTTTCTCGCCGGTGAAGCAGCTCGCCGTGGACAGGGGCCTTCCCGTGCTGCAACCGGTGAAGCTCCGCGGGACCAGCTTCGCCGACGAGCTGCGCGCCTTGTCGCCCGACGTGGCGGTGGTGACGGCCTACGGGAAGATCCTCCCGAAGGACGTGCTGGACGCGCCGCGCCACGGCTGCGTCAACGTGCACGCCTCGCTGCTCCCGCGCTTTCGCGGCGCCGCGCCGATTCAGTGGGCCATCGCCTCGGGCGACGAGAAGACAGGCGTGTGCCTGATGAAGATGGACGAGGGCATGGACACGGGGCCCGTCATCGACCGGGCGGAGCTGCCCATCCTCCCCACCGATACCTCCGCCACGCTGCACGACAAGCTGGCCGCGCTGGGAGGGGAGGTGCTGCGGCGCGCGCTGCCGAAGTACCTCGCCGGCGAGCTGACGCCCGTGCCCCAGCCCTCCGAGGGCGTCGTGATGGCGCCGATGATCCGCAAGGAAGACGGGCAGCTCGACTTCACGCGGCCGGCGGTGGAGCTGGAGCGGCGGCTGCGGGCCTTCACACCCTGGCCGGGGGCCTTCACGCGGCTTCAGGGCGCGCTGCTCAAGGTGCACCAGGCGCGCGTCAAGCAAGGGCAGGGCGCGCCGGGCATGGTGCTGGCGGCGGGTCCGGACGGCGTCGAGGTGGCCTGCGGAGAGGGCAGCCTGTTACTCGAGGCCCTGCAGCCGGAAGGCAAGCGCGTGATGAGCGCGCGCGAATTTCTCGCCGGCCGCGCTGTCGAGGTCGGCTCGCGGCTGCCGAGCTGACGCACCGGGAAGTTGGGCTTCGCATCGGCTGCGAAAGAGGAGGATGCTCGCGTCATGTCCTTCACGATCCTCGTTCTTCACGGCCCCAACCTGCACTGGCTGGGCAGCGACGACGTCGACGAGCGGCTCGAAGCGCGCGCCTCCGAGCTGGGGGTCGACCTGTCCATCGTCCAGTCCAACGGCGAAGGCGCCCTCATCGACGAGCTGCACGAGCAGGAAGACGAGTACGACGCCGTCATCGTCAACCCGGGGGCGATCGCGCCCAACGCGTGGGCCCTGGCCGAGGCGCTCCAGTTGGTGGGCGTGCCGGCGGTGGAGGTGCTGCTCAAGCCGCTGGCGCCGGAGCGCGGTCCCAGCGCCCTCGCTGGCGTGGTGCAGCAGCAGATCCACGGGAAGGGACACGACGGCTACCTCCACGCGCTCGAGGCCCTGGCGGGCGTGCGCGGCCCCGCGCTGACGCCGGTGCGCTCTCCGGAGAGGCTGGAGGAGGAGGCCGCCGAGGAAGAGGACGAAGACGAGGCCGGCCCGGTGAAGCACGTCTCGCGGCCGGGCAAGTCGATCGGCCGGAAGGGACAGGCGAAGGAGGCGGCGCCGGCGCGGCCCGCGAAGAGCATCGGCCGGCGCGACGCGAAGGGAGGCAACGACGCCGCCGCGAAGGCGACGGCGAAGAGCCTGGGGCGCAAGGAGGGCGGCGCGGCGAAGAGCGGCAACGGGTCCGGGCTGTCCCGCGCGCAGGTGCGCGAGAAGGTGGCCCTCCGCCTGGCGCGGAAGCTGGCGCCCGACGCGCTGGCGGCGTGGGCGCGCGCAGAGTGGTCGGCGCTCCAGACGGGCGCGCCGTGCGAGGCGGGCCAGCGGGAGCTGCTCGACGAAGTGCTGCTCACCTTGATGGCGGGCGCGAAGGTGTCCGAGGACGTGCTGCTCGCGCAGATGGCGAAGCTGTGACGACAGCTCTGTCGTCTTCGGGAGCGGTGAACGTCAAGGCCGCTGAGGACTCGGCGGCCTGGCGCCCTCGTCCCACGGTCGAGGAGGAGACACGCCGTCGTTGTCTCCGGAGGTGACTCGCCCGAGGATGCCGCGGCGATGACGTCACCGAAGCTGCCGAGCCGTGGGCCACGAGCGAGCGGGAGGCAGACCAGTCCGGCGAGGCGACCCTCCTCCGGCCAGAAGCGCGCGCCGCAGGGCAAGGGCCACGCTCCGCCGACCGCGCGGACCATCGCCATCCAGGTGCTCTCGCGCGTGGCCGCCACCGACGCCTACCTGAACGTGGTGCTCGACTCCGTCCTCGACGAGTTGCAGCCGAAGGATCCCCGCGACGCCGCGCTCGCCACGGAGCTGGCCTACGGCGCGACCCGCCGGCAGCTCACGCTCGACTACGCCATCGCCGCGCACGCGGATCGCAAGCTGGACGCGATGGAGGATCGCGTGCTGGCCGCGCTGCGCATCGGCGCGTACCAGCTCTTCTTCACCCGCATCCCGAAGCACGCGGCCGTCGCCGACACCGTGGAGGCCCTGCGCCAGGTGGGCCTCGGGCGCGCCTCGGGCTTCGTCAACGCCATCCTGCGCAAGCTGTCGCCGCTGGACGCGCCGCCGCTGCCGTCGCCGGCCGACGAGGTGGCCTTCCTCTCCGTCAAGGAGAGTCACCCCGAATGGTTGGTGCGTCGCTGGCTCAGGCAGTTCGGCCCCGAGCGCGCGAAGGCGATGCTCTCGGCGGACAACGAGTCTCCGGCCGTGGCGATCCGCGCCAACACCGCGAAGCTGACGCGCGACGAGCTGCTCGCGCAGTTCGACGAGGTGGGCGTGAAGGCCCGCGCAACGTCGCTGTCACCGGTGGGCGTCATCCTCGAGGCGCCGGGGCGCGTGGAGGACCTGTACGGCTACGCCGAGGGCCTCTGGCAGGTGCAGGACGAGGCCGCGCAGTTGGTGGGCGTGTTCGCCCAGGTGCCCCCGACGGCCCGGGTGCTGGACGCGTGCGCCGCGCCCGGTGGCAAGGCGTGCTACCTCGCGCAGACGAACGAGGTCCTGGCCATCGATCTCCATGGGCACAAGCTGCGGAAGATCGACGCGGAGGCGCGGCGCCTCGGGGTGCGCGAGCGCCTGCGCCTGGAGGCCTGTGACGCGTCGAAGCCTCTTCCCGAGGCCTTTGGCGAGTTCGACGCCGTCCTCATCGACGCGCCGTGCAGCGGCCTGGGCACCCTGCGCCGCCACCCCGAGCTGCGCTACCGCCGGGCCGAGAAGGACATCGCCGAGCTGACGCACCTGCAGCGGGAGATCCTCGAGCAGTGCCAGCAGGTGGTGAAGCCTGGCGGGCTCCTCGTCTACGCGGTGTGCAGCACCGATCCCGTGGAGGGGGCGGATCAGATCGAGATGTTCCTCCGCAGCCACCCGGACTTCACCACGGAGCCCCCGGTGGGCCTGGGACAGCTGCCGACCTGGCAGGGCCACCTGCGCACGCTGCCGGGGCCGGAGGGCTTCGACGGCTTCTTCGCTGCGCGGCTGCGCAAGATGTACTGACGCACATCGCTTTCCGCGAATCTTCTGCGCGCGGGGCGGGCTCGTAGTCCGGCGTTCCACTCACGCCGTTTGCGAGGTCCCATGTCCTGTCAGCCGTTCGAGCCCGAAGTGCATCACCGCCGCCTGGTCGCCGACGGAGCGCTGCTCCTCGACGTCCGCTCTCCCTCGGAGTTCCACGAAGGGCACCTGCCCCGCGCGCAGAACATCCCGGTGGGCGAGCTGCCGTACCGCCTCGGTGAGCTCGGCCCCACGCGCCGGCCTGTCGTCGTGTACTGCCGCAGCGGAGGACGAAGCAGCCGCGCGGCCGCCGTCCTCTGCGAGGCGGGCTTCAAGGTGCGGGATCTCGGCGCCATCGACAACTGGTAGCGGAGACGCGAGCGCGACGTCGCGGGCGCGAGGGCCTGGAGCGGGGCGGCGCCGCCTGCTCGAAGCCGTTGCGGGACGGAGAAGGCCTTCATCGACGGCTGGGCAACGGGCGACGCGGGGTGGCGCAGCACGCGTTGATTTTCCGCTGACGCCTCCCGCCCCGGCCGGGCTATGGCCGAGCGCATGATCGGCACTGTCCTCGTCGCCTCCCTCCTCGCGCCTGCTCCCGCTGCTTCGCCCGCTGCGCCACGTCCCCCGGCCGCCCCGACGAGGCACCCGTACACCGTGAGGGACCAGGTGGCGCTCAGCCGGGTGCTGGGCTTCGCGCTCTCGCCCGATCAACGCCGCGTCGTCTACACGCTGCGGAAGACGGACCTCGAGGCGAACAAGGGCCGCACCGACTTGTGGCTCGTCAACGTCGACGGCTCGGGCAGCCGGCAGCTCACCACCCACGAGGCGAGCGACACGGATCCCGTCTGGGGCCCGGACAACGTCACCATCTACTTCCTCTCCACCCGCTCTGGCTCGAGCCAGGTGTGGAAGCTGAACGCTGACGGCGGGGAAGCGGTGCAGGTGACCAATCACCCGCTCGACGTGGACGCCTTCGTCCTCTCCCGTGACGGCGCGCTTCTGGCCTTCGCCGCCGAGGTGTTCCCCGACTGCGAGACCCTGGCCTGCACGAAGCAGCGCCTCGACGAGAAGGCGAAGGACAAGGCGACGGGCCGCATCTACGACGCGCTCCTCTACCGGCACTGGGACACCTGGCGGGACGGGCGGCGCTCGCACCTCTTCGTGCAGGCGCTCGCGGGCGGCGAGCCGGTGGACGTGATGAAGAAGCTGACCGCGGACGCGCCCCCGAAGCCCTTCGGCGGCGCCGACGACTTCACCTTCACCCCCGACGGCAAGGGCCTCGTCTTCACCGCCCGCTGGGTGGGCCGGGAGGAGGCCTGGAGCACCAACCTCGACGTCTTCCTCGCGCCGGTGGACGGGAAAAAGCCGCCCCTCAACCTGACGAAGGACAACCCGGCTACCGACTCCACGCCCGTCTTCTCGCCCGACGGGACGCAGCTGGCGTGGCTGGCGATGAAGCGCCCGGGCTTCGAGGCCGATCGCCGCGCGGTGATGGTGCGCGACTGGCCCAACGGCAAGGCGCGCGAGGTGGCCCCCACGTGGGATCGCTCCCCAGACTCGCTCACCTGGTCGGTGGACTCCAAGCAGCTCTTCGTCACCGCGGAGCACCTGGGCCAGGTGGGCGTCTTCTCCCTCGACGTGGCCGACGGCAAGCTGCTCGAGGTCTACGCGCGCGGCGCCATCTCCTCGGTGGAGGCGACCGCGACGCAGCTGGTGGTGCAGCACGACTCGCTCACCTCCGCGGCCGACCTCTACACGGTGCCGAAGGAGGGCGGCGGCGCGCTGATGCCGGTGACGCAGGTGAACTCCGAGGCGTTCCAGTCCTTCACGCTGGGCGAGCCCGAGCAATTCTCCTTCACCGGCGCGGACGGCGCGACCGTCTACGGCTACGTGGTGAAGCCCGTCGGCTTCGACGCGAAGAAGAAGTACCCCCTGGCCTTCCTCATCCACGGCGGGCCGCAGGGCAGCTTCGGCAACCACTGGCACTACCGGTGGAACCCGCAGACGTACGCGGGCCGCGGCTACGTGGCGGTGATGATCGACTTCCACGGCAGCACCGGCTACGGGCAGGCCTTCACCGACTCCATCTCGCAGGACTGGGGCGGCAAGCCGCTGGAGGACTTGCGCAAGGGCCTGGACGCGGCGCTCCAGAAGTACCCCTTCATCGACAAGAAGCGCATGTGCGCGCTGGGCGCCAGCTACGGCGGGTACATGGTGAATTGGATCGCCGGCGTGTGGAGCGAGCCGTGGAAGTGCCTGGTGACGCACGACGGGAACCTCGACGAGCGCTTCGCCTACTACGACACCGAGGAGCTCTGGTTCCCCGAGTGGGAGCACGGCGGCACGCCCTGGGACAACCCCAACGGCTACACCCGCCACAACCCCATCGAGCACGTCGGCTCGTGGAAGGTGCCGATGCTGGTGGTGCACGGCGGCAGGGACTTCCGGGTGGTGGAGTCCCAGGGCATGGCCACCTTCACCGCGCTGCAGCGCCGCGGCATCCCCAGCCGCTTCCTCCACTTCCCCGACGAGAACCACTGGGTGCTCAAGCCCGCCAACTCCGTCCTCTGGCACGACACGGTGCTGGGCTGGCTGGACGAGTGGACGAAGCCCGCGAAGGCCGGGAAGTGAGGCCGGGTCGTTGACAATCTGCGCTGGCTCTGCAAATTGTTGCGTCGCGGCAGTCAAAGGGGCAGCGAGGGTCGCTCGATGCGGTCAGGCCTCCTCCTCTTCGTGGCGCTGTGGGCGCGCCAGGGCTTCGCGCAGCAGACGTATGTGGATGATCCGCTGACGGCGGCGAGCTTCTCCGGGCGGGGCAGCCAGGGCGGCAGCTTCTCGGGCGCGGGGTGGACGGTGACGGGGGAGGCCGACGCGGTCTGGTACGAGATCGCCGATGCCTTGCCGAGCGCGCGCATCGAGTACACGGTGACGGGGCTGTCGCTGGCCACGTCGCTCACCGGCGTCGATCACGATCTCCTCACGGTGTACCAGGCGCCGACGGGGCAGGCGGAGCCGGTGCCGTACTCGCCGTACTTCCGGAACAACGACTTCAAGGCCTTCACCCGCATCTTCGGGACACAGGAGGTGGGGCGGGGCGGCGCGATGAAGGTGGAGCTGGCAGCGTGCCCGCGCGGAGATCCCTGGCACCACGACACCGCGTGTCCGGCGGGCTGCGAGTTCTCGGGAATCGGCTACGCGAACGGCTCGCCGGTGGACATCGGGTGGGACGCGGCGACGAGCTACCGGATGGCGCTGGAGTGGGGCGGCGGGCAGCTGCGGCTGTTCCGTGACGGGGTGCTCCTGTCCACCGTGAGCTACCCGGGGACGTATGCGCCGCAGCCGCTTCGGGTGCGGTTGGGATCGCCGCGGCACCAGGGCGTGTACCCGGGGCAGGCGATGATGCCGCTGGGCATCGTGCTTCGCGATGTGCTGATCACCGGAACGCCGGGCGTGCGGACGCCGGTGTGCGGCGGGGCGGGCGGCGGCGCGGGAGGTGGCGGTGGCGCCACGGGCGGGGGGACAGGCGGAGGCGGGATGACCGGCGGCGGGGCGGGCGGAGGAGGCGGCGGCTCGAGCGACGCGGTGCTGGCCGACGTGACGGCCGCGAGCTGGGAGCCGGGCGTCTTCCCCGACGTCGGCGACTTGAACATCGAAGGGGACGCGGCGGGCAGTCCGGCGGCGGTGGTGTACCTGCGTTTTCCTCCGCCTGGCGGCGCCGTGCGGCGCGCGGTGCTGACGTTGCACACGCAGAGCGGCTCCTCGGCGGCGGGGGGCTCGGGCCGGCCGTGCGCGGTGGCGGACGCGACCTGGAGCGAAGACACGATGACGTGGGCGACGCGGCCTGCGGTGGGAGCGTGCACCGGCGCGGCGCTGGGCGTCGACCCCGACCAGGAAGTCTCGTGGGACGTGACGCCGCTCTTCCAGGCGGGGCCGGTGGGGAGCCTCGCGATTGTGTCCGGCGACACCAACGGGGCGCACTACCTGTCGAAGGAGTCGGGCGGGGCATTGGCTCCGCGGCTCCGGGTGGAGCTCGTCCCGGGCCCGGGAGACGGCGGAACGCTGGCCGACGCAGGCGCTCCCGAGCTGGACGGCGGTGCGGGGGGAGGCGCAGGCGCAGGCGGAGGAAGCGGTGGCGGCGCGACCGGTGGAGGAGGCGGCAGCACAGGCGGAGGTGGCGGCGCGAGCGTCAACGGCACCGGCTGCGGCTGCAGCGGCGCCTCGGACGGGGCGCTCGTCGTGCTGTTGCTCGCGTGGGTGTGCACGCGTCGCGGAAGACGATTCCGGGAAGAATGAACGGGCCCGCCCTGTCGCGGCTGGCCCGGGGCCTGCGATGCTCTCGGGCCCCACCCTTCGAGGAGCCACCCATGCCCAGCGTCAAGGGAGCCAGCCCCGCCTGGCCGCGGCGCGTCGCGGATCGCATCCCCCCGAAGGACGACCTGACGATGCAGCGCATGTTCGCCAGCGCTCTCCACGGCATCCCGCACACGGTGAAGCGAATCGCCGAGGGGCGGTACGAGATCGCCACGCCGCAGCCCCAGAAGTTGATCGACAAGCTGACGCAGGGCGGGAGCCCCAACGTGAAGCTCAAGCCCGGAGAGTCGCGCATCTACGCCTTCAGCGGCAGCGACGTGCGCGTCGTCGCCCAGAAGGCGGAGACCTTCGCCGAGAAGGGGCAGCAGGGCTGGGTGGGCAAGCAGCCTTCGCGCGGTGGGAACGGCCCGGGGTGGACTACCCCCGAGGGCTTCTCCGGCGGCAGGAACTGACTGCAGGGGCTGTGCTGGGCGCGCCGCTGAGGCCCGGGGGCGACCGGCCGCGTGGCCTTCCGCGTCGACGGTGAGCGCGGTCAGGAGGCGTCGGGCGTGTCACCGCGCAGCGACCGTCACTCCCGCAGGGGGAGGTCGAGCGAGAAGCCGTCCCACACCACGTCCACCGGCCCGGAGAACTCCTGCTTCGCCTGCTCGACGAGCGGCCGGGGATCGACGTCGTGCCGCGAGGAGAGGTGCGTGAGGAGCAGCCGCTTCGCGCCCGCCTCGCGCGCCACGCGGCCGGCCTCCCGCGCGGTGGAGTGCCGCGTCTCTTCCGCTCGCGACTGCTCGTCGTCCGAGAAGGTGGCCTCGTGCACCAGCACGTCCGCGTCCTTCGCCGCCTGGATGACGGACGGGCAGGGCCGCGTGTCCCCGGACAGCACCAGCTTCCGCCCGGCGCGCGCGCCGCCCATCACCTGCTCGGGCTTCACCTGCGTCCCGTCGGCCAGCGTCACCGTCTGCCCCTTCTGCAGCCGCCCGAAGTCGGGCCCCGGCGTCACGCCCAGCTTGCGCGCCGCGTCCGGGTCGAAGCGCCCCGGCCGGGTGTGCTCCTCGATGGCGTAGCCCAGCGCGTTGACGCGGTGATCCACCTTCACCGCGCGCACCGTGTACGAGCCGCGGTTGAGCGCGTCGCCGTCGCGGAGCTCGGCGATCTCCACGGGGAAGGCCAGCCGCTCCACGCCGAGGTGAATGGCCGTGTCCAGCACCCGCCGCGCGGATGGCGGGCCGTAGAGGGTGAGCTTCTCGGTGCGCCCACCCATGCCCAGCGTGCGCAGAAAGCCGATGATCCCCAGGTAGTGATCCGCGTGGAAGTGGGTGAAGAAGACCGCGTCGACGGCGAAGCCGGTGCCAAAGCGGATCATCTGCCGCTGGCTGCCCTCGCCGCAGTCGAAGAGCAGCAGGTCGGTGTCGGCCTTCACCGCCAGCCCGGACACGTTCCGGTGCAGCGTCGGCATCGCGGCCGACGTGCCGAGGAAGGTGAGGCGCAGAATGGACATGCCACTGGAGCTCACGGCGGCGATGGCACTAGCAGATTTCCGAAGCCCCATGGCCTCTTGAAGAACCGGCGGGGGGAGGGTGGTGTCTCATTCCCCATGGTTCCTGCCCTGCTGGCGTGCGTCCTCCTCGCTGCGACTCCGCCGCCGCTGGGACGGTGCGCTGGCGCCGCGGCTGACACCGAGGCCAGGGCGCGCTGGCACTCCGTCCTGGACGCGCTGAAGGCCGGCGACGGCGCCGCGCTGAAGCAGGCGTGGGCCGCGCTGGAGGAGCACCCCTGCTACCGGCTGCCCCTGGCCGAGACGTGGCGGCGGCCCTCGCCCGACGACACGGACGTGGACGTCTTCCTCGATTGGTGGGAGCGCGGCGGAGGCGACTGGCTGGCGTCCGGGTGGGCAAATCCCCCCAACCCCGACTTCACGGTGGTGCCTCCCGATGTGGCGAAGCCCCTCACGCGGGAGAAGGCCGGCGGGCTGGCCCGGCTGTTGTGCGCCGCCGACGCGCCGAAGGAGTGCGGCCGCGACTCCGCGGGTTGGGAGCTCCGTGCGAGGACGGCGCTGGAGCCCGCGGAGGGGCACCCGGGCGACGAGGCAATGAAGCAAGCGGAAGAGGTGTGCGGCGCGGTGGCAGCGAAGGCGAAGCGCGACGAGAAATACCGGGCGTGGCGGCGGTGCCTCGACGAGAAGCGGCCGCGCGGGGCATTGCTGCCCCTGGGTCGTCTCGACGCGCCCAAAGACGGCTGGCTGGTGCTGCGCGGCCGGCGCGGGCACTACCACTTCTGCGACGAGGCGCGGGCGTACGACCTCGCGACGGGCGCGGCGTGGGTGGCGCAGAGCTGCGCGGGGCTGGTGCTGCAGCAGGGCGGCTCGGTCGATCACGACGCGACGGACGCGCAGCGCGGCGTGACGGTGAAGGTGGGGCGGCTCCCGGTGGACGCGCTGCGCGAGGCGGCGTGGATGACGATGCTCGTCCCCCACGTCACGCTGAATGCCCAGCCGCGCGCGTGGTTCGTCCGCCGGCCCCCGGGCCTCACGCCCCGCTGGCCGGACGACCTGTCCACCGAAGGCCTGGGCCTGGGCAGCTTCTGGGTGACGAGCGCGCAGACGCACCTCGCCTGGTCGTGGCAGGGAAACGACGGGTTGCGGGAGAGCGGCACGCTGACGTGGCCCAACTCGTCGAACGCCGCGGAGGATCACGCCGACGACCTGTGGCGCATCGCCGAGGTGTCCTTCGCGGAAGGGTGCGCGCCCGTGCGGCCGCCGGCGCAGCTGGTGGTGGGCGGCCGCCCCGGCGTGTCAGGGCTGGACGCGCGGCCTGACTCGCTCGAAGGAGCCGAGCGGAGGCTCCTCGAAGCCCTCGCGACGCACGGCGATGGCTGTGGCAAGCCGTCCGCCGTACAGAAGAAGTAGGCGCGCGGCGCGGTCCTCCGCCGCCGGGGAGCAAGGCCGCGCGGGCGCGCAGGACACGATGCGCAGGCCACACGCCGCCCAAGGTGCCAGACTGCCGGCCGGGAGGAGACATGGCAGAACTCGACTGGCGCACGGCAGCACAGAAGCTCTTGTCCGAGTACGGCAAGGTGAGGCCGTACTCCACGCGCGACTTTGGCCGGGACCGACACGCCGGGGCGGTGTCGGTGGTGATCGAGGGAGGTGGGCCCCAGGTGGCCGAGTTCGCGCGCGACGTCCTCACCGAGGTGCGCGCCGCCCTGCCGAAGGGGTGCGTGGCCTGGCTCGGCACCACGCGCTGGCTCGGGGACGAGCAGCACCCGGACAAAGTGGAGCTTGCGATTGCCGAGGGCTCGTCGCAGTTCGACATCCTCCGGCACGCGGCGAGCGACGCGATCAACTACGGCCTCGAGACCGAGGATCTCGTCAAGCAGCTCACCGCCTACGACGAGCAACACGGCATCGACATCTTCCACGCCGAGACGGACACCATCGAATTCGACGTCACCGGAGAGGTGGACGACTGGGCCGCGTTCGCGAAGGACCTCTACAAGTTCTGCCCCGACATCGTCGACCAGGGCGTCGGCTCGGTGGACGCGCTCGAAGCGACGCTCGCCGAGACGGGCTCGGTGTACCTCTGGTGGGACTGACCGGCCTGTCCGGAAACGACGACGGCCGCCCCGGAAGTCCCGGAGCGGCCGCGCGTGCATCAACGACTGCGTCGCCTTACGCGGCGGCCTTGGCCGCGCCCGCGCCTGCGCCCTCGGCCTCGCTCTTCACGCCCGCCTCGATGCGCATGCCGTAGAACGAGCGGTACACGAAGAAGGCCGACAGCACGAAGAAGATCAGCGCCAGGGCCAGCGTGGTGTTGTTCTGCTTGAACGCGAAGATGGCCTTGCCCAGCGCGTCCTTGCCCGTCTCCACCTTGCCGATCTCGTACGCCAGCTCGACGGCCAGCAGGCCGAAGAGGGTGGTGAACTTGATGACGGGGTTGAGCGCCACCGACGACGTGTCCTTGAACGGGTCGCCTACGGTGTCGCCCACGACGGTGGCGGCGTGCAGCTCGGTGCCCTTGGCCTTGAGCTCGGTCTCCACCAGCTTCTTGGCGTTGTCCCACGCGCCGCCGGCGTTGGCCATGAAGACGGCCTGGTACAGGCCGAAGAGCGCGATGGAGATGAGGTAGCCGATGAAGAAGTACGGCTCGAAGCAGGCGAAGGCGAGAGTGCCGAAGAAGATGGCGAGGAAGATGTTGAACATGCCGCGCTGCGCGTAGATGGTGCAGATCTCCACGACCTTCTTCGAGTCGGTCACCGACGCCTTGTCCACGCCCTCGAGCTTGATGTTCTTCTTGATGAACTCGACCGCGCGGTAGGCCCCCGTCGACACGGCCTGCATCGACGCGCCGGAGAACCAGAAGATCATCGCGCCGCCCATGATGAGCCCCAGCAGGAAGGGCGCGTGGACGATGGACAGGTTCTCGAGGCCCACGGACAGGCCGTTGGTGATGGAGAAGAGGATCGCGAAGATCATCGTGGTGGCGCCCACCACCGCCGTGCCGATGAGCACCGGCTTCGCCGTCGCCTTGAACGTGTTGCCCGCGCCGTCGTTCTCCTCGAGGTACTCCTTCGCCTTGTCGAAGTTGGGCTCGAAGCCGAAGTCCTTCTTGATCTCCTCCTTCACGTTCGGCACCGACTCGATGAGCGACAGCTCGTACACCGACTGCGCGTTGTCCGTCACCGGGCCGTAGGAGTCGACCGCGATGGTGACCGGGCCCATGCCGAGGAAGCCGAAGGCGACCAGGCCGAAGGCGAACACCGGCGAGGGGTCCACGTTCACACCCGCGGCCATCGGGAACAGCGCGCCGAGGCCCATCGTCGACACCCAGTAGGCCACGCCCATCAGGCCCACGAAGACCACGCCCATCCAGTACGCCGAGAAGTTGCCGGCCACCAGGCCGGAAATGACGTTGAGCGACGCGCCACCCTCCTTCGACGCGGTGACGACCTCGCGCACGTGCCGCGACTCGGTCGAGGTGAAGATCTTCACCACCTCGGGGATGATCGCGCCCGCCGCCGTGCCGCAGGTGATGATCAAGGACAGCTTCCACCACATGTCCGTGTCGCCGGCGAGGCTGGGGATGAGCAGCTTCGACGCGATGAAGGTGACGATCACCGACAGCACCGAGGTGAGGATCACCAGCTGCGTCAGCGGGTGCTCGAAGTTCATCTTGTCGGCGTTGCCGTAGCGCGCCTTCGCGATGGCCTCGTTCACCATGTAGGAGAGGAAGCTGGTGATGACCATCATCACGCGCATCGCGAAGATCCACACCAGCAGCTGCACCTGCACCGCCGGGTCCTTGGCCGCGAGCAGGATGAAGGTGATGAGCGCGACGCCCGTCACGCCGTAGGTCTCGAAGCCGTCCGCCGAGGGGCCGACCGAGTCGCCCGCGTTGTCCCCCGTGCAGTCGGCGATGACGCCCGGGTTGCGCGCGTCGTCTTCCTTGATCTTGAAGACGATCTTCATCAGGTCCGAGCCGATGTCGGCGATCTTGGTGAAGATGCCGCCGGCGATGCGCAGCGCCGAGGCGCCGAGCGACTCACCGACCGCGAAGCCGATGAAGCACGGGCCCGCGAGGTAGCCGGGCATGAAGACGAGGATGGCGAGCATCAACAGGAGCTCGGTCGAGATGAGCATCATGCCGATCGACATGCCGGCCTTCAGCGGGATCTCGTAGGTGCCGAAGGGCTTGCCCCTGAGCGAGCTGAACGCCGCGCGCGAGTTCGCGAAGGTGTTCACGCGGATGCCGTACCAGGCCACCCCGTAGCTGCCGGCGATGCCGATCAGGGAGAACGCGAGGATGATCAGCACCCGGATGGCCGTCGGCACCTCGGCCGCGGGGCCCTCGACGTGCGCCATCGAGAAGTACACGGCGATCACCGCGCCGATGAAGATCTCGAGGATGAGGATGAACTTGCCCTGCGTGATCAGGTATTGCTTGCAGGTCGCGTAGATCAGCTCGCTGATCTCCTTCATCGACCGGTGCACGGGCAGGTTGCGCAGCTGCATGTACTGCACGAAGCCGAACACCAGGCCCAGCGCCGACACTACGATGCCGAACATCAGCAGCGTGCGACCGTTCACCGACTCCATGAACGTCTGCGACGTGAGGTCAGGCAGCACGAGGTTGGCTTCGGACGCGAACGCCAGCGCCGGGGCCAGCAGCGCGGCGATGCCTGCAAGTCGTGAAAGCTTCATCGGTTTTGATTCCTTCAAGGGGAGGATTGACGCGCGGCGCGCATAGCACACCTTCCCCGCGCTGCAACCCTCGCCGCAGGCATTTTTCCGGGGGTCAGGCCGGGGCGCCGAACTGGAAGGGGCGCGCACCCGGAGGTACCGTTCGCAACGGAAACGTTCAATGGCTGCGCCCCGAATCCTCGTCGTCGACGCTGACTCGTCGCTTGCCCAGAAGATGGGTCTGGCGCTGAACGGCTCGGGTTTCGAGGTCGCCTTCTGCAGCTTCAGCCCCAGCGAGCTGTCGGCCACCATTCGTGATCTCCCGCCGGCGCTGTTGCTGGTGCACGCAGAGCTGGGCTCTCCCCAGCTCTCGACGCTGCTGGCGCGCCTCGAGAGCGCGGGCCACAGCCTCCCCATCGTCCTGTTGTGCAAGGACACCTCGGAAGACATCTTCGTCAGGACGCTGCGCACGGGCGTGGTGGAGATGCTGCAGGAGCCCTTCAGCCCGCGCCTCCACATCGGGCGGATCCGGGTGCTGCTGGGCGAGCTGCCGGAGCGCTCGGGCCAGCTGCGCGGGCGGGGCGCGCCCAACGAGCTGGGCTCCTTCCTGCACCACGTGATGCGCACCCGACGCACCGGCGGCGTGGAGGTGGGCGCCAACGGGGAAGGCCGGGCCTTCTTCGTGCGTGGCGTCCTGAAGAGCGCGCGCCTGGGCCAGCAGGTCGATCAACCGGCGCTGGCGGCGATGACGCGCCTGTCCGCGCCGTGGGTCTTCACCGAGGGCGCCGAGGGCACCGCGGGCGTGGTGGACCTGGGCGGGCCGCGGGACGAAGACGAGCCGTTCCTCGCGACCTTTCAGGGAGGCAACGCCGCGCCGCCGCAGTCGTCTCTGTCTCTGCCGCCCATCGAAGGCGTGGAGGTGGGCCCATCGCCCGCGCCCATGCCGGTGCCCGCGCAGCCCCTCCGCCCGTCGGTTTCGTCCGTGCAGGCCAGCTACATCTCCCAGCAGAACCTGCCGGCGGTGGATCCGCAGGCGGGGAGTACGCCCATCCTCTTCGTCGACGACGAGCCCGCGGTGGTGCAGATGCTGGCCAGCTACTTCTCGAAGAAGGGCCACCCGGTGGACACCGCGGCCGACGGCGTGGAGGCGATGGCGAAGCTGGTGGCGCAGCCCTTCGAGGTGGTGATCGCTGATCTCAACATGCCGCGGCTCGACGGCTGGGGGCTCTTGCGGCTCATCCGGGAGGACCTCCGCACCCGTGAGGTGCCGGTGGCCCTCTTCTCGGCGCAGGACAACTACCGCGAGGCGCTGCGGCTGTTGCAGGCGGGCGCGCAGGCGTACTTTCCCAAGTCGCTGCGGCTGTCGGCGCTGGAGGTGCAGCTCAAGGAGTTGCTCGAGCCACGCCGCCGCTTCGTCCGCCTCATCGCGGCGGAGGGAGGCATCGCGTTCGACCTGGGCGCGCTGGGGCCTCAGTGGGTGCTGCGGGCGCTGGCGCGGGAAGGCTTCACCGGGCAGCTCGACGCGCGCGACAACTGGGCGACGTGGCGGCTCTGGTTCGACGCAGGCCGGCTGGTGCAGGCGCAGGCGCGCATGGGCGCGTCCACGCTGACGGGCGATCGCGCGCTGGCCGCGTTCCTCATGTCCAGGAAGGCGGAAGGCACGCTGGCCAAGGGCGGCGCTGCGCCCGACGAAGGCTTCGCGCGGCACCCGACGGAGTCCACGCTCTCGCGCCTGGTGCCGTGGCTCAACGACGAGCAGCAGAAGGCGCGTGAAGGCGAGTTGGCCCGCGCGCGCTCGCTCAACGTCAACGACGATCTCTACCGGCTGTACGTCAGCGTGGGCCCTCCGGCGTGGCTGCCGATCGCCCGCATGCTGTGCGAGCTGAAGCTGACGCCGGCTGACGTCATTACCCGCCTGCAGGTGACGCCGATGGAGGTGGCGGCGGTGGTGAAGGACCTCTTGAGCCGCGGCGTGGTGTCGCTGCAGAGCTGACGCCATGGCGAAGGACGACAAGCTCTCCACCGGGCGTCTGGCCCGCCTCGCGAAGCTGGCGAAGATGTCCGCGAAGCTGTCGACCGACGTGGTGTCGCGCGGCGTGAAGCGGCTGGCGAGCAAGGACAGCGCCGAGTCCATCCTCGGGGCGGGCGCGGCGGAGAAGCTGGTGGCCACGCTGGGGGACCTGAAGGGGCTGGCGATGAAGATCGGCCAGCAGGTCAGCATGGATCCCGAGCTGCTCTCGCCCGAGGTGCGCGCGGTGGTGGCGCGGCTGCAGAACCAGGCGCCGCCGATGGCGTGGCCGCGGGTGTACGAGGTGCTCAAGAGCCAGCTGGGCCGCCCGCCCGAAGAGGCGTACGCGGAGTTCGAGGAGACGCCGCTCGCGTCGGCCTCACTGGGGCAGGTGCACCGGGCCGTGACGAAGGACGGCACGCCGGTGGCGGTGAAGGTGCAGTACCCCGACATCGCCCAGGCGCTGATGGCCGACCTCGACAACCTCGGCGCCATGGTGGGCGTGCTGGCCACCACCACCCGGCTCTCGCAGGGCAAGGCGTACTTCGCCGAGCTGCGCGAGTCGATGATGGACGAACTGGACTACCGGCAGGAGGCCGCGCGCTGCGTGCAGTTCGCGAAGGCCGCCGCGTGCGCCCCCGACATCCGCGTGCCGCGCGTCTTCGAAGAGCTGACGGCTGAGAAGGTGCTGACGCTCGAGCTGCTGCACGGGCCCACGCTGAAGGATCTCCTTCACCACTCCGCGCAGCTCACGCCCGAAGAGCGCTTCCGGGTCTCGCGCCTGTTGATCCGCGCCATCTGGGCGCCGTTCCTCCACACCGGCCTCATCCACTCCGATCCACACCCGGGGAACTTCATCCTCCTGACGGACGGGGGCATCGGCGTGCTGGACTTCGGCGCGATCAAGCAGCTCTCGCCGGCCTGGGTGGACGTGAACCGGCGCCTGTTCCGCTACACGATGAGCGGCGAGGAGTGGGACTGCATTCAGCTCTCCCTGGAGTGCGGCTTCACCTTCGACGACCCGGAGAATGCGCGGGACTTCGTGGCCACGGTGGTGGACATCGCCACCCGGCCGCCGCGCTCGCGCGATCTCGACTTCAAGGAGGCGGGGATCAGCCGGGACTTACGCAACCTCTTCCTCAGGAACGCCACGCGGCTGGGGACGATTCGCCCGCCGAAGGAGTCGGTGCAGTTCTACCGGGCGGTGGGAGGCATGACCCAGAACCTCGAGAACCTGGGCGCGCGGGGCGACTTCCGGCGCATCTACGAAGAGCTGCTGGACCTCGTTCCCTGAAGGGGCACCTGTGTATTGCCAGGCGTGCGGCGCGTACAACCCGGCAGGGACGAGCGCGTGTCTGCAGTGCGGCGCGTTGCTGGCGGCCACCGTCGACCCGGCCGGCCCGAAGTGCCGGCTCCACCCCGAGACGCCCGCGGCGGGCACGTGCGGGCGCTGCGGCTCCTTCGGCTGCGGCGTATGCCTCACCCAGCGGGGGGACCAGTGGCTCTGCAGCGACTGCCTCGGCCGGGTCGGTACGCTGCCCTGGGACGAGCGTGAGTCGATCGGAACCTGGCGGGCGTGGTGGCGCACCTGCGTCCAGCTGATCAGCAGCCCGACGTCGACGCTGGAGTCGGCGAGGTCGGACGGGAGCTTCGGCGGCTCGGTGCTGTTCTCGTTGCTGTCCACCCTCGTCGGCTATGGGATGACGGTGGGTGTCCTCTCATTGTCCGTCATTCCGGCGATGGTGCTCGGCGCGAAGCGCGGGGAGGCGGGGGATCTGACCGGCGTGGCGATCGTCCTGCTGGGGTTCGTGTTCTACGCGGTGCTGATCCTCGTCGTGCAGATGGCGATCCTGCTGGTGTTCGCGGCGCTCGATCACGTGATGCTGCTGATGCTGGGCGCGCAGCCGAAGCGCTACGAAGTGTCCGTGCGGGCCAACGCGCTGGCGATGGCGCCGGCCCTGGTGGGGCTGGTGCCCCTGTGCGGAGTCTACGTGTGGCCGCTGTGGGCGATCGTGCTGCGCATCATCGCGCTGATGCACCTGCACAAGACGACGGCTGGCAAAGCAGCGGCGGCGGTGTTGATACCGACGGTGCTTTTCTGCGGGCTATGCGGCAGCCTGTACTTCGCCGCCTTCGCGGCAGGCCTGAGCGGCTTCAAGTGAGGTGGCGCTTGATTCAGCCCGGGTCGGAGGTCGACGAGCGGCAGGACGTGGCTCCTGCGCGCCCGGTAGACGCGGAAGTTGCTGTCGCGCGTCAGCACCGACGCGCCGGGCATGACGCGAAGCCGCCGGTCGGGAAGGCCGTGCGCCGACACGGGCCGGCTCCGAGAGGCTGCGGTTGGCGCTCGCCCGGCCCCCGACCCTGCGCTAGACCTCGGCTCCATGGCTGAAGACGTCAACGCCCTGGTCGACGACATCACCGAACGCGTCCGCCGCCGCCTCGAGGCCTTCCGCGCCGGCACCGAGGCGCCGTGCACCACGTCTGCTCCTCCCGCGAAGGGCGCCGAGAGCGCCACCACCAGCGGCGCCGACTGCGGGACCTCGTGCCTGTCGTGCAGCAACCACGACTCCTGCGGCACGTCCCAGTCGGTGAAGCTGGGCCTCGTCGCGCGGGTCAGCCCCGACAAGCTGCGCACCAGCCAGGACATCGCCCCCTTCATCGACCACACCCTCCTCAAGCCCGAGGCCACGGCGGCGGAGGTCGTCAAGCTGTGCGAGGAGGCGAAGAAGTACGGCTTCGCCACCGTGTGCGTGAACTCCATCAACGTCGGCACCGCGGCGCGGGCGCTGGCGGGCTCCAGCGTGCTGCCCATCGCCGTCGTCGGCTTCCCGCTGGGCGCTGCCCTTCCTTCGGCCAAGGCCTTCGAGACGCGCGAAGCGGTCCGCTGCGGCGCGAAGGAGATCGACATGGTCATCAACATCGGCGCGCTCAAGGCCCGCGACTACGCGCTGGTGCAGAAGGACATCGAGCTGGTGGTGGCAGCGGCGAAGCCCTGGCCGGTGAAGGTGATCCTCGAGACCAGCCAGCTCACCCAGGAAGAGAAGATCATCGGCTGTGCGCTCTCCAAGGCGGCGGGCGCGGCTTTCGTCAAGACGTCCACCGGCTTCTCCTCGGGCGGCGCGACGGCCGAAGACGTGGCGCTGATGCGGCGCATCGTCGGCGACGACATGGGCGTGAAGGCGTCGGGCGGCGTGCGCAGCACCGAAGACGCGATGAAGATGATCACCGCGGGCGCCAACCGCATCGGCGCGTCGGCCTCCATCGCCATCGTCCTCGGGAAGAAGTCCGACTCGAAGTACTGACGAGCCCAGGAGCAGCTGCAACGCCTGCGCACCCGTTCCGACAGGCGCGGCGAGGTTCCTCTGCTAGCGTCCGCCGCGCCATGACCCCGTCCCAGCGCACTCAACTCGAGGCCGAGCTCCGACGGCTCCAGAAGGAGCTGTCCGCGAAGGCGGGCCGCAGGCTCGAGCCCAACCGCACCGACGACGTCGAGCGCCCCGACGAGGACGACGATCAACCCTTGAACGAGATGAACCAGTCCATCGCGTCCAACCGGAACGCGCATGACGCGCTGGTGCTGAGCCGGGTGCGCGCGGCCTTGAAGCGCCTCGCCGACGACCCCGACGATTTTGGCGCCTGCCAGGACTGCGGTGACGACGTGCCCTTCGCCCGCTTGAAGGCCATGCCGTACGCGGAGTACTGCGTGGAGTGTCAGCGCAAGCGCGACGGCCCCGGCCGCGCCACCCGCACCAGGCTGACCGACTACCGCTGAGAGCCTCCGAAGGAGGGACACCATGGATCCGAAAGCGCTCGCCACCCTCGCCCGCGCCTGGGCCGATGGAGATCCAGACCCGCAGACGGCGCAGGAAGTCCACGCGCTGCTCGCGAAGGAGAACTGGAAGGAGCTCGACGATCGCTTTGGCGCCTCGCTCGAGTTCGGCACCGCGGGCCTCCGCGGCACCCTGGGCGGCGGCACCAACCGGATGAACCGCGCCGTGGTCCGTCGCACCACCGCGGGCCTGGCGCGCTACCTCAAGGCCACCGTCCCCGACGCGGCGAAGCGTGGCGTGGTGGTGGGCCGTGACGGCCGCCTGATGAGCGCCGAGTTCGCCGCCGACGCCGCTGGGGTGCTGGCCGCCGAGGGAATCCCCGCGCACGTGCTGCCCGGCGTCTCTCCCACGCCCGTCACCGCCTTCGCCACCACCCACCTCAACGCCGCCGGCGCGGTGATGGTGACCGCCAGCCACAACCCGCCCGAGTACAACGGCTACAAGGTGTACTGGGGCAACGGCGCGCAGATCATCCCGCCGCATGACACCGGCATCGCGAAGGCCATCGACGCGGTGGAGGCGGCGAAGGACGTGAAGGTGATGCCCGAGGCCGAGGCCCGCGCGAAGGGTCTGTGGAAGGACGCGCCGCCCTCGGTGGAGCGCGCGTACCTCGACGCCATCCTCGCGCTGCGGCCCACGAGGCTCGCGGGCGACCTGCCCATCGTCTACACCGCGATGCACGGCGTGGGCGGCCGCTGGGTCGAGCAGGTCTTCAAGGAGGCGGGCTTCACGAAGCTGTCCCCTGTGCCCGAGCAGCAGCAGCCCGACGGGCGCTTCCCCACCGTGCGCTTCCCCAACCCGGAAGAGAAGGGCGCGATGGACCTGTCGACCGCGCTGGCCGAGAAGGTGAAGGCCGACCTGGTGCTGGCGAACGACCCAGACGCCGATCGCCTCGCTGTGATGGCGCGCGACGAGTCCGGCGCCCTGAAGATGCTCACCGGCAACGAGGTGGGGGTGCTGCTCGGCCACTACCTCCTCACGCAGGCGCCCGTGAAGGACGCGCTGGTCGTCACCACCATCGTCTCCTCCGCGCAGCTCAAGGCCATCGCCCAGGCGAAGGGCGCCCGGTACGGCGAGACGCTCACCGGCTTCAAGTGGATCGCCAACCTCGCCCTCGCCGAGAAGGCGAAGGGCGCCCGTTTCGTCATGGGGTACGAGGAGGCGCTCGGCTACACGGTGGGCGAAGTGGTGCGCGACAAGGACGGCGTGGGCGCGGCGCTGGTGACGGCCGACATGGCCGCGTGGTGCCGCTCCCGGGGCAAGACGCTGTGGGGCTACCTCGAGGAGGTGCAGCGCGAGCACGGCCTCTTCGTGGCGAAGCAGTACAACGCGACGCTGCCCGGCGCGTCGGGGGCGGCCGCGATCAAGGCGGTGATGGACGCCTTCCGCGCGAAGTCTCCCGAGCGCATCGGAGACATGGCCGTCTCCGCCACCAACGACTACCAGGCGCAGGCCCGCGTCGAGGGCGGGAAGACGACGCCGCTGACTCTCCCGAAGTCCAACGTCGTGGCGTACGAGCTGGAGGGCGGCAGCCGCGTCACGCTGCGCCCCTCGGGCACGGAGCCGAAGATCAAGTTCTACTTCGAGCTCAAGGAGACGCCGGGGAAGGGCGAGCCGATGGCCGAGGCGAAGGCCCGCGCCATGAAGCGGCTCGACGCGCTGGAGGCCGCCTTCCTCGTGCTGGCGCGCGCGCGCGGGCTGCCCTGAGGCGGAGCTTTTTTCTCCACTTCCGTCCCGAGTCCCGTACATCGTGGGCGGAAGGGAGGGCTCTCGACATGCGATGGCTCATGCTGGCTGTTCTCGTCGCGTCCGGCGCGGCGCAGGCGCAGGAGGCGGCGGTCGGTCAGTCCTGGTCCGTGGTGGGGCCGAAGACCATCTCCAGCGGAGCGAACGCCATCGAAGGCGCGGTGGGCTGGCCGGGGTTGTCCGTCAGTTACCTCCACGGGCTGGCGGCGCGCTTCAACCTCGGCGCCCGCTTCTCTTTCAATTACGGAGTGGAGGGCATCGTCCGCTACCAGGTGACGCCCGGCATCAAGCTGCAGGTGCTGACGAAGTTCTCCCTGCTGGAGAGCGGCCGCGTGTCCTTGGGCGTCACCTTCGAGCCCGGGCCGCTCTTCCATTTCTATTCCACCAGCACGCTGGTGGGCTTCGCGCTGCCGGTGGGCTTCCGCCTGGGCGTGGCGGCGTCGAGCGCGGTGCAGCTGGCGATCCTCTTCGACCTGCCCTTCTGGATCTCCTTCGGCGCCGCCGCCAGCTTCAACGTCCCCATCCTCACCGGGGTGGGCGTGGAGTTCTTCCTCCAGTCGAACCTGCTCCTCTTCCTGCGGCTGCGCATGGGCCCCACCATCTTCGCGCGCGGGGGGCCGGCCGAGTTCACCCTGGAGAGCGCGGTGGGCGTCGGCTGGCGCTTCTAAGAAGGCGTAGAGTCACGCGCGGTGAGCTTCAAGGACCACTTCTCCCAGGCCTCTCAGGCCTACGCGCAGAGTCGCCCGCGCTATTCACGCGCGCTGGTGGACTTCCTCGCCGACGTCTCACCGTCCACCGGCCTCGCGTGGGACGTGGGCTGCGGCTCGGGGCAGCTGTCGACGCTCCTGCCTGAGCGCTTCGCGCACGTCATCGCCACCGACGCCAGCGCCCAGCAGCTCGAGCACGCCGAGGCGCACCCGAAGGTGGAATACCGCCACGCCCCCGCCGAGGCCTCGGGGCTGGACGCGAACGTGGCGGACTGCATCACCGTCGCGCAGGCCGCCCACTGGTTCGAGCTGCCGCGCTTCTACGCCGAGGTGCGACGGGTGGCGCGCGTGCCAGCGTCCGTCATCGCGCTCATCACGTATTCCTTTCACTCCGTCGCGCCCGCGGTGGACGAGGTGGTGGGCCGCTTCGCGCTGGGCACGCTGGCCGACTTCTGGCCGAAGGAGCGCCGCCACGTGGACGCCGGCTACGCCTCGCTGGACTTCCCCTTCGCGCGGCTCGACGTGCCGCCGCTGGAGCTGGTCGCCGACTGGGAGGTGGACGCGATGCTGGGCTACATCCGCACCTGGTCCGCCACCTCCGCCTTCCTCCGCGCGGGCCATGAGCGCGAGGTGCAGGACTTCGAGGACCAGGTGCGGAGTGCGTGGGGCTCCATCCGCGCGCGACGGGTGACGTGGCCCCTCACCGTCGTCGCCGGGAGGGTGGGCGCGTGAAGACAGTCGTGCTGATGGCCGTGGCCCTGGCCGTGCTGGCCGGCTGCAAGAGCTCCAGCGGGGCGACGGAAGCCCGGCCGAAGGGCCACCTCCGCCTCGTCCCGGCGCCCGCGACTCCGCCCGATCAACTCGCGCCGCTCATCGCCCGCGAGCGCAGCGCGTCCGCCGCGGCCGGCCGTACCTTGCTCGTGTACGTGGGCGCTGTCTGGTGCGAGCCCTGCACACGCTTTCACGACGCCGCGGAGAAGGGACAGCTCGACGCGGACTTCGGAGATCTCGACCTCCTCGTCTTCGACGCCGAAGCCGACGCGGAACGGCTGCTGCTGGCGGGCTACGAGTCACGCCTCATCCCCTTGCTGGTCATCCCGGGCCCCGACGGGCGGGCGACGGGGCAGCGCATGGAAGGCAGCGTCAAGGGTGACGCCGTGGCGGACATGAGGCCGCGCCTCAAGAAGCTGCTGGGAAGGTAAGGGGAGCGCGTGAAGATCCAGACGGCCTCGGGACGATGGGTGGATCCACTCGCGCCGGAGCCCGAGTCGCTCGTCATCGAGGACGTGGCGCACGCGCTGTCCCAGTTGGCGCGCTTCGGAGGCCACGCCCGCCTGTCCGACGAGGGCTACTCCTGGACGGTGGCGCTCCACAGCGTCGAGGTCGCGCGGCGGTTGGAACGGGCTGGCCACGCGCGCGAGGTGGTGCGCTGCGGCTTGATGCACGACGCGACCGAGGCGTACCTGGTGGACGTCCCGCGGCCGGTGAAGAAGCGGCTGACGGACTACCTGGCCCTGGAAGACGCGCTGTGGCGCGCGGTGGCCCGGCGCTTCTCCTTGCCGGAGGCGATTCCACCCGCCGTCCACGAGGCCGACACGCAGCAACTCCACGTGGAGGCGCTCCACTTCATGCGCGACTGGGACGCGCCCGCTTCCCTGCGCGCGGAGCCGAGGCCCCGCGTGCTGTCGCCTTTGGACGCGCGGGCCCTGTTCCTCTCCGAGTTCGCCCGCCTCTCGTGAGCGGCAGCCCGGGTCGCCAGTCCTTCGGCGCCAGCTCGAAGCGGCTGAAGTCGAAGGCCGGCGCCACCGTGCAGCCCACCAGCGTGAAGTCACCCAGCGTGCGCGCGGCCTGCCAGGCGTTGGGCGGCACCACGTACTGGGGCCGCTGCCCCGCCGCGACGTCCACGCCGAGGAGGTGTGTCCGCACCGCGCGCCCGTCCTCCGAGATGGAGAGCAGGAGGGGCGCGCCTGCGTAGAAGTGCCAGGCCTCCGCGGCGTCCACCCGGTGCCAGTGAGAGGCTTCGCCCGCCCTGAGCAGGAAGTAGATGGCCGTGGACGCCCCGCGACGTCCTCTGGGCGCGCGGTCGCGGAAGGTCTCCACGTACCACCCGCCTTCCGGGTGGCGGACCAGGCCCAGCGCGGCGATCAGCTCGTCGGCTGTCATCTGCGTCGAACCGGGTTCGTCACGGCCGCGTCCGGGCTGGGGACCTCGAGGCATCATCCACGCCAAACGTACCCCAGCACCTCGTCCTCGGCGCGGCGGGTGAAAGCCGGCAGAGAGGCCATGCCTCGCGTCAGCGCTCCGCCGCGGGCGTGATGGAGGCGCGCGTCAGAAGGTGGAAGCGCACGAGGAGCGCCACCGCCACCGCCGTGAGGCCGGCCGACAGGCCCCACCACAGGCCCACCACGCCGAGGCTCCCCTTCACGCCCAACAGCACCGCCACCGGCAGCCCGATGAGCCAATGGCCGACCAGGTTGGCCCAGAGCGTGAATCGCGTGTCGCCCGCCCCCCGCAGCGCGCCGGCGCCCACCGCCTGCACGCCGTCCGACACCTGAAACACGGCCGCCACTACGAAGAGTGTCACCACCACGTCGATGACGGCCGAGTCAGTGGACAGCACTCCACCGAGGGCGCGCGGGAAGGTGAGGAAGATGAGCGAGGTGATGCACATGAACCCCACCACGCTGGCGAAGGCCGTGAAGCCCGCCCTCCGCGCCGCGCGCGTGTCCTTCGCGCCCACGCCCCAGCCCACGCGCGTCGCCGCCGCGCTGCCGATGCCCACCGCCACGCAGAACGTCACCGACGCCGTGGTGAGCACCACCTGGTGCGCCGCCACCGCCTGCGCGCCCAGCCGCCCGGCCAGCACGCCGGCGAGCGAGAAGAGACCCGACTCCGCGAGGAAGTGGAGGCCGATCGGCAACCCCAACGCGGCGGCCTGCGTGAGCCTCGCCTTGTCCGGGCGTCGCTGTGTGCCTTCTGGCGCCCGCCTGAGCGCCAGGAGCAGCACCACGTACTGCAGCCCGGTGCACACCGTCGTGGCGATGGCCGCGCCCGTCACGCCCAGCGCAGGAATGGGCCCGGCGCCAAAGACGAGCAACACGTCCAGCGCGAGGTTGGCGATGTTGGCCAGCACCATCGCCCAGAAGGTGGCCGCGGGACGCCCCACGCCCTGCAGGTAGCTGCGCGCGCCGATGAACAGCAGCAACAGTGGAACGCCTGGCACGCGCCACCGCATGTACTCGCCCGCGCCGGCCGCCAGCGCTGGCTCCACGCCGAAGGGCGCGAGCAACGTGGGCAACACGGCCACCGCCAGCATCAACGGCACCGCCACCACGCCCGCCAGCCACGTGCCCTGCCACAGCCAGGTGCGCGCGCGCGCCTCGTCCCTCGCGCCCACCGCCTGCGCCACCAGCGGATCGAGGGCCAGCATCACGCCCATGCCAAAGTACGACACCGTGAAGGTGAGCGAGTTGCCGAGGCCTGCCGCGGCCTGCGCCTCGGCCGACACGCGACCCAGGACCGCCGTGTCCACCAGCCCCATCAGCGCCTGGCCCATCTGCGCCAGGGCCAACGGCAGCGCGAGGCGCCACAGCCCGACGAGCTCTCCTTCGCGGACGGCGGGCGGCTGGGCGGGGGCGACCTCCATGCGGCGGCAGGGCTAACCCACGCGCCTCCGAAATGCGACGGCCCTTCTGGTGTCAGGCAGGAGGCTGGCGTCCCGCCGTGGCTTGTCGCGCTGGGCCAGCAGGGCCTCGCGGCCACGAGCCTCACCAGGGCCCTGTCGGCCGGCGCGGGAGAGGAGGGGGCGCCTCGGCTCGCTTGCCTTCGTCGTCGAGTCGCACCCCTCGGAGGTTCGTCATCTCGTCTGCGGCGACGGGCGCGGGAGACCGGCCCCCACGCCCGCGTCACTTCTCCTCGGCCTCCCACGGCCGCATCGCCCCGGGCGGAAAGGTGTGGCTCCTTGCGTGGTGACTCCCCGCGGGGGCGGCCCGTCGTGGCGCGGGGGGGGCGCCACGAGTTGGATGGTGCGCCTCAATACACCGATTCGCCGCGGCCGCCGCTCTTGAGCGACTGCACCTTCATCTGCTTCACCGCCTCGCTGCGCGCGGCAGGACTCGCAGTGGGCGCGGAGGTGGACAGCCCGTACACCGCCTGGTTGTTCTGCCGCTCCTCGGCCAGCGCCCCGGCGCCGGCGATGGCTTCCGCGTCGAAGAAGTACTGGTTGTTCTCGTCGAGGCTGCGCCGCGCGCTGTCGAAGTCGCCGCGGGTGATGGCGTCGGCCGCCTTCTTGTAGTTGACCGCCGCGCGGGCCTTCGTCGCGTCCACCACCGCGCTCTTGTCGCGCTTCGCCTGTGCCAGCGTGGCGTCCTGCGTCACCATCGCCGCCAGCGCCAGCCGGGCGTCGGCCTGCGAGCCGGTGAGGAGATCCGTGTAGTCCAGCTTGAAGGCCGCCACGTCGATGCTGCCCGTCGTCACCGAGGGGGTGGCGTTCAGGTGCACCACCAGCTTCTCCACCTGCCCCGCCGAGAAGTCCGGCAGCGACACCGTCACCGTCCGGCCGCTCTGAGAGGTGGGCCGGCCAAAGACGTCGCGGAAGGCGATGCCCTCGGGCAGGGTGAAGGACAGCGTGACGCCGCGCGCCACCATCGTGCCCGCCTGCTTCAAGTCCTTCTCGAAGATGCTGGCCATGGCCGAGGCGTCGGCGATGAAGCCGTAGCTGCCTCCGCCCACGTCCGCCAGCCGCTGCATCAGGTCCTCGTTGAAGTCGGCGCCCACGCCCAGCGACGTCACCGAGACGCCCGACGCGCGGATCTTCGCTACCGTGTTCGCCAGGCCCGCCGCCGAGGTGATGCCCACCGTCGGCTGTCCGTCCGACAAGAGCAGCAGGCGGTTGACGCGGAAGTCGCTCATCGCGGCCGCGAGGTGGTTCTTCCCCGCCCACAGGCCTTCGCCGATGTTGGTGCCGCCCTCATCCTGAATGGAGTGGATGTACCGCCGCATGCGCGCCTTGTTGTCCTCGGTGGCGAACAGCCCGCCCAGGGCCCGCACGTCGCTGCCGTAGTGGATGATGGCCAGGCGATCCTGCTCGTTGAGCTGGTCCACGAGGCGGAGCGCCGCGCGGCGGGCCTGCTCGATCTTCACGCCGGACATCGAGCCGGAGCGATCGATGACCAGCGCCAGGTTGACGGGCGCGCGGGTGCTGCCCGGCACCTCCACTGCTGTCACCTCCAGCGAGGCGAAGACGTCGCTGGTGCCCGGCACCACGTACGGGTGCGAGAGGCGGCCCGTCAGCGACAGGGAGCCCGGGTGCGCGGAGGGCTCCGGCGGCTTCGGCGCCGGGACTGGCTGGGGAGCCGGCGCGGGCGCGGGCGGAGGAGGCGGCGTGGGAGAGTGCGAGAGGCGCGGCAACCCGACGATGACGGCGACGAGGAGGAGGGCGGCGGCGGTTCCAAGGTAGGCGGTCGTTCGGTTCATGGGCGGCCCGTGGAACGCCCGAGGTGGCAGGGCGATCTGAAGGTTGGCGATTTTCCTCGGGACACCAGAGAATCCCGGGGGTTGCACTTTCGACTGGGGGCGACGGTGAGTGACAAGGACGAGCTGGGAAAGACAGCGCCCCGCCTGTCGGCAGTGACACCTCCGAAAGCCGAGGACGCGCGCGAGCCGTTGCCGATCGAGCCCGAGGGTCGCTACGCGGTGCCTGACGGCGTGTCCGAGCCCGAGCTCGGCCGCGGGGGCATGGGCCGGGTGCTGCAGCTCACCGACACACACTTGAGGCGCGAGGTGGCGGTGAAGGAGCTGTTGCCGCAGCACACGGCCGAGAAGAGCTCGATGGGCGTGACGATGGAGACGCTCTTCGTGCGGGAAGCGCGCGTGCTGGCGAGGCTGGAGCACCCGGGCGTGGTGCCGGTGTACGAGCTCGGCCGGCGCCCCGACGGCACGCCGTACTACACGATGCGGCGGATCCACGGCCGGCCGCTCTCGAAGGTGCTCGACGCGTGCGCCTCGCTGGACGATCGCCTCGCGCTGCTGCAGCACTACCTGCACGTGGTGCAGGCCGTCGGCTTCGCGCACAGCCGCGGCGTGGTGCACCGGGACTTGAAGCCGGAGAACGTGATGGTGTCCGGCTTCGGAGAGACGCAGGTCATCGACTGGGGCCTCGCGGTGGTGGACGGCGTGCCTCCCGAAGGAGGCGTCTCGGCGGGTACGCCTGCGTACATGGCGCCCGAGCAGGCGGCCGGCACGCACGTCGACGCGCGCAGCGACGTCTGGAGTCTCGGGGTGATGCTGTACGAGCTGCTCACCGGCGAGCTGCCCTTCAAGGGGCCGTCCGTCGCGCAGGTGCTGGATCAGGTCCGGACCGCTCCATTGCCGAAGGTGACGCACGTGGAGTCGAAGGCTCCGCCCGCGCTGGTGAAGGTGGTGGAGAAGGCGCTGCAGCGCGACGCCGGGCTGCGCTACCCGGACGCGGGAGCGATGGCCGACGCGCTCGAGGCGGCGATGCGGGCGCGGCTGCCCCGGTCGACGGGCTGGCTGGCCGCGGTGATGACGCTGAGCGCCCTCCTCCTGGTCGTCACCGCGTGGACCTTCCGCCTCTCGTCGCGCGCCGAGGAACTCCTGGCGAAGAAGCAGGGCGCGGTGGACGAGGCAAAGCGGGCGGAAGGCGAGGCGCAGGCCCAGGCGGGGCTCGCGGCGCTGCGGGCGAAGGACACGCTGAAGGCGGACGTCCTCGCGCGACAAGCGGTGGCGAGCAGCGCCAGCGCGTTGGGTCACGGCGTCCTGCTGCTCGCGGCGGAGCAGGGCGTGCCCGAGAGGCAGTGGACGGCGCGCGTGCCGGCCGGGTGCTCGGGCGTGGCCGTCGTCGGCGACGCGGTGGCCTGCAGCACGCTCAACGGCGTCTCGATCTTCTCCGCGCAAGACGGCGCGCCGCTGGGCGAGCTGTCCATCGGTCCTTTGGGCTGGCAGCACGGCGTGGCGGCGCTGCCCGGCGGGAGGCTGGCCTCCGGCGGAGACGACTTGAAGGTGCACGTCTGGGACGTGGGCGCGAGGAAGGAGGTGGCCGCCTGGCCGGTGGCGGGGCGCATCACCGCGCTCGCCTCGGACGGTGACGAGGTGGTGGTGGGGCTTCGAGGCGGCGAAGTGCTGCGGCTCACCAGCACCGGCGAGGCCCGGACCGTCGACACGCACCCGGGGCCGGTCCGCGTCGTCGCGGGCGGCGGCGGCTCCACCGCGTCGGCATCGAGTGGGCTCTTGAGGCTCCACCTCGGCGCGGACTCGGCGGAGCTCGATCGCGTGGTGGGGGCGCTGGCCTTCCTCGACGGCCGACATGTCGTCGCCGGCGTGGAGCGGGCGGTGGTGCGCTTCGAGGGCCTCGCGACGCAGAGCATCTCTGCTGGCCGCGACGACGTGCGGGCGTTGACCCTCCTTCCCGGCGTCGAAGGGAAGAGGCCCGCCCGTCTGGTCAGCGGCGACGCCTCGGGCCTGGTGCGCTGGTACTTCGACGACGGCAGCCTCGAGGGTGAGCTGGACGCCTTCGCCCCCGGCGTGCAGGCGCTCGCGTCCACCGCCGATGGCGCGCTGGTGGTGGCGACGACGGACAAGTCGCTGGAGGTGTGGACCTTGCCTCCGCGCGCTGCGCCCCCCATCGGCGACGGAGTCCCCACCGTTCACGCCGTCTTCCCGCGCGGGTGGCTGGTGATGGGCACGCGCGACGGGCGGATCCGGAGGAAAGACCTCACCACGCAGGAGGAAGCGACGCTGGAGCTCCGGCACACCCAGGCAGTGCGAGGGCTCGCGGAGGTGCCGGGGCTGGAGGCGCCGGACGCGCTGCGGCTGTTGTCGGGCGGCGACGACGGGCTGGTGAAGGCGCAGCGGTGGAATGGCGCGGTGGAGGTGCTGGACTCGCGGCCGGCGCAGAAGGTGACGGCGCTCGCGGTGGCCGACGACGGGAAGCGCGCGGCCTGGGCGTACGACGACGGGACGTGGGTGCTGTGGAGCCTCGAGTTCGGCAAGGAGATCGCGCGCGGACAGGCCTCCACGGCGCGCGCCGTCGCCTTCGCCCCAGACGGCAGGACGCTGGCGCTCGGGCGTGAGGACAAGCGCGTGGTGCTGCTCGACGCGGAGGGTGGGAAGGAGAAGGCGGTCTTCGAACCTCTGGACGCCGCCGTCACTGCGCTCAGCTTCGCCCCGGGCGCCGCCTTCCTCGTGGGCGGCAGCGCCGACGGCCGGGTAACGACGTGGGACGTGGCGGGCTCGAGAGTGGTGCAGCGCTGGAGCGAGGCGCGTTCCCGCGTCTCCACGGTGGACGTGAGCCCCGACGGAAAGCTGGTGGCCGCGGGCAGCGACGACGGGGAGACGCTGTTGTGGGACGCGGCGGGTGGCCGGCTGCTGGCGCGCGTGCCCGCCGACGCAGGCGACGCCCTGGTGGTGTCCTTCCTCGGGCCGCAGGAGCTCGTGTCGGTGGGGACCGATCGCGTCGTGCACCGCTGGACGATCGCCACGGGGAAGTGACGTGCGCCGCCTCGTCCTCTGGATCCTGCTGGTGGGCTTCTTCCTGGCCTCGTACGTCCTCGCCACGCGCCTGCCCGAGGAGCTGCGCGTGCGCTTCGTCACCAGCTGGTTCCCCTTCGCGATGTTCGCCCTCTTCCTCGCCGTCTTCGTCCTCTTCTTCACCTGGGCGCGCGCCGCCAACCGCCTGTCGGTGGAAGGCAACTCGCTGCTCGCGCAGGGTCGTTTCGTGGAGGCGATCGCCATGTTCGAGCGCGCGGCGAAGCTGGCGCGGCGCTCCAACGTGGTGCCGTACTACCGGGGCATCGCGTTGATGTGCCTGTGGCGCGTCGCGGAGGCCGAGGCGTCCTTCGAAGAGGCGGCCGCGCAGCGCGTGGTGGCGGCCGATCTCACCAAGCTGCTCTTCCCCAGCCGGAGCCTGTCGGCGGCGCTGCTGGGCAGGGAGGACGTGGCCCGCTCGAGGCTCGAGCACGTCGAAGAGCTGGGCGCCGGTTCCACGGCCGACGCCCTGCTGGCCCGCGCGGTGCTGGCGGTGCGGGCCCGCCAGTGGGGCGAAGCGCGCGAGTTGCTCCAGCGCTACGAGGTGAAACTCCTCGGCGGGCCGATGCGCGGGCTGGCCGACGCCCTGTACGCGTGGTGCGTGGAGCAGATGTCGGGTGAGCTGCGACCCGTCGACCGCGTGGGGCTGTTGGGCGAGACGGGGCCCGAGGCGCTCGAGAAGTTGTGGCCTGAGCTCATGGACTTCGTGCAGCGCGCCCCCCGTCCGTGAGGGAGGGCGTTAGACTTCAGTCTGATGTCCGCGTTGCTCGCTGTCGTCGTCGTCCTCGGTGCGCCGCCCGCCATGGCGCCCGCGCGGACGCTCCCCAAACCGACGCCGGCCAAGGCGCCCCCGCCGCGCACCTATTGCTCGGGCGCCTACGCGGACGACTTCGCGGCGCTGTCCAAGGCGGCCGTGGCGCGTGACGCCCAGCCCGACAGCCAGTTCACCTACTGCCTGCGCAACGTCGCCACCTACGAGTGCCTGTCCTACGCCCCGGACGGCTCGGTGCGGCGGACGAAGAAGCAGGCCACCGCGCACGGCACGGCCTTCGGCTACCGGCGGCAGGGGCAGGAGACGTTGCTCCTCACCAACCAGCACGTCGCGGAGTACGTGGCGGTGACGGACGAGGAGCACCCGGTGGCGGGCGTGCCCGCGGGCTGCAAGCGGGTGAGCGACGAGCTGCGCCTGGTGGAGAACGAGCGCGACAACTTCGCGGGCGACGACATTCTCCTCACGCGGGTGGTGGGAGACCTGACGCTGGACGTCGCGGTGGTGAAGGCGAAGGCGGCCCTCAACGTGATGCCGTGGAAGGTGGGCCGGAGCGCGGCGCTCAAGGAGCGCAACGTGGTGGAGGTGCGCGGCTTCCCGCTGGGCGCCTTCCGCGCCACCACCCAGGGACGTGTCACCACCGTCTTCGACCACGACTCGTGGCGCGACTGGGATCACGACGACTTCGTCATCGACGCGCAGCTCTCGACGGGCAACTCGGGCTCCCCGGTGCTGGCGGTGAGCTGCGCCACGGGAGAGTACGAGCTGGTGGGCATCTTCCACGCCGACTACTCGCGGGGGAACTCGCTCAACGTGGTGGTGCACGTGGACGAAGCAAACGAGATGATGACGACGCTGAAGCGGCCAGCGAAGCCCGCCGACGAGGAGCCTGCGTTGACGAGCCAGGCCCGTCGCCGGCTCTCCGAGGAGGCGCAGTCCGCCGGCCACCTCTTCTTCGCGGTGGGAAGCACGCCGGCGGAGGTGCACACCCGGAGCGACGGCGCGCTCGTCTACTCCCTCTTTGCCCGGGAATTCCCCACGCGCGGCTGGCCGGTGCTGGTGCTGGAGGATCTCGACGCCTCCGCGGAAGGAGGCTTCGGCCGCCTCGGCCGTGTGTGGTTCGGCAACGCGCGCGGCCTGAAGGAGCGGGGCGTGACAGAGCTCGAGCCTGCGGAGCGGCTGGCCGTCGAGCGCACCCTGGAAGGGATGCGGCGGGCGTCGTTGTTGTCCGTGTCCTACCGCAAGGCGGTGGTGCGCTCGTCCACCTCGCGCGATGGCGCGGACGAGTTGACGCGGCTCGAGCGCATCATCCGGCGGGTGTCGGCGCAGCTGCGAGAACCTGCCGCGACGGTGGCGGAGCTGGCGGAGCGATTGGGGCCCAGCACCACGGAAGACGCCAGCGCCGAAGCGCGGCCCTTCGACGTCCCGCTCGCAGGAGATGGCGCGCCGGATACGACGAGCGCCGCGCCGTGAGGAGTTCGAGCCCCGCACCGACGTGGCTCACGCCCTTCTTCCGGATACCCGCCGCGGGCGTCAAGTCGCGCACGGCTCGAGGGAGCCGCCCTTGCGGCGGCAGTCACCACGCCCGGCCGTACACCTGCTCCGTCGCCTCGGCGGTGCGCTTCCACCGGAAATGCGCCGCGCGCAGGCGCCCTTTCCGCGCCCACTCCGCTCGCAGCGCGGAGTCGGACAGCAACTCCTCCAGCCGCGTCGCGAGGCCCACGCCATCATCGGGGCCGACCTGGAGCGCACCGTCCCCACACACCTCGGGCAGCGAGCCCTCGGTGGAGACGATGGTGGGCACGCCCAGGTGCATCGCCTCGAGGGGCGGCAGCCCGAAGCCTTCGTAGCGCGAGGGAAAGACGAAGACGCCCGCGCGGCGCATCACCGCGTAGAAGACGCGCTCGTCGAGGTAGCCCAGGGGGCGAACGTCGACTCCGCGCGCCTTGAGCGCCTGCACGCGCATTTCGATGGCCCCCGCGCCGAACCAGCGCTGACCGGCCAGCACCAGCGACACCTTTCGCCCACCCGCGTGGAGGCGCTCGATCGCGTCCAGCACCAGCTCGACGTTCTTCCTCGCGTCCAGCGCGCCGGCGTACAGCACCCAGGGCTCGGTCAGGCCCAGCGCGTCGATCCACGCGTGCGTCGTGGCGTCGGCGGGCGGCAGCGTGTCGACGTGGTCGACCCCGTGGTGGATGACGGTCAGCTTGTCTTCCGCCACGTCGAAGCGCGCCAGCACGCTGGCCTTCGCCGTCTCCGAGACGCAGATGACCTGCGAGGCCACCTTCAGGCTGCGGGCGAGCCACGCGCGGAACTGCCAGCGAAAGGGAGTGGAGACGGTGTCGGGCAGGAGCAGCGGCACCAGGTCGTGCACCGTCAGCACGTACGGCACGCCGGGCGTGCGCTCGAGCGGGAGGTTGAAGTTGGACACGGCGTGGAAGAGGCGCGGCCTCCTGTCGGCCAGCAGCGTCGGCAGGCGGGCGAGCGTCCAGGTGGATCGACTCCAGCGCCCCCGCGGCTCCTCGCCCGTCCTCCGGGCGCCCCAGCGCTCCACCGCCACGCCCCGCGCCTCCAACGCGGCCGCCAGCTGGCGCGTGTAGAGGGCGATGCCGGTGGTGGGCTCGTCCCAGAGGGACGCATCGAGGGCGACGGCGGCCACGCCTCGGCTTGTACACAAGATGTGCGTGCGGGTGGGACTTCGTGAGGGGGGCCCGTTGCGCTGCAGCGCGCGGCACGAATATGACTCGCCGGCCATGACGGAACGTCGCGCGATGCCCCGGTCTCAGGTGCGCTTCCTGGTGCAGCACCAGTCGAACCCCGAGGAGGGCTTCGAGGTGGACTACGCGACGGATCTCTCGCGGGGTGGCCTCTTCATTTCGACGCGCAAGTCCCTCCCTCCGCAGTCGACGGTGCACGTGCAGTTCGCGCCGGCGAAGGACGCGCGGCTGGTGTCGGCTTTCTGTCGGGTGACGCACGTGACGCCGCAAGGCGTGGGCGCGCAGTTTGTCTCGCTCGACGCGGACAGCGCGAAGCTGCTCGACGCGACCCTGGCGTGACTTGACGGTGCACCTCGAGGCAGGCAAGCCCTGCTGCCGAGCCGGTTGCTCGCGTGCATGCTCGTCCTTGGCCCCAGCCTGGTGCTCGCCGCGTCGCTGGGCGCCGCGGCCTCCGTCTCCCTGTCGGTGGAGCAAGGCACGCCCTGTGTCGAGGAGGGGCGCCTGCGTGAGCGCCTCGCGCAGCTGGGGGCCCAGCGCTCGCTCGTGGTCCAGGTGAAGGGAGCAGGCCAGGCTGTCCTCGTCGAAGCGAAGGCGCCCGGCCAGCCCGCGGTCCGGAGAAAGGTCCCCGCGGGCCCGGACGACTGCGCGGCGGTGGAGCGCGTGGTGGTGGCGCTGGTGAGCGCGTGGGCCAGGCCCATGCCAGTCCTTCGGGCGACGACTGACGCGGGCGTGCCCAACGCGCGCGCGACCCCCACGGCGGCGCCTGGTGCGGTGGCTGCGCCGCCCGGCCTCACGCACGAGCCTGCGAGCATGGACGGGGGGATCGCCGGAGTGTGGAGCGAGAGTGCTCCGGGTGCCTCCGGCGCAGCGGGTGTCGCGGTGAGGGCGGGGAGCACTGGAGACATTTCCGCCGGCGGGGCCACGGCGCAGTCAACCGCGACGGGCGGTGCCTCCAGGGGTGATCGGCCCGGGCTGAAATCAACCGGTGTCTCAGCCTCGTCGGGCGTGGCAGCGGCTGCCGAGAAGGGTGTGGGTGACATCGCCGTCTCCGCGCGCGCGGGGGCGCGAACGCCCGCGCCGGCTGGGGAGGCGGGGACATCCGGGGCGCAAGCGGCCAGCGCCTCTGCTTCGCCAGGTGGGAAGTCCACGTCGGCCTCGAGTGGAGTCCTCAGAGCGTCCGCAGCGGCCGTGAGCGCGGGGACGTCCGGGGCGGAGACACCCAGCGCGGGCACAGGAGCCTCTGCGTCGCCGAGTGGGACGTCCATGTCGGTCACGAGCGGAGTCCCGGGAGCTCCCGCACCGGCCGTGAGCGGAAGCTCCGGGGCGCCGGCGAGCGGAGGCGGAGTCGGGACGTCCGGGACGAGCAAGGCGAGCGGAGGTGCGGGCGTGTCTGCGGTGGCCGCGAGCGGCAGCTCCGGGGCGGAGACCAGCAGCGCTGGCGCGGGGGCGTCCGGGGCGCCGGCGAGCGAAGGCGGAGTCGAGACGTCCGGGGCGAGCAAGGCGAGCGGAGGTGCGGGCGTGTCCGCGGCGGGCGTGAGCGGCAGCTCCGGGGCGCAGACCCCCAGTGCTGGTGCGGGAGCGTCTGGAGCGCCGGCGAGCGGAGGCGGAGTCGGGACGTCCGGGGCGAGCAAGACGAGCGGAGGCGCGGGCGCGTCTGCGGTGGCCGCGAGCGGCAGCTCCGGGGCGGAGACCTCCAGCGCCGGCGCGAGCGCGTCCGGGGCGTCGGCGAGCGGAGGCGGAGTCGGGACGTCCGGGGCGAGCAAGGCGAGCGGAGGCGTGGCGATGACGTCAGCGGTGACGACGTCGAGCGGAGGCACGTCGCGGACGTCGACCTCGACGTCTTCGAGCGGCGTGGGTGGGGCCTCCTCGCCCGCGGCCGACGCCCTGCCTGAGAGCGTGTCCTCGGCTGCGTTGCCGCCGAGCGCTGTTGCCGCCTCGGCCTCTCCACCCGTCGCGCGTTGGCGCCTCGACGCCGCACTGTTGGGCGGCGTGGCCGGCGGACCGACTCCTTCGGCAGCCGCCGTGGGCTCTCTCTGGGTCGCCGCCTTCCGCGGCCGCTGGGGCCTCGTGCTGGAGGGAGGCCTCGAGTCGGCCCGCGTGGAGTCGCTGGCCCCCGGCCGCGTGTGGGCGGCCATGCAGTGGCTCTCGCTGGGCCCCTCCGTCGTCTTCCGGCCGTGGGCCCACTGGCGCATCGACGTCACGCTCGCGGTGCGCGGCACCCGCCTCGAGGCCGGCGCTGAAGGGTATCCGTCGAACGACCGCACGGTGCTCTTCGCCTTCGGTGGCGTCGCCTCGGGCGGCGTCTCGCGCCAGCTTGTCGGCCCGCTGTGGGCACAACTGCGCGCTTTCGTCAGCGTCCGCACGCCCGCAGAAGCCCTCACCGTCGCCAACGCCGGCACCGTCTCCCTCGGGCCGTGGGAGGCTGGAGGCCTCGTCGGCCTCTCCGTGGATTGGGAATTTCCGCAATGAGGTCGCATGGTTGTCGCGCGACGCTTTTCGTGAAGGTGAAGCCGGCTCTGCGCACTTCCCTCCTCACGGGTGTCCGGTGGAGATGACGACGGCGATCGCACGAGCAGGAGCGCTGACCGCCAGTGAGGTGCGCGGGCTGTATGTCGCCCACGGCGCCGAGCTGCGGCAGGCCCTCGCGCGACTCGCGCCCGACGTCGACGCCGAGGATCTCCTGCAGGAGCTCTTCGTCGTCGCGCTGCGCAAGGCCGACGTGCTGGCCCGGGCTGACTCCCGCCGCGCGTGGTTGTACGGAGTGGCCGTCAAGCTGGCCGCCACACGTCGCCGCACCGCGCGCCTTCGTCGCTTTTTCGGGCTGGAGGAGGCGTCGGAGGTGAGCGCCGTCGATGCCCCTTCGCGGACTGCAGAGCAGCGCGACGCGCAGCGCCTGGTCGCGCGCGCCCTCGCGTCGGTGCCTGAGGCCAGGCGCGAGGTCTTCGTCCTCTTCGAGCTCCAGGGCCTGCCCGGCGAGGAGATCGCCATCGCCCTCGGCATTCCCCTGAAGACGGTGTGGACGCGCCTCTTCCACGCGCGCAAGGACGTGGCCGCCGCGCTCGAGCGCCTGGCCGCCATCGAGGCGCGCACCAGCGGCCTCAAGAGAGAGGAGGTGCGGCCATGACCGAGCCCCGTCCCTGGCGTGAGGACGCCCCCGAGAGCGAAGCAGCGAAGCTGGTGGCGCTCGCTGCGTCCGTGCCGGCGAAGGCCATCGATCGCGCCTCGTGGGACGACGTGCTGGCCCGCGCCGCACGCCCGCGCCGCGACTGGCGCCTCGTACCCGCCTTCGCGCTGTCGGTGCTCGCGGGTGTGGGCCTGGTGCTCTTCTTCCGCCCGGCGCCGGCGGTACCTCCTCCCGCGCAGTCCCTCGCCCAGGCGGCGCCGGTGCTGACTCCTTCTCCGGGCGCGCGCTTCACCCATGCTTCCGGCGAGCAGGTCGTGCTCACCGATGGGCGCCTTGCGGTCGCGGCTGCGGAGGGCGCCGCCGTTCACCTCACCACCCCGCACGTGGAGATCGACGCGCGACAGGCCCGCTTCCTCGCCGACGTCACCGCGGGGGGAACGGTCGTCTCCGTCGAGGAGGGCGAGGTGGTGGTGCGCACGCCGTCGGGTGAGCGCGTGGTGCGGGCGGGAGAGTCGATCGCCTGGCCCCCGGCTCCGGACATCCCCGGCGCGCTGTTGCGGGACGAGGTGGAGGAGGCGCCCTCGTGCGTCGCGTTGTCAGGCCCCGCGAAGCTGGAGTGCCTGGCGCGAGAGGGCGAGCGCGACGGGCTGGAGGCGCAGGCGGCGCTGTACGAGCTGGGCGTCCTGGAGTCGAAGGCCGGCCACCGCGCGGCCGCCGAGCGCGCCTTCCATGCCTCCCTCGCCCGCTTCCCCGACGGTGTCCTGCACCCGGAGGTGCGCCTCGCGTTGCTGGTGGAGTTCGTGCGTGCCCGTCGCTTCGCCGAGGCGAAGGCCGTGGCCGCCGACTTCGAGCGGGCGTGCGTGGACGATCCCCGTTCCGCCGACGTGGCGTCCCTGCGGCGCGCCCTCGAGGCGCTCGCGCCGTGACGGCCTCACTTTTCGTGAAGGTCTCCCCCGGCCTCGGCACTTCCGACGGCGGGCCGAACGACGAGACGCGGGCCTGGCGCCCGGCTCGTCGAAGGAGAGGGAGATGATCGTGCGAGCGACCTTGGTGTTGATGCTGGTGCTGGGCTGCATCGGGTGCCTCACGCCGGTGCGGGAGACGATGCTGGGCGACGCGGACGGCGGAGTGGACGGCGGCGCGACGGGCGGCGGGGGAGGAGCGACGGGTGGTGGTGGTGGTGGGACGACGGGCGGTGGGACTGGCGGAGGCGCGACGGGCGGCGGGGGAGGCGCGACCGGCGGCGGCGGTGGCAGCGACGCAGGCAGCTTCGTGGTGCCCGACGGTGGGCTGATCGCTCCGGTGATGGGCGGCCCGGCGGAGTGCATGGATCACGAGCCGCTCGCGAAGTTTCTCGCCGCACGCGTGGGCCAGGACGCGGGCTGCGCGAACGGGTGCATGCTCGAGCTCGTCGAGACCGGCTTCAACGTGCTGATGCGCGGCGGAGCAGCGCCGGAAGACCTCAAGCCCTGGTTCTCGGTCGCCACGTCGGAGGACTGGCACGCCTTCACCGCCTCCGCCTCGGGCGCCGCGCCTCAGCGCGTGCTGCTGGCGGCGCCGCTGGCCGGTGGAGCGCTGCAGGTGGTGGAGGTGCTGCCGGACTCGGTCCAGCAAGTGGACGGCCTCTTCTTCCAGGGGAAGCTGCACTACATCCTCCGCGCGAACGGCGGCACCCCCTCGGAGACCAACACGCTCAAGGTGTGGGACGCCTCGACGTTCACGACGCGCACCCAGCTCATGCTTCCCGGCCCGCTGGACAAGGGCTTCGGCGTGTCGTCCTTCGCGGGCCTGTACGTCCTCTCGCTGGCCGGAGGCATCTACACGGTGGGCCTGTACCAGAACCCGTCCTGGAGCCAGATCTACGCCGGCACGGACGTCATCGCGCTCAACGTGGAGGACGTGGGCCGCGTGTCCTTCGCCACACCCGCGGGCATCCACTCCATGGAACTCGGGTCGACCGCGCCGTCGCTCATCTCGCCCATGCCTGCGAGCGCGCTGCTGGAGTGGAGGTCGGGCGAGCTCGCCGTCCTCAACGACTACGGCCTGTGGCTGGTCAGCACGACGGGCACGGCGGCCCCGAGGCTCCTTTACGCCCAGCAGGACTTCCCCCAGGGCTACCGTTGGCTGCGTGGCTTGAGGAAGGACTCTCAAGCGCTCTACGTGGGGCAGATCTGTTACCCCGACGCCGACTCTCCCGGTTACGGCACGCTCAAGGTGGTGCCTCCCAGCGTCCCGGGCGCGGTGCCCTCCTTCCCCGGCTCGGCCAGCTGGGTCACCGGTACGACTGACTGGCCGTGGCGGACGCCGGTGCTGGATGGCGCGGCGTGGGATGTGGAGCCGGTCGAGCACACCCGCAATGACGGAATCATCCACTACCACGTCGGACCCTGACGTTTCCGAGGCGCGCTCAGCGGAGAGTTGAGGTACACGCCCGCGAAGAAGCCGTGCGGCGCGTGCACCAGCTCATCCCCTGCTTCACCCCCGGCGACGCGATGGGGCAGGCGGCGCTCGCGTGGCAGCGGGCGCTGCGGTACCTGGGCTTCACCGGCGAGCTCTTCGCGGACGAGGTGACGAAGGGCCTGTCCAGCCTGGTGAAGCCGGCCTCGTCGCTGCGCCCCTCCAGAGACGACGTGGTGCTGTACCACCACGGCATCGCCTCGCCGCTGGCGGGCAAGCTGCTGCACCTCGACTGCGTGAAGGGTGTCGTCTTCCACAACATCACGCCCGCGCACTTCTACGCGGGCACGCGCCTGGTGGAGCCGCTGCGCGCCGGTCGGGCCCAGCTGGCGGCGCTGGCCGAGGGGGTGGACGTCTCCATCGGCGTCTCCGCCTTCAACGCCGCCGAGCTGCGCGCGGCCGGCCACCGCAACGTTCACGTGGCGCCGCTGTACGTCGAGCCCGAGCGCTTCGGCCCGGAGTACGCCGACGAGGCGATGGTGACGCGCCTGGGCGAGACGGGCCAGCCGCGCGTGGTGGCGGTGAGCCGGGTGGTGGCGCACAAGCGGGTGGAGGATCTCCTCGCGCTGCACGCCGAGTTGAGGCGCCTCCACCCGGACGCGCACCTGGTGGTGGTGGGCGGCGCCGCCGAGGGGAGCGACTACGTGCGGCGGCTCAAGGCACAGGCGCGCGCGCTGGGGCAGGTGACGTTCCTCGGGCGCGCCACGCACGGCGAGTTGGTGGCCGCGTACCGCGCCGCCGACGTCTTCGTCTCCATGTCCGAGCACGAGGGCTTCGGCGTGCCGCTGGTGGAGGCGATGGCGGCCGACGTCCCGGTGCTGGCCTACGGGGCCGCGGCGGTGCCGGAGACGATGGGCGGGCGGGGCCTGGTCTTCGACGAGAAGCACTTCGCGGCGCTGGCCGAGGTCGTCTCCGCGCTGACGCACGACGTGGCGCTGCGCGAGAAGGTGGTGGCGGGGCAGCGGGAGCGCGTGCGCGACTTCTCCTGCGCGGCCACCGTGGAGGCGCTCGCGCAGGCGCTCGCACCGTGGCGGCCGAAGCCCGCGAAGCGCCGGGCCCGGAAGAAGCCGTCCGTCGCCCTGGTGGTGCAGCGGTACGGCGAGACCATCGTCGGCGGCGCCGAGAGCCACGCCCGGCAGGTGGCCCAGCAGCTCGCGCCGCACGCGTCCGTGGAGGTCCTCACCACCTGCGCCGTCGATCACCTCACCTGGGCCAACGTGCTGCCCGCCGGCGAGTCGAGGGACGGCGCGGTGAAGGTGCGGCGCTTCCCGGTGGTGGCGCCGCGGGAGATGGGCCGCTTCAACGAGCTCTCCGATGAGGTCTTCGGAACGGGGACCGACCTCGTCACCGAGGCGCACTGGCTGGCGGAGCAGGGCCCGCGGGCGCCTGGCCTGTTGGACGAGCTGGCCGCGCGGCGCGACGGGTGGGACGCGGTCATCTTCTTCACCTACCTCTACGCGCCGACGGTGTGGGGCGTGCCGCTGGTAGCCGACAAGGCGCTGGTGGTGCCCACCGCGCACGATGAGCCGCCGCTCGCCTTCCAGGCCTTCGCCGACGTCTTCGAGCGCCCGCGCGCGCTCCTCTGCAACACGCCGGAGGAGGTGGAGTTGATTCGCGCGCGCTTCGAGGCCGCCGCGCCGGCGCGGGTGGTGGGGGTGGGCATCGAGCCCAGGCCCGGAAAGCCCGAGCGCTTTCGCGATCGCTACGGCGTGCGGGGGGAGTACCTCCTCTATGTGGGCCGGCTCGAGGCGGGGAAGGGCGTGGTGGATCTGGTGCGCCTCCACCAACACCTCGTCAGCCGCTTCCACGACGCGCCGGCGCTGGTGCTGGCGGGCGCGGGAGACTTGAAGCCGCGAGGAGAGCGGCTGCACGTGCTGGGGCGCATCGACGAAGAGGCGAAGTGGGATGCCCTCGCCGGTGCGCTGGCGGTGGTAGTGCCCAGCCGGTACGAGAGCCTCTCGCTCCTCGCGCTGGAGGCCTTCGCGGCGGGCGCGCCGGTGTTGGGGAACGCAGCGTCGACGGTGGTGGCCGGCCAGGTGCAGCGCAGCGGCGCGGGCCGCACCTTCGAACTCGAGCACCGCGAGTCCTTCTTCGAGGCCTTGAAGGACGTGGGGGAGCGCCGCGCGGAGCTGGCGAAGAAGGGCAAGCGCTACGCCGCGCGCTTCCGCTGGCCGAGAGTGGTGGCCGCGTACCTCGAGGAGATCGCCCGCGTGGGGTCGGCTGCTTGCCGTCGTTGAGTGTTGCCGCCCAGGCTACAGGCGCGGTTTTGTTGCACAGGCGCGAGCGGGAGTGGGTTCGGGCGAAGCGGTGTCGGCGCCGCAGGTGATGCCGTGGCTCTCGTTGAACACCGCGCAGGCCCAGGCGGCGTGCCAGCTGGCCTTCAAGCACCTCTGCACCGAGGCGGAGTGGCAGAGCGCCTGCTCCGGGCCCGCGGGCCTCACCTGCCCCTACGGCAACACCTACTCGTCCACCGCGTGCAACGGCCTCGACAAGGGCCTGGGGGCGATCGTCAACACCGGCAGCGTGCCCGGCTGCGTCGGAGGATACGCGGGCGTCTTCGACATGAGCGGCAACGCCTACGAGCGCACGGCCACCTGCGGGCCCGGCGGCTGCCGCATCAAGGGCGGCTCCTACCGCAGCAGCTTCGGTGCAGGGCTGCTCAAGTGCACCACCGGCTTCGACTTCCCCGAAGGGGCGGGCGATCCGGCGGTGGGCTTCCGCTGCTGCCGTTGAGAGCGCTCAGGCGCGGACGGTCGCCTCGAGCTTCGGGAAGGACTCGTAAAGCTGCTCCACCGACTGGAGCACGAAGAGCCGCTTCTGCATCTGGTCGATGCGGAACTCCTGCGCGCAGATGGTGGCCACATCGAAGGGCACCACCTCGGGCTCGCCGGACAGGGCGTACACGCACTCGCCGATGGACGACGCGATGCCCGCGCCGAAGATGCGCCGCCCCGCAGGCGTCTCCACCAGGCCGAACTCGTTGGTGAACCAGAAGTAGCGCTCGAGCCGTCGGAGACGCACCGGATCGCCCAGAAACTCGCAGGCCAGCGCGCCGTACCGCTGGCAGTAGTCGGCGTAGCGCGGGTCGGCGTGGAAGGGGATGTGGCCGTACAGGTCGTGGACGATGTCGGGCTCAGGCGTGTAGTTGAGGTCCCTTCGGTTGCGCACGAAGTTGCCGATGGGGAACTTCCGGTCGCGCAAGAGCGGGTAGAAGTGCGGCCCGTCCTCGAGGCCCTTCACGAAGACGCCCTGCCAGCCAGTGAGCGCCCGGAGCTTCGCGTTGACGTCCTCGAGCGGAGGAATGGTGTCCTGATCGAGGCCCACCGCCTGAAGGCCTGCGGAGAACATCGGCACCAACTGGGTGTCGCGCCGGGCGCGCTGGGTGCGGACGATGTCGCCCCAGGTGGCGTGCTCCTCGTCGGTGAAGGTGCGCCTCGGCGGCGGAGTGCCTGGGCCGTGGGTGCGCGCGTCGGTCTGCAGCATGAAGCCCTCCTCGCCGGGTGAGGGCCTCACGGTAGGCGCCGGGAGGCCCTGCAGGAAAGCGTCAAAGATTCTTCAGCAATTGTCAGTTTTGGAGACAGTTGGCCTCGCGCGCCGCTCTGCTCTGTGCGTCGGAGGGCGCGCGCAACGTGAGGTGCCGTACCGCTGTTACCTGGGCACCCGGGTGCTCCGGCGCCGCGTTCGCGTGGGACGAATGCGGCTCATGCCGCTGGCTGCGCTGACGTGGTAGAGCCGCGGGCACGATGCGGCTCATGGGCAAGGACATCACCGCCGACAAGCTGATGGCGTACGTGGGGCAGCGCCTGCGCGCGCGAGGGCTGTCGGCTTCGCCGGGGGAAGCTGAGATGCCCCCGGACGTGGAGCCTCGCGTCGATCCGTTGTCCTTCAACCTCGACGCGCTGGCCGAGCACACCGACGCGACGAAGGGCCTTCCGGTGGAAACGCACCGGGCCGGGCTGTCGGGGCGCACCGTGCGGATGGCGAAGCTGATCTTTCGCCGCGTGGGCCAGGTGTTCATCAACGAGGCGCTGGCGCGGCAGGTCGTCTTCAATGGCCATGTGCGCGACTCGTACGCGCAACTGTCAGCCGAGGTGTTGCGGCTGCGTGCTCGATTGGAAGCGCTGGAGAGACCGGACGCGAAACCGTCTCCGCCTCCGAGGCCCCGGAACAAGCCCGCGACGGCCTCGCGTTCGAAGCGCTGAAACAGCCGCCAGCCTTCCGCGTCAGGCGGATCGGCGTCGGGTGCTCTGAGGACCCTGCTGGAGCGGCCAGGCCGTCGGAGGAGCCCCGCGCGGCCGGGCCGTCGGGTGCTCTGAGGACCCTGCTGGAGCGGCCAGGCCGTCGGAGGAGCCCCGCGCG
>JBFMHF010000007.1:0-105235 GCA_040752975.1 Myxococcota bacterium
GGCGGCGGAGATGACGCCGGAACGGGCGGTGGTACGGGCGGCGGGACTGGCGGTGGCACCGGCGGCGGCACCGGCGGCGGCACTGGCGGCGGCACTGGCGGCGGAACGGGCGGCGGAACGGGCGGCGGCGGAGATGACGCCGGAACTGGCGGTGGCACGGGCGGCGGAACTGGCGGTGGCGGAAATGACGCCGGAACGGGCGGTGGCACGGGCGGCGGCGGAGATGACGCCGGAACGGGCGGTGGCACGGGCGGTGGCACGGGCATGGACGCCGGCATCCCGGGTGAGAACTGCACCGCACCGCAGGCGCTGACCCTCTCCGCCCTCGCCGACGGCGGTGTCGGGACCAACTTCGTCGTCGACCTGACGACGTACACGGACGAGCACACTGGCTCGTGCAACAGCACCGGCGGCCCCGAGGCCGTCTACTCCATCACCACCACGCAGGCGCAGGACATCATCGTCCTGGCACAGCGCCCGGCAGGCAACATGGGCAGCGACCCGGTGGTGTACGTCCGTCAGGCTCCGTGCGCGACGAGCGCCGACCTCGCCTGCTCCGACTCGGCCGGGGCTGCTACGCCCGAGCTCGTCACGCTGCGCAACGCCGCGGCCGGCACCTACTTCATCTTCATCGAGCACTACGGCCCGCCGGGCGCGGGCGCCGGGCCCATCGACGTCTCGGTCGATCTGGCTCCGCCCACCATGTCACCCCCCGGTGAGTCCTGCGCCGCGGCGCTGCCCGTGACGCTGGGCAGCGGCCTGCCGGATGGCGGGATGGGCTCGTCCGCCGCCTTCACGGTCGACACGTCCATGTTCGCCAGCGACCACGCCGGCTCGTGCAGCAGCAGCTCGGGAAGCGCCGAAGCGGTCTACCAGCTGACGCTGACTGCCGCCTCGGACGTGCGCATCACCTCGCAGCCGTCTTCGGGCAGCACCGCGGACCCGGTGCTGTACTTGAGGTCGTCTCCCTGCGCCACCGGCACCGAGCTGGCTTGCGCCGACGTCTTCTCGGGCGCCGAGGTGATTTCGCGCACCAACCTCCCCGCCGGCGACTACTTCATCTTCGTCGAGGCCTACAGCTCCTCGGCCGGTCCGACCGACGTGACGGTGGAGGTGACGCCGCCCACCCTCGGTCCTCCCAACGACACGTGCGCGTCGCCGCAGGCCCTGTCCTTCACCAGCGGTGTGGCCACCGTTTCGTCCACCACCATCGGCGCCACCAACAACAACCAGTCGTCCGACCCAACTCCCACCTGCTCGTCGACGGCGCGCTCCGACGGCCAGGACGTCATCTACTCCTACACGCTCACCTCTGCGCAGGACGTGACGATCACCCTCACGCCGATGACTCCGTTCAACGCGGCGCTGTACGTGCGGGCGAACAACTGCACCAGCACCGCCACCACGGACCAACTGAGCTGTGACACCAGCACGGGCACCGTCATCAACCGCACCCTGCTCAACCAGCAGCCGGGCACCTACTACATCTGGGTCGACACCTACCTGAGCAACCCCGGGCCCTTCACCCTGCAGGTGACCCTGGCCCCGCCCACGCTGCCGCCGGCCAACGACACCTGTGCCGGTGTGCAGGCGCTGTCCTTCAGCGGCAACGTGGCCACCGCGTCTGGCACGCTGGTGGGCGCGACCAACAACAACGCCTCGGGCGACCCAACGCCCAGCTGCTCGTCCTCGGCGCGCAGCACGGGCGTCGACGTGGTGTATTCCTACACCCTCACCTCCGCGCAGGACGTCGCCATCAACGTGACTCCGGGGACGCCCTCCTTCACGCCGGTCGTCTACGTTCGGAGCGCCGTCTGCGACAGCACGGCGACGCTGGCCGACCAGCGCGGCTGCGTGCTCGGAAGCAGCGGTACACCCGTCAACACCGCGCTGCTCAACCAGCAGCCAGGGACGTACTACCTCTGGGTAGACAGCACGACGGCCACCGCCGGGACCTTCAACCTGTCGCTGACGCTGAGCCCGCCCACCCTCACACCTGCCAATGACCTCTGCCTCACTCCCATCACCCTCTTCGCGGACGGCGGCGTCTACGACACTCTCACCGCCACCACGCTGGGGGCGAATGACAACTACTCGGCCAGCTGCCAGACGTCTGGAACGGTGGACGTCGTGTATGCCCTCACCACCACCTCGACGCAGAAGTTGACGGTCAACGCCACGGGCACCTCCCTCGACGGTGGCCTCCTGCGGCCCAGCCTCTTCCTGCGTGACCAGGCGGCCTGCCAGGCCGATGGTGGCTTCCTCGCCCCGGACGGCGGCCCCCTCTCCGCCCCGGGTTGCGCGAACTCGCACGGCGGACTGGAGACCGACCAGCTCATCGTCTCTTCTCTCGCTCCGGGCTCGTACCTCCTCGTGGTGGACGGCTTCCGCTCGGCCGTGGGCCGCTTCAACCTCGAAGCGCGCCTCGACCCCGTCGACCCGGTGGCGTCCAACGAGAACTGCGGCGCGGCCACGCCTCTCACCTTCGTGGGTGGCACGGCCATTGTTGAGGGCACCACCCGCGACGCGGGCCAGGACCACACCGGCATCACGTGCAGCGCCTCCTCTTCTGGGGCGGGCTCGTCCGACGTCGTGTACCGCTTCACCACGCCCGCTGCCAACCCGGCGTCGGACGGCGGCATCAACGCGCGCGTCATGGCCATCAGCCGTAACGCGTTCGAGTACGGCCCGGCTGTGTACCTCCGGAACAACTGCGAGACCGACGCGGGCACCCAGCTGGCGTGTTCGCAGCTGAGCGGCTCGGCCACTCACCACGCGTCGGCCTACGTGCTGGGCCTGGCTCCCTCCACCGACTACTGGGTGTGGGTCGACACCTCGGGGGCCAGCAACAAGGGCGGCCCCTTCACGCTCCAGGTCGACGTGGCGCCGACGTCGCCCGCCAACGACACCTGCGCCGGGGCGATTTCCATCCCCTTCAACACCAGCATCGCCGGCACCAACCTCGGCGCGGCCGCGGACTACAGCTCCTCGAACATCATCACGGGGGCGGCCGGCTGCACCGAGACGCTCGCCGGCGCCGACGTGGTGTACACGTTCACCACGATGACTGCGGGCCCGGTGACGGTGACGGCGTTGCCCCAGCGCGGCTTCAACCTCGACCTCGCGGTGTTGGCCAATGCCTGCAGTGCCGGAAACTGCGTGGACGCGGTGGACCCGACCAGCTCCGGCGACCCCGCCGTCATCACCTTCAACGCGATGGCGAACACGACCTACTACGTCATCGTCGATGCCTTCTCCACCAGCGTCGGCGGCAACACGTCGAACCCGACTGGCCGCGGCGGCTTCGTGCTGAGCGTGTCGAACTGAAGCAGGAGTCGGCGTAGGACACATGGGCGGCGGCTCCCACGCGCGGGGGCCGCCGCTTCGTCTGAGGTGCATATGCGGAGATTCCTGTGGCTGTGCCTGGCCCTGTGGGGCGTGGGATGCGGAAGCTGCGATGACGTGCCGGCTGGTTCCCCGCCACCAGCGGTCCAGCAACCATCCGCCTCGCCCAGCCCTCCCGCGCCGTCGATTGGCCTGGACACGCAGCCGAAATTCGCTGGGGCTTCGGCCGAGCGACGCGACCTGTCCGCGCGCGGCGTGCCGGCGGAGTTGCTGGTGCCGGCTGGTTCCCAGGTGCTGGACGACAGCATCGCGCTGCCGGGAGCGAGCACCGAGACGCCGTCCCTCCTCGTGACGAAGGACCTCCTTCGGCTCGAGCTCGCGCGCGCGCCCGACGTTTCCCTCAAACAGTGGGAAGGGGCCCTCCAGTCAGTCCGGGTGGAGCGGCGCGAAGAAGGCGAGGCCGGGTGGACGCTGGTGTGGAGTCAGGAAGAGCGCCTCGGCGTCGCCGTCTGGCGTGGGGGCGTGTTGTGCGAGGCGCGCGACATCACCAAGCCGCTCCTCAAGGACGCGCTCAAGCTGTGTGAGACGATGAGGCCGGTGGCGGGTTCGGCCGAGGCACCAGCGAAGGAACCCTGACCGCCGGACTCACCCGGGCGTCAAGGGGCTGGGCCGAGGCCGCGGACGTCCATCAGCGCGCTTCCAGCGCGGCGCTTGCGGCTCCCGGCGGCTCGACGCCCGGTCCGCCGTTGCCGTTCACGCCTTCCACCAGCTTCCCGTCGGCGATGCGCACCACCCGCTTCGCCCGCTTCATGATGCGCGGGTCGTGCGTCGAGAAGAGGAACGTCACCCCCCGGCTCTCGTTGAGCTTCTGCATCAAGTCGAGAATCTGCTCGCTGGTGACGGAGTCGAGGTTGGCCGTCGGCTCATCGGCCAGCACCACTTCCGGCTGCGTCGCCAGCGCCCGCGCGATGGCCACCCGCTGCCGCTGGCCGCCGGACAGCTCGTCGGGCTTGTGGTGGAGGTAGGGCTCGAGGCCCACGTCGCCCGCCAGCGTCAGCACCCGCTTGCGCAAGACGCTCCGGTCCTCCTTGCGCAACAGGCAGGGGAACTCGATGTTCTCCACCACGTTCAGCACGGGAATGAGGTTGAAGGACTGGAAGATGAAGCCGATTTTGCGGTTCCTCAGGCCCGCCATCTCGTTGAAGTCGCGCCCGCCCAGCTCCTCGCCGTCCAGCTTGTAGGAAGAGCCTTCGTCGGCGCGGTCCAGCAGCCCGATGATGTTGAGCAGCGTCGTCTTCCCGCTGCCCGAGGGGCCCATCACCACGGTGAACTCCCCGCGCTCGACGTGGAGGTCGACGCCCTTCAAGGCCGGCACCTGTGTCTTCCCCAGCTGGTACGTCTTCTTGATGTTCTTCAGCTCGATGAAGGCCATGGAGTCCTTTCCTTTCAGAAGAAGGCGCGCGCCGTGAAGAGGACGCGCGTCCCGTAGGGAGACAGCGTGAATTCGCCGTACGTGTCGTCGCCGATGCGCACGCCCCACTCGGGCACGCCCGGCAGCGGGATGTACGCGGCCAGCGTCAGGCGCAACCACTGCCAGGGCTCGTAGGACACCTGCGGCACCAACTGCATCGAGAGGTCCTCGAGGCTGGCCAGCACCGACGCGAAGATGGTCCAGTCGTCGAAGAGCTGCGGCTTCTGGTAGCTGAGCAAGAGGTAGTGCCGGCGCAGCGGCACGAAGGCGAACTGCTGCGGCGTGCCCGGGTCCTGGCTGGCGCCCAGCGCGGCCTGCACCAGCGCCGGGTACTGCTTGAAGAGCGTCCCCAGCTTCTGGAAGCCCGCCGGGTCGTGCCCGTCGCCGTTGTAGAAGTACTCGGTGGAGAAGACGCCCCCGTCCTCGAAGTAGTAGCGCCCGCCCACCACCGCGTTGACGTTGAGCCAGTCGGCCTCGAGGTACGGGCGCGACGCCAGCGGGATGCCGCGCAGCACGCACTGTTGGGGCGACGCCTCGCAGCCGTCCGTCACCTCCACCCGGGGGCTGCCTGTCTGCCACAGCGCCTCACCGTGCAGCTCGAGGCCCCCGAAGGTGCGCGACAGCGACAGCCCCGGCCGCGTCTTGTTGCGGAAGGCGTCGTTGTAGAGGTTGGTGTACGCCAGCGACAGCGTGACGTCGGTGTCCGCCACCAGCAGGTACAGCCGGCTCATGAAGGCCCAGTGCGCCTCGTCGTCGCGCACGTCGGGCACCCAGCCCTGCGCCGCCTCGAAGGAGGGATACGGCGGGTACCACACCAGGGCCGTGGGCAGCCCCGCGTACTGCTGCAGCGTCTTGCCCGACACCACCGCCGAGAGGGCCACCTTCTCGAAGGGGAACTCCACCATGCCCAGCCACGCGCCGGTGCGCTGGAATGTCGGGTTGGTCGGGTCCTTCGGCGGGTTGATGAGGTCCGTCGGGTTGAAGGCGAGGCCCGAGCCCCAGACGATGCGCTTCTTCCCCGCCAGCAGGCGCACGCTGTCCTGCGGCGTCGCGTCGACGTAGGCCTCCGACAGCACCATCAGCGGCCGGTACTGGGGGCTGTCCCGGTCTCCGCCGTGGAGAAACCACGCACCCTGCCAGAAGAGCGACGCGTCGACCTGCACGGTGAAGCGCTCGTGCGGCGTCAGCTTGAGCTGCACGTTGCCTTCCACCAATTCGGTGAGGCCCGCCGCGCCGTCGCCCAGCGTCTCCGCGGTGGTGGTGCGCGAGTCGAGGTAGCCCGTCACCGAGACGAGGGAGGGGGACTGCGCGAGCAGCAGGAGTATGAGGGGCGTCACGTGGGCCCCCCTCTCCCCGGCTTTGAACGGAAGGGAGTCTCTCTCGCGCGCCTCATGGGGAGCGTCCTCAGCGGCCGAGGTCGGCCAGGGCGAACTTCGAATCGGGCGCGGGGGCGGTGACGTCCAGCGTGTCGAAGACCAATTCCGAGTAGCGCGCGGTGGCGATTTCATTGCGCATGGTGATGCGCGACGGCCGCTTCGCGCCGTGGCCGAAGTCCTTCACCTCGGAGAACTTCGCGCTGCGCAAGAGCTTCCCGCTGGCCGTGTAGTACTCGCCCTTCACCGGCATCCCCAGCGGGGCCTTTTGAATCCACAGCTTGATGGCGTCGTAGCTGGCGTCCGTGGACTTCGCCTTCAGCTTGAGCAGCCACGTGTCGGGCGCGGCCGCGTCCTCTTCCAGCGTGGCCTCGTAGTCCACGGCGTAGTCAGCCCGCATGATGTCGGCGTTGTTGAAGTCGCCGCCCTGGAAGCTGTCGCGTGAGGCCAGCCGCAGCGCGCGCTTGAGGTTGGGCATGTACACCCAGAGGTTCTCACCGTTGCGCAGCATCTCCTGGCCGCGCACCGCCGCCGGCTCCTGGAACCAGACGCGGGACTTGTCGCCCTCGCCCTTCAGCACCGTCATCGCGTACTCGCGCGTCGAGCCATCGTCGCGGTGCGCCGTCATCCTCGTGGTGGCCTTGAAGTGCGGCGGGGCCATCAGCGCGTCGTAGGCCTTGAGCGCGTCGAGGGCGGTGGGCGGCTCGGCGGAGAGCGCCAGGGCGACGAGGGCGAAGGGGAGGGCAGTCATAGGGGCTTCTCCATCAGGTGGACGAGAGGGCTTCGACGGGGCGCAGGCGCGAGGCGCGCAGGGCAGGGGACACGGCGGCCAGCAGCGCGCCGAGAGTGGCCGCGACGACGGCGATGACGACGGCGCCGGGCAGCAGCATGGGCATCACGTGCTGGCCACCCTGGCCTTCGCCCATCGACACGAAGAAGCCGCCCTGCGACGCCGCGACGCGCACGATGACGGTGGCCACCACCACGCCCAGCGACGCGCCGAGGAGCGCCTGCACCGCCGCCTCCAGCAGGAAGAGGCCGGCAATCTGCGCGCGCGTCATCCCCACCGCCAGCATGGTGCCGATTTCCCGGGTGCGCTCCATCACCGTCATCAACATGGTGTTGGCCACGCCGAAGACGGCGATGATGAGGAAGACGAGGCTGACCGCGCCGAGAATCGCGCGCTGGATGATGCGGGCGTCACGCAGCACCGGCCGCAGCTCCTCCCAGGTGTGCACCTCGTACTCGTTGCCCAGCGAGGCGCGCAGCGCCGCGGCCGTGGCCTCGACGTTCTCCGGGGCGTCCACGGCCAGCACGTACTCCGTCACCCGCCCCTTCATCCCCAGCAGCGACTGCGCGAAGGCCAGCGGCACGGTGATGGCGCGCTTGGACTCCAGCGGGTTCTGCCCGCCCATCGTCCCGCGCAGCTCGAGGTCGAGCGCGTTTTCCCGGCCGTTTTGCGCCTGCGCCTGCAGCATCACCGGCGTGTCCCGCGTCAGCGCCAGGGAGTGCCCCATCACCGTGCCCACGATGAGGCCGTTGGTGTCCGACGGCTTCAGGTAGCCGCCCTCCACGTACTTGTCGGCCAGGGGCAGCGCGGTGAAGACGGACGAGGGCTCCACCGCCGTTGCCTGCACCATCGTCCCGCGGCTGCCGTTGGTGAGGAGGCCGCCGAAGAGGATGCGCGGGGTGACGCCGGTGACATGGGGCGTGCCCTTCAGCTTCGCCTCCAGCGCGCCGCCCTGCTCGAGGTCCAGCTTCAGAGGAGACTTGTCGCGCTCCGCGAAGTAGCCGGCGCGGTGCACCTCGATGGCGCCGACGCGCGCCTTGATGGCCTCGTCCACCAGCGTCTCGCCCACCCCCAGCACGAAGCCGGACAGGGTGAGGCTCATCATCACGCCGAAGAAGAGCATCCCCACGGTGAGGGCGGTGCGAGCCTTCGAGCGCGTCACGTTGCGGACGGCCAGCGAGAGGAGCCGGAGCATGTCAAACGACTCCTTTCATCGGCCCGCCAGGGCTTCGACGGGCCGCAGCCGGCTGGCGCGGCGCGCGGGGTAGAGGGCGAAGACGACGGCCCCCACCACCGCCACCGCCAGGACGACGAGGGTGAAGCGCGGGGTGAGGAAGGGCAGCACGTCGAAGGGCTTGGTGGCGCTGGGCGCGCGGAACTGGAGGCCTCCCTGGGAGAAGCGCGCCACGAAGGCGGAGCTGAGGAGCAGGCCCCCCGCCGCGCCGAGGACGCCCAGCACCAGCGCCTCGAGGAGGAACAGCGCCATCACCTGCGCGCGCGTGAGGCCCAGGGACAGCATGGTGCCCACCTCGCGGGTGCGCTCGAGGACGGCCATCAGCGTGGTGTTGGCCACGCCCAGCAGCATCAGCACCAGGAAGACGACGGACACGATGGCGCTGATGCCGTCCTGCAGGCGCATGATGAGCTTCCGTTCAGGCACCACCTCCAGCCACGAGTGCACCTCCCACTCGGGCCCGAGGGCCTGGGCGAGGCGCACCTTCACCTCGTCGATGTCGCGCAAGTCGTCCACCGCGACCGCCAGCTCCGTGGCGCGGCCCTCCATGCGCAACAGGCGCTGCGCGAGGCCCAGCGGCACCACCGCCACCTTGGGCTCACCGGGCAGCATGGCGTGCATCGCGCCGCCCACCCTCGCCACCTCGCCGTTCAAGCTGCCGTCCTTGTCGGGCGCCAGCAGCACCGCCTCGTCGTCCACCTTCGCGGCGAGCGACGCGGCCAGCGCGCTGCCCATCACCAAATGCGTTTCGTCGAAGCGCGTGCCCTCGACGTAGAGGTCGGGCCGCATCGGGCACACCTGGAGCTCCAGCACCGGGTCCACCGCCACCGCGGTGAAGAAGAGGGCCTCGGGCATCTCCTCCTCGGGCGGCACCGACTTCGTGATGGAGCCGGCGAATTGAATGCGCGGCGCCACCGCCCGCACCCCTTTCACTGCGCGCACCTTGTTCAAGAGCGACTCTTCGACGGGGAAGTCCAGCGACAGCGGCGTCGACAGGATGTTGTCCAGGTAGCCCACGCGGTGCACCTGCAGCGCGCCCAGCCCGCCTTCCGCCGAGGCCTTGATGATGCCCGCCTGCAGCCCGTTCAAGATGCCGCGAATGGAGATGACGGCGCCGATGCCCACCACCATCGCGGCCAGCGTGATGGCCGTACGCCGCTTGTTTCTCCGCACGTTCCGCCAGGCCATCGCCAGGAGCGTCCACATGTCGCGGGGCCGTCCAGCACGCGGCGTGCCAGAGCTCCCCCGAGGGAGCGAGGCGTACGACTGCCGGATGTCCGGACAAGAGCGCCGGGTTTCCGACAGGCCCCCGCCGCCGGACAGACGCGGTAGTCTCGTGCGCCCCGGGAGGCGAAACATGCTGCGAGCGACGTGGTGGCTGTCTGCTTTGACGTTGGCCGGCCTCGCGTCTGCGTGCGGGGAAGCGGTCCGTCCTCAAATCCATTGCACGGGAGAAGTGAGCGGCCCGGTGGGCGGGCCCTTCAGTCGGTGCACCAGCTTCGACCAGCTCTACCGCGCCAACCTCGACACGCTGCTCCTCTCGGCCGGCTACAACGAGTTGACGAGCGGCCTCACCTACGAATTGGCCGCGGAGCTGGAAGTGGCCGGCACGCCCTCGCCGGGGCAGGCGCAGACGAAGAACTGCCAGGTGACGGTGACGTCCCAGGGGACGACGTGGCTGGCGCGCACCGGGCTGGGGGCCGTCTCGGGCGCGTGCAGCGTGAGCTTCAGTGAGGTGGTGCCTTACCCGCAGGCGGGCAACACCATCTCGTACTGCATCCTGAAGGGCACCATTCGCGCACGCCTGCTGGAAGACCCGCTCCGCGCGGCGTCGGAGCCCGTCGACGTGCAGCTCAACTTCGACCTCGCGCCGGCGGAGATGGACCCCGACAAGCTGGCGAAGCTGTGCGAAGTGAAGCCGCCGTGAGGGGTGGGGCTCGCGGCGCCGAACAGAGGAAGCCGGCGGTGAGCGATTCACGCAGCGTGGCGCTCGAAGAGCTGCAGGACGAGGCGATGGGCGACCTGCTCCGCCGCGGCCTGCGCTGGCGCCTGTACCTGGGTCCGCCCCTCTTCATCCTGGGGACGCTCTACCTCTCCATGGACGAGGCGCCCTGGCGTCGTTGGACGGGGGCAGGCCTGCTGCTCGTATCGGGCGCGTGGATCGCCGTGGCGCTGCCCGGGGTGCGGCGCGCGACGACGGTGCGCGAGTTGGTGCCGCGCGTCCTCCCGGTGCCGGTGGTGATGCTGCTGGGCACCGTGGGCCTCAGCGGCGGAGTGGACAGCCCGCTCTTCTTCCTCGCGCCGCTGGTGGGCGCCTTCCTGGCCCTCTTCGTGCGGCTCCGCTTCGCGCTGGCGTGGATTGGCGCGGCGACTGTCGCCGTCTGGACGCTCGCGGCGCTGCACTGGTGGGGTCCGGTGGGGAACCTCGTACCGGCGCTCTTCGGCGGAGGGGGCAGCGTGTCCAACGGCGCGCTCCTCGTGGCCAAGGCGGTCACCATCACCGTCGCGCTGGGGTGGGGCGCCCTCATCGGCTCCCTCATGCAGCGCACGTGGCGCGCGGCGATGTCCCGGGCGCTGTCGGCCCGCGACGAGGTGCTGGCAACCCACGAGGAGTCGACGAAGCAGCTCACCACCCTCGCCGGGGAAATCGCCCACGAACTCAAGAATCCGCTGGCCAGCGTGAAGGGGCTGGCGGCCCTGCTGGAGAAGGACGTGGAGGGGCGCGCCGGTGAGCGCCTCAACGTGCTGCGGCGCGAGGTGGACCGGATGCAGGACATCCTCGAGTCCTTCCTCAACTTCTCGCGGCCGCTGGTGCCGCTGGACGCGCAGGCGGTGTCTCTCAAGCAGGTGGTGGACAACGTGGTGGCGCTGCACGAGGGCCAGGCGCGGGAGCAGGGCGTCACCTTCAACGTGGAGGACTGGGGCGGCGCGGAGGTGAAGGCGGACCCCCGCAAGCTGAAGCAGGTCCTCATCAACCTGGTGCAGAACGCGCTCGAGGCCAGCCCGCCGGGGAGCGCCATCGACGTGCTGGTGGCGCGCGACGGGGCGGCCGGCGCGAAGGTGCTGGTGCGGGACAGGGGCCCGGGCATCGACGCCGCGCGGGCCGAGCGCGTCTTCGAGGCGGGCGTCACCTCGAAACCGAAGGGCAGCGGGCTGGGCCTCACCGTGGCGCGGTTGTTGGCGCGCCAGCACGGCGGCGACGTGAAGCTGGGTGCGCGCGACGACGGGCCCGGGGCGGTGGCCGAGTTGAGGCTCCCCGAGAAGCCGCCGGAGGCCGCGCCGTGAAGTCGACTTCGCACGCCGCCGCGCCCGGAGAGAGGGCTGAGCAACCCCGAGAGGCAGCCCAGCGCGCTGCGAAGGGCGTCGTGCTGGTGGTGGATGACGACGCGGGCGTGCGCTTCACCCTCAAGGGACTCTTCGAGGACGAGGGCCTCGAGGTGCTGGAGGCGAAGGAAGGCGCGGAGGGCCTCGCGCGCATCGAGGCCGGCGGCGTGGACCTGGTGGTGACGGACCTGCGCATGCCGGGCGTCGATGGGCTCGAGCTGCTCTCGAGGGTGCAGGCCCTGCCCGAGCCCCGGCCGCCGGTGGTGCTCATCACCGCGCACGGCAGCGAGCGACACGCGGTGGAGGCGATGAAGCAGGGCGCTCTGGACTACTTCACCAAGCCCTTCGAGCTGGACGTGGTGCTGGGCGTGGTGCGGCGGGCGCTGGGCGCGCTGAAGCTGGAGCAGGAGAACCTGCGGCTCAGGGGCGCCCTCTCCCTTTCGGGCAGCGTCGTCTTCGTGTCCCCCGCCATGGCGCGGCTGGCGGAGTTGGTGGCGCGCGTCGCGCCGCGGGACGTCACCGTCCTGCTGACGGGCGAGTCGGGCACGGGGAAGGAGCGCATCGCCGAGGCGCTGGTGAAGTCCTCCCGTCGGGCCGACAAGCCCTTCGTGCGCTTCAACTGCGCGTCGTTGACGGAGGAGCTGGCGGAGGCGGAGCTGTTCGGCCACGCGCGGGGCGCCTTCACCGGGGCGGTGCGGGCACGGGCGGGGCTCTTCCGCGAGGCCGACGGAGGGACGCTGCTGCTGGACGAGGTGGGCGAGCTGGGCCCTTCGGTGCAGGCGAAGCTGCTTCGGGCGCTGCAGGAGGGCGAGGTGCGGCCGGTGGGCGAGGACGTGCCGGTGAAGGTGGACGTGCGCATCCTCGCGGCGACGCACCGGGACCTCGCGGCGCAGGTGAAGGCGGGGAAGTTCCGGGAAGACCTCTTCTACCGGCTCAAGGTGGTGCACCTGCACGTGCCGGCGTTGCGCGAGCGCCCTGAGGACATTCCGGTGTTGGCGAGGCACTTCCTCGCGCGCGCGGCGAAGGCGTACGGCGTCACGCTGGCCCCGTTGAGTGACGACGTGCTGGAGCGGCTCATGGCCTACGCCTGGCCCGGCAACGTGCGCGAGCTGGAGAATGTCATCGAGAGCGCGGTGGCGCTGTCGGTGGACGGTGCGCTGGACGTGGCGCTGCTGCCGGGGCCGGACGCGCACGGCCGCGCCACGAAGGAGGGCGCCGGCCTCAAGGAGAAGGTGGAGGCCTACGAGCGCGGCCTGGTGGTGGCGGCGCTGGACGAGGCGAAGGGCAACCGCAGCGAGGCGGCGCGACTGTTGCGCATCGGCCGGGCGACGCTGCACGACAAGCTGAAGAAGTACGGGCTGGCCTCTGGCGAGGACGAGGCGAGCTGACGGAGTCGTTGTCCGTCACTCGACCGTCACGGACGGAGGATGGCGGCGAAGCGGCCCTCGCCGCGCGCCGCCGAGTGGCCCCGCGAGTCGACGACAGCGCGCGGCCGAGCGCGTAGCGTCCTGGGCGTGGAGCTCATTCCCCGAGGGGCGTTGTGGACCCGCGCGGCCGCGCAGTGGCGGCGCGCACTCGCGTCCGGTGCACTGGAGCCCTTCTCCACCGAGGTGGTGGAGCTCGACGACGGCGGCGCACGCTTCGAGGTGCGCGTCGTCAAGAGCCTCGCGGCCAAGGCGAGGGCCGCCGCTGCGCCGGTGAAGAAGGATCCCTTCGCGCTGCCCTGGGAAGCCGACCTGGTGGTGGGCGACGTCTCGGACACGCACGGCTGCCTGTTGAACAAGTTCCCCGTCTTCGAGCGCCACCTGCTCCTGGTCACGCGCGCCGATGAGTCGCAGGACGCCTGGCTGACGGCGGCCGACGGCGAGGCGCTGCGCTTCTGCCTCGACGAGGACGGCGACGCGCTGGGCTTCTACAACGGCGGGAAGGGCGCGGGCGCGAGCCAGCCGCACAAGCACCTCCAGGTGGTGCCGATGAAGGCGTCGCTGGAGCCCCTCATCCGCCGAGGTGCCCTGCCGGTGGAACATCGCCTCGCCGACACCCCGAAGGACGGCGCGGCGCTGGCGGCGCTGGTGACGCGACTCCTCACCGAGCTCCAGGTCTCTCCCGGCGCGCCGTGGAATCTCCTCGCCACGCGCGAGTGGCTCCTCGTCGTGCCGCGCCGCGCGGAGTCCTGGGAGGACGTCTCGGTGAATGCCCTGGGCTTCGCCGGCAGCCTGCTGGTGAAGACGCACACGCACCTGGAGCGCCTGCGCGACGTGGGGCCGATGAAGGTGCTGCGCGCCGTCGGCTTCGCCGCTTGACGTCACGACGCCCCAGGCCCGGCACGGTCCAGCCGCCCAACGGCCACGGCGGTCCCAATCGGCGCGACGGGAACGGCGCTGCCCCTTTTCGGCGGCGGGGCTTCGCGTGGTAGGTCCCCAGGCATGTCGCGTTTGCTCTTCCTCTCCGTGCTGCTCGCCACCGCCGCGCTCGCCGCGGAGCCCCTCGAGGCGCCCACGCTGTCCGATGACGAGAAGAAGCTGCTGGAGAAGGGCGACGTCATCGTTCGCCGCCTCGAGCCGACGGGAGGCAAGGGGGTGGCCGCGCTGGCCGTGGGCGTGGTGGACGCCGCGCCGGCCGAAGTGTGGCCGGTGGTGCGCGACTGCCAGCACTTCAAGGACTTCATGCCGCGCACCCGGCACAGCGAGCTGAAGCAGGAAGGCGGCGTGGGCCTGTGCCATGTCGAGTTGAGCCTCCCCTTCCCGATGAAGGACCTCTGGTCGGACACGAAGTCGACGCTGCGGGAGGAGCCGCCACGCTACCGCCGCACGTGGACCCTGGTGCGCGGCACCTACCGCCGCCTCGACGGCTCCTGGACGTTGCTGCCCTGGGGTGACGGCTCGAAGACGCTGGCCGTGTACGCCATCGACTCCGCGCCCGACAGCCTCGTGCCTGACTCCCTCGCGCGCTCGGCGCAGGCGAAGTCGTTGCCCGAGGTCGTCGTCTCGGTGCGCAAGCGCGTCGTCAGCCTGCGCGGCGGGGCCGCCGGGAGCCGCTGACTCCACCTGCCAGTTACACCGCGTGGGCCATCGCCGTCACCGGCTTGAGACGCGCGGCGATGTACGACGGCACGAAGGAGATGAGCGTCACCACGAAGGTGATGAAGACGAGCGTGGCCACCGCCCACTGCGCCGTCGGCACCACGTTCAGCTTGTCGCTGAGCAGCACGAATTGCATGCCGATGGGCAGGGGGATTCTCGCGGCGTCGAGGCCCAGCCCCAGCCCCAGCCCCGCCACGATGCCGGCAGACGTGGACAACAGCCCCAACAGGAAGCCCTCGGTGAGGAACATCGCCAGCACGCTGGTGCGCTGCATGCCGATGGCCCGCAGGGTGCCAATCTCCCGCGTGCGTTCGCGAATGGAGATCCACATCACGATCATGATGCCCACGCCGATGACCTGCAGCAGCACGAAGCCCAGCCCGAAGGCCAGCGCGTTCATCAGGTCCACCGTCCACGCAGCGAAGCTGACTTCGTCGTGCCAGTTGGTGAGGTCCAGCTTCTGGCCCGTCCACGCCTCGCGGTTGGCGTTCTCGAACTTGAACCAGAAGGCGCGCGGGTCGTCCTCCATCAAGTCGTACCCGGCCTTCTGCAGGCTGTCGCGCAGCCGCGCCTGGATCCGCTTCACGTAGTCGAGGTCGGCCGACGGCAGGTACACTTGGAGCGCGCCGGTGGTGTCCTCGTTCAGTTGGTAGAGCCGCTGCAAGACGTGCTCCTCGACGAAGCAGCTGAACTGGCTCATCAGCCCCATGCCCCTGGCGATGGCCACCACCGTCACGTCGGCGGTGTTGTTGGTGCCGCGCGGCGTCGGGGCCGAGATGGTGAGCGCGTCGCCCACCCGCACCTCCAGCTCCGCCGCCTGCTCTTCGAAGAGCAACACCGAGTTGGGCCTGGCGAGGTCCTCCAGCTTCCCTTCCTTGATGCGCAGGACCTCCTTCAGGCCCTTCTCTTCCAGCACCCGCACGCCGGTGAGGCCCAGCAGCATCGAGCTCGACTCGCTCACCACCTTGGCGAAGCCACGCCCGCGTGACGCCAGGTAGGTGGCCTCGGGCACCTCCTTCTTCACCACCTCGGCGACGGCCTTCGCGTGCGTCACCACCGGCGCCGACTGCCCCGCCGTCGGCTTGAAGAAGCCCGCCACGTTGACGTGGCCGCTCATCAACGTGGTGGAGGACTGGATGAGGGAGCGGTTCATGCCCTCGGCGATGCCCAGCATCACCACCATCAGCGCGGTGACGAAGGCGATGGCCGTGCCCAGCACCAGCGTGCGGCGGCGGTGCTGCCAGAGGGAGAGGAAGGCGATGCGGAGGAGAATCATGCGGTCTCCTGCATGGCCGTCACCGGCGCGACGCGCGTGGCCAGGACGGTGGGGAAGATGACAGCCAGCACGCTCACCACCAACGTCACCACCAGCGCGAGGAAGAAGCCGCCGGCCGTCAGCTCGGGCCGAAGCACCGGGCCGGAGAAGAAGAAGTACAGCTCGTCTCTCACCGCGGGGATTCCGAAGTGGTGGAGCAGCTTCACCGTACCCGCGCCGATGAGCGCCCCCACCAGCCCGAAGGTGAGCGCCAGCACCGCCGTCTCCGTCAGCACCATCGCCGTCACGAAGGTGCGCTGCGCGCCGATGGCCCGCATGGTGCCGATGGTCTGCGTGCGCTGCAGGGTGGCGATGGTCATGCCGATGGTGACGACGATGAGCGCGATGAAGGCGAAGGCGACCACCACCCCGAAGAGGAGCAGCCGGAAGAAGTCGATGAACTTGCCGAGGAAGCCCGACGCGAAGCTCCAGCCCACCACCCACACCTTCGGGCGCGCCGACTCGATGAGCTGCTTCACGATGGCAATGTCGGCCGCCTCCAGCGCCGCGCGCTCCGCCTTGAGCGCCGACTGGAGGTCGAGCAAAGCGGTGGTGGTGGACGGCTGCTCTCCCCGCGCCCGCGCCTCTTCTTTCTCCACCACGCTTCGAAGCGCCCAGGCGAGGCCGCCGCTCAACCGGCCGGACGCGGCCAGCGCCTTCGCCGCTTCGATGGCCTTGATGTCGGGTGGGGCCTTGTCCTGAGCGAGGGCCCGCTCGACGGCCTCCAGCGTCTCCTGCTGCTTCTCGGGGGAAGCGTCGGCCAGCACGAGGGCCGCGTTCAGCACCACGCCGTCATCCAGCTTCGTCGCGTCGAACGTCTCGCTGCGCCGGCGCGCGCGCTCCTTCGCGCTGTCCTCTCCGCCCAGCTTCGCCACGTCGGCCACCTTCGCCGCCTCCGCGAAGCTCTTGTCGTCGACGGTGGCCACCAGCTCCCCGTCTCCTCCGAAGAGAGCGGCTTCTGCGTCCTCGCGCGACACCTCCTTCGCCGCGGCGCTGGCCTTCATCGCGTCGAGCTCGGCCTTCTTCTCCGGGGTGAGGAAGCCGTAGAGGTCGCGGAAGGTGACGAGGTCCACCATCGCGTTGACGCCGGCCAGCGGCGACTTCTCCAGTCCGCTGTACTCGAAGACGCCGTAGAGGCGGACGGTGGCGGCCTCCATGCCGCCCGAGCGGCCGATGCTCTTGAGGGTGAGCATGTCGCCGATGCGCGCGCGGTACAGCGTCAGCATGGGCGCCAGCTCCGCGTAGAACCACTCGTAGCGCTGCTTGAAGTTCTCGTCGGTGACGTCGAAGAAGGCCGACAGGAGGCTGGCGGGGTCGCTCTGCGCCGAGCCGAGGAAGGCCTGCAGCTTCTTCACCAGCGCGGCCGTGCCCAGGCCGTCCAGCTGCAGGAGGATTTCCCGCGGCTGCGCCTTGTTCTCGCGCACGAAGCGCTGCAGCTCCTTGTCTTCGGCGTCGGCCAGCTTGCGCCCCGCCGCCAATGCGTCGCGGATTTTGTCCAGGCGGCGCGCGTTCTTCAGCTTCAGGTACTCCTCGCGGAAGTAGCGGGGCAGGAGAAGGCCGCGGTGGCCGGTGGGCACGGGGCCGCCCTCGACGATGACCATCCGGTCGAAGGTGGCCTGGTAGGCGTCGAGGTCCGTGCCCACGTAGCGCAGGAACAGCATGTCGCCGTCGGTGGCCAGTGGGGCGATGCCATTCTCCAGCAACTCGAGGTGCGCGAAGGGGTCCTCGTCGAAGCCGTCCCAGAAGGCGGGCTGCGACGCCTCGGCCACGGCCTTCTCTTCATTGGGCTCGAGCCGCGCGCTGGACAGCTCCTTGCCGCGCTTCAGGTCCTCGGTCAGCACCTCGACGATGTTGCGGGCGTGCTGCCGCGCGCTTTGCGCCTGGCGCTCGAACTCGTCCTTCGGCAGCGCCGTCTTCGGGTCCTGCTGGTTGCGGTACAGCGCGCGCAGCTTCTCCAGCACCACGTCCACCGTATTCCCCGGGGTGAGGATGGCGGTGGCTGCGCCCATCGGCACCACGCGCTTCACGTTGGGGACGGCCAGCAGCTTCGCCTTCAGCGCGCGGAAGTCGTCGATGGCCGAGAGGTTGGAGTCGCTCCCGTCCACCTTGCCGTAGAGCTCGAGCGGGTCCTTCGACTTCGCGCCGTAGACCTGCAGGTGCCCGGCGATGCTGTCCACGATGGACTTCGACAGCGCGTCGTCGAGGGTGCCGAAGATGGAGCCGATGATGACCAGCAGGGCGGCGCCGAAGAGGAGCACCAGCCCGACGAAGACGTTGAGAGCGCTGGACAGGATGTTCGCCAGCGCGATGCGCACCAGCACCAGGGGGCGGCTCAGCATGCGGCGCACCGTAACGCCCGCCCTTCGAGGGAGCGAGGGAATCCGGGCCCCACGCGGAGGCTGAGGTATACGTGTCTCTGCCGCGTGTCCCACCGGGCCGGCCCCGGGTGTCCAAGCGAGCGGCAGGGAGTGATGGATGGGGCCCAAAGCGCCCCGCGAGGCGGCGTCCGGCGGTCTGACCCGGGAAGAGGTGCAGGCCTTGTATGCGCAGTTCTCCCCGGTGGTGTACCGGCGGGCGCGGGTGTTGCTGGGGCGCGACGCGGACGCGTGGGACGCGGTGCAGGAGGTCTTCGAGAAGATGCTGTCCCAGGGCGCCACCTTTCGCCGCGAGGCGAGGCCGATGACGTGGGTGTACCGCGTCACCACCAACGTCGCGCTCAACCTGCTGCGCTCCCGCCGTGTGCGCGAGCCGGCCCTCGCGGTGGTGTCCGACGAGCCGGGCGTGGGCCCCGAGGCGGTGGAGGCGCGCATGCTGCTGGCGAAGTGGCTCCAGCACCTCACCGAGCGCGAGGTGGAGGTGGCGGCGCTGCTCTACCTCGACGGCCTTACGCAGCAGGAGGTGGCCGACGTACTGGGGCTGTCGCGGAAGACCATCGTGCGGGAGGTGGAGGAACTGCGAGCGAAGCTGGAGGCGTTGAGCGCCCTGCCCGGAGGTGTCACGTGAGCGAGCACCTCTCGATGCTGGTCCTCGACGAGGTGGCGGCGGGCCTGCCCGTCAGCGCGGAAGCGAGCGCGCACCTCGAGTCGTGCGAGGCGTGCCGGATGAAGCTGGACGAACTCAGGGCCTCGCGCGCGTCCGTCGCGGCGAATCCGTCGTCGGCGCGCACGCTGGAGAAGCTCCTCGCGAAGGCGGAGGCGCCCGCGCCGAAGCGAGGCCTGAGGCTGGTGCATGTGGCGGCGGTGGCGTTGCCGCTGGCGGCGGCGCTGGCGCTGCTCGTCTTCAACCCGATTCGCCAGGGGGGCGATGACACCCGCCTCAAGGGCGCGCCGGCGGTTGAGTTGCTCGATGCGCAGGGTCGCGCGGTGACGAAGGCGAAGCCCGGAGAGACGCTGACGCTGACGGTGGGCGGCGCCGGCTACCCCTACGCCGTGGTGGTGGCCATCGACGCGCAGGGCCTCTCGACGCTGTGGCCGAAGACGGGCGGAGAGCTCGGCGCGCTGGAGCGCGGGGCGCGGGTGCCGCTGGACACCCTGACGGTGACGCCAGGCGACGTGCGGGTGGTGGCCCTCTTTTCTTCGAAGCCGCTCCTCCTCGGAAAGCTGACGACGCCGCTGGTGAACGAGGTGATGAAGCGCGCGCAGGCGCGGCAGTCGCCGCTGGACCTCGAAGTGCCGCCGGGACTGGCCGAGGCCTCGGCGTCCGTGCGGCTCGAGGTGGCGCCGTGAAGAGTCCTGCTCTCCCGCGTCGGGAGAGGAAGGCGCCGGCGCGAGCGCCAGTGCGGGCGATGCGGGCCTGCGAGGTGACGCCGTGAGGTCTCTCCTGCGTCGCGAGAAGACAAAGGGCAGCGCCAGCACGGGCGTTTGGGCGGGCGTGGCGGCCTGCGAGGTGACGCCGTGAGTCCCGCTCTCGCGCGCCGGCAACAGGCGAGAGCAGCGCCAGCATGGGCCTTTGTGTGGGCGATGCGGGCCTGCGAGGTGACGCCGTGAGGTCTCTCCTGCGTCGCGAGAAGACAAAGGGCAGCGCCAGCACGGGCGTTTGGGCGGGCGTGGCGGCCTGCGAGGTGACGCCGTGAGTCCCGCTCTCGCGCGCCGGCAACAGGCGAAGAGCAGCCCTGGTGCGGACGGGGCAGGCCAGCGTGGGGGCAGGCCGCGGGTGCTCCCTCCGAGCGAGTCCGGCGGGCCTGAAGACGTACTCTCCGTGAAGCGCCGGCCACGTCCTTCACGCGCGGCCGGGCGAGGTCTGCTCGTCCCCCTGCTGCTGCTCGCGTCCACCTCCGCGCTGGCCGAGGGCCGCCGCTTCGCGCTCGTCATCGGAGAGAATCGCGGCCTCCTCACCGAAGAGCACCTGCGCTTCGCCGAGGCTGACGCGCAGCGCTTCCGCGACGCGCTGGTGGAGGTGGGCGGCGTCTCCGTGAGTGACGTGACGCTCCTCACCGGGGCCACGGCGCCGCAGGTACGGGAGGCCCTCGCGGCGCTCTCGGCGAAGATGGCCGGCGGCACCCACGAGCGGCTCACCATCTTCCTCTCGTCGCACGCGGGCGACGGGGTGCTGCACCTCGCGGGCACGGAGCTGCCGCTGCAGGAGTTGGTGGACTTCGTGAAGGCCGCGCCGGTGCGGGTGGGCCTCCTCGTCGTCGACGCGTGCCAATCGGGCTCGGTGACGCGCCTCAAAGGGCTCAAGTCCTCGGAGCTGCCGCCGACGCGCCTCGAGGCCACCGGCGTGGAGGGGCGTGTCTTCATCTCCGCCTCGGGCGCAGACGAGTACGCGCAGGAGTCCGACTCCCTGGGCGGCAGCTACTTCACGCACTTCCTCGTCGCGGGCCTGCGGGGCGCTGCGGACACGTCGAAGGACGGCCGGGTGACGTTGGACGAGGCGTACGCGTGGGCCTGGGCGCGCACCATCGAGGCCACCTTCGCCACGCGGGGCGGCGTCCAGCGCCCGGCCTTCTCGGTGGACTTGCGCGGGCAGGGGCAGCTCGTCCTCTCGGAGCCCGGGGCCGCGCGGGCGCGTCTCACGCTGGCGGTGGAGGCGCCGGGCCGCTGGCTGGTGGTGGCCGACGAGTCGGGCGCGGTGCTGGCGGACGTCGACAAGCCGGCGGGGCCTCTGACATTGGCGCTCCCGGCGGGGCACTACCGCCTCAAGCTGCGGACGAAGGACGGGCTGCTGGAGCGCGACGTGACGGTGCCCGCGGTGGGCAGCGCGGTGGTGCGCGGAGAGGACCTCGAGCGCGCCTCGCTGGTGCAGGTGGCGGCGAAGGGTGGGCCCGAAGCGGCGCTGGTGCTGTCGCTGGGCGGTGGCGTCTCCTCGGGCCTCGTCAGCGGCCTCACCGTGCAGCCCGGTGTGGAGCTCAAGCTGCGGCGGGACGCCCACCTCGCGGGGCCCCTCAACCAGTTCGCGGTGTCCGTCGGCTGGCGGACGGGCACGTCGAGCGATCCCCAGCCCTTCACCCAGAATGAAGTCGAGCTGCGCGCCGGCACGGGGCATCGCTTCGCGTGGAAGCGCGGCAGCGTGGCGGTGGGGCTCGAGCTGGGGCCCTTGTTGGTCTTCCAGGGGCTGCCCGACGCCAGCGCCCGCACCAGCCTCGGCCTGGTGGGCGTCTTCGACCTGGAAGGGCGACTGAAGGTGGGCGGGCCCGTCGAGCTCTTCCTCCTCGGCACCGGTGGCGCGGCCCTGGTGAAGAAGCTGACGGCGCTGGCGCTGGTGCCCCGCCTCGGCGCGACGGCGGGCGTGGCGGTCACCTTCTGACATTCCGACCGGCCTGCGGCGGTGAGGGGTGGCAGTCCGGCGCCCTGGCTGCTCGAGGCGGACTGACTGCAGCGCCGTCTTCGTTGAGGCTCGTCGCGCCGCAGCCGCCCTCGCCGTCCGTCACAGCACCTCGAGCGTCTTCCCCGCCACCAGCACTTCTCCGGCGGGCCCAAAGCCCACGCGGTTGACGTACCCCTGCGGTTGCACGGTGCGCACCGGCTCCAGCGTCGCGGCCTTCGCCACCACCACCTTCGCGCCCTTCCTCCCTTCCAGCGTGACGAGATACGCGCCGTCCGGGGACATCCACAGGTCGTGTCCCTCCGTCAGGGGCAGCTTCGCCGCGACTTTCCCTGTGCTCGGGTCCCACTTCACGACGCCGTCGGGCGTGCGCCCATAGAGGAAACCTCCACGCACTGTGGCCCGGTGAAGGACAGGCCTCCTTCCAGGGGGACGCCCTTGCTGGAACCCTCGCGCAGCACTTCGTAGGGAAGGCCATTGCCCTTCCAGCGCGTCCACCAGGCCCCGTCGGGGCTCAGCACGGACGCCTTGCCTGCGCCTCGCGGGGGCGGGAGCTCTTTCCTCTTCTCCAGGTCGAAGCGCACCCCGCCGCGTCCGGTGGTGGCCAGGCGCTCGTCGTCCGACAGCTGCAGCTCGCAGGGCTCGGCCTTCAGCCTCGAGGAAAAGAGCTGCGCGCCTCCCCGAGTGAGGTCCAGCACCTGCAGCCGCTTGTACGAGAGCAGCAGGGCCCGCGTGCCGTTGGCGTACACCAGCGCGTCGTCGACGTCGTCCAGCGGCACCGTCCGCTTCACCTCCAGCGACGGGAAGGTCACGAAGTGCAGCCGGGAGTTCTCCACCACCACCAGTGTGCCGTCGGCCTGCATCCCCATCGCCTTGACGTTGCCCAGCTCGCCCAGTCGCTGCGGCCCTTCCGCCGCGCGGGCTGCTGTTTCGAAGGCGCTGGGCTGCCCCCGGGCTTTCAAGCGCTCGCCGACGGCCTTCTTGACCTCGGCCGGGAGCGTTGCGCCCTTCGCCACCTGGTAGTCCACCGACTCCAGCGTGTTGGGCGGCAGGCTCTTTAGCGGCATCATCACGCGTGAGGCCGACGAGCTGGACACGGTGACGGTGAGGGCTGAGAGGTGGCTGTCCTTGCCGCGGCGGAAAGTCAGTCCGTCGCCGACCCAGAGCTCTCCCACACCGAGCCGCGAGACGACGGGCAGAAGCTTCCCTGGCGCGCGGGACTGCACGCGGAGGGTCTTCACGCCGCCCAGCGAAGGGATGTTGGAGAACCAGGCGTCGTCCACCTCGTCGGTGATGCTCAACGAGGTGAGTTTCGGGAATTTCGTGGGCTGTGCCGCGAGGAGTTCCTGGAGGAGGTGCGGCTGTCCGAAGGCCACCGAGAGCTCCTCCAGCCGCGGCCAGCCGTCCGAGGCCAGCAGGTGGGGGACGTGCACGCCCACGGCCCGCTTGAGCCAGCGCATCGACGGGCCCGCCCAGCGGCAGAAGGGCACCTGCTCGGCCGGCGGGTACGAGGCGCTCCACGTCAGCTCCTCGAAGGTGGCCCACTCAGGCAGGTTGCCGTACTTCTCCGCGTCCGCCTGGTGGCGGAACTTCACCAGCCCGACGGCGGGGAAGCCGCGGCGGAACTCGAAGTCGGCGCCCAGCACCGGCGCCAGCGGCCCCAGCCACTTCTTCCCGTGGGCCTTGAGGAGCGCCTTCGCCTTCTTCTCATCGGTGCCGGCGCACTGGAGGGCGATGAACTCCCCGCGTGGGTCTCCGCGCTCCTGCAGCACGTCCGCCAGCACCAGCCGCGGCGCGTCGTCCTCCGGGTTGTCGTAGACGGCGCGCAACAGCGTCGCCTCGTCCCGGCCATCGCTCGCGGGTTTCTTCGCCGGCACGCGGGCCAGCGCCGCACGGATGGCCTCGAGCTGCTTTTCGTCCGCCGGGGAGAGCGCAGGGGCCTCTGGGGGGAGTTGGCTGATGCTGCGGGCGAAGGCGCGCTCCAGCCAGCCCCGGATGCCCTCGCGCACCTTCCAGGTCTTCGGCAGGGAGGCGGACAGCGCGACGAAGCGGGGGTCTCCGGACGCGGCCACCACCCCGAAGGCCGCCGTCCACGCGCGCTTCGAGGAGTCGGAGGACCAGGGCACCTCGGCGAGGAGCCGCTCGACGGCGCGCGACGTCCTCGGGTCCTTCGCCCAGGCGGCGGCCACGTCGAGGCGGTCCTGCGCCTCGGCCAGCGTGGCGCCCTTCAGCGCGGACAGCAGCGGTCCCCGCGCCGGCGGCTTCGCCTTCTTCGCCAGGTCCAACCAGGCTCGTCCGTCGCCCTCGAAGGGCGGGCGGGCCTCGGCGTCCTCCACGGCCAGCACCACCTCGCGCAGGGCTTCGGTGGGAGAGCGCTCCCACGCCGTGAGGAGCGCGGTGAGGGTCGCGTCCCACTTCCCGTCGCGTGCCAGTTCGGCTGCCTGCGCCAGCGCCTTCGACACCGTGCTCATGTCTTGGCCCCCCCTGTGAGACTTCGGAACCGGGTGGCGGTGTTCTACCGTGCAGGCACCCTCGATGTCCCACGGCCGCCTCTGCGTGTCCAACCCTGACGAGATGAAGCCCGCGAGCGCCCGTCCCTCTTGGACACCTCCTCCGCGCCGGAGTGGTGGGCGTGGTGTGCGGGCTACCTCTTCGCCGGCGCGTACCTCACGCCCGCCGCCGAGAGCGAAGGAGCCAGGCTGGCCGCCGAGCTCGGCCTTCAGGTGTTCGGCCCGCCCCGGGTCCGGTGGGCCTTCAGGTGCGCGAGCGCATTGGCGGCCTGGATGCGAGCTCTGAGGTCGTCGTCGTCCAGGTCGATGTCCAGCTGCTCGTCATCGGTGAGGGGCTTCTGCCCACGCGCGAGCCGTGCGAGGGCCCTGAGCACGGCAGGCTCCGAGCGGCCGCGCTCCATCAGTGCCCACGCTGCGTCGTAGCGCACCCAGCCGACCTCGTCGGAGAGCCCACGGAGCAGGGCGTCGAGCACAGCCTTGCTCCTGAACAACTTCGCTCGGCGAATGACGTGATAGCCGACGCGGCGCACGTGGAAGTTCTCGTGGACGGTCCATGCGAGTACGCGCCTGAGCCGCCGCCCGATGCCCGGAAGGCCAGCCAGCTTCGCCTCGAGCCGAATCTCTTCGATCGGCATGATGATGCTGCGGGTGGCGAGGGCGAAAACCTTTTTCTCAAGCGCGTCGAACGATGGCATGTCTCATTTCCGCGCCTGGATTGTCGAGGACTGCCCGACTCGCACGGTATAAACACAGCACGAGGCCGAGAACAGGGGCAAGAGAAGGACTGAGCAGCACGACCTGAGGTCGCCGACGAGCGCCATCGAGACTCGTCTTCGAAGTCCCTGCGGGCGAGGAGCAGCACCCGTGGGGTACGGCGGCTCCCTCTGACCATGGGAGTCTCGCGAGTCTTCGGAACAGGGTGGCGGTGTTCTACCGTGCGGACACTCTCGAATGTCCCACGGCGTCGCCTCTGCGTGTCCAACCCCTGACGAGATGAAGCCCGCGAGCGCCGGCGTTCCCTTCGGACACCTCCTCCGCGCCGGAGTGGTGGGCGTGGTGTGTGGCCTCGCGGCACAGGGCTGCTTCGACCCGCTCTACGAGTCGGGCCAGCCGCTGGAGGACACCTGGGTGGTGTGCTGCGACGGCGCCTTCCTCGACACCTGCCTCTGTGAAAACACCGCCACCTGTCAGCAGGCGTTCGCCGTGTGCGCAGGCGGGATGTGCAGCCGTGGGACGAGCTGCGGGGGCACGGCCGATGGCGGTGCTGGAGGCGGCGCAGGGACAGGCGGCGGAACCGGTGGCGCGTCGGGAGGCGGCAGCGGCGGCGGTGGTGGCGGCTTCGGAGGAGGTACGGGAGGAGGAGCCGGCGGGGGAGGAGGCGGCTTTCTCGACGCCGGGGTCCAGGACGGCGGCGTCTCCGATGCGGGCGTGGAGGACGGCGGCACGGGCGGCGGAACAGGTGGTGGCTTCGGTGGTGGTGCTGGCGGTGGCGCTGGTGGTGGCTTCGGCGGTGGCTCCGGCGGCGGAGGCCCCACTCGGTACGAGCCCTGCTGCGTCAACGGCGCCGTGACGAGCTGCGTGTGTCCAGCGTCGGGCTGCCTCGGCCTCACCTTCAAGCCGTGCGCGGCGGGCCGGTGCGTGGCCGCGGGCGCCTCCTGTCCGTGACGGCTACTTCACCTCGGCCAGCGTGAAGTCCATGTTGGCGAAGATGACTTCGCCCTCACCGAAGAAGCGCAGCGGATTCTTCTCCCACGACGCCGCGCCCACCACCGCGCCCTTCTCGTCGTAACCGTACACGCAGACGTGGCCGCGCGAGTCCTGCTTGATGAAGTACTCCGCGAAGAAGGGGCCAGGCTTGTCCAGCACCGTCTCGCCGTAGCGCTTCGGCGTCGCTGGCACGGGCAGGCATGGCTCCTCCTGCGCGACGAACAGCACCTTCGCCGCCTTCACCGCGCCAGGCTTCCAGTCGCCGAAGAACTCCACCTCGGCGCGCTCCGAGTGGACGACGGGCTTCGGCGGCGGGGCAGGGGGCTCGGCCTTCATCGGGAGGGCCGTGGTGGGAGGCGCGGCGGGCTTGTCGGCGCAGCGTTCGCACCCAGTCAGGGCCAGCGTCAGCAGGAAGAGACGGACGTGCATGCGCGGAGTCTTCGCACACTGGCGCAGCGCGCGCGTCGCTTCTTTGCTTCCGTCCCCCGCGCCGTCTTCCTAAAGAGGCGCCCTTCATGTCCGTGGACTGGAAAGCCCTCTACGACGGCCCCTTCCACCATCCGGGGCTGGCCTTCGCCTTCTGCCTCGCGCTGCTCTTGCGGCTCTTGATGCGCTTTCCGCCGTCTCCGCTGCGGCGCGTGCTGTTGCTGTTGCTCGCCGACACCGCGGTCGACGCCTTCCTCACCGGCGCGATTTCTCCCCTGTCCGGCCCCATCGCCCGCGTCTTCGCCATCGCCTTCGTCATCACCGGAGACTTCCGCTTCTGGGTGCTGGTGGAGCGCTACCGCGCCCCCGCCGCGTCGTGGAAGGGCGCCTTCCTGCGCGCGCTGCCGCTGTCCTTCGTGGTGCCGGTGGCCACCGCCATCGCCATCCTCGGACGCCCCGACGTCTTCTCGGGCGCGGACGGCTACCAGCTGAAGCCCATCTTCCTCGCGTACGAGTCCCTGTCGTGCGCCTTCCTCTCCGTGCTGCTGCTGACGCGGTACGTCTCGCGCCGCGCGGACAGCGCCTTCGGCTGGTACCTCACCCGGCTGCTCCTCCTGTGGCTGGTGCAGTACGGGCTGTGGGTGCTGTGCGACGTGCTCATCCTCTTCGGCCACGGCTGGGCGCTGGGCCTGCGCATCGTCCCCAACGTCCTCTATTACGGCGTCTTCCTCTACGCGGCGACGTACTTCGCGCCCGAGGAGGCGTGGCAGTGAGGTGGCTGGGCCTCGTCGTCCTCCTCGCGGCCTGCCCGAAGCAGCTGCCTCCGTCCGCGGGCGACGACGCGGCGGTGTTGTCCTTCTCGAAGCACGGCGGGACGGTGACGACGCGCACGCTGGCCGAATTGAAGGCGCGCTTCCCCGTCGAGACCTGGACGGCGTTCGACCCCTATTACCAACGCCCGAAGACGTGGCGCGCGCTGCCGCTGGAGCCGGTGCTGAAGGACGTCTTTCCCGGGGAAGCGCTGGCGGACGTGGACTTCGTGCTGACCGCGTCCGACGGCTACACCGTGCCCATCTCCGGAGCGCGGTTGCTCGAGGGCGGCGCGTACCTCGCCTTCGCCGACGCCGACGGCGCGTGGCAGCCCATCGGCGCGAAGGGCGCCTGGCCCGGCCCGTGGTACCTGGTGTGGAAGGGAGACTCGCAGCAGGACCTCACCACCCACCCGCGGCCGTGGGCGCTGGCGCGCATCTCCATCGAGCGCTTCGAGGACGTCTTCCCGAAGGTGGTGCCTCCTTCGGGCGACGAGGCGGTGCAGCGCGGCTTTCAGCTGTTCCGCGGGCTGTGCCTCAAGTGCCACGCCCTCAACCGGCAGGGCGGCACCGTGGGCCCCGAGCTGAACGTGCCGAAGAACGTCACCGAGTACCGCGACGAGGCCTTCCTCCGCGCGTGGATCCGCAACCCCTTCACCTACCGCGTGTCGGTGATGCCGCCGTCGCCGCAGCTGTCCGAAGGCGACCTCGACGCCCTGCTGGCGTACTTGCGGGCCATGGCCTCGGTGAAGGTCCCGGTGGAAGCGCCCGCCGGGCACTGAATCGGGCTTCCTTTCCTCGCGGGACAGCGAGACTTGCTCCGCGCGGGCGACTCCCGGGGTTAAGTTGGCCGCGTGCACCCCACTGTCCTCGAGTTGGAGCGCCGCCTCCTCGCGCTGCCTGACGTGCTGGCGCGCGTGGCGAAGGCGCCGCTCCCTCAAGGAAACCCGCTGGGCGGGGGGAGCGTCCTCCTCACGGGCGTGGGCATGAGCGAGTGTGTCGCGCGCTTCGCCGAGGTGGTGCTCCGGCATGACGCGGGCCTGCGCGTCAGCTGCCTGCCCTTGTCGGCCTTCGTCTCCGAGGACGTGCAGCGCCAGGGCGACACGCTGGTGGTGCTGTCGCAGGGGCTCTCACCCAACGCGCGGCTGGCCCTCTCCCGCGCCTCGGAGTTCTCTCGCGCCGTCCTGGTGACGGCTCGGCCTCGGAGCGACGCGCACCTCACGGACTTCGTGAGGGGCGGCGGCGTGGTGTGGTCCCTCCCGCTCGACGAAGAGTCCGGCTTCCTCACGCGCGTTCAGGGCCCGCTGGCCACGGCGTTGGGCGTGCTGCGCCTCGGCTTTCAGGGCCGGGAGCCGTCGGAGGTGGAAGCGCTGCCAGCGAAGGTGGCCGACGCGGTGCAAGTCGGCTTCGCCCTCGCGCGCGACTGGCCGCTCGACGTGCGCCGGGCGCCGCTTCTGGCCACCGGCTCCTTCTCTCGATGTCTGGACCTGCTGGCCTGGACGTGGATGGAGACGTGGTGGGTCGAGCCTCCGCCGACGTGGGACGTGCTGCAGACGGCGCACGGGCCCTGGCAGCAGCTCTCGTCTCGCAGCGAGACGCTCCTCGCCCTCCGGCGTCCCGACGACGTGCCGGAGCTGTGGCCGCGCCTCCAGAAGATGCTGACCGAGAGGCATCGGTTGGTGGACCTGCCGGCCACGTTGCCCGCCCCCTGGGCCTGGTTCGAGCATGCCGCGATGGTGATGGGCCTGCTGGTGGGTGTCCTCAAGCGCGCGCCGGTCGACCTCGCCGCCTGGCCCGGCCGCGATGGAGATCGCCCGCTCTACGAGCTGGGCGCCGTCACCGCCACGCCGTTCCCAGACAGTCTGTGTCACCGGTGCGCCCACCTCCGCCGCGTGGAAGGAGCGCGCTCGTCGTTCCTTCAGTGTGGCGAAGGGCGGCCGCCGAAGTACCCGGCCCAGCCGGTGCGCGCCTGTCCGTACTTCGAGGCGGCGCAGCCTGGGCGTCCGCCTACTGCTTGACGAGGGACACCTGGAGCGGCTCCGGCTTCTCGGTGACGGTCACTTCCGCCCGCCACGACGTGTAGCCCGCGCGCTTGAGCGCCACCTGGTAGATGCCCGGCTTGAGCGCCAGCTTCCCGTTCTCTGTCTGCAGCTGCGATACAGGCCCGTAGCTGGTGCCGTCGATGAGCAACTCGGCGTCGTTGGGTTCCACCGTCAGCACGAGGCCAGGCCCAGTGGGAGCGGCAGTCGGAGGAGCCTTGTCGGGCACGCTGATCTCCGCCACGCCAGCGTCTGCCTCGCCCAGCTCGGAGGTGGGTACCTGCTTCGGGCATCCCCACAACAGGAGCCCCAGCCCCAATCCAAAAAACCAGCTGCCCCAAAGCCGATTTCGCACGGCAGGTCAGATAACATGAAGGCGCCCATGACGGCACCCGAACAGCGCGTGCTGCGAATGAAGCTGGCCTGCAAGGACCAGATCCAGTTCGCCCTCGAGTTCGCGCCCAAGATGAAGTCCAAGGTCTTCGTCCCCATCGAAGATCCACCGCCGGTCGGGAGCCAGGTGACGCTGCACATCCGCTTCGCGGACGGCGTGGTGCACGTGAAGGGTACGGCCGAGGTGCTCAAGGTGGTGACGAGTCCGAGCCCCGGCGTGCACGCGCGCTACATCTCGCTGGACCCGGACTCCTTCCAGTTCCCGCTGTCCAAGCCCACGCTGCAGATGCACCGCAGCTCGGTGGAAGAGCAGACCACCACCGGCGAGGTCTTCGTCCCGCCGACGAGCGCCACCGGCGAATTCAAGGCCCTCACGCCGGAGCAACTGGCCGCGGCCTCACCCGCCGCGCCCGTGCCCCTTCCGGGTGTGTCGCAGGGCGCGCCTTCCGCGCTGGAAGCGCTTGCGCTGCCTCCGTCGGCCGGAGTTCCACTGCCAGCCCCGAAGTCCTCCGCGCCGCCTGCGCCATCGGCGGGCGCCGTGCCGCTGCCTGGTGCGACCGGGACTGCCATGCCCCTGCCGGGCGCGTCCTCGCCGGGAGGAGGCGTGCCGCTGCCGTCCGCGTCGCCGGGCGGAGTGCCGCTACCGGGTGCGTCCGCGTCGCCGGGCGGAGTGCCGCTGCCGGGTGCATCCGCGTCGTCGGGAGGAGTGCCGCTGCCGGGAGCGTCCGCGTCGCCGGGAGGAGTGCCGCTGCCGGGAGCGTCCGCGTCGCCAGGAGGTGGAGTTCCGCTACCGGGCCCCTCAGCGAGTGGCGGGGCGTCACCGGCCTCGCGTCCAGGGTCCATCGACCTTGCCACCCAGCCCGGCGGTTCCGCCGCGTCGCCGGAGGAGTCCACCAGGCCCGCCGCCGCCCGCCCGGTCGCGCCGCTCGACGAAGTGACGAAGCCGGGAGTCGCGAGGCCGGTGTCGCCGTGGGCCGACGAGCCCACGCGCCCCGGAGTGCCGCTCCCGGCGCCGCCCCGGCCGTCTGCACCTCCCTCCCCTTCCGCGGTGCCGCGCCCGCCGGCGCCGCCTGCGCCGCCTGCGCCGAAGTCGGGGGCCCCGCTTTCCACGAGCGAGGCCACGAAGCCCGCTGCGCCGAAGCCCTCGGCGCCGCCTCCACCCGTCGCGGACGTGGCGAAGCCGGGACTGGCGAAGCCGTCCGCGCCCACCGCCGGCGAGACGCACAAGCTCCCAGCGCCGCTGCCGAAGCCCTCCGCCCCGCCCCCCGCGGCCGAGGTGACGAAGCCGGCGGCTCCCCGGCCCTCGGCTCCTTCTCCGTTTTCCGCCAGCGACGCGACGAAGCCAGGCGTGACGCCGCTGGCCGCGAAGACAGAAGGCCGCGCCGCGAGTGACGTGACGAAGCCTGGCGCCGTGGCGCCGTCCGCGAAGCCGGAAGGCCACGCCGCGAGTGACGCGACGAAACCCGGCGTGACGCCGCTGGCCGCGAAGACGGAAGGCCACGCCGCGAGCGACGTGAAGAAGCCTGGCGCCGGGGCGCCGTCCGCGAAGCCGGAAGGCCACGTCGCGAGTGATGCGACGAAGCCCGGGGTGACGCCGTTCTCCGCGAAGTCCGATGCAGCCACCGGGAAGTCTGACGGGCACTCCGCCGCTGCGCACACGGCGGCGCCTCACGCTGCGACGAAGCCCCTTCCTCCTCCGGCTGCATCGCCCGCGCGTCCCGACAAGCCTTCGGATGCGCCCAGCGGGGCAGCGAAGCCCGACTCCGTGCGTCCGGCCGCGGCGTCTCCACCGGCCCGTGTGGCGTCGGTGCTGGACCCGCCGCCGGCCGGCGCTCCATCGTCGACGGGCACCCGGCCCGCCCTCGTGGTGGGGTTCCCTGCGTCGGGGAAGACGGGCACGACCCGCGCGAAGGACGTCACCGCTCCGCTCGACTCCTCCCCGGCGCCGGAAGAGTCCCCCGCTCCGCCCCGCGCCGCTGAGCCGACGCGCATCGAGCGCCCGCCCACGAAGCCCTCGCGTTCAGCCGAGGACGAAGACGCCTTCGCCGCGCAGACTCGTCCGCGTTGGCCCCTGGCGGTCGCGGCCGGCCTCATCCTGTTGCTCGGTGGTGGAGGCGCCTTGCTCTTCCTGCGTCCGGCTGCGACGACGAATGGACCGGCACCGACGGATCCAGCCCTGCTCGAGCTGCTCAAGAAGGCCGACGCGCGCATGGCCGCCCGCGTCTACGCGGCCCCGGGAGGCGACTCGGCGCTCGACCATGTGCGCGTGGCGGTGCGTGCGGCGCCACAGGACGCGGAGGTGCAGAAGCGCCAGAAGGCCCTCGCGGACGTCTTCGAGGCCGAAGCGAAGAAGGCCGAGGAGGCCGGCAACTTCGCCGACGCCGCGGTGCACCTGACGGCCCTTTCCCTCGTGGACCCCGCGCGGCCCGACGTGATGGCGCGGCTCGCGAAGGCAGAGGCGCGCGTCGTCAACCAGCAGAAGGCGCCCTGACGACTACTGCCACTTGATGGCGTTGGGGGCCTGCACCTTGGGCTTGGGCATCAGCTTCACCGTCAGCTTCCGCGGCTCGAGGAAGATGGGCGTCATCCCCGGCCGCACGTACACGCCCCAGGTGTACTCGCCCGCGGTCAGCTTGCTGACGTCCACGCGCTGCTCCGCCGTCGTCTCCGTCACCACCGGGGCGCGCAGGGGGTCACCCGACTTCGAAATCGACAGGCGGTACGACGCGGCGCCGGCCGCCGCCTGCCACTGGAAGGTGATGGTGGGCGGCTTCTGCGCGTAGCCCACCGTCTCGTTGTTCTCCGGCGTCAGGAGGAGCTCCCGCGGCGCCTCGGCCTCGAAGTAGATGCGCCGCGCGAAGCCGTACTCGCTCAGCATGCCGCTGGGGCTCTTCGTCGCGACGCGCCACACCACCAGGCCCCGCCCGTCGGGCTTCACCTCGTAGCTCGTCCCCTTCACGTCCTCCGTCTTCACGTCGACGCTGAAGTTCAAGTCCCTCGCCACCTGCACCCGGTAGCCCGCGGCCTTCGGCACCGCCTTCCAGGTGAGGAAGAGGGGCGTGCGCAGCGGGTACACCGCGCGGGCGTCGATGCCAGGGGCGAGGCTGACCGGAAAGTCCGGCACCTCCTCGGGCGCGCTCAGCGACTCGGTGGCCACGGTGGCGGTGCCGGCGGACAGCGCGACACTCTGGCCTTCCTGCTCGACGGTGGCGCTGCCCTCGGTGACGGCGATTTCAGTGCCGCGCTCGGTGGCGCTGACCCGGAAGCCCACCTTCGCCTGGCCGGCCTGGGGCACCAGCCGCTGCGTCTTGCCTCCCGCGCGCAGGAGGACCGGCGCAGGAGGCGTCTGCGTCTCTTCGTCGCCCGCCACGCCGCGCACCGAGCCCTGGCTGACGGCCACCGCCGGCGCCGGCGCTTCACCCTTCGGCTGCTCGCCGGGCAGCTCCACCACCACCAGCGCGCGCTCATCCACCTCCAGCTTCGCGCCCGTGGTGAAGACGAGCCGCGCACCGCCGCCCGGCCCCGTGCGCACCCAGTCGCCCACCCGCACCGTGGCGTCCTTCTCCAGCTTCTCCCAGTAGGGCGCGTGGGCTCGCCGCAATTCCGCCGGCTCCGTCACCTCGCGGTACACGCCCACCGCGTCATTCAGCTTGAGCGGCTCGAGCGGCAACAGGCGCACGGTGGACGGCGCCTCCACCTGCGAGGAGCAGGCGAAGCAGGCCAGCGCGCAGACGATGAAAGCGCCTCGTGCCCCCACGCGCCGCATCATCCCTCTGTGTGGGCGCCGCGTCATCAATACGACTCCCTCCCGCCGCGATCTGCCCCGGCGCCGGCGAAGTTGGCAGGCGCACCGGGCAACAGCGGGAGGCCCAGGTCCAGCGCGCTGTCGATGGACGGGCTGCCGAAGGTGAGGCGGTAGTCGTTGGAGGCTGGCAGCGCGTACAGCGGGTTCGACGTCAGCACGCTGGGGTCGCTCCCGATGTTGCAGCAGCACGCGCCGGCCGCCCCTCCCGACGACGCCTCGTTGGCCGCGTTGCCGAAGAGGACGTGGTGGGAGCGGGTGGTGAAGGTGGCGTTGGGGCAGTCCGTCAGCGCGGCCGTGGTGTGGTTGGTGAAGAGGTTGTTCACCAGCACGTGGCCCGTGCCTCCGGGGCTGTTGAAGTCGATGCCCACCCCGTTGGAGTCGAAGGTGTTGTGGCGCAGCGTCAGGCTGCTGGGGCAGTTGCCGTTGATGCCCCAGGACAGCCCGCTGAAGACGCTCGCGAAGACGTTGAGGAGGTTCGCCCCTGCGCTGCAGCCGTCGACGTCGATGCCCGTGCCCGACGCGCGGAAGTGGGAGTACCTCACCGTGGTGGCGGCGCGCACCGCGACGCAGGCGTTGTTGGTGCAACTGGCCATCGTCACCTTGTCCAGCAGCAGCGTCCCGTCGGTGACGATGCCGTCGAGGTTGTGGAGGTAGGTGTCGTAGAGCTCCAGCGTCGCGCCCGCCGCGACGGTGATGTCGACGTTCTGCCCCGAGAGCTCGAGTCCGTACATGCGCACCGTGGCGCCCGCTTGCGTGACGCGGGGCACCCAGCCCACCAACTGCACCCCGCTGGGCGCGATGACGTCGGCGGTGGAAGTGAAGTTGAGGGTGCCAAAGCCCGAGCCGGTGATGGTGCGGGCCTGGTCGAAGGTGATGGTCTGCACCCCCGCCATCGAGTTGGACAGGCGCACCGCCTCCACCAGCGACAGGCGGTTGTCCGGGCCGCGGCTGGAGCAACTGGACGCGCCGTCGTCGGTGTTGCTGCTGGTGTCGACGATGCAGCGGTTGGTGGCGCCGCTCAGCACCTGCACCCAGCCCGTCGCGTAGCCGATGTCGCCGTCTGCGTCCCGCACCGCCAGGCGCACCGTGCGCAGGCCGGCGGTGGCGAAGCTGTTGGTGGCCGTCTTGGTGGTGGTCCACGCGCTCCACGGCGGAGGCCCGCCCGCGCTGCCGGTGAAGTCCCAGCTCACCTGCAGCGCCGCGGTGGCCGTCTGGAGGTCGGACGAGGTGGACGCGTCGAAGGACACGTTCTCTCCCGTCGTCACCACCCGCGGCGTCACGGTGAAGCGCGCGATGGGCGGCGTGCGGTTGGCCACCACCACGTCGAATGCGGCCGAGCTGCCGCTGATGACGCCCTGCGTGGCCGTCAGCACGCGCCCGGTGCCCGACGAGCCCCCCAGCGTGATGGTGCCGCTCCACACGCCGGCCGCGAAGACGTCGGTGACGGACGCGCTGGTGCACGGCGCCACGCAGGTGACGGTGGTGGCCACCGGCGTCAAAGACAGCGTGGCCGTCCCGGCGAAGGACGTGGCTGCGTTGCCGAAGGCGTCGCGGGCGCGCACCGTCACGGCGAAGGGCACGCCGAGTGTCCTCGGAGACGAGATGGGGTCCCACGCGAAGGTGGTCGCCGGCCCGGGGTTGATGGTCTCCGTCTGGTTGGCGGCGGTGAAGCCGGTGGCCGAGCCCGTGGCCTGCACCGCGCCGGACGCCGTGCCCCGGAAGAAGAAGCTCACCTGCGAGGCGCCCGCGCCCAGCGTGACGGACGCGGTGCCCGTGCCGCAGCCCGCGGCGGTGAAGAAGCCGAAGCCGGTGGCGGGCGTGGCCGACAGGTTGACGGTGGTGGCCGCGCCGACAGGGGAGGCGTTGCCGTAGGCGTCTCTCGCCTCCAGCGTCGCCACCGCCGAGCAACTGCCCGCGGTGAGCGTCTGGGGCGCGGTGATGAAGACGAGCTGTGCTGGCGCGGCCGGCGTCACCGTCTCCACCTGCGCGGCGGGCGTGAGGCCCGTGGCGGTGGCCGTCACCGTCACGGCCCCTGCCGTCGTCCCGCGCAAGGTGAAGCTGGCGGTGCTGCTGCCTGCCGCCACCGTCACCTGCGTCACCGCCGTCCCGCAGGCGCCGGTGTACAGCGTCACCGGGACGCCGCTGGTGGTGAGGTTGACGGGCAGGGGGGAGGCCAGCGTCACCGCGTTGTCGTACGTGTCGCGCACCTGCACGGTGGCGGCCGCGCTGCAGCCTCCGGCCACGGTGGACAATGCGGTGTTGGTGAAGGCCAGCTTCGTCGGCGCGCCGGCGTTGACGGTGAGGCCCTGGGTGGCCGGCGTGAGGCCCGCGGCGGTGGCGGTGACGGTGGGGCTGCCCGCCTGCGTGCCGCGCACGTAGAAGGACTGCTGGGTGGCCGCCGCGCCCAGCGTCACCTGCGTCACCGCCGTGCCGCAGGCCGCGTCGCTGTAGAAGGTGACGCCTGGCCCGGAGGTGAGGTTGACGGTGGTGGCGCTGCCCGGCGGCGACGCGTTGCCCAGCGCGTCGCGGCTCTCGACGGTGAGGACGGCCGAGCAACTCCCCGCGGCCACCGTGCGCGCAGGCGTGACGAAGACGAGGCGGTCGGGCGGCGCGGCATTCACCGTCACCGCCTGCGTGGCCGGATTGAGGCCCGCCGCGGTGGCCGTCACCTGCGTGGCGCCGGCGCTGCCTCCGCGCACGTAGAAGGACACCGAGTCGGTGCCGGCGAGCAACGTGACGGAGGCCGCCGGGGTGGTGCACGCCGCGTCCGAGAAGAAGGTGACTCCGGTGGGCGGCACGGCGCTCAAGGAGACAGCGGTGTTGGCCGCCACGGCGCGCGGGTTGTCGAAGCTGTCCCGGCTCTGCACCGAGAGGACGGCGCTGCACTGTCCGGCCACCACCGTGCGCGTCGGCGTGGTGAAGGCCAGCTTGGACGGCGTGGCGGCGGCGGTGACGGTGACGGCCTGCGTGGCGTCGGTGACGCCGGCGGACTGCGCGGTGACGGTGACGGAGCCAGCCGAGGTGCCGCGCACGTAGAAGCTGACGGTGGACGCGCCCGCGCCGATGGTGACGCTGGTGGCAGCCGTCCCGCACGCCGCGTCGCTGTAGAAGGTGAAGCCCGCGGACGGCATCGCGGACAGGTTGACGGTGCGCGCCGCCCCTTGCGGCACCGCGTTGCCGAAGCCGTCGCGCACCTGCACGTCGAGGTTGGCGCTGCACCCGCCGGCCGTCACCGTCCGCGCGGGCGTGAGGAAGGCCAGCGCCGCGGCGGCGGCGGGCGTGATGGTTTCGCTTTGCTGGGCGCTGGCGAGGCCGGTGGCCGACGCGGTGACGGCCACCAGGCCGGCGGCGGTGCCACGGAAGTAGAATGACGCGGTGGCGCCTCCCGCCGGCACGCTGACGGCGGAGACGGCGGTGGTGCACGAGGCGTCCGAGAAGAAGGTGAAGCCGGCGGCGGGCGCGGCCACCAGGCCCACCGAGGTGGCGGACGCGACGGGGCTGGCGTTGCCGAGGCTGTCCCGCACCTGCACGGTGGCGATGCCGGAGCAACTTCCGGCGGTGCGCGACTGGGCGGCGGTGGTGAAGGCCAGCGCGGCGGCGGCGCCCGGCGTCACCGTGGCCTGTTGCTGAGCCGACGTGAGGCCCGCGGAGGCGGCCGTGAGCGTCAGCGTGCCCACCTGCGTCGCGCGGAAGAAGAAGCTGGCCTGGGTGCTGCCCGCGGGCAGCGTGACGTTGCTGGACGCCGTGGTGCAGCCGGGGTCCGCGAAGAAGGTGACGCCGGTGGACGGCGCGGCGGAGAGCGCCAGCACGCGCGCCGCGGTGTCGGGCGCGGCGTTGCCGAAGGCGTCGCGGGCCTCGACGGTGGCGACGCCGCTGCACATGCCTGCGCCCACCGTCTGGGCCGCGGTGAGGAAGACGAGCTGTGCTGGGGGCGCGGGCGTCACCGTCTCCACCTGCTGCGCGGGGGTGAGGCCCGGTGACTGCCCGTCCACCGTCACCTGGCCCGCCGCGCTGCCGCGGAAGTAGAGGCGCGCCGAGCCGGTCCCCCCCGCCAGCGTCGCCGAGGTGACGGCGTTGGTGCACGCGGCGTCGTCGAAGAAGGTGAAGCCCGGGGCCGGCGTGGCGGCCAGCGACACCACGGCGGGCGCCGTCACCGTGGTGGAGAAGCCCATGGCGTCGCGCACCTCGATGACGACGTCGGCGGAGCAGCTACCTGCGGGCGCGCTGCGGGGAGGCGTGGCGAAGGCCAGTTGCGCCGCAGGCCCGGGGAGGATGGTCTGCACCTGCGCGTCGCCCATCAGGCCCGTGCTGGAAACCTGCGCGGTGATGGCGCCCGGCTGCACGCCGCGGAAGTAGACGAGGGCGGTGCTGGTGCCGCCGGCCACAATCACCTGCGTGGCCGGCGTCATGCAGGTGTCGTCGGAGAAGAAGGCCAGCGCGCCGGCCGGGGCCGAGTCGAGGGCCAGCGTCACCGGCGTGGGGCTGGAGACGGCGTTGCCCAGCGAGTCCTGCGTCTGCGCCGCCAGCGGGCCGCTGCACAGCCCCACCTCCAGCGTCTGCGGCGGCGAGACGATGACGACGCGTGAAGGGAAGCCCTCGGGCGTGATGCGCACCTGCTGGGTGGCGTCCGGCAGCCCGGCGGTGGCGGCCGTCACCGTCACCACCCCCGCCGTGGTGCCCTGCAGCGAGAGGTCCACGCGCGCGCTCCCCGCGGGCATCGTCACCTGCGTCGCCGCCGTGCCGCAGCCGGGCGCGTCGAAGAAGGTGAAGCCCGCGGAGGGCGACGCGGACAACGCCACGAGTCGCGCCGCCGTGCCCGGCGCGTCGTTGCCGAAGGCGTCGCGCACGGCCAACGTCACCGTGTTGCTGCACGCGCCAGCCGTCACCGTGGGCGGGGGCGTGACGAAGACGAAGGAGGTGGGCGCGGCCGGCGTCACCGTCTCCACCTGTGCGGCGCCCACCAGGCCCGCTGCCGACGCGTTGAGGCGCACCTGGCCGGCGCGGGTGCTGCGCAGGTAGACGGTGGCGGCGCCGTTGGTCGCCAACTCCAAAGCGGTGAGGGCCGTCGTGCACGCGGCGTCTGCGAAAAGCGTGAGGCCGGTGGGGGGCGTGGCGGTGACGTCGAGGGCGAGGGCGGCCGGCAGCGTCACCCGGGCGCCAGTGGCATCGACGGCCTCCAGCGTCACCGCTTCGGAACACCCGCCCGCGACGGTGGTGCGCGGAGGCGTCTGGAAGCGCAGCGCCGCGCCAGGGCCCGGCCCGACGGGGAAGTCGTTGCTGGCGCCGGTGCGGCCGGCGGCGTCGCTGACGGTGAGGGCGTCGGCGGTGGAAGGAGCGCGCACCTCGACGCGGCCCGTCCACGTGCCGGAGAGGAAGGGGCCGACGGTACGGGGCACCACGGTGCCGGTGCGGTCGGCCAGCGAGGCGACGCCGGCGAAGCCATCCACCACGCGGCCCTGCTCGTCACGCGCGGTGACGGTGACGTCGAAGGGCACGCCCACGCGCTGCGGCGCCACCGGTTCGATGCGGTAGGCCGCGACGAGCGCGTCGAGGTTGTCCACCGACACCACCCGGAAGGCGTCGGCCAGCGTCAACTCCAGGTTTGACGGAGTGACGACATGGAGGGTGTACAGGCCGGGCGTGAGGCCCGCGGGCACCACGGCGTGCAGGCCGTCCTCCGCGAGCGCCACCTGCTCGAGGGCCACGCGGCCCAGGCGCGCGCTCCAGGCGCCACTCAGCGTGCTGCCGGATTTCTTCGAGAAGTCAGTGAAGAGGTGCGGCCTCAGCCGCTCGCCGGTGATGACGACGTCGACGGGGCGGTCCGCCGGCCCGCGGTCGGGAGTGATGGCCGTCAACGTGGGAGGGGCGGCGGGGCGACTGCAGGCGGAGCCGAGAGTCAGCAGCAGCGCGGCGATGGCGGCCCAGCGGCCACCCGCCCGGCCTCCGGGTGCGGAGGCCCTCGCCTGCCGCGACACGCGATTCTCAGGGAAAGCACAGGCCCTCACGGAAGAGGCTGCGTCCGCGATTCGTCTGGTGCCGACGCCGCAAGGGGCCAGCGGATGACGAGTTGGCGACCTCGAGGCGGACGGATTGCCCTGGTCAGTCCCGGCGCCCGAACAGCCACGTCCCGTGGGGCGCGTCACGGCGACACCTCCACGTCCAGCGCGGCCGAGGAGAGGGGCGTGCCTCCGTCGGCGTCCGTCGCCAGCGCTTCGAGGCGCACCACGCCTGCGTCGCCGGCCAGCAGGAACACCCGGGCCGAGGCGCGCGACGCATCCAGCACCACCTGTCCCAGCGCGGTGGAACAGGTGGCGTCCGAGAAGAGGGCTGCTTCCGCCGCGGGCGTGACGTTGACGGTGAGGGCCGTGGTGACGGCGGGCGGCGCGGGGTTTCCGAAGGCGTCCTCGGCGGTGATGTCCACGGGCGGAGAGCACACGGCCGCCCGCACCGGCGTTGGCGGCGCGGAGAAGGTGAGGGACGCCGCGGGCCCGGGCGCCACCACCACCACCTGCTCCGACGTGGGGAAGGACGTCGGCGAGGCGCGCACGGAGAGCGTCCCCGCCAGCGTGCCCCGCGCGTACACCTCCACCGCCTGCGCGCCCACGGCCAGCGTCGCGGACGTCACCGGCACCATGCAGCTCGAGTCCGAGAAGAAGCCGAGGCCCGCCGACGGCACCGAGGAGAGGGCCACCACCTCGTCGGCCGGGGCAGGGACTGCGAAGCCCATCTGGTCGGTGAGCTGGAGCCGGAAGGGGCCTCCACAGACGTCCGCCTGCAGCGAGGGCGCTGGCTGGGCGAAGGTGGCCCGCGCGGCCGGCCCGGGCACGACGTCGAAGGGGAGCGACGCCCCGGTGTGCCCGAGCGCGTCGGCCGCGCGCAGGACGTTGCCGGTCGCCAGCGTGGTGACGGTGACGAAGGCCAGGAGTCGCCCGCGCACGAAGGCGCCGGGCATGGCGGGCGTCAGCGTGCCGGTGTCGTCCGACAAGGTGACGGCGCCGTCGAAGCTCTCCACCAGCATGCCGTTGGCGTCCACCGCCAGCAGGCGCACCGCGAAGGGCACGCCCGGCGACTGCGAGGCGATGGGTTCGACGGTGAAGGACGCGACGCTCTCCGCCGGCGTCACCACCGAGTACCCGCCCGGCAGCGTCGCCTCGGCGCCGCGCGCGTCCACCACCCTCACGTCGTACAGCCCGCGAGGCAGCGTCGCCGGCACGCGCGCCCGCACCGTGTGCACGTCCACCAGCACGACTTCCTCGAGGGGCGTGGCGTCGCCGGCCTCCGAGAGGAGGGACACCGACACCGTGCCGTCCACCGACGAGCGAGCGCGGGAACGGAAGTCCGTGACGATGGCCGCGAGGAAGCCCTCACCCGTCACCACCACGTCCACCGCCTGGCCCTCGCCTCCCTGCGCCGGGGAGATGGACGTCACCCTGGGCGCGGGTGCGCCGGAGCCGCAGCCCAGCAGCAGCGCGCCCAACAGCATGGAGGAGCGAAGGCGCATGGCGTCTTCAGAGGACTCCGAGGCGGTAGCCGAGCGCGGCGCCGATGCCGCCCGTCTCCGCCGAGAAACCCGGCCCTGACACTGGCGCCCACGAGTACCCCGCCTCGAGGAAGAAGTGGCCGGGGCCCACCGACAGCGTGGCGGCGGCGAAGCCCCCGACGTTGGGGCCCCACGCGCTGGCCGACTCTCCCGTGAGAGACGTGCTGTACTGCGCCCACGTGGCGCCGCCTCCTGCGCCCAGCTGCACCGCGAAGCGCCGCGAGGCGTACACCTCCACCGCCAGCCGCGCCGTCATCGGTACGAAGAGGAGGTCGCTGCGCGTGGTGAGCTGCCCCGACGCGTCGGTGAGTTGCTGCGACGCCCAGCCCACCTGGCCCACCACCGACAGCCACAGCAGCACCGGCCCCGCGCGTACCGGCACGGACAGGTCGCCGCCGAAGCGCGCGCCCATCAACTCGGACAGGCTGTGCACCAGGCCCGCCCGCGCGCCGATGAGGAAGCGCCGGGGGTCCTCCCGCATCGGCACCACGACGCGTTGCTCGAAGCCGCCCGTCGCGTCCACCACGCGGATGAGGGCCTCTCCCTCGGGGATGTCGTCGGGCGCGGTGTAGCTGGCGCGGTACTTCCCGCCGCCCTCGTCCTCCAGCGGGCCCAGCGTGCCGTGGCTCGCGACGGCCACCAGCTTCGCGCCCGGGAGCGGCAACCCGGCTTCGTCGCGCACGTCCAGCTTCAGCTGCCCCTTCGTGCGCCCGTCCGCCGGCAGCGGCGCGGGGACGACTTGCGCCACGGCCTCCTTCGGCAGCGCGGTGGCCGACAGCACGTAGTTGGCGACGCCCTCCAGCTTCTCCTCGCCTACCTTGACGCTGGCGGAGAGCTGCACGAGGCCGCCCGGCGGGTAGTCGGACGGCGCGACATACTGCACCTCGTAGATGCCGTGGCCCCGGTACACCAGGCCGCCCACCGGCGCACCGTTGGCTGTCAGCGTCACCTGCTGGTCGGGAAGGCCGAGGCCCTCGTTGTCCAGCACCACCACCTGCAGCGGCGCCTTCGAGACGCCGTCGGCCTGCAGCGGCTTCGACGGCGGGCGCACCACCACCCGGGCGGGCGCGGGCAGGCCGAGCCGCAATTGGGTGGTCGCGTTGGCCGCCTTGTCGCCGTCCACCTCCACGCTGAAGTCCACCTGCGCGGCGTTCGCGTTGACGGGCGGCACGTACCAGTAGACGAAGCGCCCCTGTTCCGCGCGCTCGAAGGTGACGCTGCCCAGCGAGGCCTTCACCTTGATGCGCCCGGGCGCCACCGTCGTCGTCGAGTCGTAGAAGATGTCGAGGCGCGCCCTGTCCTTCCCGTCGGCGACGATGGCGTGCGGCACCAGCGCGGCCGTCACCTTGTTGTAGGGCGGCACGTTGATGGGCAGCTTCTTCGTCAGCGAGTTGCCGTTGGGCTCGCGCACCTTCAAGTCGGCGTCGCGCTCTCCGGGCGGCACGACGATGGGCACGTCGATGTGGCGATCCGCGTCCACCACCATCGGGCCGAAGGTGTCGTCGCCTACCACCACCGACACCTTCGCGCCCTTCTTCGCGCCCACCGGCAGCGTGGTGGAGCCGTAGAGGGGAATGCGGAGGAACTCGATGGGCGCGTCGGCGCCCGTCTCGCGCCACACCGCCACCAGCGCCACCTGCGGGAAGCGCGTCCCCGGCGGCGTGTACACCGCACGGTACTTGCCCCGCGCGAGGCGCTGCACCGCGCCGAAGCTGCCGACGTTGACGGCGAGGCGCAGGGGCCGGAGGTCCGCGCCTTCGGGCTCGTCAATCTGGATGACGACGGCCACCGACTCCGTCTTGCCGAGGACGACGGGCGTCTTGTCCAGCGTGAGGGACGCCGCCTGGGCGGCGCAGGAAAGACAGACGAGTAGAGGGAAAAAGTGCGCGCGCATCGAAGACACCTGCTGCATGGCCACCCCGCGCGAGTATACGGCCGCCCTCTGGGCAGCGCTTCGATCTGGCCAGCGTGAGGTGGTGGCGTGTAGGCGACTCTGCGCGACTCACCAATCCACCAATCCCCACAGGGAAGTGTGCTCGTCGGTCCACAGCGGACCCTGGGGCAGCTCGTCCACGCGCGCGGTGGTGCAGCCGTCCTCACGCACCTTCAGCGCAGCGGCGTCTCTCGAGAGCAGCACCCACAGCGCGCGCAGCGCCCAGCCCTCTCCTGCCGGCGACTCCACCACGAGGCCGTGCAGGCCGAGCTCCCGCGCGAGGCGCGTCACCACGGGCAGCAGGCGCAGGTAGCGGTTGGAGACGTGGAGCGCGAGGACGGAAGCGTCGGCCGCGAGGTGCCGCTGGTAGAGGAGGAAGGCCTCCTTCGTCAGCAGGTGCGCCGGCACGCTGTCGCCCGAGAAGGCGTCGAGGACGAAGACGTCGTAGCGGTTGGATGCTTCCGCTTCGAGGGAGGTGCGCGCATCGCCGAGGACGACTTCGGGCGGGCGAGGCGCATCGGAGAGGAAGGTGAAATGTCCGCCGGCACCCTGGGCCACCTCCACCACCGAGGGGCTGATTTCGTAGAAGCGGAAGACGTCGCCGTCGCGCGCGTACGCAGCCAGGGTGCCTGCGCCCAGCCCGATGATGCCGACGCGCAGCGGGCCAGGCCGCGCCGCCAGGAGGCGCCCGATGCCGGAGCCCGGGGAGAAGTACGCGGTGGCCAGCCGCCGCTTGTCGGGGGAGTTCCACTGCGCGCCGTGCATCACGCGGCCGTGCATCAACACCGTGCCCTTCGGGTCGCGCTCGACGCGCAGTACGCCGAAGAAGTCGCGGCGCCGCAGCAGGACGTCGGCGCCGCGGGTGGTGAGGCTCCAGCCGAAGAGCACCGCGAGGAGCGCGGCGCCGGCCAACACCGCGCGCCCTCCGCCACGGAGTCGGGTGGCGTCGCCCTCTGCGGAGTCCACATCCGTCGCGCCATTGGCGCTTCGGTGCGGCGCGTGCCCTGACGCTTCTCGCGTGGAGGCTCCCTGCGTCGAGCTTGCGGAGGCTGCATGCGTCGAGTCCGCGGAGGCGTGGTGCGAGCCCGGGTTCGCCCCGTCCGCGGAGGCTTCTTGCGCCGTGCCCGCGGAGTCTCCAACCAGCGCATTCGCGGAGGTGTCGATTGCGGGGCCCTCCGACGTTGCGCTCGGCGCACTTCGATGCCCGTCTGCCGCGGCCGTCGGTACAGCGCTTCCTTTCTGCGGTGTCGGCCCGTTTGCGGGCGCTGCTGGGCGCTGCGTCCGCGCCGTGCTCACCGCCGCGAGCGCCACGGCCAGCACCAGCCCGGCCGAGGACAGGGGTAGCTCCACGAAGTCCGACGTCACCCGCGGCGCCACCACGGCGACGAGGAGGCCGCCCAGCGCGCCGCCGGAGGACACCGCGAGGTAGAAGGCCGTGAGGTGCTCGCCGGGTGGACGCCGCCGCACCAACTCTCCGTGCGCAGCGACGCAGCCGAGGAAGAGGAAGCCCAGGTAGCCCACGAGGGCCAGCAGGGCGGAGGGCTCCGTCGGGTACAGCGACAGCCCGGCGGCCAGCACCCCGAAAGCCCCCAGGGCAGGCAACACCAGCCCGCGCCGGTACCAGCGCGCGTGGTCGAAGGTGAGGACGAAGCTGCCGAGGTACAGCACCAGCGGCGCCACCCAAAGGAAGGGCACCGGCGCCACGTCCTGCGTGAGGTGGTTGGTGGTGGCCAGGAGAAGCGAAGACGGGAAGGCCGCGAGCAGCACCCACGCCAGCACCCGGCGCGCCGGCAGGCGCTCTTCCCGCACGTCGTCTCGCGGCACCTCGGGCGCCCGCCACGCGATGGCCGCGCACGCGACGGCGAAGGCGACGAAGCCGACCGACCAACTCCAGGCGAGCATCTTCAGGGGCCACAGCGGCTCGAAGATGATGGGGAAGGCGAGGAGGCCCACCAGCGAGCCCAGGTTGGACGCGGAGTAGAGGCGCAGGGCCGTCGCGGTGGGCACGCGCTGCGCCACCCACGCCTGCAGCAGAGGTCCGGTGGACGAGAGGGTGAAGTAGGGCAGTCCCACCGAGAGGAAGAGCAGGCCCAGCAGCCGCAGCGTGGGCGACTCGCTCCCGGCGGGCTTGAGGGCCGCGGAGGGCACCAGCGGCGTGCCCCAGTCGAGGGCCGACACCACGAGCGCCGCCACCGCGACGGCCAGCAAGGCCAGGTGGGCCCTGCGCTGCCACGCGCCGCGTAGCCGCCGCACCACGAGGTGAGACCACGCGTAGCCGCCCAGCAACACCACCTGGAAGAAGAGGAGGCACGTCGTCCACACCGCGGGTGCGCCGCCGAACCAGGGCAGCACCACCTTGCCCACCAGCGGCTGGACGAGGAAGAGGAGGAAGGCGCTCGAGACGACGGTCGCGGCGATGCGCAGCATGGGTTTCGCCGATGCAGCGTCGCACGGCCGCCACGAGTTGGTTACAAACCCACCGCCCATGACGAAGCGCTATTGGCTGGTGAAGAGCGAGCCCGACGTCTACTCCATCGAGGACTTCGAGAAGGACGGCGTCACCGGCTGGGACGGGGTGCGCAACTTCCTCGCGCGGAATTTCATGCGCGACCAGATGCAGAAGGGCGACCTCGTCTTCTTCTACCACTCGAGCTGCGAACCGCCGGGGCTGGTGGGGTTGGGCCGCGTCGACGGGCCGGCGGTGGTGGACCCGACGCAATTCGACAAGAAGAGCGAGTACTACGACGCCACCAGCGACCGGGCGGAGCCACGCTGGATGATGGCGCGGCTGCGCTTCGTGGAGGCCTTCAAGCAGTTGGTGCCGCTGGAGGCGCTGAAGGCGGATTCGGCCCTCGAGGGGCTCGCGCTGTTGCAGAAGGGCCAGCGCCTCTCGGTGCAGCCGGTGTCGGAGGCGCACGCGAAGCGGCTGCTCCAGCTCGCGAAGGCGAAGACGAAGGCGTAGCCGGCTACTGCCCGAACAGCCTCAGCACGCCCGTCGTCATCACGTCGAGGTACGTGATGAGCAGCACACCCACCGCGAGGATGCCGAGGAAGGGCAGGGTGCGGGCATAGAGGTACGGCAGCGGCTTCTCGAAGCGCTGCGCCGAGAGGAAGAGGTTCAACCCCATCGGCGGGAAGAGGAAGCCCAGCTCCAGGTTCGCGAGGAAGACGATGCCCAGGTGCACCGGGTCGATGCCGTACGCCGCCCCGATGGGCGCCACCAGCGGCGCCAGCACCACGATGGCGGCGTAGATCTCCAACACGCTGCCGAAGATGAGCAGCCCCACGTTGAGCGCCAGCAGGAACACCCAGGGGCTCTTCACGTGCTCGGTGGTCCACTCCAGCAAGGCCGTGGGCACCTCGGCGTCCACCAGCCAGGAGGACAGCCCCATCGCGATGCCCAGGAGCATCACCACCGCGCCCACCAGCGTCGCCGCCGTCACCAGCACGCGCGGCAGGTCCTTCCGCGGGCTGATGGTCTTGAACACCACCATCTCCACGAAGAGGGCGTACGCGCAGCCCAGCGCGCTCGCTTCCACCGCCGTGCCGAAGCCCGACGCCACCGTGGCCACCACCAGCGTCGGCAGGCCCAGGTCCCACTTCGCCGCCCACAGCCCGGAGAAGGCCTCCTTCGCGTGGAAGCGCTGCCGCGGCACCCTGTTCCGCACGCCGGTGAAGATGCCGTAGGCCGCCACCATCGCCATCATCAGCACGCCGGGCGCCAGCCCTCCCAGGAAGAGGTGCCCCACCGGCACCGACGCCACCACCGAGTAGAGCAGCACCGGCAACGAGGGCGGGAAGAGAAGCCCCAGCGAGCCCGACGCGGTGACGAGGCCGTGGCTGAAGCCCTCGGGGTACTTCTCTTCCTTCAGCATCGGCAGGAGCAGCCCGCCCAGCGCGAGGATGGTGACGCCCGAGCCGCCGGTGAAGGTGGTGAAGAGCGCGCACACCACCGTGGCCATGATGGCGACGCCGCCGGGCATCCACCCGAAGAAGCCCTTGTACGCGCGCACCAGGCGCTTCGCTGCGCCGCCCTCCGCCAGCACGTAGCCGGCGATGGTCAAGAGCGGAATCGCCGGCAGCGTGGCCGAGGACACCAGGCGGAACGTCTCGGCCGGCACCGCGGCGATGGGCGTGTCGTCGCGCCAGAAGAGCAGCATGGCCGACGCGCCCATGATGACGAAGACGGGCGTTCCCGAAAGGAAGGCGATGCCCACGAAGATGAAGAGCAGCGTCACCACCCAGGACGACGCGCCCGTGAGTCCCAGCAGCAGGGACAGCACGACCGCCAGGAGGGCGACGCCGCGATCGACCCAGGACTGCGGGCCGTGCCCGACGCGCCACACGAAGCGCACCGCCATCAGGGCGAAGGCCACCGGCATGATGGCCTCGCTCCACGACACGGGGAGGCTCCCCACCACGTTGCGGCCGCTCTCCGAGTCGGCCTGCACCACCCGCCACGACGCCACTGCCAGGAGCGCGCACACCGACGCCGAGGTGACGCGCGAGAACAGCCCCGCGGCCCGCGTCGGCCAGCCCTTGGGGATCGCCTCGTGGGTGGACAGCGCGAGGTGCTTGCCGGTGCCCGCTGCCAGCAGCGCGCCCAGGAAGCCCACCCACAGCGTCAGGTGCTGCACGATGACGGACGCGCTGGCGATCTCCGTGTCGAAGAACTTCCGCGCCACCGTCTGCGCCACCGGCAGCACCACCATCACCAGCGCCAGCGCGCCCACGAAGAGGCCCACCGCGCGCGTCAGCTTCCGCTCGATGGGCGAGAGGTCCTTCTCGGGATCCTCGAAGTCCACGTCGGTGGCAGCTGGAGTCTCGGTCACCACGTTCGCAGGCTTCCCCTCAAGGCCCAGAAGCACGTCGTACCAGAGGTGCAGCGCGCCACAAGCTTGCTTCATGCGTCCACAGGCCCTGAAGCGCCTCGCGGACGATGCGCGGGCGAGAGGCTGGTGTATGACCCGCGCCATGGCCAGGCGCTTCAAGGCGGCGGTGATTGGCGGCTCCGGGTACGGCGGCGGGGAAATGATCCGCCGGCTCCTCATTCACCCCGACGTCGAGCTGGTGCGCGTCGCGTCGGTGGACTTCATCGGCGAGCCCTTGTCCGCGGCGGACCCGGCGCTCGAGCAGCTGAGCGACCTCGTCTTCCAGGAACTGCCCGCGGGCGAGGCGGCGAAGGGCGTCGACGTGGTGCTGCTCGGCCTGCCGCACACCGTAGCCGCGGCGAAGATTCCCGAGATCGCCGCGCAGCCGAACGTGAAGGTCGTCGACATGAGCGGCGACTTCCGGCTCAAGGACGTGGCGTCGTACGAGAAGTGGTACAAGCACAAGCACCCCTGCCCCGAGCGCCTCGCGGACTTCGTGTACGGCCTGCCGGAGCTCAACCGCGAGGCCATCAAGAAGGCGCGCTTCGTGGCCTCGCCCGGTTGCTTCGCCACCACCATCGAGCTGGCGCTCTTGCCGCTGGCGAAGGCGGGCCTCCTCGACGGGCAGGTCGTCCACGTGCAGGGCATCACCGGCTCCTCGGGCTCGGGCGTCGCGCCGTCGGCGGGTACACACCACCCCGTGCGCGCGGGCAACCTGCGCACCTACAAGCCGCTCGAGCACCAGCACGTGCCGGAAATCCTCCAGACGCTGGAGGCCGCCGGCGCGAAGGGCGTGGGCTTACGTTTCGTGCCCATCTCGGCGCCGCTGGTGCGCGGCATCTTCGCCACCGCCTTCGTCGAGGTGCCCGACTCGTGGACGCAGGAGAAGGTCGAGGGACTCCTGCGCGAGCGCTACGCCGGCGAGCCCTTCGTGCGCGTGCCGAAGAAGCGCCTGCCCGAGGTGGCCGCGGTGTCGGGCTCCAACTACGCGGAGGTCGGCTGCACCGTCGGCGCTGCCCACGGCGGCAAGCGCACCGCCACCCTCTTCTCCGTCACCGACAACCTCATCAAGGGCGGGGCGGGCCAGGCCATCGAGAACATGAACCTGGTCCTGGGCCTCGACGAGAAGGCGTCCCTGGCGGACCCGGGGCCGTGGCCGCCGTGAAGACCATCGTGCTGAAGCTGGGAGGCGAGCTGGTGCAGTCGCCCGAGCTGGACACCATCGCGGATGACGTGCGCGCGCTGGCGGACGGCTCCAACCGCGTGGCCCTCGTGCATGGAGGTGGTCCGCAGGCCACCGCGCTGCAGAAGACGCTCGGCCTGGAGACGAAGATGATCGCCGGCCGGCGCTACACCGACGCGGCCACGCTGGACGTCATGAAGTACGTCGTCGGAGGCCAGCTCAACTTCGACCTGTGCGCGCGGTTGCTCTCGCACGGCGTGAAAGCGGTGGGCTTCCACGGGGCCAGCGGCCACATGATTCACGCCACGAAGCGGCCGCCGAAGGTGATGCAGGGCGCGGGGCCGGACCCGGTGGATCTCGGGCTGGTGGGCGACGTGAAGGCCTTCAACGTGACGCTCCTCTCCGACCTCTTCAAGCTGGGCTACGTGCCGGTGCTGGCGTGCCTGGGCTGCGACGAGAAGGGCCAGGCGCTCAACATCAACGGCGACACGGTGGCCAGCCAGCTCGCGGGCGCGCTCTCGGCTGACGCGCTGGTGCTCATCACCTCGACGCCAGGCGTGCTGAAGGACGTGAAGGACCCGTCGAGCCGGATTTCGCGCATCACCCGTCCGGAGTTCGACCGCATGTGCGCCGACGGCACCGTGTCGGGAGGGATGATTCCGAAGCTGCAGGAGTCCTTCGACGTGCTCAAGCACGGCGCGAAGTCCGTCGTCATCGTCGGGAAGCTGGCGGCCGGAGACTTGAAGCGCGCTGTCCTCGAGCCCGGCAGCGTCGGCACGGTCCTCGTCTCGTGAGCGGCGACGACGCCCAGAAGTGGCTCGAGAGCCAGCTGCCCGCGATGGAGGCTGCCCTCAAGTCCCTCGTGGAAGTGAACTCCTTCACCGAGAACGCCGCGGGCGGGCGCGAGGTGGGCCGGCTGCTGGCCGACCTGTTCGCCATTCCCGGGCTCACGCATGAAGTCGTCCCCAGCGCGCGCTTCGCCGACCACCACGTCTTCCGCTCCACCGGAAATGGCACGGCACCAATCGCCCTGCTGGGCCACCTCGACACCGTGTTTCCGCCTGGAGTCTTCGAGGGCTACCGCGTCGAAGGCGACAAGCGACGCGGGCCGGGCGTGCTGGACATGAAGGGCGGGCTGGTCACCATCGCCTGGGCGCTCAAGGCCGTCGCGCAGACGTCGGGGCTCGACGCGGCGCCACCGCTGCGCGTGGTAGTGGTGGCGGACGAGGAGGTCGGCTCTCCCGAGGGCGCGCCGCTGATTCGCAGCGTCATCGCCGGCAGCCAGGCCGCGCTGGTGTTTGAATCGGGCCGCAGCAACGACGCCCTCGTCACCGAGCGCAAGGGCACAGGCAGTGTGGCCTGCCGCGCGCACGGCAAGGCGGCCCATTCGGGCAACAACTATTGGGACGGGGCCAACGCCATCTGGTCGCTCTCGCGCTTCGTCGACAGGGCCCAGCACCTGTCAGACAAGGCCGCCGGCGTCACCGTCAACGTGGGCACCTTCCACGGCGGCACGTCGAAGAACACCGTCCCCGCCGAGGCCATCGCCGAGCTGGACCTGCGCTTCCCCACCGCGGCGGCGCGGACGGCGTTGCTCGAGGCGCTCGAGGCAGCGGCGAAGGACGTGGCGGTGGCTGGCACTCGACTCGAGCTCGAGGTGCGCGGCGGGCGGCTGCCGATGGAGAAGACGGCGGCGACGGCTGCGCTGGTGCAGCGCTACGGCGCGTGCGCGAAGGCGGTGGGCCTGAGCGACCAGGAGGCGCCCCGGGCCGGCGGCGGCAGCGACGGAAACACGGCAGCGGCCATGGGCATCCCCACCCTCGACGCGCTGGGTCCTCGTGGCCAGCACTTCCACACGCCAGACGAGTACATCGACGTCCGCACGCTGGTGCCGCGCGCGGTGGCGCTGGCGCGATTTCTCCTCGGCGCCTGACCGGGCGGCGCCGTGACAGGGCTGCTGGGTCGGCACCTGCAACGCCGACTGCCCGGGTGCGTTGGCGAACGGGTGTCGAAGAATGGCCCGGAGCCCCGGCCACTCACTGTCACCGTCAGATTGTTTTCACTCCCTCTGCCCAGCGTGGGTGATCGAGCCAACGACACCCGCGTGCTCGCTGACGCCACCGGACAGGTGTTGACGTCTGGTACGGCCGTCAACGCCGACATGGGCTTGAGCGAGGCCGACCTCTTCCGCATCAACGTGGCGACCGCTGGCGTCCTGCGCGTCGAGGTGGGCTCGTTCGGCTGCTCCAACTTCAGCGACGTTCGGCTGGCGCTGCTCGATTCTTCGGCCAGCCAGTTGAGCAGCGAGCAGAACACCTCCGCGTTCGCTTGCCGGTTGTTGGTGGCCCAGGTCCAGCCGGGCACCTACTACCTGTCGCTCGCCCGCACGGCGACGGGCAACCAACCATTGCCGTACTGGCTGACTCCCACCCTGATCACCCAGCGCAGCACCGAGACGGAGGTGAATGACACCACGGCCCAGGCCAACCTGATGACGGGCCCCGACATCGTGATGTGTGGGGGCCTCGCCAGCACCGGTGACCTCAGCGACACCTTCCTCTTCACGCTCTCATCGCAGGCTGCCCTCCACGCTGAGGTCATCGAGTCCTCCACCGTCAGCACGACCTGCGAGTCCTTGAACCTCGACTCCCGGCTCGATCTCCTCAGCGGCGCGGGGCTGCCCCTCCAGGCCAACACCACCGGTGGCCGTGGCAATTGCTCGCGAATCGACTCGGCGGCCGTGCTGACGCCCGGGACCTACTTCCTCCAGGTGAGCGAGGCGTCGACGACGAAGTCCGGCTTCCCATACTGCCTGGTGGTGCGCTTGCGGTGACCCCGCGCCGTGCTGCCCGCGGTTCAGGCAGGCAGGAAGAAGCAGTCCACGTAGGGCCGCTCACCCGGGCGGTTCAGGGTGAACTGCTTCGAGCCGAAGACGCCGGACACGAAGTCCTTCTCCGTCACCCAGGCGGTGCGCCCGCCGTCCGGGTCCGACACGAGAAACTCCCGCCCACCCGCGCCGCGTCGCGTGGCCGTCAGCAGCATCCAGTGGGCGGGCTCGCTGACGCCGAAGGGCACGTCGACACCGGCTTTGAGGGCGCGCTCCACGGCGTCGAGGTGCCTGCCGGCCTGCCCGCGGGCGAAGCCGTCAGGAGGGTTCGTCATGCGGTACTGCGTGCCGGTGACGTGGCGCACGTACTTGTCGAAGGCCTTCTGGAACTCGGCGGTGCCCAGGCCCTCGTCGCGCGCCGGGAGGATGGCGGTGCGCAGCTGCGTCAGCTCCGCGTCGGAAGGAAAGCCACCGAAGCGCTCGCGCACCGCGTGAAGCGCGTTCTTCGCCCGGGCGTCCAGCGGCCCCAGCGAGCGCGCGTAGCGCAACAGCGCCTCCTTCTGGTCTCCGCTCACCTCGCCGGACGAGGACAGCCGGCCCAGCGCATTCTTCAGGCGTGAGGCGAGCGCGGACTCGGCGCGGGGAATGCCCACGCCGCCGAACTCCTCCAGCACGGCGCGCTGGAAGTCCGCCGCAGCGTCGCGTGAAGACGTGGAGGCCCGCCCGCCCGCGTTGATGGCGAAGGCCACCACCGGGTCCGCCTCGGCCAGCACCATCTGCAGCACGGTGGGCCCGCAGGTGGACGTGAAGCGCTGCAACAGCCCGTCGTCGTCGGCCGCGGCGCGGCCCTTCGGCGCGGTGACGGTGCCGCGCTTCTCCCACAGCGTCTGTGCGTCGAAGGCGTTGGTGTCCTTCGTCGAGTCGAGGTCCAGCACGGTGGCGCGCTCGCGCAAGGTGGCGCCGTCGAGGCTTTCCACCGCGCGCGCGAAGGTGCGCAAGGTCGCGAGCGACGCTGCGTCGGTGATGCGGTCAGCCCGGGCGCCCACCGCGCGGAGGAAGAGGCCCTGCCCCACGCCGCTCAAGGCCTTCGCCAGAGAGAGGAGCTCTTCGCGGGTGCTGGCGCTGGCCTTCTGGAAGGCGGCGCGGACGCGGGTCGCTTCGCGGGGCGTCAGGAGTGGCTCGCTCCCCTCGGGTCCCAGGCCTCGAGGCAGCTTCGCCGCCGCGTCCAGCAGTCTCCCCAGCGTGTCCTTCGGCGTGCCGGTGGAGGCGCGCGCCAGCGGTCCGGACGGCAGAGCGGTGCTGATTCGTCGCGGCATGCCTGGCAGAGCCTACGCCACTCTGTCTCGCGAGGTGAGAGATGTCCGGTGTCCTCCGGCACCCTGGCTGAGAGCGCGGCCTGCGACCAGTCGCGGCGCGAGTTCGTTGATCCCGCCCCGCCCGCCTCATACAACCCGCCGCGTCTTCAAGGCCCGGAGGGTGTCTTGCTGCTGCGTCTCTTCTTCACCGCGCTCCTCGCGTTGGCGCTGCCCGGCTGCAAGTCCATCGCCACCAACGCCATCGCCGACGCCTTGTCCGGCCCGGGCAACTTAGGCAGCGACGACGACCCCGAGCTCATCCGCGACGCCGCGCCCTTCGGCCTCAAGACGATGGAGAGCGTGCTGGAGTCCCAGCCCGAACACGTGGGGCTGCTCACCTCGCTCGCGTCGGGCTTCACCCAGTACGCCTATGCCTTCGTGCAGCAGGACGCGGACGCGGCGGAGCTCGACTCGAAGTTTTCCCAGTCGAAGGCCGGCCGCGAGCGCGCGAAGAAGCTCTTCCTCCGGGCCCGCGACTACGGCCTGCGCGGCCTCGAGCTGTCCTCTCCCGGCATCACCGAAAAGCTCAAGTCGGTGCGCGGGCTTCCCGAGGCCGTCGCCCCGCTGAAGAAGGAAGACCTCCCCCTCGTCTACTGGACCGCCGCCGCGTGGGCGCTGGCGATTTCGAACGGGAAGGAAGACATGCAGCTGGTCGCCGAGTTGCCCGCGCCGGGCGCCCTCCTCACCCGCGCGCTGGAATTGGACGAGGGCTGGGACGACGGCGCGCTGCACGAGTTCGCCGTGTCCTACGAAGCCGCCCGGCCCGGCGGCACCGAGGCCACCGCGAAGGCACACCTCGACAGGGCGCTTGCGCTCAGCCACGGCCGGCGGCTCGGCGTGCAGGTGTCCTGGGCCGAAGGGCCGCTGGTGCAGGGCCAGAAGCGCGAGGACTTCGAGAAGACGCTCAAAGCCGTGCTGGCAGCCGACGCCAACGCCTCGAAGCCCGACCGCCTCGCGAACATCATCGCCCAGCGGCGTGCCAGGCTGTTACTGGACCACGCCGACGACCTCTTCAACTGATTCACACGCAAAGGGACAAGACCGTGACGAAGCGACTTCTGGCGATGACCGTGGCCCTGCTGGCGATGCCCGCGCTGGCCGAGAAGGTGACCATCAAGCTGGGCACTCTCGCCCCGCAGGGCAGCACCTGGCACTCGCTGCTCAAGGAGCTGGCCGAGAAGTGGGAGCAGGCGTCCAACGGCGAGGTGAAGCTGAAGATCTACGCCGGCGGCACGCAGGGCAGCGAAGGCGACATGGTGCGGAAGATGGGCGTGGGCCAGCTGCAGGCCGCGTCCATCACCAACGTCGGCCTGCACGATCTCACCGCCGAGCCGATGGTCTTCTCCACGCCCGGCATGGTGGACGAGGCGGAGTTCCGCGGCGTCTTCCCGAAGGTGGAAGGGCAGCTGAACGCGGCGCTCGAGGCCAAGGGCTATTCCGTGCTGGCCTGGGCGCAGGTGGGCACCGTCTACATCTTCTGCACCAAGCCCTACGCGACGCCCGAGGCCGCCGCCGACGCGAAGTTCTTCGCGTGGGACGGAGACCCTGGCTCCATCGAGGCCTTCAAGCTGGTCGGCTTCCGCCCCGTCGTCCTCTCGTCCGTCGACATCGTCCCCTCGCTGCAGACGGGGATGATCAACTGCGTCGCGCAGGTCCCGGCCTACGCGTTGACCGCGCGCCTCTTCGACAAGGCGAACAAGATGATGGACTTCCCGTGGACGTACTTGATCGGCGCCACCGTGGTGAAGAAGGACGTGTGGGAGAAGATCAACCCCGAGCTGCGCCAGAAGCTCCTGGCCATCGCCAAGGAGATCAACGGCCGCATCGACGCCGAGGTGAAGCGGCTCAACGACGACGCCATCGTGGCGATGAAGAAGCAGGGCCTCGAGGTGGTGAAGGTCGAGCCCGGCCCCTGGCAGAAGGCGGCGGAGCGGTCCTGGCCCGCGGTGCGCTCCAAGGTGGTGAGCGAGGCCTTCTTCGACCAGGTCGTGAAGCTGCGCGACGAGTACCGCAAGTCGAAGAAGTAGCGCCGCTCCCGACTCCGGCCGTGTCTCGCGCCGGCGCTGAGAGGGGTGGGTGCGCGGGGCACGCAGAGTCGTGTATGGAGCCGCCCGTCGTGAACGCCCCCTCGAAGCCGCCGCCGTCCGTCTCCGCCGAGCAGCTCAAGTCCGTCACCCGCGTCCTCGACGCCGTGGTGCAAGACCGGACGCTGCTCGACGCCCTCTCCGAGGCCGACCGGAAGGCGCTGCTCGCCGCCGCCGGCCGCGTGTCCACCCCGACGCGCGACGACGTGCACCGGCTGCGCAAGCACCAGAAGAAGAAGGAAGGCGAGCTGCGTCGCGCGAAGGACCGCGCGGTGCGCGACAACACCGCCATCCGGGTGGCGCGGCAGCAGGCCGTCTTCACCGCGCCTCCGCCGCTGCTCGTCTCGGGGGCTCGCGCCGACGCGCCGCTGCTGGAAGAGGCGCGCCACTGCTACGTGTGCAAGGCCGACTACCGCCAGGTGCACCACTTCTACGACGCGATGTGCGTGGGGTGCGGCGACTTCAACTACGCCAGGCGCTTCCCCGTGGGCCGGCTCGACGGGCAGGTGGCCGTCATCACCGGAGCGCGGCTCAAGATTGGCCAGCAGGCCGCGCTGATGATGTTGCGCGCTGGCGCTCGCGTCATCGCCACCACCCGTTTCCCGCACGACGCGGCGCTGCGCTACGCGAAGGAACCCGACTTCTCCGAGTGGGGCCACCGCCTCGAGGTGCACGGGCTCGACCTGCGCCACTCCCCGTCGGTGGAGCTGTTCGCGCGCTGGCTGTCCCGCCGTCTTCCGCGCCTCGACATCCTCATCAACAACGCGGCTCAGACGGTGCGCCGCCCCGTCGGCTTCTTCTCGCACCTCATGGCGACCGAGGAAGCGCCAGTCTCGACGCTGCCGCCGGGCGCGCAGGAGCTGCTCAAGGGCCGGCAGGAGTGCCTGTCGGCGATGGGGCTGACTCACGCGCTGCCCAGGGGCGCGGGCGAGGACGTGACCGGGCTGGCGACGTGGCACGCGGGACAGGGGCCGGGCGCGGGGCTGGTGGCGTCCGCGCGCGCCTCGCAGGTCCGCTACACGTGGGAGGACGCCAGCTACGGCATGGACGTCTTCCCCGAGGGCAAGCTGGACGCGGATCTCCAGCAGGTCGACCTGCGCACCGTGAACTCCTGGCGCCTCAGGCTACACGAGGTGCCGACGCCCGAGCTCCTCGAGGTGCAGTTGGTGAACGCGGTGGCGCCCTTCGTCCTCGCTGGGCGCCTGCGGGAATTGATGCGCTCGTCGCCGCCGGGCCACAAGCACATCGTCAACGTCTCGGCGATGGAAGGCAGCTTCAGCCGCGGCACCAAGACGGACAAGCACCCGCACACCAACATGGCCAAGGCGGCGCTCAACATGATGACGCTCACCAGCGCGCCCGACTACGCGAAGGACGGCATCTGGATGAACGCGGTGGACACCGGCTGGGTGACGGACGAGGACCCGGCGCAGCACGCCGCGCGCAAGAAGGACGACCTCGGCTTCCAGCCTCCGCTGGACATCGTGGACGGCGCTGCGCGGGTGGTCGATCCGATTTTCTCCACCGCGCGGGGCGAAGAGCCGGTGTTCGGCCGCTTCCTGAAGGACTACCGCCCGACGGCGTGGTGAGGACTCGAAGGCGTCGCGCGCGCGCCGGTGTCGTGAAAAGGTGCTCCACGGAGGTCGCGCTCTGCAACGGGAGCTCACATTCGGTCGGCAGCTCTTCCTGGCGGGCTTCTTCACCGCGCTCCACGCCGTCGTCTACATGGTGGGCAACCACCTGCCGCTGGGCACGCCGCGCTCGTTGCCGATGACGGCGCTGGACGAGGCGGTGCCCTTCCTGCCCGCCACCGTCTTCGTCTACGTCAGCGACTACGTGCTGGCCTTCGTGGCCTTCTTGAGCCTCAAGCGTCGCGAGAACGTGCACCGCTTCCTGTGGGTGTTCATGACCTGCGTCGCGGTGGCTGGCGTCATCCACTGGGTGTACCCCACGGCCTACCCGCGCGAGCGCTTCCCGGTCCCGGAGGACGCGCACGCGTTGTCTCGACTGGCGCTCACCGTCCTGCGCTTCTTCGACTCGCCCAACAGTTGTCTACCCAGCCTGCACGTCGCCACGGCCACTGGATCCGCGGTGCTGGTGCGCCGGGAAAATCCGCGCCTCTCGTGGTGGCTCTTCGGCTGGGCGCTGCTGGTCGCGGCCTCGACCTTGACGGCCAAGCAGCACTACGCCATCGACGTCGCGGCGGGCTTGGCGATGCTGGTGGTGGTGCTGCTCGTCGTCGACGCAGTGCGGGACAGGCGCCGCCCCAGGCTCCCGGCCACGACGTGACGCTCCGTGGAATTTCGAGGGCAGCGCGACGCGGCCGAGAGGCGGCATGGCTCAGGGGAAGGTGAGAAGGCGTGGGCGGGGCGCCCGGCTCGTCCCGCGCAGCCCCTCGGCTTCGGGGCGCGGCCTGGAAAGGTGATTCTGGTCGTACTTTGTGTCGTCCCCACAACACAAAGTACGACCAGTTCGTACCTTTGAAAGTGGAGACCTTCGCGTGAGGTCTCGGGGCTGTTGCGGGACGAGCAGGTGCGAGGACGACCTTCGCTCATTCCGTCCTCGAGGCCGTCGCGATGCGCCTCCCCTCGGCCCGCGACGTCCGACCGCTTCGGTCGAATGAGCGACAGGGACGGCGCAGTGCTGGCCCGTTGCGGCGCAGCAGCCGATGATGGCGCCGTGACGAAGCCGGCGGCGGGCCACAGCGCATGACGACGACGGCGGCTCTCTGGCTGGCGGTGCTGGCCGCGGCGGGTGCGGTGTTGGTGGCGGCGATGGCCGCGACGCGGAGGAGCCCCCTGTCCGGCCCGCTGACGCTCCTCTCCGTCGACCAGTTCGCGTGGAACGGCGCCACCATCGGATTGCTCCTCACGGGGGATGATCGCTGGCGCTGGGTGGGGGCCGTCGTCTCGCCCGTCTTCCCGGCGATGGTGTTCCACTTCGCCCTCGTCTTCGTGGGGAAGCGGCGCTCGCTCGAGCGCTGGCTGTGGGCGACGTACGCCGTCTTCGGCGCACAGTGCGTGGGCAGCGCGGTGACGTACCTCAAGGCCGGCGGCGCGACAGCGGGGGACATCAGCTTCTGGGCAGGCGTGTTGGCGATCTGCATCCTCCCGCTCGTCGTGGGGGGCGGAGTCCTGGTGCTCCGACACCTCCGGCAGGCCGCGTCACCTCTGGAACGCCTGCGCACCTGGCTCTTCCTCGGCGCGCTGGCGGTGCTGACGGCCTCGGTGATGACGGACCTCTTGCACGACATGGGCTACGCGGTGCCCGCGCTGTCTCAGACGGGTAGCTTCCTCTTCACCGGGGCGATGGCGCTGCTCTCCTTCGGCACCGGCCTCATGCCGATGCCCAGCGCGGTGCGCTCCGGCGTCTTCACCGTGCTGGTGGTGCTGCTCTCGGCGGCGGTGGCGCTGCTGGCCTTCGTGGTGTGGCAGGGGAACCTCGCGGTGCTGGCGCTGGTGCTGAGCAGCCTCTCGGTGACGGGCATGCTGGTGGCCCGCCGCGTGACGTTGACGGTGGCCTCGCAGCGCCAGGGCCTCTCACGCTTCGCCAACGTGGGGCGCTTCTCGGCGCAGATGGCGCACGACTTGAAGAACCCGCTGGCCGCCGCCCGCGGAGCGCTCCAGTTCCTCGAGGAGGAGCGCCGCCAGGGGAAGAGCCTCGACCCGCACGCGCACTCCTGGGCCTGGTAGGCGAGCAGCTCGAGCGCATGACGCGCACCATCGACCGCGCCAGGAGGAGGTCAACGAGCGGATATTCACCCGGCTCGACCTGATGTCCGAGCGGATGAACGCGATGGCCAGCCAGCTGGGCGTCGTGACCCAGCGGATGAACGAGTTCGCCCAGCGGATGAACGAGCTGACTGAGCGGATGAACGAGTTCACTCAGCGGACGAACGAGCTCACTCAGCGGACGAACGAGCTCACTCATCGGACAAACGAGCTGACGGCCGACTTCGCGAGCCTCCGTTCGGGCTTCGTGGAGCTGGCCGCCGACCAGGCGCTTCTGGGCTCCGAGTTTGCGGGGTTCCGGGCACTCACTCAGGAGCTCAGACAGAACCTGCGCCGTCTCACGGAGCTCTTCCTGCAGAGCCTGGACTCCAGCACCGACCGCTTCGATGAGCTCGAGGCGCGGCTAGCGGCGCTCGAGAAGAAGACCGGCTGACGCGTCCTTCCTCACGGGCTTGATCCATCGCCCGCGGGGCCTCCCCCTGCTATGAGGACGTTTCCCCGCGCGGAGACTTGCCTCGTGCCCCCAAACCCCGCCATTCTCCGTGTCGCACACCGTCCGGAAGGCCGACCGGTCGGGCGGTTGGAGCCTCGCATGCACCGCCTCGCGTCCCTGGTGGCGCTGGCCGTCCTCGCCACCGCTGCCGGCTGTGAGTGCCGCGGCCAGAACCTGGTCGCGACGTTGCCGCCGGACGTGCGCGTCGACACCTACTCGCAGCAGGCCGCGTCGAAAATCGACGTGCTGTGGGTCATCGACAACTCCGGCTCGATGGCCCCGCGGCAGGACAACCTGGCGCGCAACTTCCAGGCCTTCATCAACGAGTTCACGAAGAACTCCATCGACTTCCGCATCGCCGTCACCACCACCGACATCTTCAAGGAAGCGGGCGCCTTCGTCGGCAACCCGAAGGTGCTGACGCCCACCACGCCCAACCTCATCAACTCCTTCGCGGCCAACGTGAAGGTGGGCATCAACGGCAGCCCCTACGAGGTGGGCATGGAGGCGGCGCGCATGTCCATCGACAAGCAGCACGCGGCCAACGCGGCGCTGGTGGACACCTGCAAGCGCGGCTGCACTGCCTCGAAGCCCACGTGCCCCTACGACTGCGAGACGAAGACGGCCTTCCCCTTCCTGCGCCCCGACGCCTACCTCTACCTCGTCTTCGTGTCCGACGAGGACGACAAGTCCACCCAGGACGTGCGCTACTTCTACCGGTACTTCGAGACGGCCAAGGGCGTGGGCAACGACGGCACCGTCACCACCGCGGCCATCATGGGCGACGTGCCCACCAACTCCTGCGGCGCGACGCCCGGCCAGAAGTACAAGGCGCTGTCGGACCTGACGGGCGGGGAAGTCGGCAGCATCTGCGACGAGAACTTCTCCACGACGCTCAAGAAGCTGGCCACCAACGCCGTGGGCCTCAAGCGGAAGTTCGCGCTCCAGGTGAAGCCCAACCTGCAGACGCTGGAGGTGCGCATCCGTTACCCCTGCAACATCGCCGCGGAGTTCACCCGGCCGTGCGCCAGCGTCGACAGCACGAAGTGCGAAGGCAACCCGGCCGACTCCATCAACCTGGTGTGCACGCCGAAGCAGGGCGCGCCCGACGGCTGGTCGTACGAGACGGCCAACAACGTCGTCTACTTCGCAGGTGAATCCGTGCCGGCGCTCTCGGGACAAATCGAGCTGCAGTACTACGAGGAAGGAAAGGGCCCGTGACGCAGCGGCTGTTCATCACCCTGGCGCTGCTCGCCGCCGCCTGTGGAGACCCCAACGTCAGCCGCGTGAAGCCGCAGCTGTCGCCGCCCGCCTCCCCGGTGGACTTCGGCACGCTGCCGGTCCTCAACGAGAAGCGCGTGGACGTGCCCGTGCTGAACGTGGGCCGCGCGCCGATGACGGTCTCCAACGTCACGCTGGGCAAGGCCGATGGCGTCTTTCAAATCGTCTCCGCGCCGGAGCGCGTGGAGACGGGCATCACCGAGAACATCGTGGTGGCCTTCGTGCCGCCGCTGGAGCAGGCGTACGAAGACACGCTCACCTTCGAGACGGACGACCCGGACAACGCGTCCATCACCGTGACGCTCAAGGGGCTGGGCTCGACGCGCGCGGCGATGGCCTTCGAGCCGGCGATGCTGGACTTCGGGCGCGTCGGCGAGTGCAGCTCGTCCGTGCTGCAGCTCACCGTCCGCTCCACGGGGACGGCCGACCTGGTGCTCAACGAGATCGCCTTCACCGACGGCACCTCGCCTGCGTACACCTTCGTCGGCTCGACGCGCACGCCCGCCACCATCCCCACCACGGGCAGCAACGGCCTGCCGGGTGAGATTCAGCTCACGGTGAAGGTGGCCGTCGCGCAGGGCTCGACGGGGATGCTGACCGGCGGCATTCGCCTCAAGTCGACGGACCCGGATCAACGCGAGGTCGTCATTCCGTTGACTACCACCGTCAACCAGGCGCCGGTGCCGGACATCGGCATGCTGGGCGTGGCCGCGCCGGGGCAGACGGTGGCGCTGGATGGCGGCGCCTCCATGGACCCCGACGGTGACACGCCGCTCTCGTTCCAGTGGACGCTGCGCTCCAAGCCGCTGTCGTCGAACACCACGCTGTCCACGACGGACCAGCCGCAGACCTCGATGACGCTCGACCCCTCGGTGCCCGGCGCCTACGAGGTGCAGCTCGACGTCACCGACGCGCAGGGCGTGAAGAACTGCATGCCCGCCCGCACCACCGTCGTCGCCGCGCCAGCGCAGAAGCTGCTGGTGGAGCTCTTCTGGGACAACACCGGCACGGACCTGGACCTCCATGTGCTGCGCACGGCCAGCTCGGCCCTCTTCGGCATCCCCGACGACTGCCACTACCAGAACCGCACGCCCGACTGGGGCATGCCCATGGGCAACGACAACCCCGAATTGGTGCGCGACGCCCTCACCGGCTACGGGCCCGAGGTGTTCGGCTACGTCAACCCCATCGACACCACCTACCGGGTGACGGTCGTCTTCAACAACGAGCTGCTCTCGCCCATGCCGGCCAGCAAGGCCACCGTGCGCGTGTACCTCTACGGCATTCTGAAGGCCGAGGTGTCGAAGACGCTGAACAAGAAGGGCGACGTGTGGCGCGTGGTGGACGTGACGTGGCCCTCGGGCGAGGTGATGAACGTCCCATGACGCGCGCGCTCCTCATCGGCCTCGCTGGGCTCTCGCTGCTGGCCTGCCCCAACACCTCGACGACGCCCGAGGACGCGGGGCGCCCGCCGGAGTGCACGTCACGCAGCGAGTGCGACGCGGGCATGGTGTGCACCGCCGAGCAGTACTGCGCCACCTGCACCACCTCGGGCCAGTGCACGGTGAAGGAGACGTGTGACGTCGACACGCGCCTGTGTACCCTGCGCGAAGGCTGGGGCACCCAGTGCACCGTCAACGAGGACTGCCAGGCGGGCAGTTGGTGCAAGCAGGGGCTGTGCAAGCCGCGCAGCGAGGTGAGCCTGTGCCCGGGCGGGGAGAACGCCGAGTGCCCGCAGGGCGAGCGCTGCAACAAGGTGACGACGGTGTGTGAAGAGGACCTGGGCTGCTCCACCGCCGACGACTGCTCGGCGGGCGAGACGTGCAACACCGGCAGCCGCGCCTGCGTGCCGAAGTGCACCGTCGACACCCAGTCCGAGGTGTGCTCCCCCGGAGAGCGCTGCGTGGGCGAGCAGTGCGTGCAGTGCACCGACAGCTCCGAGTGCGGGGTGGGCCTGGTGTGTGACGCGGCCGGCCGCTGCAGCGCGGGGGACCGCTGCTACACCGACCGCGACTGTGACGTGCCGCTGGTGTGCTTCGTCCAGACGGGCGCGTGCCTGCCGAAGGCCCCGCCGTGCATCAGCGACGACACCTGCGCGGCCAACCAGCGCTGCGACGTGCCTTCCGGGCGCTGCATCCCCCGCACCTGCCAGCCGGACCGCTACGAGCCCAACGACGACGACACGAAGGCCTTCAACGTGGCGCCCGGCGCGTACCGGAACCTCACGCTGTGCGCGAATGACGTCGACTGGTACGGCATCACCCTGGCGCGCGGGGACCAGCTGGGCGTCAACCTCGACGCGGACCCCTTCAGCGAAAACAGCTTCACCACCGTCATCAAGGACGGCACCGGGCGCACGCTGGCCGGCGGCAAGCTGCTGGTCAGCTACGTCGCGCCCACGCCGGCGAAGTACTTCGTCGTCATCGCCAGCACCGACCCTTTCCAGCCGTACGACGTCACCTTCTTGAAGTCGCGCGGCACGCCGTGTGACGACGACGCGCTCGAGCCCAACGACTCCGCCACGCAGCCCACGGCGCTGAACATGAGCAACCAGGCCGACGGGCAGGTGTGCCCCCAGGACCAGGACTGGTTCCGCGTGGCGGTGCCGATGGGGAAGGGCGTGACGGCGTCCCTCATCAACTACGACTCCGGGCGCGGCCTCCTGAGGCTGTGTCTGCTGTCGGACGACGGCGTCAACACGCTGGCGTGCTCGTCGGACGTGCTGCCGGTGGTGAGCGCCAACGCCGCCACGGTGGGCGGCCAGAACGTGCTGGTGCGGGTGCTGGGTGACTCGGATCGCATCGCCAATTCCTACACGCTGAAGGTGGAGCTCCCATGAGCCACGGACTCGACGCCCGGGTGAAGGCCGCGCTGTTGGCGGTGACGCTGCTGGGGCTGTTGCCCGGCTGCGGCTGTGGCAAGCCTTCGACGCAAACGGACTCCGGCACGCCGGACGCCTCGGTGGAGGTGGACGCGGGCGTGGAGGACGCGGGCGAGGAGTTCGACGCCGGCATGGAAGAGGACGCCGGGCCGCCTCCGATGCTGGCGCTGCGGCGACTTTTGCCTCCGCGTGGCTCGTCGGCCGGTGGGACGCCGGTGCTGCTCGAAGGCTCGGCCTTCCTCCGCGACTTCGCGGGCACGGGCAGCCAGGCGAAGCCGCTCACCAGCATCAAGGTGGGCAGCAACCCGGTGTTGGACTTTCAAATCATCGACGACGAAACCATCGAACTCCGCACACCGCCCGGCAGCGCGGGCCCGGCGTCCGTCACGCTCACCAATCCGAACGGCTCCGTCATCTGCAACAACTGCTTCACCTACTTCGACGACCTGGTGGTGACGTCCTTCTCTCCGCGGGAAGGCCCGCTGGCGGGCGGCACCGAGGTGACGTTGAACGGCCAGGGCTTCACGCAAGACACGCAGGTGCTGTTCGGCCAGTTCTCCAGTCCGCAGATCACCTTCGTCTCGTCGACGCAGCTGAAGGCGGTGGCGCCGCGGGGCGCGGTGGCCGACCTGGTGGACGTCGTCGTGTACAACAAGAACGGCGTCAACACGCAGCGGCGCAGCTACCGCTACGTGAGTGAGCCGGTGCTGACGAGCCTCTCTCCGATGACGGGGCCGGTGGCGGGCGGCACGGTGGTGACGGTGACGGGCGTGGGCCTCCTCGGGGTGACGGGGGTGAAGTTCGGCGCCGCGGACGGTACGGCCCTCAGCGTGGCCTCGGACACGTCGCTCACGGTGACGACGCCGTCAGCCGCCTCCACGGGCGCGGTGGATGTGACGCTGGTGACGCCGCTGGAGTCGCGCACGTACAAGAACGCCTTCGCCTACGTGGACAGCACGGGAGGCTTCGCTGTCTTCGGCGTCTTCCCTCACGTCGTCCGCGCGGGACAGACGGTGACGCTCACCGGGCAGGCGCTCGACCAGGGCGCGCTGACGGTGTCCATCGGAGGGCAGGCGGCGACGGTGACGGCCTCCACCTTCTCCACGGCGACGGTGACGGTGCCGGCGCGGGGCAGCGCTCCGCGGAAGTCGGACGTGGTGGTGACGGGCGCGGGCAGCGCGACGCTGACGGGCGGGGCGACGTGGCGCATCTCACTCACCTCCATCACGCCGACGAGCGGGCCCGCCGCGGGGGGCACGTCCGTCACGGTGGCGGGCAGCGCGATTCCCGCGGCCGCAGAGGTGAAGGTGGGTGCGCTCGCGGCGACGGGCGTGACGGTGACGGGTGAGACGGGCTTCACCGCGACGACGGGGGCAGGCAGCGGCGGCGCGGCGAGCGACCTGGTGGTGCGCGAGGCTGCGGATCCGGAAAACGAGGAGGTGCTGCCCGGCGCCTTCACCTACCTCGAGCCCTTGTCCATCGGCCGGGTGCAGCCGGAGCGCGGCGCCATCGCCGGCGGGACGCTGGTGACGGTGCTGGGCGCGGGCTTCGGGGACGCGACGGTGGTGTCCTTCGGAGGGGTCCGCGCGAAGGACTTGAAGCTCATCGACAGCCACACGCTGACGTGCCGCACGCCGAAGGCGGCGCAGGTGGGCGTGGTGGACGTGCGGGTGGAGCGCCTGACGGAGAACGACACGCTGCCGGGCGGCTTCTCGTACTTCGACCCTCGCAGCATCTCGGGCGGGCTGTCGGGCGGGCCGCTGGTGGGGACGCTGAACATCACCGTGCTGGACTCGACGCAGGGGCTGTACGGCGCGCCGGTGCCGCAGGCGATGGTGATGCTGGGCGTGGATCCGACGACGCCCTTCCAGGGCGAGACGGATCAGCGCGGGCAAATCACCTTCAGTGACCCATCGCTGGTGAAGGCGCAGACGGTGACGGTCTTCAAGGAGAACTACGAGTCGACGACGGTGACGGCGGTGAACGCGGAGAACCTCACCGTCTTCATCTCGCGGACCGGCGGGGGCGACGGCAGCCCTGGCTCTCCGCCTCCCTCGCCGCCGCCCTCCACCATCGCGGGCCGCGTCACCGGCTTCAAGTCTCCGCGCCCGCTGGTGGGCATGGAGTCGCTGGAGGCGCGCGTCTTCGTGGCGCAGACGTCGCTGTACGGCGGGCCTCCCTTCGCCGGGCTGCGCGATCGCTCGCGGGAGAAGTGGCGCATCACCTCGGATGGAGGGGAGTACCTCGTCTTCACCGGGGCCGGCCTTCGGGCGGTGTACGCGGTGCTGGGCATCAACAACCCGGCGAACCAGACCTTCACGCCGGTGGCGATGGGCGTGCGGCGCGCCATCACCACGTCGCCGGACAACCCGGCCACGGGGCGGGACATCGTGCTGGACATGCAGCTCGACCTCGCGGTGCCCGTCACCATCGACTCGCCGCTGACGTTCCCCGGGCCGCTCGGGCCGGAGCCGGGCCTCAACAGCCTCTACGCGTGGCTGGACCTCGGCGCGGAAGGCTTCATCCCCAACCCGAACAACTGGGGCACGGGGACGACGGTGACCTCGTCGGTGGCGTCGGCGAGCGCGATGCTCACCTTCCCGTCCTTCCCCCGGCTGGACGGCTCCAACTTCATCTTCTTGAACGAGTCGGCGGGCTCGCAGTCCTACCCGGTCAGCTACTACTTCCGGCGTCAGCCGGGAGACTTGAGCCAGGGCGTCACCATCGGGCCGATGCTGCCGGCGCCCAACCTCACCGCCCCGCTGCTCGGCAACTTCACGGGCACCATCTCGTGGACGCTGGCGCCCGGGGCGGTGCCGGATCTCCACAACGTGCAGATCCTCAAGCCCACGCTCTTCGGCAACGTCTCGCTGTGGAACATGGTGCTGCCGGGGACGGAGACGCAGGTGGTGCTGCCGCCGCCGGCGGTGGACAAGCTGATGCGTGAGGAGGAGGGCAACACGCTCTTCGTGGTCATCTTCTCGAGCCGCTCGCCGAAGTTCGCCTACAACCAGTGGACGTACGACACGCTCTCGGGCGTGAGCTGGTCCAGCTACACCATCGCCGTGTCGGAACCGTTCATTCCATGAAGCACGTCGTCGTCGCCGTCCTCCTCGCGGTGTCCGTTGCAGCCCTCGGTGGCTGCAAGGACCCGAAGCTGATGGGGAAGGGCTGCAATGAAGACCGGGACTGCGGAGACCCCGCCAGCGCCTACCGCTGCGAGCCGCAGACGGGTGTCTGCTATTGCCGCACCGACGAGGCGTGCCCGGGCGCGCAGTTCTGCAACGCGGCGGGCTTCTGCCAGGACCGCGCCGGCTGCGAGAAGAACCTCGACTGCCTCGACCCGTCGCTCTTCTGCGACACGACGAGCGGGCAGTGCCTGCCGAAGGGGCGTTGCACGACGGACCTCCAGTGCGAGCTGGGGCAGGTGTGTGACACCACGAAGTCTCTGTGCGTCGAGGGATGCCGGAAGAACGGAGACTGCCCCGGGGTGAGCTGCCGGTGCGGCGACACGGCGTGCGCGTGCACGGGGACGACGGCGGAGGAATTGGCGCGCTGCACGCTCGGGGTGTGCGACCCGTACTTCTGCAGCGACTCGTCGTACTGCCGCTTCGGAGAGACGTGCGGCATGGACCCGGACGCGGGGATGACGCGGGCGAGCTGCTTCAATGACTACGACACCAACCGCCGGCCGTACTGCGACAACTGCAGCTTCGGCGGCGGCGTCGAGGTGTGCGGCACGGGGCCCAACTACTGCCTCATCGACACGCGGCACCCGGGGAACTCCTTCTGCGGCGCGGACTGCTCGAGCGGCCAGAGCTGCCCGCGCGGCTACTCGTGCCAGGACGTCATCGTCGTCTTCACCCAGTGGGCGTGCACGCGGTCGAACCCGGCGTGCCCCATCAACACGGCGCTGCCCTGCGCGACGGACGAGGAGTGCAAGCGCGGCGGCACCTGCGTCAAGGCGCCGGGCATGCCCAACGGCTACTGCGCGGGGAAGTGCGCGGTGGACGAGGGCGACGAGAATGGCTTCTGCACCTGCCAGGTGGACTCGGACTGCGCGCAGGAGTCGTGCAGCGCGGGCGAGTGCAGCATCAGCCGGAAGCCCTGCGTGACGGGCGATGACTGTCGCTCCATCCGCTGCGTGGACTTCCAGGGCGGCGGCGGGTGCCTCGTGGGGCAGAACTGCGCGCCGGCGAACGGACTCTCGTGTGTCGAAGTGAAGTAGGCGCTCCTCTCGTGGGCCGCCTTGTGCGGCACGAGTCGTCGAGTCAGGACCGCGGCGTCGACGCGTCGGCGAGGCCACCTTCGCGGAGTGCCTCCGATGGACGATGACGAGGTCGTGGCTGCGCTTCGGGAACTCAGCTCGTGACGTTCTTCAAGCGCGCGTTTCCCGAGACGCAAGGCCGATGCGCTCGCGAGCGATCGTCAGGCTGAACACGTCGCGCAGCAGCGCCTGGAGTTGCAGGCGAAGGAGAACGGGACCGACATCGAGCATGTCTTGGACCTGCTGCAGAGCCGCGCCTGCTTGCGCGAAGCCGCTGGCCGACGGCCGACAAGATCCGGTGTGTTTCACCGACCGACGGGGGCCGCTGAGCGCGACATGGTCTGACCGGAGCCCCGGTAGTAGCGCCAGAGCATGTAACTCGCGACCGCGCCCAGCAGATGCCACGCCGCGTGGCCCTGCACCAGGCTGTCGGGCGCGCACCACGTGTGCGTCAGGTCCATCACCCAGATGAAGAAGGCCACGCCCTGCACGGCGGCCGCGCCGAGGAGCATCGACAGGGGCCAGTCGCGAAGCGTGCGCCGGCGGAGCAGCACCTCCGTCACCACGATGCTGCCCAGCGCCAGCCCGAAGGCGTAGCGCCGCAGCACCGGCACGGCGAGGAGCAGCACGCCCAGCACGACGTTCAACCCGACGTAGACGAGGCCAAAGCGCCTCGGCGCCCCCGGCCGCAGCGCATCCACGTTCACCGCCACCGCCAGCAGCGCGAGCAGGTACATCGACTGCACGTCCAGCGACTGCCCGAGGAAGGTGAGGGACGCGTGGTAGAAGGCGCTCGTCGCCCCGACGAGGAAGACGGCCACCGCGAAGGTCGCCGCCTCCACGGGACGCAAGCCGCGCGCGTCGCGTCTGCGGAACAACTCCACCGCCATCACCAGCCCCGCCACACAGAAGCCGAGGCTCGACCACGAGTTCGCCGGCTGGCGCACCACACCGTCGTGAATCGCCTCGCAGAAGCACGAGTCGGGCATGCACGTCGCTTGACGCCAGGTGTCCCACATGGCGCCGGAGTGTCTCCGACGAGTCAGCGCGCAGCCATCGGTGAAGCGACTCGAAATCGCGCCAAACGTTTACGCACCGCGCGTGGTGCGGCCTGCTCGCGCGCCCGTCCTCTTCCAGGTCGTCGCCGTCACTCACCTCGTCAGCAGACCGAAGAAGGGCGCCGCCCGTGCACCTGCCTCGACGCGGCCAGCGCGCTTGTCCGCGTGAACGGATTGAGGGCGCAGGGAATCGCCCCTGTTGTTGGAGTAGACTTCAGACGCATGAGTGGTGCGGACCAGCGAGCAGCGCGGGCGGCGGCCCGGTCGACCTGGCCGGGTGGAAAGGTGGGGCTCGACGACCTCTCTCATGAGGAGGATTTGAGCGCGTCCACCACGGTCGAGCAGCGCCTGGCCATGATGTGGGAACTCGCGCTCGCCGCATGGTCGCTGCAAGGCCAACCACTCCCCACCTACTCGCGCTCCGAGATGCCCGGGCGCGTGCTGCGGCCCGACGACCGATGAGCGTCGACGCGGGCCTCAACCCCGACTTCCTCGACCTGCTCGAGCGACAGAAGTGAGTCAGAACGTGTAGCCGACGTTCAGCCCGGGCACGAGGCTCAGCCCCTGCACGTTGAGCCCGCCCAGCAGGTTGAAGAAGAGCGAGAAGGCCCACTTGCCCAGGAAGAAGGTCGCGCCCGGCCCGCCCCCGAGGAAGAGCTGCGCCTCGGAGAATTTGAGGCCCGGTTGGTCCTCGATGAAGACGACGTTGAGGTCCAGGCCCCAGTGCTCGACCAGCAGGTAGTCCAGCGTCGACACCACCACGAAGCCGCCGCGCATCTGGTCGAAGCTCCACTCGATGGATACGGAGCCGACGAAGGAAAACCCCTTGCCGATGGGCACCGCCACCGAGCCGCCTGCGTAGACGTAGAAGCCGCCGTGCGCGGGCGGCAGCAGCACCACCTCGAGCACGCCGACGCCCACGCCGAAGTCCACCGCGTGCGCAACGGGCGCGGTCAACAGCACCGACAGGACGAGGGCTCGGGTCACGCGAAGTCAGTCGGAGCGAGGCGCCCGCGCGAGGATTCCGTCTTCTCGCTCGCCAACACCTCGCGCAGCGTCACGTGCTTCCACACCTCACGGGCCCCTGCCACTGCGCGCGGCCTCGTGTCCTTGTGCCGCAGACGGGCGCGGAGGTCCGCGTCGCTCACCTCGACGTCCCAGAGGAACCACGGGCGACCCGCCGCCACCATGGGCGTGAGTGTAGTGCCAGCGCCGCGCACTGGCGACTTGCTCTACCATCAGGCGCCATGGCCGCTCGGCTGCTCGTCGTCCTCGCTCTGGCGGTCGCGTCGTGCACCTCGCGCTCGTTCGACACGCGCTCTGCCACGCTGTCCACCGCGAAGGACCGCGTCGCCTTCTTCTGCGCGGCGGTGATGTGCCCCTCCCGCCCCGACGACGTCGCGTTTCACATCGTTCATGAAGAGGCCCTCTTCGGACCGGGCGACACCACCGTGCACGCGGTGGTGAAGCTGCCCGCCGCCGACCTCGCGAAGTGGTCGAAGGGCTGTGAGTCGGCCGGAGTGGATGCTCGGCCCGCCTGGCTCCAGGAGGTGCTGCAGGGTACTGGCTGGAAGCCGACGACGGCGCCCGACACCGTCCGGTGTGGACAGCAGACCCGCGTCATTCACGTGAAGGATGGGCTCGTGATTCTCACCGATGAACGGCGCTGAGCGGGGTCTTCTCCTCTTCCCCGCTGCGGGCGAGGGAGAGGTTGTACTCCACGTCCACCAACTCGAAGACGCCGTAGGTCCAGTCGCCGCCGGGCTCGTGCCACACCGCCTCTCCCACCTTCGGCAGCCGCAGCCCCCGCTTCGTCACGTAGCCCGACACCGGCGTCGACCACGGGAAGTTCTCGTACTTCGTCCCGTCGGCCGACTTGAAGCGATGCTCGCTGCGGAAGTTCACCAGGTCGCCGTCTTCGTTGAAGAAGAGCCGCGCCGACACCACATGGGGCCCGTTGGTGAACGTCACCGTCACCTCGCGCTCCGCCGCGTCCGAGAAGGTGAAGCGTGGATCCACCAGCGCGCCCGGCGCCATCAGGCAGAAGTCGTTCAGCACCGTCACCGTCTCCGAGCGGCTCATCGTCTCTCCCCGCGCGTCCGCCACCGTCACCAACTCCGCGGCCTTCACCTCCATCGTCGCCTCGGTCCCCAGGTACCGGTGCAGCGCCACGAAGGGGACTCCCAACATCGACGCCTTCATCAGGAAGAGCCGCCGCACCGGCTCCACCGTGTTCACCTGCTCCGTCGGCGCCGTCATCCACGCGCTGTCCGGGCTCTGCCGCATCTTCGCGTTCCAGGTGATGCGGAAGTTCTGCACCCGCGGCTGGCCCACCACGCCCACACGCCGCAGGAACTTCTGCAACACCGGAGGCAGCGGCTGGAGGTCCTCGTCCTTCAACACCGGCTGCGGCTTTACGTCGGCCAGCGCCTCGGCCACGGCCCGCTCGTACACCCGCGGGTAGCTCGACTCCCTCAAGCCCAACAGCGAGACGACGAGCGGCACCGCCAGCAGCACGTTCGCCACCGTGCCGAACTTCGCGTCGCTCCAGGAGGTGATGATCAACACCTGCGACAGCGCCACGCCCACCAGCGCCGGTCCCCACCACGTGCCCGGCACCGCCGCGACGAGCACCGCCGCCGTCACCAGCAGCACCGCCGCCATCAGCCACAGCACCCCGACAGGGCGCGAGATGGGCTGCTTGAGCGCCGACACCCCCGCGCGGCCGAACGCCTTCACGAAGCCCAGGAGGTGGATGAGGCCGTGCACCGCGAGGAGGGCGACGAGCACGTAGCGCATGCGCTCGCCGCGTGCATCGGGCGCGCCTGAGGTCTTCCCCTCTCCCCGACCCTCTCCCCCGATGGGGGAGAGGGGGATTTGCGCCCACGCGCAGACGTTGCGCGCGTCACGGACCTGCTACAAGCCCTCCACGCATGCGGCTGTTCGCCATCGGAGACACGCACCTCCCGTCCACCCGGAACAAGGACATGCACCGCTTCGGGTGGAACGAGCACCCGCTGCCCTTGCAGCGTGCGTGGGACGAGAAGGTCCGCCCCGACGACGCCATCATCATCGCCGGCGACATCAGCTGGGCCACGCGCCCCAACGAGGTGATGGCCGACCTCGCGTGGCTCGACGCGCGCCCGGGGAAGAAGGTGCTGCTCCGCGGCAACCACGACTTCTGGTGGGGCGACTCCACCGCGAAGCTGAAGAAGCTGTTCGAGCCCTTCTCGTCCTTCGTCGGCTTCATCCAGAACTCGGCCGTCGAGGTGGGCCCGTACGTCATCGCCGGCTCCCGCCTGTGGACCACGCCCGAAGCGCCTCCCATGCCCGGCGGGGAGATGGGCGACGAGGCTCCCAAGGCCGACTTCGTCGAGCGCGAGGTGAATCGCCTCACCCTCTCCATCGAGGACGCGAAGAAGCGCGAGGCGAAGGCGACGGGCCCGCGGGTGCGCATCTGTGCGGTGCACTTTCCGCCGCTGTATTCCAACGGCCTCGAGACGGCCTTCTCCCGCGCGCTCGAGCCATGGCAGCCGGCGGTGTGCGTGTACGGACACCTGCACGGCCCGGGCATCGTCGCGGGCTTCGTCGGAGAGCGCGCGGGCGTGAAGTACGTGCTGGCCTCCTGCGACGCGGCGGGTTTCTCTCCGGTGCTGTTACATGAGGGGGCGTGAGGCCGTTCGTCCGGACGGTTGGGTTGGCGTTGCTGCTCGGCTGGGCGCTGGCGCGCGCGGATGAGCCAGGTCCGTCGGCTGCCGCGCTGGTGCGCTTCCACACCGCGTGCGCCTCCTGCCACGCGCGCGAGTGTAGCGGGCGACAGAGCTTCCAATCGGGCCTCACTGCCGCCCGGGGCCACATCCTCCGCTATGCGCCTTCGGCCAACCCGGAGATGGTGCGGCAGCTCTTCGACCTCCTGGCCGAGACGAAGCGCGCCTGCCGCGTCGTTCTCCCGCCCGCGGACGTGGCCCGCCCTCGCTGGACAGCCGAGCAACTCCGCCCCTGGTTCAACCCGGACATCGACGCCTGGTTCATTCCCCTGGGCACGGTGCACCCGCCCGGCGCGGACATCTCTCTCGAAGTCGCCCGCGCCACTGCTTCGGCCTCGGCCGAGCTGCTCGACGAGGAGCTCGAGACGCTCACGGCCGAGCCGGTGCGCGAGGGCCGCGCCCGCCTGGTCGTCGAGGCGACGGTGCCGACCCGGGTGTTTCTGCTGCTTCGCGGCGTTTCGGCGCTCCGCGGCGTCGCGCTCGAGCGAAGGTGACGTGCGGGTGCGCTACCACCCGCTGCCAGCGCAGCGCAATCGCCTGATACTTCACGCGATTCCGCCCCGCCGATTTCGCTCGACTCTTTGCACGTCCGTGGCCGGATCGGGGTCTTCCCTTCCTGCACTCGGGAGCGCGTCACCATGATCGTCGGAATCGACCTCGGCACCACCAATTCCCTCGTCGCCTTCATGGACGGCGACCGGCCCGAGATCATCCCCAACAAGGGCGGCAAGCGGCTGACGCCATCCATCGTCGGCCTGGACAAGGGCGGCCAGGTGCACGTGGGAGACACGGCGCGCAACCAGCTCGTCTCGATGCCCGACCGCACCGTCGCGGAAGTGAAGCGCCTGATGGGCTCGGACACGAAGGTGTCCCTGGGCGATCGCCAGTACACGCCGCAGGAGATCTCCGGCTTCGTCTTGAAGGCCCTCAAGGACGACGCCGAGCGCTACCTCGAGAAGACCATCGAAGAGGCCGTCATCACCGTGCCCGCGTACTTCACCGACGCGCAACGGCAGGCCACCAAGGACGCGGGCGAGCTGGCCGGCTTCAAGGTCGACCGCATCCTGAACGAGCCCACCGCGGCGGCCCTGGCGTACGGCCTCGACCACCTCGACAAGGAGCAGTTCGTCCTCGTGTACGACCTCGGCGGCGGCACCTTCGACGTCTCGGTGCTGGAGATGTTCGAGGGCGTGCTCGACGTGAAGGCCTCGGCCGGCAACAACCACCTCGGCGGTGGCGACTTCGATCGCCTCATCGCGGACTGGCTGGCCGCGGAGTTCGAGAAGGAGCACGGCATCGACCTCCGCAAGGACCCCAAGGCGAGGATGCGCCTCAAGACGGCCGCCGAGCAGGCGAAGATCGAGCTCTCCTCCACCACCACCACGCAGATCATGCTGCCCTTCATCGCGGTGAAGGGCGCCGACCCGCTCTCGCTCGAGCTGGAGATGTCGCGCGGCAAGCTGGAGGAGCTGCTCGGCGCCCTCATCCGCAGCACCGTCGAGCCCATCGAGACTGCGCTGAAAGACGCGAAGCTGGACAAGAGCGCCATCACCGACGTGGTGCTGGTGGGCGGCAGCTCGCGCATTCCCATGGTGCAGTCGCTCCTCCTCGACATGTTCAAGAAGGAGCCCCGGCGAGGCGTGCACCCCGACGAGGCCATCGCCCTGGGCGCCGCGGTGCAGGCCGGCCTCAAGCAGGGCACCATCAGCGCCGATCGCGGCATCATGATCACCGACGTGTGCCCGTACACCATGGGCGTCGAGGTGTCGGCGCAGGCGGGCCGCGAGCTGATCAAGGGCCTCTTCTCGCCCATCATCCCCCGCAACTCGACGGTGCCGGTGTCGCGCACCGAGACGTACCTCACCACCGCGGACAACCAGCGCGTCGTCGACATCAAGGTGTACCAGGGCAACGATCGCCTGGTGAAGAACAACACCTTCCTCGACGCGTACTCTGTGGAAGGCATCCCTCCCGGGCCCGCGGGCAGCGAGAAGGTGGCCATCACCTTCACCTACGACATCAACGGCATCCTCCACGTGAAGACGAAGATCGTCTCCACCGGCAAGGAAGCGACGCTCAAGGTCGAGAAGACCGGCAGCCGGATGAATGACGAGCAGCGCGAGGCCGCGAAGGAGCGGCTGGAGAAGGAGTGGGGCGGCTCCGGAGGCATGGGCGCCGCCCAGCCAGCGCTCGCCGCGAAGCCGTCGGCTCCCTCCGCGCCGTCCACCGGCCCCGCCCCCACCAGCGCCATGCTCACCGCCGCGAAGGCGAAGCTGGCTTCCGTGTCGGGCGACAACAAGCAACGCCTGTCGGACCTCGTGACGCGCCTCGAGACGGCGCTGACGAACAAGGACTCGGCCGAGGTGGCGCGCCTCGACGCGCAGCTCACCGACGTGCTCTTCGACCTGGAGAGCTGATGCAGTCCCTCTCCGACTTGAAGCGCGCGGTGGTGCTCAAGCCCGACGACGCGCAGGCGCGCTTCGAGCTGGCGGAAGCGCTCTTCGCCGAGGGGCAGTACGCGCAGGTCATCACCCAGCTCGAGAAGGCCGTGGCGCTCGATCCGGATCACGCCAACGCCCGGCGGCTCCTGGCCCGCACCTACGAGAAGGACGGCCAGGTGCCGAAGGCCATGGCGGTGCTGGAAGAGATGGTGAAGCGCGCGCCCCACGACGCTGACGCGCGCGACGAGCTCTGCGGGTTCCTCCTGCAGCAGGGCCGCATCGACGATGCCATTCTCCACGCCTCCGAGGCGGTGCGCTTCTCGCCCGAAGACGTGAAGCGGCGGCTGATGCTGGCCGACCTCCTGTTGCAGCGCCGCCTGCCCGAACGCGCCCGAGCCATCCTCGAGGAGGCGCAGCGGTTGTTCCCCACCGACCCCCAGGTGGCGAAGGAGCTCAAGAACCTCTACGTCGAGCTGGGCGACGAGGTGGCGAGCCAGCGCGTGGCCGGCGAGCGGGACCGCGCGTACTTCCAGAAGCAGGCGAGGAGCACGCTGTCGTCTCCGCGGGTGGCGGCGCTCCTCACCTCGGCGGCCCTGAAGCGGCTGGCCGACGAGATCGCCAACGCCGACATCCCCAGCGCACACCGGGCGATGGGTGCTGTCTCGGAGGAGGCGCGCGCTCAGGCCGGCTTCCAGTTCCTCCTCGGCGAGCTGAGGCTGCTCGAGCGGTCCTTCGCCGAAGCAGAGGCGGCCTTCACCCGCGCGCTCCAAGCGAAGCCGGACCTGGGCGTGGCGTGGAACCGCCTGGGCGACCTCGCGCAGCAGAAGAACGACCTGAAGGGCGCGGTGACGCTCTACAAGAAGGCCATCCTCTTCGGCGAGGACGACGCCAACGCGTGGGAGGACCTCGGCGACATCCACGCCACGCTGGGCGAGAAAGACAAGGCCGAGAAGATGTACCGCACCGCCGCGCAGAAGGACCCGGGCGGCACGGCGGCGAAGAAGCTGGAGTCGCTCTCCGCGCCGCGGCAGGTCGACTCGAAGCCGGCCATCGGCAAGGTGGGCGTGCTGGGGTGGAGCCCCAACGGCGGCGCCGTGTCTCCGCTCGAGGCGGTGGCGGTGGACGGCAAGGGCGAGCTCATCTTCTCCGGCAACGTCGGCCCGACGGGGAAGGAGGCGGCGGCGGTGGCCTTCTCCGTCATCAAGGCGCGCAGCCGCGACCTCGGCGTCGATGGGCTGGTGCGCACCTTCGACTTGCACCTGCACTTCACCGACACCGCCATCGGGAAGGACGGGCCGTCGGCGGGCCTCGCCTTGTTGCTCGCGGGGGTGTCGGCCTTCACGCAGCGGCCGCTCAAGCCGGCGCTGGCCGCGACGGGAGAGTTGACGCTGCACGGGGTGGTGATGGCGGTGGGCGGGATTCACGAGAAGCTGGTCGCCGCGCACCTCGCCGGGGTGAAGACGGTGCTGTTGCCGAAGCAGAACCTGAAGGACGCGCGCGCGTTGCCGGACGAGGTGACGCGTGGGCTGGAACTCATCTTCGTCGAGTCGGTCGCCGAGGCCATCACGAAGGCACTCGCGGGGGACAAATCATGAGCAACATCAACGCCACCAACTTCTACGACGTGCTGGGCGTCGACAAGACGGCCGACGAGCGCGCCATCAAGAAGGCGTACTTCGCGCTGGTGCGGAAGTACCCGCCCGAGACGCACCCCGAGCAGTTCAAGAAGCTGCGCGAGGCCTACGAGGTGCTGTCCGACGCGGAGTCACGGCGCGAGTACGACTCCATCGGCCAGTACGACTCGCACGGCGAGCACGTGGGAGAGCAGATCCGCCTCGCCACCGAGGCGATGAACGACCAGCGCTTCGCGGATGCCCAGGCCATCCTCGCGAAGTTGATCAACGAGAAGCCCGAGCTGCACTTCGCCAGGGCCATGCTGGGCACGGCCTACCTCAACGACAAGCAGGTGGGGCCCGCGCTGGAAATCTTCAGCGAGCTGGTGAAGGAGCACCCGGACAACGCCAACTACCACCTGCACCTGGGCTACGCGCAGCACGCGCAGAAGCAGTATGCCGCCGCCGCCGCCGCGTACCAGAAGTCCTTCGAGCTGAAGAAGGACGACGTGAGGCCGTTGGTCAGCCTCGCCGACTGCTACATGGACCAGAAGCGCTGGGACGACGCGCTGAAGGTGCTGGACCAGGCGATTCACCTGGACGGCACGGTGGACTTCCGCGACTTCGGCCTCTTCGTGCGCAAGCTGGAGGTGGAGATCGAGCGCGCCAACAAGCCCGCCGTGCTGGCGGTGCTGCAGCAGCTCATGCCCATCATCCCCGACGACCCGGCCGCGAAGCGCTTCGTGGCCAACCGGCTGGCGTCGATGGCGGCGCCCCTGTTCGCGATGAAGCGCGTCGACGAGGCCAACGTGCTGATGCGCGAGGCCGCGAAGCTCGACCCCAACCGCGGTACCGGCGCGATGCCGCAGACCTTCGAGGTGGAGATCGAGCGGCTGCCCGAGGCCTCGAAGAAGTGGCTCATCGAGCAGAACAGGACGAAGTCGTGGGCGAAGGTGCCCAACAGCGCGATGGGCTGGCCCATCTTCCTCTTGCTGGTGGGGTTGGGCGGCGTCTGGGTGACGTTGATGGCGGCCTTTGCTGGCCGGGAGCCGATGCCGGGGGAAGGGCTGTTCATGTTCTTCCTCGCGTTGCTGGGCTTCGGCATGCTGACCGCCTGGTCGATTCGGCGAATCATCCTGGCGGCGAAGAGCCCGTACGGCGCGTACACCTTCGTCCACTCGCTCTTCCTGTTGCAGGTGCGGCTGGACAAGTTGATCGCCTGGCCGCTGGCCAACCTGCACGACGTGCGCGTCACGCACCACCACACCAACGGCGTGTACACCACCAGCCGCATCGACCTCGTCTTCAACCGGCGCACCTTCACGGTGAACATCTACGGGCAGCAGGCCTCGGTGGACTGGGCCAACGCGGTGCTGCAGAAGCGCCGGCGCATGCTCGAGTTGATGTACTCGGGGATGCTGGAGGAGGGCGAGGAAGACACCAAGCTCATCCCCGCCAACCTCATCCCCGAGGAAGGCAAGCCCGCGCCGCTGACGGAGACGGCCCAGCAACGGAAGAAGAACGGCCGCATCGTCATGGGCGCGGTGGCCGGGGCGGCGGCGCTGGTGACGGCCATCGTCTACCCCATCAACGCGGCCAAGGCCGACCACTCCGCCTGGGACGACGCGAGGCTCGCCTACCGGGACAAGGTGCGCGCGTACCAGCGCTACCTGTACGAGTACCCCAACGGGCGCCACGCCGACGAGGCGCACAAGGCCATCGATGCGATCTACGCGTCGGCCGAGGCGAAGGTGAAGGCGCACGACAAAAGCGAGATGGCGCCGGCGCTGCTCGACGTGCTCCACGTGCTCAAGGAGAAGAAGCTCTCGCAGGTGAACGTGAAGTACGTCTCGTCGACGTCCTTCGAGAAGCTGGACCTCGAGAAGCTGCCCGAGGACCTCAAGGGCAAGGTCATCGACCCCAAGCTGGCCTTCTCGGAGAGCGCCAACAAGCAGCGGGAGGCGCGCATCACCCAGTCCTTGAGCTCGGCCTTCAACCAACTGTTGGGGGACGGCGTGGTGAGCATCGCCGGTGACGGCAGCTACGACCCGTACGAGTACGACTACAAGTACCGGAAGCTGCCGAAGCCCGAGAAGTCGCCCGTCACCTTCGTCGTCAACTACGAGGTGGCGCTGACCGGCACCATCTACGAGTCGGTGAAGAAGTCGGGCTCGAACAACGACGACAAGAAGTTCCTCGGCATCATGTTCCTCTGGGACTTCGACGTGGCCTTCGACGGGGAAGAGAAGCCCCGCTACACCTTCCAGTTCGATTCCGAGCCGGCCAAGGACATCCGCTGGACGACGTACGGGAGCAAGTACGGCGGCGTCTACGAGTCGCCCACCCTGCCGTACGACAAGATGGCGGAGTCAGGCTTCGACGACTTCCAGCACCAGATTGCCGTGCGCTTCGGCGTGGAGAAGGCGACGCCGAAGAAGGCCGCGGCGTACGACGACGGCTACCCGCCAGACGACGCCTACGACGACGGGTACGACGACGGGTACGACGAGCCGCCGCCGCCCAGGCCCACGCCGAAGAAGCCCGCGCCGAAGAAGGTGACGGGGAAGAAGAAGTAGGGCCTGCACTTCTTCCCTCGCTCGAGGGTCATACATCTCATGGAGTCGTCCGCCTTCCGTTCGCTTGGGCCGGTGGTTGCCGCGCTGGGAGTGGTGCTTGCCTCGGGCTGCGGCACGCGGCCATCCGCTGTCTGTGGGCCGGGGACGTGCCTGGGCTGCTGCGACCTCGCCGGAGTGTGTCAGCCGACCAGCCAGCTCACCTGCGGCGCGAATGGCGCGGCCTGCGTCACGTGTGAGCTCAACCAGCAGTGCGTGCTGGGCGTGTGCCAGGACTTCGGAGGCTCTGGAGGTGGCGCAGGCGGAGGCGGAGGTGCGGGAGGAGGAGGCGTCGGCGGTGGTGGCGGCGACCCGGACGGAGGGACGGGCGGCGGAGCCGGCGGAGGTGGAGGCGCCACGGGCGGTGGAGTCGGAGGCGGCGCTGGAGGCGGAGGTGGCGGCGGTGGCGCCACGGGCGGTGGTGTCGGCGGAGGTGGCGGTGTCGGCGGCGGCAGCGGGGGGCCGGTGACGTGCGCGAGTCCCCTCACGTCATGCAACGGGCGCTGCGTCGACTTGACGGTGGACCGCCAGGCGTGCGGCCAGTGCGGCACCTCGTGCAGCAGCGGACAGCTGTGTGTCAACGGCGCGTGCATCAACTTCCCCACCTGCGACGCCCAGCACCCCTGTCCTCCGGGCGCGTGGTGCACCTCGGGGGGCTTCTGCGCTCCCGGGTGTGACGCGGCCAACCAGTGCCCTCAGCCAGGCGCGTGCGACGGCGCGTCCAACCGCTGCGTCTGCGCCACCGGGCGTCACGCCTGCGGCAACGCCTGCGTCGCGGAAGATGATGTGAATGCCTGCGGGGCGGCGTGCCAGCTGTGCGTACCGCCCGCCAACGGCTCGCCGGTGTGCGCGGGTGGGGCGTGTGACTTCACCTGCAACACGGGCTTCCACCGGTGCGGGGACCAGTGCGTGTCCAACACGTCCGTCAACTCGTGTGGGCCCTCGAGCTGCACGCCCTGTCAGCCGCCCGCCAACGCGACGGCCACGTGCAACGGCAGCAGCTGCGACTTCACCTGCAACGCGGGCTTCCACCGGTGCGGAAGCCAGTGCGTGTCCAACACGTCCGTCAACTCGTGCGGGACGTCGAGCTGCACCCCCTGCCAGCCGCCCGCCAACGCGACGGCCACGTGCAACGGCACTTCTTGCGACTTCACCTGCAACGCGGGCTTTCACCGGTGCGGCAACCAGTGCGTCTCCAACACGTCCATCAACTCGTGCGGGCCGACGAGCTGCACGCCCTGCCAGCCGCCCGCCAACGGCACCGCCACCTGCAACGGCACGGCCTGCGACTTCACGTGCAACACCGGCACGCACCGTTGCGGAAGCGCCTGCGCGTCAAACACCTCGGTGAATTCCTGCGGGACGTCCTGCACGCCGTGCGCGCCGCCGGCGAACGCCACCGCCACCTGCAACGGCACGAGCTGCGATTTCACCTGCAACACCGGCTTCCACCGGTGTGGCAATCAGTGCCTGTCCAACACCTCGGTGAGTTCCTGTGGCGCGTCCTGCACGCCCTGCGCGCCCCCGGCCAACGCGACGGCCACGTGCAACGGCACTTCTTGCGACTTCACCTGTAACGCGGGCTACCACCGGTGCGGCAACGCGTGCGTGGCGGACACCAGCGTCAGCCAGTGCGGGGCGTCATGCACGGCCTGTCTCATGCCGATGAATGGCGTCCCGGCGTGTGTGAGCGGCGCGTGTGAGTACACGTGCAATACCGGCTACCACGCCTGCTACGGCTTTTCGGGGTTCGATCGCTGCGCGCAGGACAGCGACGCCACCGCGTGCGGCTCCAGCTGCACCATCTGCCCGACGGCGCCCAACGGCGTGCCTGCCTGCGTCAGCGGGAGCTGCAGCCTCAGCTGCGCGGGCGGCCACCAACTCTGCGGGGGCTCCTGCACGCCCGTCTCTTCACCTGCCGCGTGCGGGACGTCCTGCACGGTGTGCGCGGCGCCCCTGGACTTCCGCAGGCCCACCTGCACCTCGGGCAGCTGCGGCTCGGCCTGCATCACCGACTGCGGAGGCGCCTGCGTCGACGCGCAGCGTGACGAGGCCAACTGTGGAGGCTGCGGCGTGACGTGCGGCGGCGGGCAGGCCTGCAGCGGTGGCCAGTGCGTCGCAACGTGTAACACGGGCGGCCTCTTCCAGCCGGACGTGGCGACGTCCTGGCAGTCGCCCAACTCGACGCCGTGGCTGGTGGTGGCGGACTTCACCGGAGATGGCCGCGCCGACGTCGCGCGGCCCAACGCGTTGCTCGTCTCGCAGGGTTCCGGCGTGCTGGTGTCACAGACGATGTCGTCGTCGGGCACCGATGCAGCGGGCGCGGACCTGAACGGCGACGGCCGTGCCGACCTCGTCGTCACGACGACGGGCACCGGCAGCACGCGCGTGTACTTCGGCGCCCCGACGGGGCTGGGGGCGCCCGTGTCCTATGCGGTACCGGCGCAGCGCGTGGCCATCGCCGATGTGGACGGGGCCAACGGCCCGGACGTGGTGCTGCTCTCGGCGCTCTCCACGCGGCTCATCCGCGTCATGCGAAATGACGGGCTGGGTGGGTTGCTCGCGGTGCAGGACACCACCGCGCCGTCCAACGTGTACGCGCACGCGGTGGGGGACGTGACGGGTGACGGGGAGGTGGACGTGGTGGTGGCCGCGCAGGACGGCACGACGACGTACCGGCTCCTCACCTTCCCCGGCCTGGGCAACGGCGCTTTCGGGACGCCGGTGGCTTCCCCGCTGAGCGCACGCACCGAGCGCATCGCGCTGGTGGACGTCGACCGAAACGGCCACCTCGACGTGGTGATGGCCACGGTGGCCACCGCCAGCACGGATCCCATCGCCCTGCGGTGGCTGTCCGGAAACGGGGCCGGTGGCTTCGGCAGCGAGACGGCGCTCGCGTCCGGCATGCTGACGGACGCGTGGCACTTCTCGGACGTGACGGGCGACGGGGTACCAGACCTGGCGCACAGCCATGGGCTGCTGTCTCTGCAGGCCGGCCAGGCAGCGGGAGGTTTCGGCGCGGCGCAGACGCTCCCGGACATCGGAGTCCCGCGCGGCGTGGCCACCGGTGACGTCGACGGCGACGGCGACCGGGACGTCGTCACGTTGAACTTCAACGGCTACCTGACGGTGACTCGCTCCACGGCGGGAGTCTTCGCCGCGCCCACCACCACCCCCTTCCCGGGCACCGAGGTCACCAGCGATGCCGTGGGTGGGGACTTCACCGGAGACGGGAGGGCCGACGTCGCGCGGTTGACGGGCGCAGGCATCGAGCTGCTCGTGGGCACGGGGACGGGCGCCTTCACCGCCGGCCCGGTCTTCCCTCTCACGCAGGGCGCCTCGCTGGTCGCCGTCGACGAGAACGGTGACGGGCCGAAGGACCTCCTGTTGCTGGACGGCGGCACGGTGCGGGCCCTCCGCGGAAGCCCCTCGGGCGCCTTCACCGAGGCCTGGAGCGTGAATGCGTATTTCACGGTGATGCAGGCGGACTTGTTCGATGTGGACGGCGATGGCGCGAAGGACCTCCTGTTCACCACCGCGCGGCTCAACATCTCCACGTACTCCTACGAGGCGCGGTGGGCGCGGCGCACCGGCCCCGCGGCCTTCGCGTCGGACGCCCTGCTGCCTTCCGGTTCCGGCCTGGCCTTCTTTGCCCTGGGCGACATGAACAACGACGGTCGGGTCGACGTGGCGGGCGTCACCATCATCGACAACTACTGGACGCGCGACAGCCGCTTCAGCGTGCTCCTCAACCAGGGCGGTGGCCTCTTCGTCGGGCAGAGCACGCTGACGGGGCCCAGCACCTTCGTCTACCAGCCGCGCGTGGCGGACTGGAACGCCGACGGCCACCCGGACCTCCTCTTCCGGACGAATACGTACCTGGGCTGGGTGACGGGCGACGGGCGAGGCGGCTTCACCTCGTACACCTCGTTGCCCACGATGGCCGCCCCGAAGCGCTTCGCGGTGACGGACTTCGATCGCGACGGGTACGTGGACGTGCTGATGACCGGCGGCAGCGGAGGCACTGGTACGTGGCTGTTGCGTGGCACGGCCTCTGGCGCGCCGGAGGTGCGGGGCTTCGCCACGGGCTACGATGTCGCGGAGTACGGCCCGGTGGTGGCGGATTTCGACGGCACCGGGCTTTCTGACGCCTTCGTCGCCGGTTCGACGCGCTACCTCCTCCTGCGTGGCCGCTGCCCGTAGCTGCCTCCACGGCTGATCGGCCCGCGCTGCGCACAGACTTCACGTCACCCATCAAACGCCCGCGCGCCCGCCTCCCTGTGGTTTGTCTCTGCAAGCCATCGCCATCGCGCCTCAGCTGGCCCGCCATGCGCCAGGCCACGCGCCCCCGACGCTTCTCTCGAAGTCGTCGACAGCGACCCGGCAGGGGCAGGACCCACCGACGCGAGGCTCGCTCGGCGCCCGCGCTGCTGCGGCGGCCGTCGTCTGGATTGAGACACCCGCAGGTCGAGGGAGCCGCGCGGGTCCACCTCCGTCGACGGGCTGTCCAGAGGCGGGACTCGACGCGCGTCCATTCCTCGGCAATTTCAGGGGGATGTCGATGGCGCGGAAACGGCAACGCTGGGGGCGCTCACCGTCTTCAGCAGGAGGTCGTCATGCCCAGCCCCGTTGCGCGGCGTCAGGCCGATGCCCAGGTCGCCGCGTTGGAAGAGCACCCCACACCGGCTGCCCGCCCGAGCAGCTCCAACTCGGGTTCGGGTTCTGCCAGCTCGGTCGTGTCCGCGGCCACCACGCAGGCGCCCGCGACGTCCGGCGAACCCGTGTTGAGCGCCGCCGCGGGCCAGCGACTGGGAGAACTGAAGACGCTGTTGACCACCGACCTCGGCCGCTTCGACGTCGTCGTGACAGGGGACGAGGCCCAGCGCGCCCTCAATTCGCTGGCGACGCTCTCACCGTCTGACTTTCGTCAGGTGATGGCCGAGCTGCAGGCGGAGGGGCTGGTGGACGTCATGCTGGAGAAGCTGCCGTGGGCCCAGCAGTGCCGCTTCCTCGAGGTGGCGCACGAGAAGGGCTACCTCGAGCGCGAGGCGGGCGAGGCGCCGCGAGGTCCCTTCGAGCCCCCTCGCGCTCCGGACCTCTACCGGATGCAGGCGACGTTGCCTCGATGCGTGAACGACTTGATTCACGAGCACTCCAAAGCGTCGGTGGAGGCGTACAAGCGAGACTACGACGCGTACGTCGAGCGCTACGCGGAGGGCGTCTCGCGCTGTGGCTCCCTCGCGGAGGTTCGCGCCCTCGGCCGGCCCCTTCAGCCGTCGACCACCTGGGAGCTGAGGGATTTCCGCGATCCACGCAGCGACTTCTACGAGCGTGACTGGGCGGTCGGGCGCTGTGTGGCGTCTCCCCTCGCGGCCTACGCGGCGGTCGCGGACAGAATGGCCGAGCTGTCGGGCGAGCGAAAGGACGGCAGCTTCTGGTTCGAGGCGAAGCTGGAAGGACAGGTGGCCGGGTTCGCCTTCGACGCCGACGTCGTCACCGGAGATCCCTCACGCCCGGCGCTGAAGGGGAAGGTCGGCATGGCGACGCCCAACCTCACCGGCGACACGTACGCCACCGGGAAGATCAAGTCCGATGGTTCTCGCGAGGTCGCCGTCGGCTCGAAGTTCGGGAACGTCGGTGTCTCCGGCAGTGCGACCTTCGACGAGGACATGAAGCTCAAGAAGGGGAGCCTGAATGTCGGCCCCGTCGGTGTCACCACGGACGGCGGCACTCACCAGCTCAACCTCTCGCCGCTGAAGGTCGGCGCCGGCCAGGTGAAGGCGGAGGCCGGCTCGTACGCCGCGGGCAATCGCGCGAAGGGCGAGCTCAAGGGCGGCCTGCAGGCCAAGGCCAGGCTGGGTCCGCTGATGGACGGCAAGGCGCAGATCGGCTTTGGCATCAAGGGCATCAGCGAGAAGACGGCCGCGCGGGCGCTGTCGGGCGAGAGTGTCTTTGATACGCGACTGCCCGAGCTCGAGCGTGGGGTGGCATGGGCTGCGCTCCCGCCCGCCCGCCGAGAGGCGCTCGAGAAGCTGGGTTGGAGCGAAGCGGAGTGGTCTTCACAGCTTGAGTCCGGGAGGAGTGAGTCATGAGTCGCATGTCTGGTGTCCCGACGAGTCGGAGAGTGGCCATCGCGGTGTTCGTCGTGGTGACGCCGCTGATGGTGTACGGCCTCGCGCAGGAGCGGAAGTTCCGGCGTGAGGTCAAGGCGGCCGAGTCCTTCGTGACGCAGGCCCGCGCTCGCGCGCAGACGCTTCGCACTGACCAGAGCGCCGAGTTTCGCTGTGACGCGCCGCTCAAGTCCTTGCATCCGGGGAAGGCCTTCTTCGGGTCGGCGGACTTCGCTGCGCTGTTCGTGGACCCGACGGGCAAGGGGCTGCCGTGGGACGGCGCCCCGGGTGAGCTCATCATCGGCAACGGTGACTGCGTACGGCGCGTCTCGGAGGTGATGGCGTGGCAGGAAAAGGCGAACGCCGTCTCGCGAGTCGCTGAGGTCCTCAAGTCGCCCAGCAGCCTGAGGTACGCGCTGGATGACGTCACGCTCCCCATCTGCATGAGCACCCACCTGACGGACTTCGGCGTCGTCGTGGTCCCGGAGCTCACCGCGTCGGAAGACGGCACGCTGGCCGGCCAGTGGCGCGTCGAGGTGTTCGAGTTCCCCGACGGTCGCGTGCGATGCCGGGGCAGCGCCGAGGTGACGTTGCCCGCCCCGGGAGACAAGAAGAGCGACCGGGCGCGGGCGCGGCAGTTCTCCGACCTGGTCACCCAGCTGCTGGCGAAGGCCGGGCCCACCTGAAGACTGAGCACAGCGGTGTTTCGAGGGCTGAGGGCGCCGCCCGCTCGAGGAGGACGGGCTGGCTGGCGTCTTCGCGCTGGCTAAGGTGGAGACGTGCCGTTCCGCCTTCCCGCAGCCCTGCGCTTCCTCCCCGACGAGTTGTACCGCGTGCCTACGGACGACGGCAGCGCCATCGCCCTGGGGCGCTACCGCCCGCGGGGGCCGCGGAAGTACGTCGAGCCAGTGGTGCTGGGCCACAGCCTGGGCACCAACCGCTTCAACCTCGACTTCGACGAGACGTACTCGGTGGCGCGAGCGCTGGCGCGGCGGGGCTTCGAGACGTGGGTGTTGGAGTTGCGCGGCCACGGGCTCGCCGGCAGCGGCAAGGGCAGCACCTTCGACGTGGAGGCGACGCACGACGTGACGGCGGCCCTGCGCGCGGTGACGTCCACTGGCGCGCCGGGCGTGCTGTGGGTGGGCCACTCGCGCGGCGGCATGCTGGCGTACGCCCACCTCGCGCGAAACCCGTCGGCGCCCATTCGCGCCATCGCCAACCTGGGCGCGCCGGTGACGTTCGAGTCGGCGCCCGGCCTCAAGCGCTTCATCGCCGCCATTTCGCCTGCGCTGGCGTTGGACGTGGTGCCGCTGTGGCTGGCCTCGAAGGCGGCCGTGCCCATCGGCCTGCCGCCCAACCCCATCGGGAAGTACCTGGTGCGCGCGGAGAACATGGAGCCGCACGTCATCCGCCAGGCCATCGCGCACGTGGCCGCCGACATCCCCGGGGGCGTGGGCCGGCAGTTCGCGAGGTGGATTCGCACCGGCGCCTTCGACGGAGAGGATGGCTTCGACTACCGCAAGGGCATGAAGGTCATCCGCGCACCGATGCTGCTGCTCGCCGGGGTGAAGGACTACCTCGCGCCTCCTCCGGCGGTGCACGCGGCGGCGGCGCTGGTGTCGGGCCCGGTGGAGACGGTGACGGTGGGGAAGGTGGCTGGCTTCTCTGAGGACTACGGCCACGGTGACCTGGTGCTGGGCCGGCGCGCGCCGCAGGAGGTGCTTCCGCGCATCGCGGAGTTCCTCGCCCGCGTGGCCACCCCCGCGGCGGCGTGAGACGTCGGCGTACGCCCACCTACACCGTTTCTTTCCCGGGGAGTGTGGGGCTCCCTAGACTTGTTGCCTGCGCATGCGTGCCTCGACTGCCTTCCGGCTGTGGTGGGTGTCGCTGAGTGTCGCCCTCGGTTGCGGCGGTGGCTACAACCCGCCGCCCAACCCGGCCACCTACGAGACGTTCACCATCACTCTGGAGGATGGCGTCACCGAAGGGCAGGAGCTCAGGCCCAGGCAGCGGCTGCGCGCACACATCGTCTACAAGGGCGACCTCGCGCGGAACCTGAAGCTGACCGCCACCGTCACCGACCTCTCGACGGGCGAGTCCATCGTCGACCAGGCGGGGCTGCTGGGCACCGGTGACGCGACCAGCTTCGACCAGCGCGGCACCTGGGAAGCCAGCCACGAGCTGTTCAAGAAGGCGGGCCGGTATGAAGTGGTGCTGAACGCTTCCATCCTTGCCACGCTGCGCGGCAGCACGCCGTGGACGGTGTCGGCGCCGAGGGTGGTGGTGGTGTCGAACGCGCGCCTCGACAGCGTGGCCGTCACCGGGCTCGCGGTAGGGGCACCGACGCCCTACGGCAGGACCGTGACAGTCACCGCGCAGGGCGAGGACCTCTGGGACGACGTGGCGCTGAGGGTGGACAACCTCAGCACGGGGAGCCCGGTGCCGGAGCTGACGGGGGCGCTGGCTTCGGACGCGCTGGCCACCACCCTGTCGGCGCCCTGGGAGATGAGCGCGCGCAGCCTCGAGAAGGTGGGCGTGCACCGCCTGCAGGTGGTGGCCACCTTCGGCGCGATGGAGGTGAAGAGCGAGCCCTTCGACATCGAGGTGACGCACACCGTCGACTCGGTGCGGATCTCGGTGCGGGATGCAAACGACGCCTTCATCACCGGCGAGCCGGCGACGCGAATGGACCGGGCGAAGGACTTCGTGCTCACCATCACCGGCACCAACCTCGCCGGCCACGACGTGTTCATCTCCGGGGGGCCCTCGGTGACCGCGCCTGCCGACACCTTCGAGGTGGTGCGCGTGCCTTCCGTGGACGACTTCGCGGACGGGAAGGGTACGCACGAGTTCAAGTACTCCGTGGAGTCTGGGGGCGTCCTCCGCAGCGACGCCATCACCATGCGGCGCTGGAAGCTGGAGTCCTGCGGCTGGTTCCAGGGTGACTCGCCGGTGGGCGGCACGGTGATGGACGGCACCACGGTGACGATGCGCGCCACCGGCTGGGGCTTCCCCGACACGTCCGGCATCTTGATCTTCAAGGTGAACCAGGCCGAGTTCAAAATCTGGGAGCGGGACTACGGGCAGAACAACACCGACCTCCCCCAGCCCTTCGTGAACAACGACGACGAGGTGGACACGCGGAAGGCCGACGTCGTCTCCAGCGTGTCGGAGGAGGACTGGCACGCGCGCTTCGACGAAGAGCCGGACTTCCTGGGCTACGGCCGCGCCGAGTACTACTTCGAGGTCCGCATTCAGGACGAGAAGTGCACCTCTGGGGAAATCAACGTGCCGTCACCCTGACGGAGTGCTCAAGAGCCCGGTACGTAGTTGACGGTGAAGGTGAAGGGCGAGTCGGCGCCAGGTTTGAAGGGCCACACCCAGCCCCGGAGCACGGTCTTCACGCAGGAGCCGATGGCGTCGTTGCCCAGAGTGTTCTCCTTGAGCTCGATGCCTGTCGAGCGGCCCGTGGGCGTGACCACCGCGCTGACGACGAGCCTTCCGGAGAGCCCCGGGAAGCGGCGGAGCTCCCGCTCGTAGCAGGCCTGCAGCGCCGACTTCCGCGCGCGCACGTACTGCTCTGCCTTCTGGCGGTCCATCCCGGGGCCCGGTTCGAGGCTCGTGGAGACGATTCCGCGGACGTTGGGTAGCCCGGTGAGGGTGGTGTCTGTTCCGTCGTCCACCGGGGGCGGGACGTAGGCCTCGCGCTTCACTTCCACGGGCTTGGATTCGGCGCGAACGACGTCCTCCGACAGCACACGGCCCGCGGCGGTGATGCGGAAGCGCACCTCGAGCTCGCGCTCGTGCGCGAGGTGCTTGCAGGAGTCGGCGGGCGAGCAGTACCCGCAGGTGGTGGGTTCACAGGGGCGCTCGCACGGCGGGCAGCAGCCCTTGCCCTGCCACTCGCTGACTCGGGACCAGAGCCGCAGCGTCACGAAGAGGATGTCCAGCGGCTCGAGCACGACCTCCTCGGTGAAGCGCGAGTCATCAGCAACGAGGCCGCGCGGGGCAATCTCCGACGAGCAGGCCCGGGGCAGTTTCTCGGCGTCGGCGATTTCGGTGAAACGAACGCGGGCGCCCGAAAGGAGCGCCTGCTGCTGAGTCGAAAGCGGAGGACGCGGCCGCGGAGCGTCGACCCTCGGCTCCAGGGCCCGCGTCGACTCAGTGCGGATGACGCCCTTGAAGGTGAGCTTCGCTGGCTGCCCGGCGGCCGTCGACGCCGCCAGCAACCACAGGAGAGCGATGGAGACGCGCCTCATCCTGGCGAGCGTAGCCCCACCGGGGAGCATCGGGGTCCTCGGAGCACCCTGCGGGGGTCCTCAGAGCATCCTGCAGAGCACCCTGCGGGGTCCTCAGAGCACCCTGCGGGGGTCCTCAGAGCACCCTGCAGGGGTCCTCGGAGCACCTTGCGGGATTCTCAGCGCCCGGGAATCCGGGTGGAGCGTCCACGCCGTCCTCGTCAGCGGACGCACGCCGCGCGGCTTTCCCTCGGGGGAGGCCCCGGCACGCTTCTGGCTCAAGCCGCTTTCAGCGCGGCGTGGAGTGACGACGCCGCACAGAAAGGAGAGCCACATGATGGAACCCGGGAAGTCGCTGGCGGTCTTCTCGATCCGCGCGGGGCGCAACGGCAGCATCTGGGTGCGCGCCGGGTGGGCCGAGGTGAACCGCGACGGGTCGGTCAATCTGCACCTGGACGTGCTGCCCCTCGACGGGAAGCTGCACGTGCGGGAAGCCTTCGACCGGCGCGTCGAGCCTCAGACGCTTCCCCACTGATGTGTCCGGAGGGGGAGCGGGCGCGCCATGACCCCCATGCTCAAAGGCCCGCTCCTCCTCTTCTTTCACTTCACCGCAGCTCGACGGTCACCGGCGCGGCGCCGGCAGGCAGCCGCACCCAGGTGTACGGTCCGTCGCTCCACCACGCAGCAGGGAGGGAGTCGAGCTCGGCTCGGGAAGACGCCCGCGTCAGCACGCTGCCGTTCGACACGGTTTGAATCACCCGCCCGTCCGTCCACACGCGCAGCACCGCCCCCGCTCCCGGCACCCGCGACAGGCCCACGCGCAGCGCATGAGTGTCACGCAGCGCCGTCAGCCCCACCTGCTGCCCGTCCTCGTGGTGCACCACGAAGCCGCTGGGCGCGGGCCCAGGGAACGCCAGCACCGTGAGCCGCCCCTTCGAGGCGCTCGTCCCCAGCCCGGTGGAGTCGTCGTCCACCGTCGCGGGCACCAGCGCGCCTTCCTTCACGAAGAGGGGCAGGCGCCTGCGGTCCGTGAAATCCAGCGCGGCCAGCGTCGCGCCGCCGGCGTGCACGTCGCCTGTCCACCAGTCGACCCAGCGGGCCCCGTCCGGCAGCGGCACGTCGCGCACGCCCGAGTCGTCGAGAATCGGGGCCACGAGAAACGAGTCGCCCAGCACGAAACGGTAGTCGCCAGGCCAGGCTGCTTCGTCTCCCACCGGCGCGATGGGCGGGGGGCCGCCGCCGTACGCCTTTTCGGCGAGGCTGAAGAAGAAGGGCACGAGCTGGTGGTGCAGCTTCGCCCAGTACCGGTACAGCTCCACCGTCTCGTCGGCGCGCTCCGGCACCGTCCACGGCGCGAGGTTGCCGCGCCCGTGCAGCTGCATGAAGGGCGTCATCGCGCCCACCGCCACCCAGCGCGCGAAAGTGGCCTGGCTGAAGGGTACGCGCACGCTCATGTCCACGTCGTCGAGGTCGAGGTAGCCGCCGATGTCGCTGCCCACCACCACGTAGCCCGCGCGGGCCGAGCGGAAGATGTGGTCGAGCGCGTCGGCGAGGCCCACCCAGTCGCGCCGGTTGTCCCCCACCCACGCCACCGGCGCGTGCTCGGGCCGCGCGTAGAAGCGCCCGGAGAAGACGTACGACTTGTCGTACGGCCGCACCATGGTGAGGAACTCGTCGCGCCCACGGCGCTTGAGTCCATGCGCGAGGAAGTCGCGGTAGTACGCCTCGCTGTACTCCTGCAGCGTCTTCGTCCCGGCGTGCGTCGAGAGCGGCTGCGTGGTGATGTAGTCCTCTCCGAAGTCCAGCTTCCAGCCGTTGATGCCCAGCGCGAGCAGCTCGTCCTGCTGTGCGCGCCACCACCGCACGGCGGCGGGGTTGAAGAAGTCGACGGCGGCGCCCTGGCCCTTCCACCACGTGTACAGCTCGCCGTCGTTGACGAAGAAACCCCCGCGCTTGCCCTCGGGGAAGTTGGGCGACGGGCCCTGGTACTGGTCGCCGCCCACCTCGAGGTCGAAGGACGTCTGGTTCACCATCTGCGTCGTCCACAGCACCACCCGCACGTCGCGCGCGTGCATGTCGCTCACCAGCTGCGCGAAGTCGGGGTAGCGCGAGGGGTTGGGGACGAAGGTGTTGTAGTTGGTCTCCCACGGGCTATCGAGCACCACCACCCCCACGGGGATGTCGCGGCTCCGGAAGCCGTCGACGAAGGCGTAGGTGTCGGCGCCGTTGGAGATGTCCTTGGACACCCAGGGCTCGAAAGCCCAGCGCGGGGTGTGGCGGGGCAGCGTCTCGGGGTCGACGTCGTCTCCGAGGAAGCCGTCGAGGCGCGCCGCGGGTGTGCAGGCCAGGAGGAGGAGGGGGAAGAACACGGCCAGGCGCATCGCGCGCACTGTAACAACGAGGGTGCGCGACGCACCGCTCTGCGTGCGAAGGGGCCCCACACCGTTGGTTGACGTGCGGCAACCGTAAAGGCGTATCGTCCACCGCCAACCAGGGAGGGGACGATGAACGAGTCGACGGAGGTGGTGCAGGCGAAGCGGCCCAGCAGGCTGCCCTGGCTCCTGTGGGTGCTGACCCTGGTGGCGGCGGGCTATGCGCTGTGGTGGGGCTGGGAGAAGTTGAACGTCGCCCAGGCGGGGAAGAACAGCGCGGCGGACGAGGCGGCGGCGGCCTCGAAGCGCGCGGCGGACTGCAAGGGCGAGCTGGACAAGGCCAACGAGTCGCTGGCTGCGGTGACGAAGGAGCGCGACGAGCTGGTGGGAAAGACGAGTGAGCTGTCCACCACCCTGGCGCAGCGCGAGGAAGAGCTGGCGCGCCTCACCGCCACGTACCGTTCGCTGGAAGAGAAGATGGCCGCGGAGATCCAACGCGGCGACGTGAAGCTGTCCCAGTCGGAGGGCCGCATCCAGGTGGACCTGGTGGACAAGGTGTTGTTCGACTCCGCCGAGGCCGAGGTGTCGCCGCGCGGGCAGGAGGTGCTGACGCGGCTGGGCGCCATCCTCCAGGGCGTGGAGGACCGGCAGATTCAAATCAGCGGGCACACCGACGACTCGCCCATCACCCGCGAGGACCTGAAGGCGAAGTTCGCCACCAACTGGGAACTGTCCACCGCGCGCGCCGTCAACGTGGTGCGCTTCCTCACCGAGCACGCGCAGGTGAAGCCGGGGCGGCTGTCGGCAGCGGGCTACGGGCAGTACCGGCCCATCGCCAGCAACGCCACGCCCAAGGGGAGAGCCGCCAACCGGCGCATCGAGGTTCTCCTCCTGCCGCCGCTGCTCGCGAAGAAGGCGGTGTTGCCTCAGCCCGCGAAGGACGGAGGCACCTGACGGCGGGCGCACGCGGCTACCGGGGCGGTGGGTCTGACCGACGCACCACCTCGAGAGTGAGGTCGATGACCTTCCGCTCGGCGTTGACGGTGGTGATGGGTGTCACCTCCACCTCGAGGCCCTGCTTGCGCGCGTGCTCCCGGAGGCGCTCCATGTCGCGCTGGAGCTGGGAGCGGTTGAAGACGGACCGGGGCTTCGTCTCCAGCTTCTTGCGGGCGGCCTCGGTCTCGCGCAGCGCATCGCCGCGGAAGAGCAGCTTCCCCACCCGGAAGACGGGCCCTTCGTCCACCGTGAAGACGACGGTGACGGCGCCGGCGGCCTCGGCGTGCGTCGACTCCACCCTCACGTTGACCATGCCCCGGTCGTAGTAGACGGCCGTGACGGCGGCGGCGTCGCGCAGCACCTCTTCTTCTGAGAAGGGCTCGCCGACCTTCGAGCGCAACACCTTCCGCAGCTCGGCCTCGGGCGCCTGCTTGACGCCGGCGAACTTCACCTCCTGCACGAGGACGCGCGGGCCTTCGTCGACGTCGAGGGCGAGGAGGGCGGCGCCCTTCTCACGCGGAGTGAGCGCCACCTTCACCTGGACGTGCGCGTAGCCCAGCTCGGTGTACAGCTCGCGTGTCTTGTCCTCGAGCGCCTTCCGCAGCGCCAGGCTGGCGGGGAGGCCCAGCGGGACGTGCGAGGAGAGGAGTTCGGGCTCGAAGGCCTTCACGCCCGTCACCTTCACCTCGGCCACGCGGTCGTACTCGGCGACGACGTAGCTGAGCATCACGCCCTTCGTCGGCAGCTGCTCGGCGATGGCCACCACGTCGCGCACGAAGCCCATCTTGAAGAGGTCCTCGATGTCCTCGCGGACGGCGTCGGCGTCGAGCGCGGTGCCCTCGCGCGGGGCGACCTGCTCGTGCAGGCGGAGGTAGGAGTCTTCGCTCGCGCCGACGAGGCACACCTTCTCCACGGTCGCGCCGAAGGGCGGCGGAGTCTCTCTCAGCGTGGGCAGGCCCGTCGGGCACGTGGGGGCTGCGGCCGTCGAGGGGGCCTCGCTGGTTGCCGCCGGGGCGGGCGCCGCCGAGCTGCGAGACGCGGACGTCGTGGCGCAGGCGCAGGAGAATGCGACTCCTGCCAGGATGAGGGCGGTCCTCACGGGCGCACCTCGATGGCGGCCTTCGCCTTGAGCTCGGCGACGAGGCGGGCGCGCTCCGAGGCCATGAAGTCAGACTGCGCTACGCCGTCCTTCGGCCGCGTCCCCTGGGCGCTCTTGAGCCGCAACCACTTGCCCTCGAGGAGCTGCCGGCGCACCGACGCGCGGTACACGTCCTTCTCGAGGCCCTGCTTCTTCGCCTCGACGAAGAGCTGCTCCACCGTCAGCCCGTTCTGTTGCGCGACGGCCTCGAGGGCGCGGTCCACGTCCTCGGAGTCGACGCTCACGCCGGCCTTCTCCGCGTCCTCAGCGATGAGGTGCTCTTCGATGAGGGAGGTGAGAGCCTGTTTCCGCGCTTCGGTGAGGGTCGCCGGGTCGCTGGCGGGCGGGGCGAGCTCGCGGGCGCGGGCGTCGACGGAGCGCTTGGTGATGGCATGCAGGTCCACCACGGCGACGATGCGGTCGAGCAGCACGACGTCGGCGGCGAGGGCGGTGGCGGGCAGGAGGAGCAGCAGGGCAGCGCGGCGCAGGCGCGTTCGCATTCACAGATGCTGTCACGAATTGGCGCGCTGCATCAGTTCTTCGCCCGTCCGGGTGTCGCGGTGCCGACGAGGCCGTCGGCGCCCCCCGCTGACGCCTCCAAGGCGTCCGCGCGGTGCAGTTCTTCCTCCACCTCCCGGCGTACCGCGGCGTGATGCAGCTTCCGGTCCTCCTCAGCGGTTGTCCGCGTTCGTCGGCGTCGTCGTTCCACACGCGGAGGTGAAGGGCGATAAGACCCTCGAGCACGCGTTGTGGCGGCTCGCCGCGCGCCTGCTGCCCTCCGAAAGTGGGTTGCGCGAGCTCGCGCGCAGGGTGGCGAGCGACCCGACGCGCGCGAGCCGGGCCCTGTGGTTCGCGCTCGCCGAGGGAGATGGGGCGTGGTTTGCCGCGCACGTGGAAGCGCTCGCGCGGGCCCATCCGGGCTGCCTCACCGACTTGATGGACGCGTGCCGGTGCCTCGCGAATTCCAGGGCCGTGGTCGCCAGGCTGCAAGGCATGGTCCGGTGAGTCGGAGAAGGGGGTGCAGCGAGGTCCACGGGCGAGTCCGTCGGTGCTATGGACGAGGCTTGGGAGTCGTGGCCGCTCCTCGGGAGGACTCGAATGCGCCGAGCCATCTTCGCAGCCTCCGTCGGGCTTGCGCTGTGGGCCTGTCCACAGGCGCCACAGGGGAAGGGGCTTCCGCCCGAGACGTTCTGTCCCGGTCGAGACGGCTGCGCGAGGGGCCTCGGCGGTGGGCTGAAGGCCGGCCTCGCCGCAGTCAGCATCGCCCCGGCGGGCTGGGAGCGGCCCCGCCCCGACTACCTCGAGCGGGCCGGAGACTGCCCGGAAGGCTCTCCGCTCGGCGCCGACGGCCAGCCCCGGTGTGGCTCGCTGGTGCCGGAGGCCTTCCGCGACTGCGGACACGACGCGCGCTGCCCGGGAGGCGCCGGCTACGTGGCGCCCGACGCCGATGGCTCCGAAGGCGACGGGCGGCCCGACTGGTTTCTCGACTGCGGGAGAGACAGGCGCTGCCCGTCAGAGCCGGGGTACGCGGGGCCGGACGCCGACGGCAGCGAGGGCGACGGCGTCTTTCAGGGCTTCACCCTGGCCGGCTTCGGAAACAACACGGTGATGGACGGGGTGCACGACCCGCCCCAGGCGCGTGCGGTGGCCCTGGAGAACGGGGACGTGGCGGTGGCGTTGGTGTCGGTGGACGCGGTGGGCCTCTTCCGGGACGACGTGGAGCGCATTCGCCGGCGCGCCGCCCAGCTGATGCCGGAAGGGGGCCTCGACTACATCCTCGTCAGCGCCACGCACACCCACGAGGCGCCGGACACCATGGGCCAGTGGGGCCTGCGCGAGGTGCTGGTGCCCAGGCGGGGTGTGGACGACACGTGGATGACGGAAGTCGTCGTCGAGGGCGCCGCCCGCGCTGCGGTGGATGCGTACCGTTCCCGGCGGGCCGCGCGGCTCTTCGCGACCCAGGTGCGCCTCGGCGACGTGGTGAGGGAAGTGCTGTTCGACCAGCGCGACCCCTTCGTCCACGACGACGCGGTGACGGTGCTCAAGCTGGTGGAGAAGGAGGGGGGCGCCGTCCTGGGCTCCGTCGTTTCCTGGGGCAACCACCCGGAGACGCTCGCCGACACCAACAACCTCGCCTCCGCCGACTTCGCCTGGGCGCTGCGGGAGGCGATGGAACGGGGCGTGTACGACGCCTCGGGCCGGCTGCTCGCGGCCGGCCTGGGAGGCACCGCCGTCTACCTGCAGGGCAGCGTGGGGGGGATGCAGTCGTCGCTGCACGCCAGCCCCACCGACGTCTCCGGCCAGCCGACGCGCGCGCGCAGCTTCGCCAAGGCCCGGGCCGTGGGCGAGAAGGTGGCGCTGGTGGCGCTCTCCGGGGCCGCGCAGGCCCCTGAGCTGGTCGACCCCCCGCTGGCCTTCGGCGCGCAGACGGTGAAGCTCCGCGTGGAGAACGAGGCCTTCCAGCTCGCCTTCGCCACCTTCCGGCTCATCAAGCGGCGCCTCTACGACTTCGACCCGGAAAAACCCATCAGCGAGACGAACTACCCCCTCATCCTGACGGAGGTGGCCAAGGTGCAGGTGGGCGGGCTGCGCCTGGTCGCCGTGCCCGGAGAGCTCCTGCCGGAGCTTGCCGTGGGCTACGACGCCGCCTGGGCCTTCGGCTTCCCGCAGGTGAAGCCCACCAACCCCAACCCGCCCAACCTCGCCGCGGCGCCGGCAGGCCCCTACCTCAAGGACCTGCTGGGCGGGGAGCTCAACTGCGTCGTGGGGCTGGCGAATGACGAGCTGGGCTACCTCATCCCTCCCTACGACTACGTGCTGCACCCGGAACGCCCCTACTTCGAGGAGGCGCCCGGCGACCACTACGAGGAGACGAACTCCCTCGGGCCGTCCGCCACGCCTGCCCTGTGGGAGGCCTGGAAGGCGCTTCTGTCCTGGGAGCCCGTGCCATGAGGTGCACGCTCCTCGTCACGCTGGCCGTGGCGCTGGGGGCCTGCCAGGCGGACGTCCACCCGCCCCAGGCGGGGCCGCTGAAGGCCGGCGTGGCCACGGTGCCCCTCGATGCGCCAGTGGGGACGCCGACGGGCGGCTACTCGAGGACGGCGCGCGCGGGGGACCCGAAGTCTCCCTGGGCCGACACGCACCCGGCCACCGTCGGGGTGCAGACGCTGCCCACGGCGCGCGCGGTGGCGCTGGCCGACGGTGTGACGACGGCGGTGGTGGTGCGGGTGGACCTCTGCCTCACCACGGCCACGCTGCGCTGGCGGGCCCAGGAGGCGCTGGCGGCGCTGGGCCACGACGTCCCGTTGCTGGTGAGCGCCACCCACACGCACTCCGGCCCCGCGCGCTACTTTCACCCCGCGCCGGTGGAGGGTTCCGGCGGCTTCGACCCGACGAAGGCCGCCATGGACGGTTTCGACGCCGAGGTGGAGGCGCGCCTGGCGCAGAGCATCGCCCAGGCGGCCGCGCAGGCCCTCGCCGGCCTCACGCCCGCGTCCATGGGCGTGGCCACCGTGGAGGCAGGAGAGTTGAACCGAGACCGCCGGTGCCAGAATGACGACCTCTACGGACCGGGCTTTCGGGACACCACGCTGACGGTGGTGCGCCTCGACGCGGTGGACGAGACGGGGGCGCCGCAGCGCCCGCTGACGGGCCTCGTGCACTTCGCGTTGCACGGCACGGTGCTGGACGAAGACAACCTGCTCTTCTCGACGGACGCGCCAGGGGCCATCGAGCTCTTCTCCTCGGACGCGGTGGGTGTCCCGCTGCTCTTCCTGCAGGGCGCCGCGGGCGACGTGTCGCCCGACACCGGCGGTCGCCACGCGGACTTTCAGGGCGCCGAGCGCATCGGTCGCCTCGCCGCGCGGAAGGTGCAGGAGGCCTGGGCGCGGGCTGCTCCCCCGGCGGCGCCGGCGCAGGCCACCCTCCGGCGCTTCGAGCTGCCCGTCGACCCTTCGCGCGAGGCCATCGGCTACGCGCGGGGTGAGTTCGCCGAAAACGGCGCGGTGGGCTGCGGCCTGGGCGCCCACCAGTGCCCCGCGGTGGAGGTGGCGCCGTCCTCGCTGGTGTGCCTGCCTCTCAAGCGGCGACCCTTCCGCGAGACGACGGTGCAGGCGCTGCAACTCGAGGGCGTCCTCATCGGCAGCCTGCCCGGCGAGCCCACCGCGGCCCTGGGCGAGCGCGTGAAGGAAGCCGGGGCGCAGCTGCCCGGCGTGACGCACGTCCTCACCGCCGGCTATGCGCAAGACCACTTCGGCTACCTCCTCGAGGAGAAGGACTACCTGCGCCTGGGGTACGAGCCGTACGTCTCCCCGCTGGGGTGGAAGTTCGGCGCCTTCATCGCCGGGCAGCTGGGCCAGGCCTTCGCCGCCCTGGGGGCTCCGGCCCCGCTGCCGACGCGTCCCGTGACGGAAGCCTTCGTGGCCCGGGTGGTGTCGGGAGGCGCCGTCCCCGCGCAAGTCGCCCCGCCATCCGATGTGCGGCGGCTGGAAGCGGCGGCCTTCGTCTTCGAGGGGGGAGATCCGTCGCTGGGCACGCCGCGGGTGCGGCTCGAGAAGCAGGAGCCCGGCGGCGACTTCGCGCCGGTGCGTGCCAGCCCCGTCCGGCTGGTGGAAGGCGGGCCCGACATCGTCCTCTTCCTCGAGCCCTCGCCCTCGTACGAGGAGGCGCCGGTGTCGGAACGCCGCGCCCACCGCTGGCGCGCCGTGTGGGAGACGTTGGCGGACACGCCGACGGGCCGGTACCGGCTGGTGGCCGAGGGCCGGGCGCTGACGGGGAATGGCCTCGAGGCCTACGTCGTGCGCAGCGACGAATTCTCGGTGGCCCCGGCGCAGTCCCTGGGGCAGCGGGCCTCCGCCCGGCTGTCCGCGACGGGAGTGCTGTCCGCCACCTTCCGCTTCCCGCCCAACCCCTCGGAGAAGGACGCGCGGGGCGTGGTGGTGCGTCACTTCCGGCTGAGGGATGAAGACGCCAGCGCCCAGGAGGGGGCGCCCGGCCGGGGCGGTGCGGCGAGCGGCACCTTGACGAGTCCCGACGCGACGAGGCTTTCGGTGACGCTCGCGTGGGACGTCACCCAGGGCGCCTATGTGGTTTCCGGGATTCCCGTGGCGTCCGGCACGTACACGTTGGAGGTGCCGCCTGGAGCGCTGGTGGATGGCGCGGGCAACACCAACGGTGCGCCCCTCTCCGTCACCGCCACCCGGCCCTGAAGTCGCCACGCCCCGGCCGCCATTCCGTGCCCGATGGAAGGAATGCGGGAGAGCTGTGCGTGGGCGCGGAGGCGCTTTGCGTCTGCCAGCCGCCAGCGGCTATGAGCCGGCCATGGTGCGTTTCGTCTTCGTCGCCGCGGCAGCGGCCTTCCTCGCGGCCTGCGGGGCCAGCAAGCCTTCCTTCGGCGGCTTCACCCTCATCGGGCACGAGCTCTCCCTCAGCATCCAGTCCGGAGAGACGACGCTGCTGGCCACCAGCGAAGGAGACGGCCTCAAGGCGCCGGTGTCCGTGGCCATCGCGAAGGCCCGGTACGAGATGCAGTACGGCAGTTGGCGCATCACCGATGGCGCGAAGGAGCCCGCGACGGGCCGGCGTTTCCTGTGGGACCTGCAGCTCCCCGAGCGCGCCGAGGGCCACTGGGTGGACGGCACCGGCCAGGTCCTCGTCAACCTGAGCGTCAGCAGCCCGGGGCAGGGCGCGTTGGCGATGAACTTCCGCGCCGCGGACCCGACGGTGAATCGCCTGTCGGTGTCCTTCACGTGCGCCGAGGACGACCACTTCCTCGGCTTCGGCGCGCAGGCCGACGGCGTCGACCACCGGGGCCACACCATCCCCATCTGGACCAGCGAGCCGGGCATCGGGAAGCAGATGGAGAACGACGACCCGCCGGAGTTGTGGATGCTCGTCGGCGCGCGCCACGCGTCCAGCTACGGCCTACCCACCTGGCTGTCGAACCGCGGCTACGTGGGCGTCGTGCAGTCGGACCGCCGCAGCGTCTTCCAGCTCTGCAGCACCGAGGAGAACGTCTTCCGCATCGAGGTGTGGGGCAACGAATTCACCCTTTGGCTGTTCCGCGGCCAGACGCCTGCGGGCTCACTCTCCGCCGCCACCGCGCACGTGCTGGGCCGTCCGCCGCGGCCACCGCCCATCGCCTTCGCGCCGTGGAATGACGCCATCTTCGGCCCGGCGCAGGTGCGGGCGCTTGCCGCGCTGCTGCGCGACAACGACATCCCTTCCTCCGTCATCTGGACCGAGGACTTCCGGGGCGGCGTCGACGAGGCCAGCGGCTACCGCCTCGTGGAGGACTGGGACCTCGACCGCACCCTCTACCCCGACGCCGAGGCGCTGGCGGCGGAGCTCGCGGCGCAGGGCTTCGCGTGGCACGCCTACTTCAACACCTTCCTCGTCGAGGGAAACCCCGTCTTCGACGCCGCGGCCGCAGGCAACCACTTCGTCAAGGACGGCGCCGGGCAGCCGTACCTCTTCAGCGGCGTCACCTTCAAGCCGACGGGGCTGGCCGACCTCTCGCGCGCGGAGACGCGGGAGTTCGTGAAGTCGTACCTGCGGGCGGCCCTCGACGTCGGCTTCACGGGGTGGATGGCGGACTTCGGCGAGTGGCTGCCGCACGACGCGGTGCTGGCCTCGGGAGAGAACCCGCTGGAGGCGCACAACCGCTACGCCCACGAGTGGGTGAAGCTGAACCACGAGGTGCTGGAGGAGCGGAAGGCCGACGGCGTGCAGCGCCTCTTCTTCGCGCGCGCCGGGTGGCTGGGCAGCAACGCGGTGACGCCGGTGGTGTGGGCAGGAGACCAGCGCACCAGCTTCCAGAAGGACGACGGGCTTCCCACCGTCATCCCGCTGGGCCTCAACCTGGGCCTCGCGGGCGTCTCCACCTTCGGGCACGACATCGCCGGCTACCAGTCGGCCACCAACCCGCCGTCGACGAAGGAGCTCTTCTTCCGCTGGGCGTCGTTGGGCGCGCTGTCGCCGGTGATGCGCACCCACCACGGCCTCGACGCGCGGAAGAACTGGCGGCTGGACTCCGACGCCGAGACGCTGGCCCACTACAAGCGCTGGGCGAAGCTGCACCTGCAGCTCTTCCCGTACCTCGACGCGCACTCGGCGGAGGCGGAGGTGTCGGGCGTGCCCATCATGCGCGCCCTGCCCCTCATGTTCCCCAACGACGTCGCCGGGTGGACCACCAGCGACGAGTACCTGCTGGGCGGCGCGCTGCTGGTGGCCCCGGTGGTGGACGAGGGCGCCACCAGCCGCGTGGTGCACCTCCCGCCGGGGGACTGGGTGTCGTGGGACGGCGCGCAGCGGCTGGCGGGGCCCGGCGACGTGATGGTGGCGGCCCCACTCACCGAGGCGCCGCTCTTCGCGCGCGCCGGCGCGGTGGTTCCGCTGTTGCCCGAGCGCGTGGACACGCTCTTGCCCGCGGCGATGCCCACCATCGACTACGACAACGTGAAGCTGGAGCGCCGGCTGCGCCTCTTCACGGGAGGCTCCAGCAGCTTCATGGAGCGCGACGGCACGCTGTACCTCTTCGAGGCCGGGAGCCAGGTCGGGTTCTCCGAGGGCGCGACGAAGCTGGGGGACTGCGCGTCGGCCACGGAGCGCGGCTGCGTGGACCGCTCGGGCGCGCACCCGGTGGTGCGGCTCAAGGGGCAGGGGCCCCTGGAGGTGCCCGGCGGCGCCCTCACCATCGACGGGCGCATCCCCCGCACCTACGACGTCGAGGTGCTGTGACGATTCTGGCGGGGTGGGGCGGCGCCGACGTCAGCGCGGCGGTCCCCGACGACGACATCGAAGTGCTGTGACGGCCGGCCCGCGGGGGTAGAATTCCGCGGCCCATGCTCGCTCTCCTCGCGTTGTTCCTCGCCGCGGCGCCCGATGCGAACGCGCCGCGCATGGTGGTGCTCGACCTGCAGCGCGTGGGAGGCGCCACCGAAGCGGAGGCGGCGCTCCTCAACGACGCGGTGGTGGAGTGGGTGTCGAAGGCCGGCGTGTTTCAAGTCGTCTCGCAGGCGGACATCCGCACGCTGTTGGGCGTGGAGCGCCAGAAGCAGCTGATGGGCTGCGGCGAGGACTCGGCCTCGTGCATCGCGGAGTTGTCCGGCGCGCTCGACGCCCGCTACGTGCTGTCGGGGCAGGTGAACAAGCTGGGCAGCACCGTGCAGTTGACGCTGCAGACGCTGGACTCGCAGAAGGGCCAGCCGGTGGGGCGGAGCCTCAAGACGGCGAAGTCGGCCGAGGAGCTGCGCGCCCTCATCCCCTGGGCGGTTGCCGAGGCCACCGGCACGCCGCCGCCGAAGCCTCCGTCGCGCACCTGGCCGACGGTGATGATGGTGACTGGCGGCGTCTCGTTGCTGGGGGGAGGCGTCATCGGCTTCGTGGCCCTCACCCGTGAAGCGTCGGTGGCGCGCGAGCTGGACAGCGCCACTCCGGGGAAGTTGAGCACCGCCGAGTTCTACGCCGCCGAGGCGCGGGAGGTGCGCGAGCGCAAGACGCTGGCGCTGGTGCTGATGACGGCAGGTGCGGGCCTGTTGGCGGGAGGCATCGCCTGGTGGTTCAGCCTGCCCGACGTCACCTCGGGGCGGGTGGCGTTGGTGCCGACGGGGCCGGGCCTCGCGCTGGTGGGGGAGTGGTGGTGAGGCGCGCGGGGAGGGTGGTGGTGCTGTTGTTGGCCGCGCTGGGCGGGTGCCGCACGTGCATCGACGCGGAGGCGCCGCGCAACTACCAGTGCGTGGGAGACGGCGGCGCGGACGAGTGCCCCGGCGGGTGGAGGTGCAACACCACCTGGGGCTATTGCTTCGACCCCGACGTCGGTGCGGCGTTGCCTTGCAGCGTCGACTCGCAGTGCGGCGGAGGCTGGCGCTGCACGCCCGCAGGCACGTGCGGAGACCCGGCGCAGGAGGGAGAGTTGAGTGTGGTGGAGGTGGCGGGGCCCGGCACGCCATTGAATCCGCGCCTCTTTCTTCCGCGGCCTGCGGTCCTGCGCTCGTCGGAGTCAGTGCGGGTCGAGCTGCCGAACAAGGGGATTGCGGAGCACTCGGTGGCCGGGCGCGCGGGGCCTGGTATGCCGGTGGAGTGGCTGGGGGTGCATTCCGAGGAGCTGCCCGACGGCGAGAAGGTGACGACGTCGAGGGTTGTCCTCCCCGCTGCGCTGGACGACTTCGCCGTCACCATCAGCTTCAGCACCGGCTTTCGGCACTGGCTGTGGGGCATCGAGCAGGGTGCGGTGAAGCGATGGGAGTACGTGGACGGTGGGCTGGTGGGGCCGGTAGAGGTGTTGCCGCGGCCGGTGCTGCCGGCGAACGCCTGGACGTCCATCACTCCACTGAGGACGGGGGGTGGCAGCGGCTTCTCCTTCGGTGTGGTGGGCGTCGCCACGGCCACCAGCTTCTCGCTGCGCGCGCCCCCGCCGGTGCCGGCAGGCGTCGAGTTCACGCTGCCCTACCCGGGGAAGGAGGCCGCGTGGTTCTCCGGGTCCGGTTGCTCTGTTGCAGGCGCGGTGGTGCTGGCCACGGACGCCGGGCTGGCTGCCTTTGGGCTGGACGGGGGGACTCCCTTTTGGAGTGAGCCTGCCGCTGGCGCGACCGACCTGCGCCTCTTTCTCTCTGGGCCGAGGACGTTCCTCAGTTGGCGCAGGCCCGGGCTCAAAGGAGGGAAGGTGAAGGGCGTCGAGCTCACCAACCTCTGCGCCAGCCCTGATGCGGGTCCCCTGTTGGAGCTCTCGCGCGACGTCTGTCCTGAGGGGGACTTCGAGGCCTACGACATGGTGGACCTGGGAGATCCACTCCCGGGCTTCGTGACGGAGTGTCGGCTGGATGGGGGGACGCACGTCGTCTACGCGGGGGAGCGGACGATGCCCGAGGAATACCTGCCGCCGCGCGTCTCGTCGCGGGAAGGGACGACGGTGTTTTCGCGCTTCTCGGGTGGACAGCTGACCTTCGGGCCCAGCCTGGTGAAGCAGGAGCCCCTGACGCTGTTGCGGCCGCCCGAGGCGCTGGTGCCGGAGAGTGACGGCCTCAAGGCGTACACGCCGAGCGCCTCCTTTGTCCGTACGGACTGGGGCTTCCTGTTGAGGGAGCGGCAGGCGTGGGAAGGGCTGCCCGCGGCGTGGCTGCCCGAAGAAGGGTGGAGCGTCACCCGCACCGGGGTGGTGGTGGACGAAGCCGGGAGAGCGGTGGCCTTGCCGGAGGTGGAGTGGGACAACCCGGGCACGTATGTGTTGGCGGAGGTGTTGGCGCAGGGCGACGGCGGCGCGGTGCTGGTGGCGACGCACGACGACGCATTGGATGTGGCGGAGCTTGGGGCGGAGGAGCCCACGTTGGTGACACGGCTCAAGCCCAGCCCGGCCACGCCGATTCTCTCGATGGCGTTGCAGGAGGTGACCGACGGGGGCGTGGCGGAGGGCTTCGTGGTGGCGGGGTTGGAGCTCTTCTCGGTGCAGGCCTCCACGGAGCGCCGCTGGACGAGTGCGCCGGTGCCGCTGTCCGGGCTGCGGCCCGTCTTCGTGTGGTTCGACCGGGGCCGTCCGCGGGCGCTGCTGGACGACGGCACGGTGTTGGGGTTGAGGACGCGTGTCCCGCTTTCCGGGAAGCTGGCCGGCGAGGTGCGGGCGGGGGCGGCGTTGTGTGGAGCGCCCTTTGCGCTGACGGACAGCGAGCTCTTCCGGCTGGTGGAAAGTCCCAGCGGGGGGCGTTCGGAGTGGGAGGCGGTGGGGTTGCCATTGCCGCCCGGCCTCTCGCGTGAGACGGACTTCAGTCGGGGGCGGCTGATGGTGTTGGGGGAGACGTTGTTTGTGTTTGCCAGCACGGGCGCGGCGTGGACGGTGACGCCGGCGGGTGGCGGCTGTCCGTGAGTTGGGTGGGAGTGCGCCTGCGGCGCGGGCTGTGAGTTGGGGGTAGTGCGCCTGCGGCGCGGCCAATGAGGTGAGTGCGTTGCGCCCTGCGGGCGCGGGCCTGCCGGCGATTGCTTCTTTGGCCTGCGGCCGGCTCGTTATTTCCCCCCCTTCCCCCGCCTTCGCCCCCCGCCGGGGGCGAAGGGGCGCGCTCTGGGCCGCG
>JBFMHF010000008.1:0-86322 GCA_040752975.1 Myxococcota bacterium
CCCCGCCCCCGAAGGCCCCAGCCAACTTCGCGATGATGGCGCCCTGCGCCTGCAACTGCATGATCGCCGCCTCCACCGGCCCCATCGCCCGCCGCACCTCGTCCCGCACCATGTCCCGCAACAGCTTGTCGACCGACATTCAAGACTCCTGTAAACGCCCAGTCCGCTGTGGGCGATTGTGTTGTTTTTCTGACTTGCCACACATCAAAGACAACCCACTCCAACTGCTGACACCTGCTAGCCCTCACACACCATGCATGCAAGGAATTGTCGCAGGTCCGAGATGTGGGCTGTCACGGTCAGACGAGCCCGGCGGGCGGCCCAGCAAAGGAGGCTCCTGCCGCCCCCGACCTGCCCACCCAGCCAATCGGCATGCGGCCGGTGGTGCGCGCCCAGGCCAGGCGCCCGTCGGGCAGCGCGAGAATGAGGCCCGCCTCCCCACCGAGGCGCACCACCTCGCCCAAACATGCCTGGAGCGCGACTCCCGGCTCCTGGCCGCGGTCGAGGAGGTCGAGCAGCCGCCGCGTCAGCGTGAGGCGAATGATGTACTCGCCCACCCCCGTCGCTGACGCCGCACCCAGCCGCGCGTCGGCGCACGTGCCACACCCGATGAGCGGCGTGTCACCCACCCGCCCCGGCAGCTTGCCGTTGGTGCCGCCGGTGGACGTGGCCGCCGCCAGATTTCCCTGCGCATCCAACGCCACCGCCCCGACAGTGCCGTGCGTGTCCTGCCTACGCGCCTCGAAGCGCCGCAGCGCACGGGGCGTGACCAGCGACTGCGCGTCAACCTCGGGAATTCCGCGCTTCCTGGCGAAGGCGTCGGCGCCGGGCCCGGCGAGCAGCACGTGCGGCGTGTGCTCCATCACCGCGCGCGCGAGGGACACGGGGTTCTTCACCGTGCGCACGCCGGCCACCGCGCCCGCGCGCAGCGTCGCGCCGTCCATGATGGACGCGTCCATCTCGATGAAGCCTTCCGCGTTGAGGACACTCCCCGTCCCAGCGTTGAAGTGCGGGTCGTCTTCCAGCACCCGCACCGCGGCCTCCACCGCGTCCAGCGCGCTGCCGCCGGCCTCGAGAAGGGCGTGCCCTGCTCTCGCCGCGGCCAGACAGCCCGCCTCAGAAGCGGCCGCGTCGTCGTCGGGTGCGGTGGGGCCGGCGCCCCCGTGCACGAGAATGGAGGTCATGTCGTCACCCCGGCTGGCGGTCCCCTCGGCCGGGCGAGGCGGGCGTCATCGAGAAAGCGGGCCGGCGCCCGCGCACCTGAAAGGAGGTCATGGCGTCACAGCGTCTGCGGGACGGGCGCCTTCGACGGCGGCGGGGCCGGCGCAATCCACGGCGCGCAGCCGGCGGCGGAAGCGTCCATGAAGAAGGTGACGCCGTCCTCCGGGTCCAACCAGGAACTACGGAAGGACACGGCCACGAAGCGCTCCTGCAGCAGGCCGGGCTTGAAGGGCGTCGCGGCGGTGACGCGGCCGACGTGCACCACGCGCCCGCCGACGCCGGCGTACAGCCGCTGCTCCACCGCGCAGGCCAGCCACCCGCTCTCCTCCACGAGGCTGCCGAGGAGGCCGCCCAACATCCCGCCCACGACGCCGCCGCTAGCGTCCTCTGGCTCGCGCACCGCCGACGACGGCACCCAGCCGTGCCACACCACTCCAGTCGAGTGCACGTAGGCGACGCGCGTCCAGTCGCCCTGGGTCTCGATGCGGCGCACGCCGAGTGGCTCCTGTCGCGCGTGGAAGCCGCCCACCACTTCACCGCCGGGCGCGGCACGCACCGGGAGGGCCGCGGCCAGAGAGAGCTCCACCTCGGGCGCGTCCTTCGGGAAGCCGGACCACTCCAGCGCGTCGGCGTGCTGCGGGTACAGCGTCAGCGCCTCGCAGGCCATTTCCGCCACCGGGCGCTCGGACGGCATGAACTCGGCCATCGCCTCGTCTGGCGGCATCACCTGCAGCCGGCCCTGCTGGCCTTCCACCACCACCACGTCTGCGCCGCGCGGCAACAACCCCGCCGGGCCTGCACGCACCGTCGCGTACGCCGCGAAGACGGGCTGCCCCGAGGCGTCCACGTCCGCGTCGAGGATGATGCCGTCGCCCCGCCACGTGCCCTGGAAAAGAAAGTACGGCCCCGCCTTCTTCAGCGAGCCGCTCACCATCGCCCCACGCCAGGCATTCTTGCTGCCCCAGACGGAACGCGCCCTCGCCATGGGCAGGCCTGTCTCCGGCGCCAGCAACACGCCGTTGTCGTGCCAGCGCATGTTCTTCCAGAAGCACAGCCCTTCGCCGCGCAGGTTTGCGCCGGTGAACCAGCCCTGCTTGGTGGAAGGGAAACAGCCGGAGAAGACCAGCGCCAGAATCAGGAGGGCTTGCCGCACGCGAGACCTCGTAGACCTGAGCGCGGCAGCCCGCAACCGTCAGCGCGCCTTCGACACGCACTCGCCTTCGCCACGGAAGTGCCCCACGGTGCGGCTGAGCGAGGTGACGAAGTCCTCGAGCGTCTTCACGCTGCCCGCGCTGCCCGTCCCGTATTGCCCCAGCGGCAGGCTGGTGAGCTGCACCGCTGCCAACTCGTCCAGCGTCACCTCGCCGTCCAGGTTTCCGTCCGCGCCGGCGATGGCCTCGAAGCGCAGCCTCGCGTCGGGCGACTCGAGGTCGTCATACCAGAAGTGGTCGCCGTGGATGGTGAGCTGCACCACCTCGTTGCCGCCGGTGGGCACGGCGACGCCTTCCCCGAAGTCGTCATTCTGGCATTCGTCGTACAGGGTGTTGGTGGTGAAGCCCCACGCGAAGCGCTTCGTCACCGTCCCCTTCGTCCCCGTCCCCTCAACGAAGAGGGACAGCCCGCCCGTCTTCATCCTCTCCACGTCAGCGGCCGCGATGGCGCCGATGCGTGTCGCCGAAGACGTGGCCGGCGCGACGGCGAAGCTGACCTTGTCCCACTTCGTCGCCGGCACGTCCTGGAAGGCGAAGAGCTCCACCGGGCCCGGCTTCTTCAGGTCCACCACCAGCGGAGCCGTCTGCTTCGGGCCCGCCTCGCCCGTCTTCTTCGCCAACGTCACCTCTCCCAGCACCACCAGGAAGCGCGCGTATGACACCTCCCAGCCGTCCACGAAACCCGCCTTCGCACCCGCCTGCGCCGGAATTCTGTCTTCGATGTATTCCTCACCCCAGGTGGTGAAGGTGACGCTGCCCGCTCCGCCACCACAGCCCGCCAGCAACCCCACACTCAAGCGGAACAAGCACCTCATTGTTCGACCTCCCACGTCGCGTGGTACGCCGATGAGTCCTGCACACCTCGTCCAAAGCCGTTGAAGCAGGGGCTGGCCGGGTCCAACGGGTTGGCGCCCGTGCCCACCTGCGCGAAGTCCATGCGCGAGACGGTGGCCTTCAAATCGAACGCCAGCCGGACCTGGCCGGCGGACGCGTCCATGTCGTGCGCGAAGGCGATGGCCTCGATGGGGGCGGCGGGCGCAAAGCCCTGCGTGTCGAAGGCGACCGTCTGCATGTCTTTGGTGGCCATGCCTGCCAGCCGCAGGCCGGCGCTGCCCAGCGTCAACTGCATCGAGCCATAGCGGCCCGTCACCGCGCTCACCGTGCCCCAGGGCGTGTCTCCCGCGAGGAGGTCCACCTCCACCGGGGTAAGCAACTCGCCCAGCGCCTCGCCCGGCACGTAGTGGCCCGGGTGCGCCCAGGCCGTGGAGATGAGGAGGTCCAGCGGACTCCACCGGCGGGAAATCGCCGGCACCTCGCCCGAGAAGAAGCGCGCCGAGGTGAGGGAGGCGGTGGCGGACGTCAGCGTCACCGTCCAGCCGCTGTCCGTCACCAGGGCGCCGCTCTCCTTCGACACCACCAGCGGAAAGGTACTGCGCGTGCGCTCCGTGCCGCCGCAGGACAGACAGAGCAGAGCCAGCAGGGACGCTGCGACTCGCGTGTGTGTCTTCACAGGTGCACCTCCAGGGTGAGTGAGAATTGACGTGGCGTGCCGGCGGTGAAGTGCCGGGCCGGCAGCAGGCTGGGTTGGGCAGGTGGGTCCCAATACGAAGGGAAGACGAACTCCCCGTCGCGCCACCGGGCGCCGAGCAAGTTCTGCACGTCCAGCGTCAACTCCACGCGGCCCACTTGGAGCGCGGCGCGCACGTCCCAGAGGAAGACGGCGTAGCTGAATTCGTCATAGGGCAGCGGCCGCGGACCGATGAGGGTGAGGCCCGTACCGACGCTCGGCGTCCAACTGAGTCCCAGCCAGGAGAAGGGCCGCGCGTAGCTGGCGTCCAGGCGGCCCACCAGCGGCGCGAAGTAGGGGAGCAAGGAGTCGCTGTCGACGACGTGGGCGGTGGCGCCGGTGAGGCTGCCCGCCAGCACGAGCCCTTCCACCGGGCGCGCGGACACCGTGGCCTGCGCGCCGCCCCGCAGCGTGCTGCCGAGATACACCGTCGTACCCACCGTGTGGTCGAAGAAGACGTCGTTGGCTACGTACGAGCCGAACAGCGCGCCGCGCACGTCCACCTTCGGCGTCACGAAGGACGCGCCCAATTCCGCTCCGCGCACGTGGACGAAGGGGGCGCGCTCGCCGTCGGACAGGCTGCGCGCCTGCGGAGAGCGGAAGCCGTCGCCGTAATTGAGGAAGAGGCGCCACGCCTCGCCCAGCGCGCGCTCGACGCCGGCCTTGAGGCCCCAGTGCGGACCGAAGGCGGAGCGCGTCGCGCCCTGCCCGTCGAAGGCCAATTCGTCCTTCACCTCGTAGTGCAGCACGTCGAGGCGGCCGCCCAGCATGAAGCGCCAGCGCCCGGGCTGCCACGCCACCTCCGTCCACGCATTCACGGCCGTCTGGGTGATGGCCGCGGAGAAGTCGTCGCGGTACGGCGAGCCATCGGCCTCCCGGTAGCCGCGCTGCGACTGGTGAATGGCGTCGCGCCGCCCGCCCAAGCCCAATTCCAGCGTCACCAGCGAGCCCAAGGCGTGGAAGTGGCGGCGGTGGTGCGCACGCGCGCCGAAGAGGCCGTCCGACTGCTGCTGCTCGAGGCCGTCTCCCTCCGGGTGCTGGAGGTGGCCGGTGAAGTTGTTCTCGAGCCGCAAGTCGGAGAGGACGCCGTACACCTCCAGCGTCGTCCTGCCGGTCTCGTGCGGCAGCTCCGCGCCCAGCAGGAGTTGGTGCCGCGACGTCGAGCCTCCCTGCCGAAGCCCGAAGGCGTCGTAGAAGCCGGCGCCCGCCTCCAGCGCGTCCTGCCGCACCACGCCCGGCGAGTCGAAGCGGCTGCCCGCGCTTCCCAGCACCGCGCGCAGGCGCGCCGGCCCCACCTTGAGGACTGCCTGACCGAGCAGGGACACGCGACCGAAGGCGCGCTGCGGGCCGAAGCCGTCGCCCTGCACGTACTCGACGGCGGCGAACGTCTCCGGCGCGTCGGTGGGGCGCACGCCGGCGAAGAGACGCAGCCGGTTGAAGCTGCCGTACGAAGCGGCCGCGGTGAGGCCGGGCTCCTCGAGGCCCAACTCGTACTGCACCGTGCCGGCGACGGCGAAGTCACCCTGGAAGGCCCGGTAGCTGCCTTCCGTCACCCGCACCTCCCGCACCGCGTCGGGGATGAGCCAGTTCAAGTCGGCGTAGCCCAGCGCGTGCACGTGCGAGACTTCGTTGACGGGCAGGCCCGCGACGAGGAGCTCCACGTCCTGGCCGTGCACGGCGTCGAAGCCGCGCAGGAAGAGCTGTTGCGCCTTGCCTTCCCCGCTGTGCTGGCTGGCCACCAGCCCGGGCACGAGACGCAACAGGTCCGTCGCTCCACTCCTCGGGGCCGCCTGCACCACTTCCTGCGGGACGACGACTTCGGACGCGGAGTGCGGTGCCCGCGTCGCCCGGACGGTGGTGCCGCCCAGCGAGGCGCCGGCGTCGAACGACGTTTCCCCGCCCGGAAGGAGCGTCTCGACAGCGCCGGCGTCGGGCGGTGGGCGCGCGCTGTCGACGAGCAGCGACCCTTGCCCTGTGTCCGTGACTGGGGGCGACGCGGGCCCTGCATCCACGTCATCGTCCGGCTCGACGTGGGCAGACGCCGAGCGCGCCCAGACGAGCAGCAAAGACAGCGTGACGACGCGGCTTGCGCGCACAACGGACTCCCGAGAGACAGCGCGGTGGGTGGGCGAGCGCGGAACAGTGCCGCGTCGACGCACGTGGGCCTGCGGGACTTCCTCTCCCCGCGAGAGGGGAGGGAGACGCCTACGGGCCCTGCGGCTGCTCGGGACGGAAGGACGCGACGAGCGCAGGCGCCTCGGGCCGAAGCGCCTCAGGCGCCGCCAACGGCTGCCACACCGCTACGACGACGGGCCACGCAGGCGACGAGTGGAAGACGGCCTTCCCGTGCTCGAGGCTGCCGTCTCCGTGCGAGGCGGGCCCCTGCGCCGGCGCTCCGTGCTGGTGCGCGTGCCCGTGCGAGTGTTCCACCGCGTGCAGCACCGGCGCGACGACGAGCGCCCAGCCCAGGACCAGCAAGCCCAGGACAGACAGCTCGACGCGGTCGCGGCGGGAGAACATCTCCCTCCTTTCTAGCCCCCAACCCTCCGCGCGTCATCGCGGACCTCGAGGTGCGCAGACTTTGCGCGAATCCACCCTGGGCACCGCGGCTCACATCAGGCACCATGGCCTCGACATCCGAAATCCTCATCACCCTCCCCGGCGGCCGACGCGTGGACGCGCTCGTCGACGGCCACACCGTGCACACCGACCAGCCGAAGGAAGGCGGAGGACAGGACAGCGCGCCTTCCCCCTTCAACCTCTTTCTCGCGTCGCTCGGCACCTGCGCCGGCATCTTCGTGCAGGGCTTCTGCGCCAAGCGCGGCATCCCCTACGAGGGCATCGTCCTCAAGGAGCGCCCCTCGTACTCGCCCGAAGGTGTCCTCACCGCGGTGGACATCGACGTGGTGCTGCCTCCCGACTTCCCGGACAAGTACCGCGAGGCCGTGGTGCGCGTCGCCTCGGAGTGCAGCGTCAAGCGCGCCATCGCCGCGCAGCCGTCCTTCACCGTCAAAGCCGTCACCGCGGCCGCCCCAGCCGAGGTCCGCGCATCGGCGCCACGGGAAGTGTCGGCTCGCTGACGGCACAGCACCCATCGCGCGCACCGACCGTTGACAATCCGGACCGGGGCCGAGTCCCGGCACGTGCCGCAACTTCGGTGCTGCGCGCGGCGACCCCTGCCTCGCCCCGCAGTCACGTCTTCGAGCCTGGGCCCTCGTCACTGGAAGATTCCACCCAGGAGGACGCACGTGCACGCGGCGCCGGCCTGGAGTACGCCGCGCCGCATGGTCGGGGGCGAAATCAGCACCGGCAGCTTCGACGTCATCGAGGCGCTCCTCGCCGCCCACCAGCGCGCGCGCACCGCGTTGAAGCTGGCCGCGTCCCTCGGCACCGCGTCGGCGACGGAGGGCACCGCCGAGCTGGCCCGCGCCATCTCCCAGGTCCTCGGAGAGGACCTCCCGCGCCACATGTCCCACGAGGAAGAGGTGCTGGCCCCGCGCCTCGCAGGACTCCATGTGGTGGTGGACGCCGCGCTGCAGAGGATGCAGCACGAGCACTTCCAGCTTCACGCCGCGCTCGCGCAGGTGACGATGCTGTGCGAGTCCATCGCCCGCGACGTGTCCCGACTCCACGCCCTGCGCTTCTCCCTGGAGCCCGCCGTCCAGACGCTCGCTGCACGCCTCGAGGCGCACCACGCGATGGAGGAGTCCATCCTGTTCCCCGCGATTCGACGGTTGATGCCGCCGGGAGACCAGACCGACGTGCGCCGCGAATTGCGCGCCCGCCGCCGCCTGGACAGCTGACGCGCCCCTTCAGCCTCCGTACGAGTCCTCTGGCTCCAGCAGCCGCCGCAGCGTCGCTGCGTTGCGCGCGTCGTCCAGCACCCGGCCGTCCAGCAGCGTCCGCGCGTGGGCCTTCGACAGACACCACAGCTGCAGCATGTCCTCCCACTCGCCCAGCACCGCCGCGACGCCCACGTCTTCTTCGCCGCGGAAGAGGTCGTTCAGGTTGTGCACCAGCGCCTCGACGCCTTCGCATTCCCACTTCTCGTGCACCTCGCGCCACGCCACCTCCAGCACCGGTGGGACGCTGGTGCGCACGTCGAGCAGCTTGAGCTTCGTCGCGCTCCCGCCCAGCGCATGGACGAGCGGCCCCACCACCTCGTCCGGCGTCGCCCGCAGCGAGATGGACAGCCCTCCTTCGAGGCGCCCCGCGTGACAGAGGCGCACCAGGCTCTTCGCCGCGCCTCGGCCCTTGAGCAGCCCGAGCGCTTTGAGCGTCGTCGCCAGCACACGCGCCTCCTACCGTGCCGCGGCCCCCCGAGTCCTGCACCGGATGCGCAGACGTGCCTGCGGATGCGCGGGCGAAAACACCACGGGCGGCGCAGCAGATGGCCGCACCGCCCGCGCGCGTCACTTCGTGCTGCTTCTACTGGCAGACGCCCGACGCCCCGTTGCAGGTGCCGCCCATGAAGCAGGCAGCACCGTTGTTGACGCAGGTCGGAAGAATGAGGACGAGGTCGCAGCACTGGCCCGCGGTGCAGGGCGTGCCCAGGAGCGAGCAGAGGTCCGGCAGGCCGCCGTCGAAGCTGGGGATGCCGCCGCCCGTGCCGCCACCGAAGCCGCCGCCCGTGCCGCCCACGCAGATGCCCGCATCGAGGTCGCACGTCGACACGCCCTGGCAGGTGGTGCAGGCGCCGCCGCCCACGCCCACGCCGCAGCGCGCGTTGGTGAACTGCGAACGCTGCACGCAGGTGTTCCCGTCGCAGCAGCCGTCAGGGCAGTTGGTGCCGCTGCAGGTGCCGCTGCCCATGCAGGCACCGCCGCTGCAGTTCTCACCGAGGCCCGCGTTGCACTGCTGGCAGTAGACGCCCTGGGTACCGCAGGCCATGTTGGTGTTGCCGGGGAGGCACTGGCCGGCGTTGGCGCCCGTCGTCTCCACGCAGCCCGCGCAGGGGGTGCAGGTGCCCGAGACGCAGGTGTTGCCCATGGTGCACGGCGCGCAGAGTGCGCCGCCCGTGCCACAGCGCGAGGGATTCAGCTGCGTCACGCAGGTGCCCGAGGAGGTGCAGCAACCATTCGCGCAGTTGGTCGCGTTGCAGCCCGTCGCACCGCCACCGCCACCCGCGCCACCGCCGGAGCCTCCGCCCATGCCGCCGCCGGACCCTCCGCCCGTTCCGCCGCCGGAGCCACCGCCCGTGCCGCCTCCACCTCCGCCGCCCGCGCCTCCCCCGACGACGGGCGTGTTGCACTTGCCGCCGAACTCCTTCAGCGGGTCGAGCTTGTCGCAGGTCTGCCCGGCGGCGCACACCGTGCAGGACGCGCCCGCCGCGCCGCACGCCTCGGTGGAGATGCCCTTGAAACAGCTCCCCGTGTCGTCGCAGCAGCCGTCACAGTTGCTCGCGTTGCACCGCGAGATGGAGGTGCGCGGCCCGCACGCCGGAAACGCCGCCACCAGAAACCCCACCAGCGCGCCGAGCGCGAGTGCCTTCGAAACCTGCTGCGTCATGTTCTGCTTCTCCCCGACTGCGCTTCTCCAGCGCTCGTCGTGTGTCACGGCCCTTTGAAGGTGGTGCGTCTACACACACCGCCGCGGCGGAACAAGAGGGTGGATCAGCGACCTGTCGTTCACGCATTTTCCTCCTCGCGTAGGCGCATGTAGGTGCATGGGCGAGGGGCGCGCAGGCGGGGGTGTAGGGGGGTTGATCTCCCCGCCCCACAAGTCCACAGTGCGCCACCCTCGTTCCCGTTTTTCCGTTGGGGAGTGCACCACATGAAGCCTTCGTTCGTCGCGCGGGGCGCGCTGTCTCTCGTCGCACTGGCCCTCGTCGTCAGCGGCTGTGACTGCCGCGGCGGCGGAGGCGTCAACCGCAACTTCGCCGACCTCGGCGTGGTGTGGCGCAATGCGCAGGGCGAGCGCATCATCAGCCGCGACGCCGTCTACGACTTCGGCAACGCGCTGGTGGGCGAGAAGAAGGAGCTCACCCTCACCGTGCGCAACTCCGGCGTGGGCAAGCTGTCGTTGATGACGCTGACGCGCACCGACGGCGACAACGTGGCCATCGGCGTTTCGCCCGCGGACACCGACTCCTTCGAGGTGCAGTTCGCCGCCGCGGACGTCGAGCCGTCGGGCCAGATTGAGTACCGCATGTTCTTCACCCCGCGGGGCCTCAAGGGCAACTACGAGGTGAAGCTGCTCCTCACCTCCGAAGGCACGCGGCCGGAAGACTCCACCGCCGTCATCACCCTGCGGGGCCAGGGCGAAAAGGGCAGCTGCGACCTCCCCACCACCATCGACTTCGGCAAGGTGCCGGTGGGCGAGACGCTTTCGTACGCGGTGCCCTACCTCAACCCCACCTCGCTGCCCGCCATCGGGCACGTCGGCAACATCACCGGCACCGACGCGGCCAACTTCGGCTTCGCGCCCAACACGCCGATGGGGAACGTGCCCGTCAACCCCATGTCCACCACCGAGGTCGTCTTCACCTTCAGCCCCACCGAGAAGCGGCAGTACACGGCGCAGGTGACGATGAAGGGCGCCGGCGAGTGCCCGGAGCAGACCGTCACCATCACCGGCGAAGGCAGCGACGACGTGCTGACGTGGGCGCCCACCGAGCTCAACTACGGCTTCGTCAGCCCGGGCTTCGAGGCGGTGCGCGAAGTCCTCTTCACCAACCTGTCCAACGTGCCCATCACCCTGACGGAGGTGACGAGCGCCTCGCCCGCCGACTTCTACCAGGTGGTGGCGCCGGGCGGAGACGCCACGAAGTTCGTCGTGCCCGGCGGCGGCGCGACGACGCCGCTGAGAATCGCCTGCAACCCCAGCCAGCTGGGCCGGCGCGACTCGACGCTCACCTTCAAGACGCCGCTGATGCGCGCGTCGATGGGCACCATCACCCTCAAGTGCACCGGCGGCGGCCCCAAAATCAAGGTGACGCCGCGGCCAACCCTCGCCTACGGGCGCGTCGGCTACTTCCCCGGCTCGTCCACCTTCACCGTCACGCGCAAGGTGAACGTGCAGAACGTCGGCACGCGGCCTCCGATGCCCGACCCCACCTCCGCCCTCTTCCTCGGGCAGGTGGCGATGGACGGCACCCCGGGGCAATTCCCCCTCTTCGAGGTGACACCGAAGAACGCGGCGACGGCGGCGGACGAGTTCGCCGTGGCGCTGGGCAGCCCCTACAACCCGACCAACGGCCTGCAGGCCATCGCCGGACAGAACTTCGTCGACCTCTCGGTGACGCTGACCCCGAAGTCGGTGGGGATGAAGGAAGCCGAGCTGGTCATCTACTCCAATGACTCCACCGAGCCGGAGGTGCGCGTCACCCTCACCGCCGACGTGCAGCAGCTGCCGCCGTGCAACTACCGCGTGTCGCCCGCCTCGGCTGACTTCGGCCTGGTGGCGCCGGGGCAGACGAAGGACCTGCCCATCACCATCACCAACCTGGGCACCGCGCCGACGGACATCTGCTACCTCTCGGGCATCGACCTCGCGGCCGGCACGGACCTCGCGTACAGCCTGGTCGGCGGGCCGGTGGTGGAGAAGGAGCTCCTGCCCACGCAGTCGTGGAACGTGGTGGTGCGGGTGGCGCCCACCGGCATGACGCCCACCAGCCTCGTCACCCTCACCGGCGCCCTCACCTTCAACGTCACCTCGCCCACCAATCCGCAGGGCCTCGTCCCGCTGCGCACCTGGGTGGGCCCGTCGTGCCTCGCCATCACGCCGGACCCGGTGGACTTCGGCACCACCAAGCGAGGCTGCAACTCGGCGCCGCGCACGTTGAACATCTACAACGTGTGCAACACCACCATGACCATCATGGGCTTCTCGGTGCCGTCGGCCGGAGGCCAGGCGCCCGGCGGGCCCAACTGCCCCGGCACCAGCCCCTGCCCCGAGTTCTTCCGCGTCTCGGCGCCCACCATTCCCACCGGCGGGCTGACGCTGCTGCCGGGGGCCTCGCCCATCCAGTTGCAGATGAAGTACGCGCCCATCGACATCGGCACGGACACGGGCGCGCTGGCCATCGACGCCATTCAGAACGGCCAGTCCATCACCTACCTCGCCGGGCTGCAGGGCAACGGCGATGCCATCGGCCAGCAGACGGACACCTTCATGCAGGACCAGTCGCCGAAGGCCGACATCCTCCTCGTCGTCGACGACTCGGGCTCGATGCAGGACAAGCAGTCCAGCCTCGCGGCCAACTTCTCGTCATTCATTCAGTACGCGGTGGCGGCCAACGTCGACTACCACATCGGCATCACCACCACGTCGACGGCGCGGCAGGAGTGCGTGCCCGGCTTCGGCTGCCTCGGCAACTCCAAGGCGCCCGCGGGCGAGCTGTACCTCGACGGGCCGACCAACTCGCGCATCATCACCCCGGCCACGATGAACGTCGCGCAGGTGTTCGCCCGCATGGTGAACGTGGGCATCGACGGCAACGGCACCGAGGCGGGCCTCGAGACGGCGGTGATGGCGCTGACGCCGCCGAAGATTGCCAACGAGAACGCCGGCTTCCTGCGCACCGACGCCAACCTCGCGGTGGTCATCGTCTCGGACGCCGGCGACCAGTCGCCGCAGCCGGTGAGCTACTACCAGAACCGCCTCGTCAACGTGAAAGGCTTCAACCGGCTGTCGATGTTCACCTTCAGCACCATCGGCCCCCTGCTGCCTGCGGAGCCGGCCGGTTGCACCTACGACGGCGGCGGGGACGTGCAGCGCTACCGCACCATCACCAACTACACGTCGGGCGTGACGGACGAAATCTGCAACTCCAACTGGGCCGCGACGCTGCAGAACCTGGGGCGCACCGCCTTCGGCTTCCGCACGCAGTTCTTCCTCAACAACACGCCCGACCTGTCGATGGGCCAGACCATCACCGTGCTGGTGAATGGCCAGCCCGTGCCCGCCGCCAACTGGACGTACGACGCCGCGTCCAACAGCATCAAGTTCACGTCCACCACCACGCCCGGCCCCGGCCAGACGCTGACGGTGACGTACAACACGGCGTGCCTCTAACGGCGTCCTTCATCCAGTTCGAGAAGGCGATGCCTCCTGGCTACGCGCTCGAGCGCGAGGCCGTGCGCGCCCTTCGGGGACATGGTGGCCTTCCGCGTCGTGACCCAGAATGACCTGACCTGGGGGTCCTTCGCCGCGAACCGAGGGGCTGGGCGGCGGCAAGCACGGCTGGTCGCCTTCGTCCGCACACCGCTTGTCCAGGCCAGGCAACCCACACCACTCACGCCGCCAGGTCCGGGGCCTGCCTCAGCGCAGCCTGAGCGCGAGCCGCACCAACTCCACCAACAACCCCGACGCCGTCGTCTTCGTCAGCCGATGGTCGTCATGCACCTCCACCAACACCGCGTCCGGCGACGAAGCGGCCAGCAGCCGCGAGTCGTCGCGCGGCACCACCTCATCCTGGGCGCCGTGCACCAACAGCGCCCGCACCCCGGCGGGAATCGTGCGCAGCGGCGTGAGGCGGACGCCCGCCCCCGCGAGGAAGACGGCGGGCACTCCGACACCGTGGCCCTCGTGCAGCAGGCGCAGCAGCACCGCCGCGCCGAAAGACGAGCCCACCACCACCTGCGCGCGGGACTCGGCCAGCGCCGCCACCGCTTGCGACACCGGGAGCGCCATCGCCTCGGCCCAGGTGGATGGCGTGAAGTCCTTCACTTCGAGGAGGCGCTTCACCACCGCCGTCTCCAGCAGCGGCGCAGTGACGGCAAAGCCCGCGGCGGAGAGCGCCATGGCCTTCGCGGCCTGCGGGCCGGACTCGAGGCCGTGGAGGTAGAGGGCGCGCGTCGGTTCCATGGCTCCTCCCGTCACCCCGCGTCCCTCATCACGTCAGCCGGCGTCCGGCGGCGGAACAGCAGGCGGGGCCGGCGAAGAGACCTCCACGTTGGCCAGGTCCTCCGAGCGGGCGAAGCGGCGCGCCACCTCCGCCACCTCGCTCTCCTTGAGTTTCACCAGCGCGGCCAGCCCTTCCGTCGCGCGCTTCTTCAGCGTCGCGTCTTTCAACGCGTCGGCCGAAGCCCACAGCGCCACCAGCACTTCGGGGTCGAAGGGGTTGACGGCCAGCGCCTCGAGGTACGCCGCCTTCGCCTTGTCCCACTCCTTCGCGCGCAGCCGGATGCGGCCGAGGTGCACGTTGGTGCTGGCCGAGCCCGGGTGCAGCGCCAGGCAGCCTTCCAGCACCTTCGCCGCGTCGTCGTAGCGCTTCAACTCCAGCAGCGTCAGCGCGTACTTGTTGCTGACGGACTCGTAGCGGTCTCCCACCGCGTCGTGAGCGCGCTTGAAGGCCTCGGCCGCCGCCGCCATGCGGTTGCGCTCGCGGAACAACTCGCCCAGGTGGGCGTTGCGGCGCGGCTCCGTCTCCGTCACCTCGGCGAAGTCCCCGAAGGACACCTCGCGCCCCTTCTTCTTCGGCTCCTGGTTCTCGGTGAGCTGCTTCTTCTCGTTGGACGACGCGGGGATGAGCTCCTTCGGGTACGGCTGCTTCCTGAGCGACGCCATCCACGCCTTCTCGAAGTCGGCCCACTTCCGCTTCATCACCTGCTCCACCGCCACCTTGTCGGACACGCCGGAGGCCATCGCCGTCAAGAGGCGGTCAAGCGCCTTCGGCCCGCCCTCGGCGTCGATGAGGGAGATGGCGAAGTACACTTCCGCGAAGGCGGTGGCGGCGTCCTCGGCGGTGGGCAACAGCGCCATGGACGGGTGCATCTTCTCGAAGGGCACCAGGGTGTTCTTCCGCACGCGGCTGCCGAGGAGCGCCAGCGTGGGAGGCGTCATCGCCCCGCCGGCCGGCCCGCGCCAGCGCGACTCGAGGTACTTCGCGAGGCCCTCGTGCATCCAGATGGGCACGGTGTTGCGGCTCTTCCGGGAGACGACGAGGTGCGTGTACTCGTGGGCCAGCGTGTCCAGCCAGTCGTAGCCCTGCACCACCGCCTTGGGGCTCGTCACCATCAGCTTGTTGAACTTGCAGATGGCGATGGTGCCCGTCGTCTTGATGGCGTCCCTGGACAGCGTGGACACCTTCGACAGCTCGCCCGCGGTGGACACCACCTCCACACGGACCTTCCCCGGCGGGGCGTAGCCCAGGTCCTGTTCCAGCGCGGCGCGGATGCCTTCCAGCGCGTCCAGCGCCCACGGCGCCAGCACCGCGTCGCGGCCACTCGGGTAGAGGAAGACGAAGTGCGCGCTCTCCTGCTTCTCGTAGGCGCCGACGATGGCCTGGGTGTCCTTCGCCAGCCTCAGCCAGCTTCCGGGCTTGTCCCCCACGCCCGCCCTCTCCAGCAGGGTGACGGCCTCGTCGTAGCGGCCTTCCTCGAAGGCGATGCGCCCCTGGTAGTAGGCGAGCGGCTCGATGTCGGCCGGGGCCAGCTTCTCCAATGCCGCCAACTCAGCCTTCGCGCCCTCGAGGTCCCAGTCGGTGAGGAGCTGGTCGAGGTTCTGAATGCGCGCCTTGGCCTCGCCCTTGAGGGGAGGCAGCGGGACGTCGGCGGGTTCCTCCGCGTGGGCGAGGGGCGTGAGGGCGAGGGCGAGGGCGAGGGCGAGCGCCCACCAGGACGTTGGGGCCGTCACTTCACCAACTCCTCGTAGTACCGCTTGTTCTGGTCGCGGTAGCGGTCGGGGGCGCCCTGCTTCATCGCGTCCATGACGTCCTTGCGGAACTCACGCGGGGCGGTGTTGGGGTCCTCGTCGGGAATCTCCACCTTCTCGGTGCCGCGGCCGTGGCTCCCCGCGCGCTTCAAGGGCAGAGGAATGCCGCCCTTCCCGCCCGAGCGGCCCGCCTGCTCCATCGCCTGCTGCAGCCCCTTGAGCGCCTGCATCGCGCCCTGCTGCTCGCCGAAGCCGCGGCTCGGGTCTCGCCCGGAGAGACGGTCTCCCGCCGCCTGCATCCGCTCGCCGGCCTGCTGCATCTGCCCCTGCGCGTCTTCGTTGAAGAGGGGCGCGCGCTCGCCAATCTGTTCCATCTGCTGCTCGAGCTGCTGGGCGCGCTTCTCGAGGCCACGCTGCTGCCGGGCCATCTCCTGCATCTGCTGCCGGTCCGCCTCGCTCATCTGGGAGCCGGGCTGCGGGAAGAGGTCGCGCAGCTTCTGGGCCACTTCCTCGGCCTTCTTCGCGTCGCGCTGCAGCTTGTCGTGCAACTGCTTCGACGCGCGGCGCACCTCGGGGGGGTTCTGGAACATCTCGTCGAGGCGGCGTTGCTCCGAGGCCTGGTCGGCCATGCCCTGGGCCTGCTCTTCCAGGCGGTCGGCCGTCTCGCTGGCGAGGTCGAAGTCGTTGGCCTTGAGCGCCTGCTGCACGTGCTCGATTTCCTGGCGGGCCTCCTCGGCGCGCTCGTCCAGGCGGTTGCCGAAGCGGTCCTGCTCGAGCTGCTGGTAGCTCTTGTCCAGCTCGTCCAGCTTCTGCTGGAGCTCGCGCTTCAAGGCCTCGCCCTGACGGGCCACGCGCTCCTTCTGCTGCTCGCGGTACTTGTCGCGCAGCGAGCGCGTCTTGTCGGCGAGCTGCTCCTGCTGCTGCAGCGTCTCGTCGAGGTTCTGCTGGAAGTCCCGCACCATGCGCGCGAGCTCGGGGTCGGCCTGCTCGTCGGCCTTGTCGCCGGCCTCGTCGAGCGCCTCGAGCAGCTCGTCCATCTGCATGGCGAGTTCCTGCATCTTCTTCATCGCCTCGTCGGCCTTGCCCTCGCGAATCAACTTCTCCACCTCGTCCAGCTTCGCCTCGAGGTTCTGCTCTTCCATCATCTGCTGGAGCGCTTCCTGGTTCATGAACTCGTCGCGAATGCCCCTGGACAGCTCGGCCATGCGCTGCTGCAGCTCGTTCATCCGCTGGCGCAGGGCCTCCATCTGCTGGAGCAACGCCTGCTGGGCCGCCGGGTCCTTCGTGCGGGCGTACTCCTCGAGGAGGCGGGAGAGCTCGGCGCGGTCCTCCTTGAGCTCCTTCGCCAGCTCCTTCAAGGCTTCCAGCTTCTGCCGGTCGAGGAGCGCCTCGAGGTACAGCACGTTGCGCTCGCTGCTCTCGATGTCGGTGGCGATGGCGGCGGACAGCCGGCGGCCCACCTCGCGGGACAGCGCGCCGTCCTTCGAGTCGGCCAGCTTCAGCTTCGAGCCCGAGTCGTCCTTGCCCGAGAGGCGCAAGAGGAGCTTGCGCTGCGTGGCCACGGCCGACACGTCTTCGCGCAGCTCCTTCGCCACGTTCCACAGGGCGGAGGAGAGCTCGGTGGGTGGGTCTCTCAGCTCGTCCAGCTCCTCGGCGAGGGTGCCGAGGTCGAGCGCCAGCGTCTGCCCGCGCTCATCCACCGGGCGGCTGGCGAGGGCGGCGTCGGGGCTGGCGGGCGAGGGCCTGTCGGCGCCCTCCATGCGGTCCGCGAGGTGTGTGACGAGCCGCTCCCACAGGGCCTCGGCCTTCTGCAGGGCCTCGCGCCGGTGCTCGGCCGCGCTGTACACCTTCAAGGTGAGCGCGTTGGAGACGCCCTTCTTCGGGCCGGCCACCGCGTCGTTGTCCTTCGCCTCGAGGTAGTAGCTGACGGACTGGCCGGGCTTGAGGGACAGGGGCCCCAGGTCCCACTGGGTGCTGCCGCGGCTGGCGCGCCCTTCGTCGGGGCGCAGGGCGACGCGCTGCTCCTCGCCTCCCTGCGGGCGGTAGACCAGCTCAAGCGCCGAGAGGCCGTAGTCGTCAGACGCTTCGTAGGTGACGGTGACGCGCTGCTTGTCGGGGTCCAGCTCCAGGCCATCGATGGGCGCGGTGATGCGCACCTGCGGCACCTGGTCCGCCTCGATGGTGACGCTGCGGTCCGGCCCTTCGGCCACCACCTTCGAGCCGTCGAGGAAGACGACGTGGTACTGGCCGGAGGAGTCGAGGACGAAGGCGCCCGTCAGCTCGCGCCCGTTGACGCGCAGGGGGACGCGGTTGCCGTTCAAGAGGAGCGCCGCCCCGTCGACGTCGCGGTCCGCGCGCGTCTTCAGCACCACCTCGGTGCCCGCGGGCGCGGAGATGTCGCCCGTGCTGCCGGGGACGGTGAGGGGCTCGCGACCGGTGTAGGCGGGGTAGCGGTACTGCAGCTCGACATCGCCGGTGATGGGCTCTCGCTTCGTCACCTCGGTCGCCTCACGGGACGTGAAGGCGAGCAGCAGGCCACCCCGGATGAGTGGGCCCTTCCATGCCAGCAGCACCAGCGCGCAGCCGACGGTGGCGAGCAGCACGCCGCCCGCGCGACGCACGCCGCGCCCGTCCACCAGCGCGCTGGCCGAGTGCCTCGCCGCGCGGCGGTCCACCTGGAGGAGGAAGGCCCGCGCCAGCGCGGGAGAGAAGTCATGGCGCTCGCCCAGCGCGCGGGACAACTCCACCGCGGCGAGGAGGTCCAGGTTCAACTCCGGCGCCTTCGCGGCGAGATGCCGGGCAGTACGGGCGTCGTCGCCCACCCGCTTGCGCGAGAGCCACACGCCGAGGACGACGAGCAGCGACGCCGCCACCAGGGGCCCGAGGGCCACCACCCACTGACCGGCCCGCGGCGAAGCGGCGCCGACGAAGCCGCCCGCCACCACGAAGGCGATGAGGGCCGAGACGCCGAGGAGCAGTCCCTGCGTCCACAGGGCGCGCTGCTGGGCTGAGCGCACCTCGTGAAGCAGCGCGAGCGCGCGGCCGGTGGGCTGCGCAGCGGGCGCGACGCTGGGAGGAGGAGGCGGCGGCGGGGGCGCCTCGGGGCTGGACGAAGGGGGCTCGTACACGGCGGCGGAGCGACTGTAACAGTCGGCGGTGGAACCCGCCGGAAGGACGAGTTGTTCCGAGTCGAACGGGCGGACATCTTCACCGCACCAGGCCAACGCCTTCGTGTATGCCGGCGTCATGCGTCCGGGTGAAAGCCATCAGCCGCGCGGCTGGACGGCCGTTGCAGCCGCGACCCTTTTGGCCGTCCTGGCCAGCGGCTGCGCCACGCTGCGCGCGAGCGGTCCACCGCTGCCGCAGCCCGTGCCGCCCGACGACGTCGAGGTGGAGTGGTACGACATCTCCGGGCAGGACGAGGACACGCTGCGCGCCGAGCTGAACGCGAAGGGCCCCACGGACGCGAAGGGCCGGCGCAGCGACGCGTACACCGCGTGGCGCGTGACGTGGAGCTACCCCTTCGCGGAGCGCGGCAACACCTGCAGCACCGGCCCCATCCTCGTCACGCTCGAGACCAAGTACACCCTGCCCCGGTGGGTGTCCCAGGCGGCGGCGGCGCCCTCGCTGCAAGAGCGCTGGAAGCAGTACCTCGCCGCGCTGCTGACGCACGAAGACGGACACCGCCAGCACGGCCAGGACGCGCGTCGCGAAGTGGAGGCGACGCTCGGCCGGCTGGGCCCCGAGGCGACGTGCGACGAGATGGATGCGCGCGCCAACGCGGAAGGAGAGCGCGTGCTGGACAAGTACCGCGCCCTCGATGCCGCGTACGACGAGGAGACGAAGCACGGCGAGACGCAGGGCGCCGTGTTCCCGTGAGCGGCCGTCGAGCGACCTGGACTCCGGCAGCCACGGCGCGCGCAGGCCCAGCGCACGCTTCGGCGCGTCAGCGCGCAGCCAACCGGACGCGCTCGTCCACGTCGGCGCGGGCCCGGGCGAGGCCGCGAGCGGCGTGCGCGGGCGGGAGGACTTTGAGCCCCTCCACGACGCCCAGCCGCACGTACCAGTCGGGGTCATCCAGCAGCACCTCGAGCGTCTGCACGTCACCCACGCGGGCCAGCGCCATCGCGGCGGTTCGCTTGAGGTGACCTTCGTTCAACTCGCCCGGCCTGGAGAGGACTTCACCCAGCAGCGCCGACGCACCCGCCGGACGCAAGAGGCCGATGGCTTCCACCGCCGCGAGCCGCGCCGAGAACTCGCTCTCCGGATTCACGGCCAGCGAAGTGACGTGCGGGAGGACCTTCACGTCACCGAGCCGAGCCAGGACGCGAAGCGCCACGACGCCGGCGGAGCCCTCGGGGTGAGCGAGCCTCGGGAGGAGCGCGCGCAGCGGCTCGATGGCCTTCGCGCCGCACTCGGTGAGCCCAGCCTCGAGCGCCCGCCGGGTGCGGAACAACTCGTCGGCTGTGTCCCCCGCGTCTTCGGAGAGGTCGACCTCATCGAGGGCGACCAGCAGCTCGCTGAAGGCCCGGGCGGCGCCGTCTGCATCCAGCCTCGCCGCCGCGAGCGCCGCCGAGGTCGCGCCGCTCTGGTTCTCCCACCCGGCCTCACGCTGGAGGTCCTTCAGCAGCATCTGGAGCTCGGTGGACATGGGGCGTGGAGCTTCCCTTCACTCCGTCAGCGCAGCACCTGCAGCACACTCTGGAAGTCGTCCGTCCACACCACGGGCTGCTCCACCTCGCGCCTGACGTCCCGGAAGACGCCCACCCTCGCCACCGGGAGGTCCGCCTCCTCCCGCGCCAGCACCACCCACGTCGCCGCCGTCGCGAAGCCCTGCGTCCGGCTCACCAGCAGCACCGCCGGCCAGCCGTGCGCCTTCGCCAGCCCCATCGCCACCCGCCCCAGCTTGAGGTGCCGGTTGCTGACGTGCAGCGCGAGCAGCCCGTGCGGCTTGAGGCGCGCGAAGTACAACTCGAAGGCCTCCCGGGTGAAGAGGTGCGCCGGCACCGCGTCGCCCGAGAAGACGTCCACCACCTCGAGGTCCACCGGCGCCACGCCCGCCGCGTTGCGCGCCTCCAGCACCTGCCGTCCGTCGCCCAGCGTCGTCGTCACCTTCGCGCGGCTCTTCGCCAGCACCGAGAAGTAGCCGCCGTCGCCCTGCGCGAGCGCCACCACGTCCGGGTTCACCTCCACGAAGTCCACCGCGTCGCCCACGCGCAGCAGCGCCGCGATGGTGCCCAGCCCCAGGCCCAGCACCTCCACCGAGAGGCCGCCCGGCTGGCGCGCCCGCAGCGCGTCCACCGCCGCGCCCAGCCCGCTGGACGCCGTGTAGTAGGTGGTCGGCTCCTCCACCCTGGAGGCGTGCTGCCACTGCATGCCGTGGAGGATGTTGCCGTGCCGCAGCCCGCGCACGAGGTCCTCTCCGCCGGGCGTCCCCTCCTCGTGCACGCGCAGGACGCCGAAGAAGTTCCGCCGCGTCTCCAGCACCTTGCCCGCCACCCGCGACGGGGCCACCAGCACAGCCACCAGCAGCGCCACCGCCGCCTGTGCCAGGAGGATGCGCCCCACCGTCCGCTTGTTCCGCACCAGGCCCACGGCCACGCCGACGCCCACCAGCACCAGCCCCAGGGAGAGCTCGCCGTAGTCGCGGAAGACGAGGGGCGCGACGAAGCCCACGAAGAGGCTCCCCAGCGCGCCACCCACCGCCGTCCACAGGTAGAAGGACGACAGGCGCGCGACGTCCGGCCGGCGCCGGTACAGCGCCCCGTGGCAGAGCAGGTTGGCGGAGAGCTGCACCGCCGAGTACGCCGCCACCGTGAAGGCCAGCGGCACGTCGGGCATCAACACCGAGTGCACCAGCAGCGCCGAGAGGCCGACGAGCCACAGGCCCACGTGCAGGGACTTCCGGTTCCACCGCCCCTCTCCCGCGAAGGTGATGATGAAGGACACCAGGTAGAGCCCCAGCGGCAGCGCCCAGAGCAGCGGCGTCGGCGCCACGTCCTGGCACATCACGTTGTTGATGGCCGAGAGGAAGAGGGTGCCCAGGGCAGAGAGGAGGAGCCAGGTGAGGGGTGACGACGGAGCGGACTTCCCCTCTCCCTGTGCGTCTCCACCGCTGGCGCCGAGGTGGACGTCGGGTGACGGAGCGCGGGCGACGTACGCGAGCAGCGCCGCCCACGCGACGAAGAGGACGCCCACCGCCTGCGCCTGCGCGTGCAGGCCCCAGCGCGGCTCCACCACGAAGGGGTAGGCCGCCAGCGCCGCGAGCGAGCCCGCGTTCGACACCGCGTAGAAGCGCCACGGCGCGCCGCCCGTCGCCGTCGCGTACCAGTGCTGCAGCAGCGGCCCGGTGGTGGCCAGCACAATGAAGGGGGCCCCGCACGCCACCGAGAGGAAGAGGACGACCTGCCCCGGGCCGATGGCGTCCCCGGGTGCGACGGGTGCGAGGAACGGCGCGCCCCACGCCCAGGCCTGGAGCCCCAGCACCCCCACCGCCAGCCCCGCCACGCCCAGGTGCAACCGCCGCTGCGTCACGGCGGACAACCGCGAGGCCACCGCGTGCGCATAGCCGTAGCCCGCCAGCAGCGCCGCCTGGAAGAAGAAGAGGCACGCCGTCCACACCGCGGAGGTGCCCCCGAAGCGCGGCAGCGCCGCCTTGCCCACCAGCAGCTCGATGGTGAAGAGGAGCGCGGCGCTCGAGAAGACCACCGCGCCGACGAGCCGCCCCCGCATGAAGGCCTCGCGCGCCTAGAAGCGGTCGTCCACCGGCTGAAGCGTCGTCACCGGCGGGCTGATGGACACCTGCGCCTGGAGCGACGGCGTCGCCGGGAGGATGAGGGTGAAGCGCGAGCCGCGGCCCACCTCGCTGGCGACCCGCACCACGCCGCCGTGGCCCTCGACGAAGCTCTTCACGATGGCCAGCCCGATGCCCGCGCCGCCGTACTCGCGCGTCGACGACGAGTCCACCTGGTAGAAGCTCTGGAAAATCTTGTCGAATTGGTCCGCCGCGATGCCTACGCCCGAGTCCTCGATGATGACGCGGTAGCCAGGCGCGTTGAGGTCGGGCTGGTGCATCACCTCGGTGAGGGTGGCCGTCACCGTCCCGCCCTTCGAGGTGAACTTGAGCGCGTTGGCCAGAAGGTTCACCACCACCTGCCGCAGGCGGTCGCGATCGCCCAGCACCTGCGTCATCGTCTTGGGCACCTTCGCCTCGAGGGTGACGCCCTTCTTGGTCGCCTGCGGCTTCACCGACGTCACCGAGCTGTTCACCAGCTCGAGCGCGTCCATCGGCTCGAAGTTGAGCCGCACCTTGCCCGCTTCAATCTGGGAGATGTCGAGGATGCTGCTGATCAACTTCAGCAGCGTCTCGCCCTTCTCCATGATGGTGCGCACGTAGTCGACCTGCTCGTCGTTGAGCGCGCCGGCGAGGCCTTCGGCCAGCATCTCCGAGTAGCCGATGATGCTGGTGAGCGGCGTGCGCAGCTCGTGGCTCACCGTGGCGAGGAAGGCGCTCTTCATGCGGTCGAGCTCCTTGAGCCGCACGTTCGCCTCCTCCAGCTTCTTGTTCCGCTCTTCGAGGTCCCGGTTCTGCTCGAGGGTGGCCTCGATGTGCAGCTGGGTGGTGAGGAACATCTTCTGCCCGGCGAAGAGCATCGTCTGCAGGAGCTGGCTGAAGTGCAGCAGCACCCGGGCGATGGTGCTCTCGGGCGCCTTGCGCACCTTCTCCACCAGGGCGCGGCTGTTGCCGAGGTCGAGCTGCTCGCTGATTTCCTTCAGCGTTGCGGGCGGGAAGTCCGCGAGGTCGTCGGGGAAGAAGGGGCCGAACACCACGCGGCCCAGGGTGTCGCCTTCCCACACCACGGGCACGATGAGGTACCGCAGGCCGGTGAAGCAGGGCACCGTCACCATGCCCTTCGAGGCGGGCACCAGGTCCGGCTCCAGCACCGGCAGCCGCGCGCCGTGGGAGAGCGCCAGCGGCCCGTCCTTCACCCGGCCCACCGTCGCCGTGCACCGCCGCCGGCCCTCGGGGAAGCTGAAGACGTAGCCGCAGAAGTCGCCGTTGCCGATTTTGATGTCGGCCAGCTTGCCGCCCTTGTCGTCGAACACCTTGATGCCGACGCGGTAGAGCTCGACGAAGCCCTTCACCACCTCGGTGAAGGACTCGGTCTCGAGGAGGTCACCCAGCGTGACCCGCCGCTGCAGCACCGACTCGCCCTGTCTCACGGGCTGGCGCTCCCCTGCGCCTTCTTCGGCGGGAACAGCTTCTCGAGCTCCGTGCCGGACGTGTCGATGTTGTTGAAGACCTGGGTGAGGAACTCCTTCTCGGTCAGCCCGATGTTCTTCGACAGGCCCGCGCGCGCGTCGATGCTGCGGAAGGCCACCTGCAGCACCGCGAAGAGCGTCTCGAGGACGCCCACCCCCCGGATGGCGATGGCCCCCACCACCGGCTCCTTGCCCTTCTTGCGCGTCTCCTCCATCTCCGCGTCCGTCTTGGTGTCGGGCAGGTCGCGCTTGTTGTACTGAATGACGACCGGCACCTGCGCGGGGTCGAGCGAGTTTTCCCGCATGTTCTCGACCAGGTTCTTCCAGTACGCGTTGTTCTCGGGCGCGGCGCTGCGCCGGCTGTCGGCGATGAAGGCGACGGCGTCGGCGCCCTGCAGCACGATGCGGCGCGTGGCGTTGTGGATGACCTGCCCGGGCACGGTGAAGAGCTTCACCTTCACCTTGAAGCCCGACGCGGTGGAGAAGAAGACGGGGAGGAGGTCGAAGAACAACGTGCGGTCGTCGTGGGTCTCGACGGTGAGGAGCCGCCCGCGGACCTCCGGCAACGTCCGCTGGTGGATCATCTGCAGGTTGGTCGTCTTCCCCGAGAGGCCCGGGCCGTAATAGACGATCTTGACCGTCAGCTCGCGCTGCGCATGGTTGAGTTGCACGGTGCTTCCATTGTGCGGCGAAACGTCTCGTCTCACCACAACAGAGAGGCCGTGTGCGGAAATGAAGGACGCCGGGGCCCGTTTTGAAATTCCGGGCCGTGCAGAACGTTGGCAATGGTGATTAGGATCAACCAAGGCCGACTGGAAGACTGGCCGCGGGCGCGAAGAGGCTCACGCGGCGGAAGGGACAGCGATGACGGACAAGCAGCTCGAGGGAAAGCCTTCCACCACTCCCCCGCCCGTGACGTTGCCGGAGGACTTCAAGAAGCAGGTGAAGTTCGGCCCGCCGACGGATGAAGACATGAACGTGCTGGCGCAGATGCGCTGTGGCACGGACCCCTGGAAGAGCCGCGGCGAGACGCAGGCCGAGAGCCTCGAAGCGCTCACCAAGCTCAGGCCCTTCCTCTCGGTGGCGCGGCTCAACAACTCCAACATCGGGTACATCACCATCGAGCGCGACGGCCCGGTCCCCGGCGCTGCGTACCTGCGGAACATCGTGGTGAAGGCAGAGCTGCGGCAGAAGGGCCTGGGCGCGTTGGTGCTGGACCAGGGCCTCGCCATGGCGCGCGAGATGAACCGCAAGACGCTGGCCCTGCGCGTCGATCCAGCCAACGCCCCCGCGGTCGCGTTCTACCGGAAGAACGGCTTCACCACCGTCGCCACCGTCGTCTCGAAGAAGAGCGGCAAGCTGCGGCTCCTGATGAGCCGAGAGCTCTAAGGGTCCTTCGACTGCCGCGCCGTCGGCGCACGACTCACTTGAGGTTCTGCGTGGCCGCGTCGGTGGGCAGCGACGCCTTCGCCACCTCCACCAGCTTCTTGTGCAGCGGCTTCACGTCGAAGGTGCCGCCAGGCAGCCAGCGCCCGCCCGGCTTGCCAATGAAGAAGAAGAGCTGATCACACTTGAAGGACACCAGGGCCTCGAGGGTGCTGACGCTGGCGTCGGCCCCCTGCACCTGGAAGGAGAGGTGCGGCACGAAGTTGCACTTCGAGACGTCCGCCGAGAAGCGGTACGACTTGTCGCTGTAGAGCAGCCCCTTCAGGGCCTTCAGCTCCTCCCCCGTCAGCTCCTTGCCCGCCACCTCGCGCTGGAAGTCGGTGCCGATGGCCCGGCTGGGGTCGGGCCTCAAGCCGCCCGTGTCCGACACGCGCCAGACAGTGACCTTCTGGCTGCCCGCGAGCAGCTCCTGCACGGCGTCGCTCAGGTTCTCCTTCACCTTCGGCATCGGCTCGGTGGGCACCGGCGGAGGCGGCGGTGGGCCCTTCTTCTTGGCGCTCTTCTTCGGGGCGGCCAGGGCCACGCACGCCACCAGCGCGAGGAACAGAGGCAATCGCTTCATGCGCCTCACCTTGTAGCGCTTCAGCCGTCCTGCCGCGACACCTGCCCGCCGTGGACCCGGTACCACACCGTGTCTGCCCCCACCGCCCGCTGCACCAGGTGGGCGTCGGTGGTGGTGAGGAACGTCTGTGCGCCGCGCTCCGCCAGGTAGCCCATGAGGAAGGCGTTGCGCTCCGGGTCGAGCTCGCTGGACACGTCGTCCAGCAACAACAGCGGCAGGAAGCCGTTGGTGGCCTCGAGGTTCTCAATCTCCGCCACCTTCCACGCCAGCACCAGCGCGCGCGCCTGCCCCTGCGAGGCGAACTGCCGCGCCGGGTGCTCTCCCAGCGAGAGCTCGAGGTCATCGGCGTGCGGGCCTACCGAGGTGAAGCCGCGCTCCATGTCTCTGCGCAGCCGCGTGTCCAGGGCCTGCGCCAGCACCTGCTGAAGGGCCGCCTCGTCGGCAGCCGCGAAGTCCACGCCGGGGAGGTGGCTGGGGGTGTACGAGAAGGACGCCCCCGACTCCGTCCGGCCGATGCGCGCGAAGGCCTCCCGCGCGCGGCCCGACAGCTCGCCCAGCACCTGCCGGCGCCGCACCCACAGCCTCGCGCCCACCTTCGCCAGCGTCGCGTCCCACGCCTGCAGGTGAGAGATGGGCGCGTCGTCCTTCAGCAGCCGGTTGCGGCTCTTCAGCGCGCGCGCGTACTCGCGGCTCTCGTCGAGGTAGGCAGGGAAGCGGTTGAAGACGCTGCGGTCGAGGAAGGCGCGCCGCCCATCAGGCCCTCCCTTCACCACCGAGAGGTCGTCCGGGGTGAAGGCCACCACCGAGACGCCGCCGAAGTAGGCCTCCAGCGACGAGGCCCGCTTGCCGTCCACGAAGGCGGTGCGCCCTCCGGGGATGACCTCCACCGAGATTTCGCGCTCGGCCCCCGAGAGGAGGAAGCGGCCCGTCACCCTCGCCGACACCTGGCCGAACTGCACCAACTCCGCCAGCCGCCCCGCGCGCAGCGGCTTCAGCGTGGCGAGGAAGTAGAGGCCTTCGAGGAGGTTCGTCTTGCCCTGGCCATTCTCTCCCACCGCCACCGTGGTGTGCGCCGACGGCGCCAGCGTCACGTCCGCCAGGTTGCGGAAGCGCTGGTAGGAGAGTGAGAGGAGTCGCATCGGCCGCACGCTTCTACCGCACCTCCTCCCCGGAGGAGCGCCGCGCGGTGGTACGTTTCCTTCGTGCGCGTCGACGACGCCGACCTGCGCGTGCGCCTCGAAGGCCGCGCCGAGCTGCTGGACGCCACCCGCCTGCGCTACCGCGCGCTGGTGAACGCGCTGAAGGGCCTCGGGTGGAAGGACAAGCTGCGGCGAAACCGCGAGGTGGTGCGTGAGGTGGCGCGCGTGCAACCCGAAGCGGACGAGGCGGTGCGCCACACCCGGCGCCGCGCCGCCGCCGAGCGCTGGCCCCAGGAAACCGCCGTGATGGAGTGCCTGCGCGACGTGGAGGCGCTGCGAGCCGAGCTGGCCCGCCTGGTGTCCGAACGCCTGGGGGAAGAAGACGAGCCCCGCGCGCTGCTGGGAGCGAAGCTGCTGGCCCTCGAAGAAAGCGTCCTCTTCGCCCCCCGGCTGGTGCTGCCCGGCAAGCGGTGGGCGCTGGCGAATGAGCTGCTCAGCCCCTCCTTCACGCCCGAGGTGGCGCAAGCCCACGCCTTCGGCCTCGCCGTGGAACGCCTCTTCAGCCGCCCCATCGAGGCGTCCCAGGCCCTGCCCTTCACCCTCGAGGAGTGGGATGGCCTGAGGGCGCTGTGGCAGCCGGGCGAGGCGGCCCTCCACACCGCGCTGGGGCGCCTGGCGCGCGTCGACGTCACGGGCGGGCTCTTGCGCGCCGTCCTCCGCAAGGCCCGCCACCTCCCCCGCGCGGCGAGCGCCTCCGCCGTCCAGCAGGTGCTGCACGCGCAGTTCTGGCGCACCTCCGCGCTGGCCCGCATCGACGAGGTGACGAGCGTGCGCCTCGCGCCCGCCTCCGCGCGCCCCCACGAGCGCTTCGGGGTGCTGCGCTACCTCCTGCGACGCGAGCGCGATGGACGGGCCCGGCTGACGGAAGAAGGGCTACCCCCGCCCCGCGCCGCCGTCCTCGAGCTGGCGCATGAACTCACCGGCCTCCCCGCGGAGCGCGCCGCGACGGTGGGCGGCTGGGACGCCCTGCTGGAGCGCGCCACCCTGGCCGACCAGGCCCGCCCAGAGGATTGGGAAGCGCTGCGCGAAGGCCTCGCGTTGATGGCCCGCGTGATGGCGCGCCCGGAGAAGAGCCTCCCTCCCCTCTACCGCTCGCTGGGGGCTGCGCCCCCGTTGCCTCCACCCGTCGACGTCACCTCCCTCCGGGCGCTCCTCCTCGCCCTCCGCGAGCGCACCGAAACGCTGCCCGTACGCACGAAACGAAAATGAGGAGCCACCACATGCGCCCACACCCTCGCACTGGGAGCCGTCAGGAGGGAGGCTGGAGGGAAGGCGGCGATCTACGATTGTGCAGAGGTGTTCACGAGCGTGGCCGGCCTGCTGAGCACCAGCGCGAGTCCGTCGGGAGAAACCAGCCATGAGTCCCAGCCCGATTTTCTGGTCCGCTCGCCCCGGGTTGAAGTGCTTGCTCCTCGTCGCGCCTGCCCTGGTGCTGGCCGCGTGCGTCGACCCGACCAACCTGAAGGGCTACGAGTGCAGCTCGTCCGGCACCGACTGCGTCGCGCCCCAGTCCGGCGGTGGCGGCGGCGCGGGAGGGAGTGGTGGCGGGGCGGTCGGCGGCGGAGGTGGTGGTGGTGGTGGCGGGAGCGGTGGAGGGGCGTCCGGCGGAGGAGGCGGCGCGGCCACCTGTGACGCTGCCAACTGCACCGGCTGCTGTGACGGCGCCACCTGCGTCGCAGGCAACCAGCCGAACCTCTGTGGGCTGGGCGGCAACGCCTGCGTGGACTGCGGCTCGGGCCAACGGTGCAACAGCGGCGTGTGTGAGGTGCTCGTCTCCAACGGCGGGGCCTGCACGGTGAACGAGCAGTGCGCGTCCACCTTCTGCGCGGCGGGCACGTGCTGCGAGTCGGTGTGCAGCGGGCCGTGCCAGACGTGCGCGGCGGCAGGGAGTGAGGGCCGGTGCACGCCCCTGCCGGAGAACACCGCGGCGGCGGCCTGCGGCGACTACGCGTGTGACGGCATCAACGGCGCCTGTCCCACCACCTGCACCACGCCGCGGCAATGCGCGCCCGGTCGCTACTGCAACCCCGGCGGACAGTGCGTGCAGCTCAAGGCCAACGGTGAGGCCTGCCAGTCCAGCCCGGAGTGCACCAGCACCTTCTGCGCCGACGGCGTCTGCTGTGACAGCGCCTGCACCGGCAGCTGCGACCGCTGCAACCTCCCCAACCGGGGCGGCGCCTGCAGCCCCGCCCCAGCGAACGACCCCGGCGCGCCGGCGTGCGGGGGCAGCATCGTCTGCAACGGAAACCTGCCGGACTGCCCCATCCTCTGCTCGAGCGGCTGTCCACCCAACACCTTCTGCAGCGGCATGTACTGCGCGGCGAAGAAGACGGCCGGGGCGCCCTGCGGCGCAGCCGGCGAGTGCCTGTCGAACTTCTGCGTCGACGGAGTGTGCTGCGACTCCGCGTGCGCCGGCGCCTGTGACGCGTGCAGCGTGGCGGCGGGGGCGCCCACCAACGGGGCCTGCGCGCTCCTCGGGGCGGCGCGCGTGTGCCGGGCGACGGCGAATGCCTGCGACGTCGAAGAGCGGTGCTCCGGCACTTCACCCGACTGCCCCACCAACGCGCTGGCGGACGCGGGCACCCCGTGCGGCCAGACGACGTACACCGGCTGGGACACGTGCAACTCGACCGCGGGAACGTGCTCCACCAGCGGCACCCAGTCGCGCACGCGGACCGACCAGACGTGCAACGCCAGCGGCGCCTGCAGCGCAGCCAACAGCACCGAGACACAGGCGTGCACCCGCGTCACCGATGGCGCCAGCTGCGGCATGACGACGTACGGCCCCTGGAGCGCCTGCTCCTACGCAGACGCCTGCACCAACTCGGGCAGCCGCACCCGCACCCGCACCGACGCGGTGTGCGCGGGAGGCGCCTGCACCATGGTGAACAGCACCGAGACGGACACCGCCGGCTGCGCGCGCAACACCAACGGCGCGTCGTGCGGCAGCAGCACCTTCGGGAGCTGGGGCGCGTGCAGCTTCGGCAGCACCTGCGCCGAGACGGGGACGCGCACGCGCATGCGCACCGACCAGGTCTGCAACGCGGGGGCCTGTGGGCCGGTGACGTCGACGGAGACGGACACCACCACCTGCACCCGGAGCACCACCGGCCAGTCCTGCGGCACCACGCAGACGGGCGCCTGGGGCAGCTGCAGCTACGGCAGCACCTGCGCCACCTCGGGCAGCCGCACGCGCACCGTCACCACCTACACCTGCGGGATGGGCGCGTGTAACTCCAGCGCCACCACCGAGACGGACACCTCGGGCTGCAGCCGCACCACCACGGGCAACTCCTGCGGCACCACCAGCTACGGCGGGTGGACCGCCTGCAGCTACTCGGGCCCGTGCGCCAACTCGGGCAGCCGGACGCGCAGCGTGACGACGTACGCCTGCAACGGCTCCGGTTCGTGTCAGCCTTCCTCCTCGACCGAGACGGACACGGCTGGCTGCAACCGGAACCAGAACGGCCAGTCGTGCGGCACCACGCAATACGGCTCGTGGGGGGCCTGCAGCTACGCAGACACCTGCACCAACAGCGGCACCCGGTCTCGCAGCGTCACCGACTACACCTGCGGGGGCGGAAGCTGCAACGCAAGCACCTCCACCGAGAACGACTCTTCGGGCTGCGCGCGCAACACCGACGGCATCTCCTGCGGCGCGGATCAGTGCAGCACCTGCACCTCCTGCGTTCCCGACTGCATCCGAGAGCAGGACTGCACCATCTTCCGGTGCGGCAACGGCACCTGCAACACGCAGTACGAATACCGGATCTGCGGGAGCTGCCCGCCGAGCTGCCAGCCCCTCTAGCGCGACTCAGGCTTCTTCGGGCTCCAGCACCGCTGCGGGGGGCATGGTGTCCAGCGCCCGCAGGTGGCGGCGCAGCGCCTCGGAGGGGATGAGGGCTTCACACTCCACCGTCCACCCGTCGCCCGCTTCGGTCGGCACGCGCGTCTGACACAGCACCGCAGCCAGCGACTCGGAGAGCCGGCGGCGCTGCAGCTTCGCGTCGGCGGCCACCAGGCGGTGCACCAGCGCCGAAGCGGTCGCGCCCCGCAAGGCGAGAAGCACCAACTTCCCGTCGGCGGCCGCGTCCAGCGCGGACTCGCAGGCCGCGTCGTCGTCCGCGAGGTCGAGCGCCAGCACGTCGAGGGGCGCGGTGCGCAGCGCGCGAAGGGCGTCAACGGCGCGGGCGTCCTCCACCACGTCCACCTGTCGGGCCAGGCCCGCGGAGGCGCGCAGCGGCCAGGCGAGGGGCTCTTCCACCGAGGCCAGCACGGCGCCGCCGTCCAACAGCGCCTGGGAGAGGGACGCCAGCGTGGTGCTGCGGCCGCTCCCCGGAGGTCCACCGATGACGACGAGGCCGCGCTCCAGGTTGTCGAGGGCCGCGACGAAGCGCGCAGGCAGTGGGAGTTCCTTCAGCGCCGGGGGACGCGGGGGAAGGAGGCGCAGCGTCGCCGCCACCAGCGCGCGCTCGCGGGTGAGGGAGAGGCGGTAGCGCCCGAGGTCTCGCACGCCGAAGCCCACCACCAACGCGCCAAGGCGCTCGAAGCGCTCGACGTGGGAGTCCGTGAGGAAGGCATAGGCCAGCCGGCGCGCGTCCTCGGCCGTCAGCGGCGCGGGCCGCAGCGCCCGTCGCCCGAAGGGTCCCTGCGCCAGCGGAGGAGCGCCAGGCACGAAGAGGAGGTCGCTCGCGTGCAACGCCTGCGCGTGGCGCAGGAGGCCCACCACGTCGAGGGGCTCGCTCTCCGGCGACTCGTCGTCCACGGTCGAAGCCGGCCTCTCGTCGTCCGCGGCCGGAGCTTGCGGCGCCCACTCGGGCACCAGGATGAGGTGGGCCTCGGGGGTGCGCTGCGAGACGAGGAGCGCGCTCTCCAGGGTGTTGAGGAGTTCGGACACCCAGCCGGCCTTCGCCGCGTGGCGCTCTTCCTTCAGGGCTGATGGCTCGAGCCGCTGCGCCAGCACCCGCAGGGGCAGCGAGCCCAGCGCGAAGCGACCCACGCCCAGCCGGTCGAGGAGCCCGCCGGTGAGGAGCCTTTCACCCGCGGCGTCGTCGTGAAGAAGTCGTGCGAAGAGGGCGCCGACGGTTCGCGCCACCTCGTCGGCATCTACGCCCTCGACGTCGACGAAGCCGCCGGCCTCCCCCGCGCGCAGCACCGCGTCGGCCAGCGCGCAGGCCGCCTCGTCAGGAAGCGTCCCGGTGTCGGAGGTTGCGAGGACGGCCTCGGCCCAACGGCCCGCGTCGAAGCGCGAGAGGAAATGGCGGCCAGGCGTGGCGCCCTCTCCGCGCAGAAAGGCGCGCAGAGCCTCGGGCTCGAGGAAGCGCGCGTGGTAGCCGGTCAGTCGCAGGTTCACCTCGCCACCATATGCGCTCCACCCGCTCCGGGTGAGGCGAGGCCCGCCGCCACGCAGGCACGCTGTCGGGAGGCTCAGCCGAACGGCATCAGCCCGGGAAGGCCCTTCACCGAGAGCGGCGCATCAGGGGATGACTCGTGGCGCAAGCTGGAGGGGCGTTGAGCGGAACACTTCCACGCCGGCCTCGGCCGCCGGCCCGAGTGGTTCATCCGTGATGCCCCTCGGGGGCCCCCGCGCAGCTCGCACCGAATGGGAGTGATGCCTGTGCCCCGGAGAGGGCGTGAGCGACGCGCCCCCGGCGCGCGAACGAGGAGGACTGTCACAATTCGCCGGGCGCGCGCAGGATGGCGCCATGCAGTCGTGGCCTCGCGCCCAGCGGTCGCCGTTTCCCGCACCGGACGTCGGCGCGCTGTTGCTCGACACAGCGCGCACGCCAGGCGCCGGCGTCCTCCCCGAGAAGGAGCCGGTCGACACCGCGAAGGGCCCGCGCCACCCGGTGCTTTGCCGCCGCTGCGCGCACGTGGTGACCGACGCGGCGTTGCGGACGACGGTGGACGGCCAGGCGACCCACGCCAGACTCAATCCGGCGGGCGTCCTCTTCGTCTTCGACTGCTTCACGGACGCGCCGGGCTGCACCGTGGACGGTTCGCCCACCACCGAGGCCACGTGGTTCGCCGGTTGCGCGTGGCAGTACGCGCACTGCGGGCGTTGCGGGACACACCTCGGCTGGCGCTTCACGGGCGCGCTGTCCTTCTTCGGCCTCGTCTCCGAGCGCGTGGTGGAGGAGTGACGGGGCGGACCGTCACAGCCCGGAGAGCCGGGGCCCCACGGCGAGGGCCGCGTGCGTGACGAGCACCGGCCACAGGCTGCGCGAGGCCAGGCGCAGCAAGGAGAGGACCAGCCCGAGGCCCAACGCCCACAGCTTGAGCCACCAGCCGGGCTGGGGCATCACCAGGGCGCCCGCTACCGAAGTGACGCACACCGCGGCCGTGACTCCGTGCCGTTGGGTCAAAGCCCGCAGCGCGTAGCCGCGCAACAGCGTGTCCTCCGCGACGATGGCCGCCGACAACATCATCACCAGGGGCCCGAGCGCCTGCGACCGCAACGACGGGTCGAAGGCGGGCTGCACCTTCACCAACTGCGGGTAGACGAGGAAGACGTGGAGGAGCCACAGCGTCGGCGCGGCCACCAGCGCGAGGCCCACGTCACGGCGCGGCGGCTTCGTCCACCCCAGGGCGGCCAGCGACCAGCCGTCCGCGCCTGCCAGGCGCCAGGTGAGGCCCAGCACGGCAAGGAAGGCCAGCGTCGTCGGCACCGCTGCGACGGCGGTGAGGTGCGCCACCAGCGCCTCGCCCTCGAGCCCCAGAGTGCCCCGCGCCAGCGCAGCGACGACGCCGAAGGCGATGGCCAGCGAAGCCGGCGCGGACAGCAGCGCGAGCCAGACGCGCCAGCCTCTTACCTTCCGGACAGCCGAGGCCTGCTCGTCGATGGCCACGGCCTTCAGTCCCGCTGGGCCGGTGTCGGCGCCTTCGCGTCCCTCGGGCCGGGCCGCGGCCTCACCAGCGCGTACTGCGGAGGCCAATACAGCGCGTCCACCCCTTCGGCCTGCGCGTGGCGGTGGGTGAGCGACGGGTCGGACAGGTGAGGCCTCGCCAGCGCGCACAGGTCGGCGCGCCCCGCCGCGATGATGGTGTTGACGTGGTCCGCCCCCTGAATGCCGCCCACCGCCATCACCGGCATCTTCACCGCGTGGCGCACGGCTTCCGCGAAGGGCACCTGGTACATGCGGCCGTACTCGGGCTTCGACGCGGGCACGTTGCCGGCCGACGAGACGTCGATGACGTCACAGCCCCGCTGCTTCAGCGCGTGCGCGAAGGCGATGGTGTCCTCCAGCGTCTGCCCTTCGGGCTCGAGCCAGTCGGTGGCCGACACGCGTACCGACATCGGCTTGTGCGCGGGCCACACGGCGCGCACGGCCTCGAACACCTCCAGCGGGAAGCGCATGCGCTTCTCCAGCGAGCCGCCCCAGGCGTCGGTGCGCTGGTTGGAGAAAGGACAGAGGAAGCTGGACAGGAGGTAGCCGTGGGCCGCGTGCAGTTCGATGAGGTCGAAGCCCGCCGCGTCCGCCCGCCTCGCCGCGTCGACGAAGGCCTGCCGCACCCGCGCGAGGTCCTCTTCCGTCATCTCCTTCGGGGTGTGCCAGCCGGGCGCGAAGGGCAGCGCCGACGGCCCCAGCGTCTGCCACGGCCGCTCATGCGGCTGCAGCGGCCCGTCGCCTTCCCACGGCAACTGGCAGCTCGCCTTCCTCCCGGCGTGCGCCAACTGGATGCCGATGGGCGCCTTCGCGTGGGTGTGCACGAAGTCGACGATGCGCTTCCAGGCCTGCGTCTGCGCGTCGTTCCACAGGCCGGCGCAGCCGTGCGTGATGCGCCCTTCCACCGAGACGTCCGTCATCTCGGTGAGGACGAGGCCTGCCCCGCCCACCGCGCGCGCGCCGAGGTGCACGAGGTGCCAGTCGCCGGGCACGCCGTCCACCGCGGAGTACTGACACATCGGCGACACCACCACCCGGTTCTCCAGGATGAGGTCGCGCAGCTTGAAGGGGGCGAAGAGGGGCGGCGGGGCGCTGCCGTCGGAGTTCTTCGGCGTCCCGTGGATGTCGGCGAACCAGCGGTCCACCTTCGCCACCAGGGCGCCGTCGCGCTTGCGCAGGTTGTCCCAGGTGATGCGCTTGCTGCGCGTCATCAGGTTGAAGGTGAACTGCAGCGGCGGCTGGTGGAGGTAGCGCGCGGCGTTCTCGAACCACTCGAGGCTGGTCTGCGCGGCGCGTTGCAGGCGCAGCACCTCGGGCTTGCGCTCGGCCTCGTACACGTCGAGGGCGCGCTCCACGTCGAGGCCCACCTGCTGGAAGGCCTTCACCAGGGCCATCGCGTCTTCCATCGCCAGCTTGGTACCGGAGCCGATGGAGTAGTGCGCCGTGTGGACGGCGTCGCCCATCAACACCATGTTGCCGCGCCGCCACTTCTCGCACCGGATGGTGGGGAAGGTGCGCCAGATGGACTTGTTGGCGCAGAGCCGGTGCCCGCCGAGCTCCTTCTCGAAGAGCTTCTCGAGGAAGGCCACCGACTGCTCTTCCGACATCTGGTCGAGGCCCGCCCGCTTCCACACCTCCTCGCGGCACTCGACGATGAAGGTGGACAGCGCGCCCGACGGCTGCATCGGCGTCTTCGTGAAGGGGTAGGCGTGCACCTGGAAGAGGCCGTGGGGCGTGTCCTTGAAGAGGAAGGTGAAGGCCGTCAGCGGCCTGGTGGTGCCCAGCCAGATGAACTTGCACTTGCGCCAGTCGAAGGACGGCCTGAAGTCGCTCTGGTAGCGGGTGCGAATGGCGCTGTTCACTCCGTCGCAGGCGATGACCAGGTCCGCCCTGGGGAGTGGCTCCGCGGGGAGCTCCTTCAGGAACTCCATCTTCACGCCCAGGTCGCCGCAGCGGTTCTGCAGCACCATCAAGAGGTCCTTCCGGGACAGGCCGCAGAAGCCGTGCCCGGTGGACACCGTCTTCTCGTCGCCCAGGTACGTCTCGATGTCGTCCCAGTAGGCGAAGCGCTTCTCGATTTCGACGTAGCTCTCGTCATCGGCCTCAGCGAGGTTGCCCAGCGTCTCGCGGCTGAAGACGACGCCCCAGCCGAAGGTGTCGTCCGGGCGGTTCCGCTCGAAGACCTCGATGTCCACGTCCGGGAAGGCCTTCTTCATGAGAATGCCGAAGTACAGGCCCGCGGGTCCGCCGCCGATGCAGACGATGCGCATGGTCGCGGGTATAGCGTGAAGTGGCGGAGGGGACTCTCACCGTGCGCATCTTCGTCACCGGGGGCGCGGGCTTCATCGGCGGCCAGGGCGGCGAGGCGTACTTCGTGGCGGACGGACTCGCGCCGTTGCGTCAGGGCGCGGCGGCGACGTCCACCACGGCCTTGTAGAGAATCTTCACCCCGCGCTCGAGGTTCTCCACCGACACGCGCTCGTCCTTCCCGTGCACGGTGTTGACCTCGTCCAGCGTCACCTCGAAGGGCGCGAAGCCGTAGGCGCGGGTGCCCTTCTTCCGCGCGAGGATGGAGTCGGTGTAGCCCGGGGACACGGTGGGCCCGGCGATGGCGTCGTTCCGGCCGGCGACGGCGTGGCGGGCCAGAGCGTCGAAGAAGGGGTCGTCCCAGTCGGAGGCCTCGGCGACGAAGCCGTGGGAGAGCTCGAAGCTGATGCCGGGGACGTCGGCCACCAGCGCCTCCAGTTCCTCCATCAACGCCTGCACGGTGGTGCCCGGCAACACCCGGCAGTCCAGAATGGCGCTCACCTGCGAGGGCACCACGTTGGGCGCGCTGCCCTTCCCCTCGAAGCCCGTCACCTGGCAGGTGTCGGTCACCATCGCGCGGGTGGTGGGCTTCTCGAGCAGCTTCTTCACCGCGAAGGAGTCCACCAGCGACGGTCGCTGCAAGACGAAGCCGGTGAAGCCTCCGCGGTGTTCTCCGGAGCGACGCAGGAGCTCGTAGATGGCAGGGTGCAGCCGGGGCTTCGGTTCCCGGTTGACGACGCGCTCCAGGGCCCGGGCCAGCCGCGTGGGGGCGCGCTCCTCCCGGGGCGTGCTGCCGTGCCCCGCGTCACCGGCGGCCTTCATCGTCACCCAGACTGCGCCCTTCTCCGCCACCGAGATGGCGAAGGCCGTCTGCCCGGGCGCCAGCGCGTCCTTCACGCCGAGCGCGCCTTCGTTGATGAGGTGCGCGCAGTCGATGTCCTTCCACAGCGTGTCGACGAGGAGCCGCATGCCGCCCTCCCCCACCTCCTCGTCGGCCACGGCCAGCAGCAGCACGTCGCGGGTGAGGGGCACGGCGCGGCGCTTGAGGAGGAGAAACGTCTCCACCTCCACCGCGCCCAGGCCTTTGGTGTCCAGCGCGCCACGGCCCCACACCACGCCGTCGACGATGGCGCCGGACAGCGGCTGCTTGTCCTTCGGCCACGCGTCCGCCTCGGCGGGCACCACGTCGATGTGCGAGAGGAGGCAGAGCGGCTTCTCGCCGGACGGCTTCGTGGCCGGCAGCCGCGCGACGAGGCTGCCGCGCCCGGGGGCGAACTCGTGAATGGCCGACTCGACGCCGTCCTTCGCCAGGTGCGCCTTCAGGAACTCCGCGCCCAGCGTCTCGTTGCCGGGCGGGTTGACGGTGTCCACCCGGAGGTACGCGGACAGCAACTGCGCCGTCTCGTCGCCCACCGCCTTCCAGTCGACGCCCTCGGAGTACTTCTCGAGGCCGGGCGGCGCCGGGTGCAGCGGGCGGGGCGTGGTGGCGCACGCGCTGAGGGCCAGGAGACTCACACCGAGAAAGCGCATGGATGCGCCTTAGCTGCTCTGCGGCACCATCGCCACCGGACCGCACGTGCGCCGAAGGACACGAAGTCGGGGTGGGGCGTGGGGCCAGGTCGCGTGAGCGGCCGTGCGCGTCGCCAGCAGCCTCGGCCGCGCGGCAGGACACGAACGGGCTTCAGGCCGTGTGGCGGATCAGCCCACTCGACGTCACGACCACCTGGAGGCCGCGGTTGATCTTCGTTGATCTGGCGCGGCCTCTCCGAACGGCGTGGAGCGGGTGGGGGGGGGCCGGTCCCCTCTGCATTACTCTCACCACTTTGAAAATCACGGCCTCCTTCCGCGAGGTTCCGGCAAGCGCACTTCTCGGCCTCGTTCAGCAATCCCGCGGAATCAGCGCTCGGCTTTCCAAACTGGTGAGAGTAGTGCGGAGGGGCTCACGCCTAAGCGCTTGCCTCGCCGCCTGGTTCGGATCACCGTCAGCCCTTGGCGGTGCCAGCCGCGATCGTTCCTGATCAGACTCCTCCGCAACCGCATCCGCCGGGCCGAGAAGCTGTCCGCGTGCGCAGCGCGGGTCGCCCCCGCCGGAACCCGTCCCCTCGAGGCCTGCAAGTGCGGTCGCGTCAGCGGCGCGAGGCCTTGACCACTGCGGAGCACCAGCGCGTCATCAGCCCTCCCGGCGGGTGACTCTAGGCCACCGGCGTAGCAACGAGACACTGATCAACGGCTCGCCGAAGTTGACGAAAGCCAACATCACGTCAGGGTCCCGCGTCTCGCGTGGAGCCCACGGACTTCTTGAGCAGCTCGAGGCCCTGCTTCCCCATGTCCTTGCCCTTCTCCAGCGCGTTGGCTGGCGAGGCGTTGGCGAGTCCCCGGCGCGTGCGTTCCAGCCACGTGAGAGGCGCGGCCACTTGCTTGCCGGCCTCCTCGCCCAAGAGCAGCACGAGGAGGTGTTCGACGCCGCCGGCGCGGCTGAGCAACGCCTGCGCGAGGATGAAGGTGGCCCGCGTCTGGAGGAAGAGGGGAATGCCCTTCTCCTGGGTGCGCATCGTCTCCGCGGCCTCCCGGAGCTCCTTGCGCGTGGCCTCGTCGAGGTGGGGACTCGCCGCCAGCTTGTCCAACTCGGCGGCCGACTCGGCGTAGCGGCCGCGCCGCGCGTGCACCAGCGCCCAACCCCACTGCGTCAATTCGTTGTCGATGCCCAGGGCCTTCAGCTCGGCCAGGCCCTTCTCCAGGTCCTCGGTGGAGGCCTCGTCACGCTCGAGGCCCATGCGATTCCACGCACGCACGAAGTAGCCGGCGGCGCGCAGGCCGTGCATCGTCTGGGAAGCGTCGGCGTGCGCGGTGGCCCAGCCTCCGAAGTCTGCGGGCGTCGTCGCTTCCATCGCGGTGACGTAGGCGTTGAGCTCCTCCTCGGCGGCGTAGTGGTACTCGGCGGCGCAGAAGGCGGCGCCCCTTAGCAACTGCGCGGCCCACCTCGCCTCCTCCGGCCAGCCCGGCTGGGGTGTGGCGCGCGCCAACTCGTAGAAGACGTATTCGGTGCTCCCGGGAATCCTGTTCCCCTTGTCCGCCGCGTCGACGAGGAACCAGAAGCCCGCGAGGCCCAGGTGCTCGAGCTGCGCGTCCCACGGAGGCGGCATGGGCGTGTCCAGCAGCACCTCGGCCAGCGGCTTGAACTCGTCTTCGTCGCGGGACTTCATCGTCTCGCGCGCGTCGTAGAGGGCCTTGAGCAGCCGCGCGTAGGTGGCGGCCTCGTGCAGCACCTCCTCGGGCGTCGCTGGCTTCGCGGGCAGGGCCTGCGTCTCGGCCAGCACCTGCCACAGCGCGTCCACCGCGGCCGGGCGCCGGGGGTCGCCCTTCGCGCGAATGCTGATTTTCACCAGGCGATACGGCAGCAGCGTCAAGGAGGACTTGAGGCGCTCCTCCATCTTCTCTCGCTCGCGCGCGGCCTTCTTCGCGTCGGACTCGCGGCACGCGCACGACGAGAGGGCCAGCGCGAGGAGACACCCCAGGGCACGCGCCATCACTTCCTCCGGAAGACGAACTCCAGCTCGAAGCCGGCGCGGTCGGAGAAGGAGTCCGGCGCGCGCCGCATTCGTTCGACGGTGAAGCGCGCCTCGAAGCGCCTGCGCACCTCTTCCTCCGAGGTGTCGAAGGGTGGGCCGCCGGGCCTGCCGTGCGCGTAGAAGAGGCCGAAGATGATGCCGCCGGGCTTGAGGACCGCGTGCACCACCTCGACGTACTCGTCACGGCGCGCGGGGTCGATGGCGCAGAAGCAGGTATGCTCCAACACGGCGTCGAAGGTGAGGGCGTGCGTCGTGCCCAGGGTGAAGACGTCCTGCCTGAGCGTCTCCACGTCGAGGGCACGGTGCTGGGCGGCGACGCGGGTGGCCTCGATGGCGGACGCGGCGAAGTCGATGGCGGTGGACTCGAAGCCGCGCGCGGCCACCTCCAGCGCCTCGTGCCCTCGGCCCGCGCCCAGCACCGCCACGTGCGCGTGCGGCGGCAAGAGGCCTTCTCCCAGCATGCGCGCGACGGGCGGGGCGCAGCGCCCCTTCTCCCAGCCCGTCTGCGCCGAGAGGTAGTGCGCTTCCCAGAAGCCAGAGTCCGAGACGTTCGACATGAGGTGTCAGCTCCAGGTGATGCGGAAGAGGCCGCCGGGTCGGTCGGCGGCCACCTCGAGGACGTCCACCGTGCCTGCGACGCCCAGCAGGGCCAACGTCTCTTCGAGTACGCCGTGCCGGTAGTGGACGATGACGTCGTTGGCGCCCGGGCGCACGCGCGGGAGGAATTCGCTGCCGACGGTGGCGCGCAGGTGCACTTCCTTCGGCCCGATGTCCAGCGCCTCCGCCTCGATGTAGTTGGCGGCGGTGCGGAAGTTGCGGCCCATGCGCAGGAGCGTGCGCTTCACGCCAATCAACTTCGCGGTGGCGAGGGTGGCGAAGCCGATGGCCGTCTGCACGTAGCCCTTCATGAAGTCCCGGCCCAGTTGGCGGTGGCGCTCCGCCTCGGGCAAGTCGGGGAAGAAGGCGCGCGACATGACCCGCGCGGCCTCGAGCCAGGTGTCCAGCGCATACGCGGCCTGAATGGACTCGAAGTCCATGCCCAGCGCCTTCAGCTCGGCCTTGAGCTCCGGGGTGAAGCGTTTGCCGAAGGCCTTGCGCGTGGCCTCCACGGCGGTGGCGAACACCACGGGCTCGGGAGACGCGGTGGACACGGGCGGACGGAGTGTAGCCGGAAGCGGCCCGTCATTCCGGCTGTCTCGCGGCGCTACGCCACCCGCAAGCGCCGCTGCACGGCCTGCTGAATCTCCTCGGGCCACGTCTCCGGCGCCTCGGCCGAGAAGGGTGCGCACCGCCGCGCCGCGTGGCGACAGGACTTCTCCGGCCGTCACGTCGAGGAGGCCCGCTCTCCCCGAGCGACCTGTTCGCCCGCGCGTTGGCGACGGGCTGGGACGGCTTCACCGCAAGTCGCGGGGCAGTCCCCAACCGCTTGACGGATGGGGGCAGCGAAGCGGCGGTTGAGCAGCGCCAGCGCGCGTTGTGCAGTCCGCTGCACAGGCTGCGCTGGAAGTCTTTCCCGTGAGGCGTAAGGTGACTGACCGGACACTCAACACGAAGGAGGCCCCATGTCGCTCGTCCTCTCGTCGTCCGACTTCACCGATGGTCAGCCGATGCCGAAGGAGCTCACCTGCGAGGGAAGAGACACGTCGCCCGCGCTGGCGTGGAAGGGCGTGCCCGCGGGCACGAAGTCGCTGGCCCTCATCGTCGACGACCCGGACGCGCCGGATCCAAAGGCCCCGAAGATGGTGTGGGTGCACTGGGTCCTCTACAACCTGCCGCCGTCGACGACGGGCCTGGCGAAGGGCGTGAAGGCGCTGCCCGACGGCACGCGCGAAGGCACCAATGACTGGAAGCGCACGGGCTATGGCGGCCCCTGCCCGCCCATCGGCCGGCACCGCTACTTCCACACCCTCTACGCGCTGGACACGGTGCTGCCGGACTTGAAGCAGCCCACGAAGGCGAAGCTGCTCGAGGCGATGGAGGGACACGTGCTGGCGAAGGCGGTGCTGATGGGCACGTACCAGAAGGGCGCCTGAAGGGGCGGCCGTGCGCGAGGCGCTGGAGAGCCAGCCGCTGTTGCTCCTCTTCCTGGTGGCGGCGGGCGGCAGCCTTCTGGGCAACCTCAAGCTGCGCGGCTTTTCCCTGGGCGTCACCGCCGTCCTCTTCGTGGGCCTCGGGCTGTCGGCGTGGGACCCGAAGCTGGTGCTGCCCGACTTCGTGTCCCAGCTGGGGCTCGTCTTCTTCGTCTACACGGTGGGCATCGCCAGCGGGCCGTCCTTCTTCGCGTCGCTGAAGAAGCAGGCGGTGCGGACGCTGGCGGTGGCGGTGGGCGGCATTCTCCTCGCGGCGGCGGTGGTGACGGGCGCGGCGCTGGCGCTGGGCTTCACGCACCGGGAGGCCGCGGGCCTCTTCGCCGGGGCCCTCACCAACACGCCGGCGCTGGCCGCGGTGGTGGAGTCCCTGCGCACGGCGGGCGACAGCGCGCTGTCCGAGCCGGTGGTGGCGTACTCGGTGGCGTACCCGATGGGCGTGCTGGGGCTGTTGTGGGCGGTGCACCTCGCCGGCCGGAAGTGGCTCAAGGAGACGGGCGCGCAGAGGGACGCGACCGCCATCATCACCCGCACCGCGCGCGTGACGAAGGACGACGTCATCGGCAAGCCCGCCGAGGCGCTGCGCAAAAAGGAAGGCTGGCACGTGGTGCTGGCGCGGCTTCGGCGGAAGGGCGCGCTGCACGTGGTGGGAGACCTCACCGTCTTCGAGAAGGACGACGTGGTGTCGGTGGTGGGGCCCGCGGCCGACGTGGAGAGCGTCATCGCCGCGCTGGGCGAGCCATCGGCCGACGCGCTGGAGGTCGACCGCTCCACCGTCGACGTGGTGCGCTTCTTCGTGTCCAACCACGCGCAGACGGGCCGCAAGGTGGAGGACGTGCAGGACGAGCTCGACCACCGCTTCGGCGCGCAGATGACGCGGCTGCGGCGCGGCGACACGGAGATTCTCCCCGAGGACGCGGGCACGCTGATGCCGGGAGACATCGCCCGGGTGCTGGCGCCGCGGGCGCAGATGAAGGCCATCGCCGCCTACCTCGGCGACAGCTACCGCGCGCTGGGAGAGATGGACGTCGTCACGGTGGGCATCGGCCTGTGCCTCGGGATGCTGCTGGGGCAGGTGCAGGTGGACCTCCCGGGGGGCGTGCGCTTCTCGCTGGGCATGGCGGGCGGGCCCCTCATCGTCGGGCTGGTGCTGGGGCGACTGGTGCGCACCGGGCCCTTCACCTGGTCGATGCCTCACAGCGCCAACCTCACCGTGCGGCAGTTGGGGCTGGTGCTCTTCTTCGCCGGCGTGGGCACCCGCGCAGGCGAGGCCTTCTTCAGCGCGGTGACGACGTGGCGGGGTGTGGCCCTCTTCCTCGCAGGCACAGTGGCCACCTGCGCGGCGGCCTTCGGCATGCTGGTGGTGGGGCGGCGGGTGACGAAGCTGTCCGGAGGGGCGCTGCTGGGCCTCGTCGCGGGGGCGCACACCCAGCCGGCCGCGCTGGCCTTCGCGCTGGAACAGCAGCAGTCCGACCAGCCGTCGTTGGGCTACGCGCAGTCCTTCCCGGTGGCCACCATCGCCAAAATCCTGGTGGCCCAGATGCTGCTGGCGCTGGTCCGCTGACCTTCCATCTGGAAGCCGGGGACAGGAACGTCAACCGCGCCGCCGTCACGAGACCAGCCCGCCGCGCAGCCGCCGGGTGCGCCTGACGTCGAGAGGTATGCCCCCTTTCTTTTTGCCGAGACTCTGCGATAAGCGCGCCCTCAAAGGGGAAGCACCGGGCCCGTCGGTGGCCCGCGGGGTGACAGCGATGCGGTGCGCCCTTCTGTTTGCGACGAGTGTGCTGTTGGTGCTGGCCGGCTGCGAGGGCAGCGCGGAGACGATGGGTACGGGCGGCGGCGGTGGTGACGCGCCGTCAGACGGGGGCGCAGGCGGCAGCAGCGGCGCAGGCGGAGGGAGCGCGACGGGCGGCGGCTCCGGGGGAGGAGCCGTCGGCGGTGGCGCCGGCGGCGGCAGCGGGGGCGGCGCAGGCGGTGGCGCCGGAGGGGGAACACCGGTGGGCGGCGGCTCCGGGGGAGGAGCCGTCGGCGGTGGCTCGGGCGGTGGCAGCGGCGGCGGCGGTGGCGCGGGCGGAGGCGTCGGCGGTGGCTCCGGTGGTGGTGGCGTGGTGGGTCTGCCCTTCACGTACACACGGCCGCCGGTGGGCACGCCCGTCACTCCCGCGGAGCTGGCGGCCGTCACCGACACCTTCAAGGACCTGCTCACCCAGACGCGCTACTTCCAGGTGCTGGACGAGCGCATCCACGGCTGGCCTCAGTCCGACCCGCAGCAGCGCTACTGGTACGGCACCTGGTGGAGCGGCGTGGGCTTCTCCAAGCGCCAGGGGCAGGTGTCGCTGGAGCACGTCAACGTCGGCGCGGACAACATCGGCATCGGCACCAGCTTCGTGCTGGAGAGCGCGTGCTTCGCGCAGAAGCTGTGGCCGTCAGCGCAGCGAGACCTGCTGGTCCGCCGCCTCATCCGAGGCTTCAACTCGTGGATGATGGGGATGGAGCGCATGCCCAACGACCCGGCCGGCCCGCTGTCGGCCCGCGTGGTCTACCCGCCGCCCGTCACCTCCACCGACAACGGCCGCACCGTCTTCATCAACTACGCGCCGAACCGCCCGGGCATCGACAGCTACACGTTGTACGTCCACCTCCCCAACAACCCGCACTGGGGCGACGTGTACGTGAAGAACAAGCGCTCCAAGGACGACCTCGGGCACATGCTGCGGGCCATCGCCACGGTGGAGGACTGCGCGTCTTCCCTCTCAGCAGCCACGCTGGCCGACTTCGCCGCCATGAAGGCCACCTACGAGGCGTGGGCGCGCCGGGTGGAAGACGACGGCTGGGCCATCGCCACCTTGAACCAGTCCCTCAACGTGGAGATGCCGGCGCTCAACTCCACCATGTCCCGCTACACCACCGCGGGGAACGCGGAGTGCACCAACGTGCTGGCGCTGCGCCTCTTCGGCCGCGGCAACCCGGGCACCTTCGCCTGCGGCAACGGCATTCACCCGCTGGAGTTCCTCGTGCTGAACAACCCCAGCAACGGGGAAATCATCCGTTCCCACCAGGAGGCGGCGGCGAAGCACGCGCTGCTCAAGGGACAGGACACGGTGGCGCGCGACCTGCTGGGAGGCCTCGCCACGCGCATCGAGAGCGGGATGACGAACGCCGAGCAGAACAACTGGCCGGCGCACCTGAACGGCGAGCTGCTGGTGAAGCTCATCGTCAACTCCGCCAACGCCGGGGTGCCCCTCACTTCGCGCGAGGTGCGGTGGGTGCACGCGCAGATTCAGGCGGCGCACCAGAGCTACACCAGCGCGGACCCGGGCGTGTACCGGGTGTTCGACCCGTCCACGCCCGACGGCGACTACGACTTCACGCCCCCGGGCGACGGCATCGACTTCCGCTTCTTCGGCGCGCTGCTGGGTACGTGCACCGCCCGCTACCGCAACCCCTCGTCGATGCCGCTGCTCGACTGCGCGCGCCTGCAGGCGTGGACGCCGCCCTGAGCCGTCCGCATTCCAGGGCAGAGGTTGCGCAGCCAACCCGACCCTCAACGGACACGTCGGCGGCTGTCACACGGGTTCCGAGCGCCATGCGGGCAACGGAACCGCGCCCTGGGCCACCAGGCTGGGGCCGACTCGGGCGCGACCCGTACTCGGCGCTGACGCCCGGCTACTCCTGCACGAAGCGGGTGACGAGGCCCGGCACCAACTCGACTTCGTCGCCGTGGCGCAGGCGGAACTGCGGCAGGCTGCGCCCGTTGAGTCGCGGCTGGTAGAGGCCAGCGCGCAGCATGGGTGACGACACCATCCACCCCGAGACGCCGTGGGTGAGGCGCACCGCGTCCTCGCGCACCGGCGGCGCGACGCCCAGGGCCCGCCAGGCCCCGTTGCTGACGCGACGGAAGACGACGGAGGTGCCCGCCTCCAGCACCATCGGCGAGGCCTGGGAAATGCCCAGAAGCCGCGCGTCGTCCTTCGACGACACCCACTCCAGCCGCGCCCGGCCCGCGTGCTGCGCGACCCGCACCAGAGACTCGGGCGTCGTGGTGAGCCGCGGACAGACGGCCTTCGCCTCGTCCAACGCGCGCTTCACCGCCGACGTGTCCCAGGACGTGACGACGCCGAGGTGGAGTTGCTCGAGCGACGGCAGCCCACCGGCACGGCGCAGCGCGCCCAGCACCACCTTCGCCTGCGCCTCGGGCTCATGCACCTGCGGCGACTGGAGGCCCACCACCTCGATGCGCTTCAGGTGACGCAGGGCCTCGCACGACGCCAGCACCTCGAAGAGGTGGTTGTGGCCGAGCGAGCTGCCGCGCACCACCAGGGAGCGGACGAAGCCGTTCTCCCAGTGGGCGTCGACGAGGCCGTCCTGCAGGTCGACGGCCAGCGGCCACAGCCAGCGGGCCGTCTCGTCCACGGTGGCCGGCGTCACCATGCGCTCGCCCAGCACGCTGCCGCGCTCGAGCAGCCAGTCGCGGTACACGCCCCAGCCTTCGGCGTCGTGTGGCGCGTGGGCCAGCAGCGCTTCCGGCGCCTCGTCGCGCGGGCCCGGCCACTCGTCCTCCACGTAGCGCAGGACGACGTCGTTCACCTTCACCACGTCCCCGGGTGCGAGGTGGCCGTGCGCGCCGCGGCGGCCATTCCAGTGCGACACCCACGCGGGGCGGCCGGGCTCGAAGCGGAAGCGGTCCCCCTCGCGGGACACGGTGGCCCACGCCGCGACGTCCACCGGGAGCGGGCGGAACTCGAGCTGCTGGCCGTCGATGACGATGGCGAGGCCCTGGCCGTCCAGCGCGACGCGACGTACCGGCACCTCGCGGCCGCGCGCGGCCTGCAGCACCTCGAGGAAGGGCGGTCCTCCACGGGTCGTCACAGGCCCCAGTCTGCCAGCAGCATGTCACCCCGCGCGATTCGCACCGGCCTCGTCAGACGCGCCGAGGAGACTGCGCGTCAGGGAGCCGCCCTCCACGACCATCTCGTGCAGGGCTCCGTCGAGGTGCCGGGAGTGGATTTCCAGCCCTCCTCCCTCGTCCGCGGCGTACAGCGCCGCGCGCCGCAGCAGCTCCCGAATGAAGGCCGCGCTGACGCCTCGGGTCCGTTCGACGTATGGGGCGAAGTCGACGGCCACCCCCAGGCCCCGCGCGTACAGCTCGAAGAGCCTGCGGCGGCACTCCGCATCGGGCAGCGGCACCTCCACGGCGAGGTCGACTCGACCCGGACGCGCCGCCAGCGCCGGCTCGAGGATGTCCGGCCGGTTGGTGGTGAGGACGAAGAGGACGTCGGCGTCGTCGGCGAGGCCATCCATCTGGTTGAGGAGCTCGAAGAGGAGCGGCTGACAACCCGGGTCGCGCCGCGTTCGCTCCTCTGCGACGAGGTCGACGTCTTCGAGAATCACGGTGGCCGGCTGGAGCAGCCGCGCCATCGAGCAGGCCTGCTCGAGGAGCCCCGTCCCTCGCCCGGTGATGAGCAGCACGGTGCGGTCCGGCATCCGCCCTGCCAGGTACATGGCCGTGTAGGTCTTGCCCGTGCCCGGTGGCCCGTGAAGGAGCATCCCGCGCTTCAAGTGACGGCCTGCGCCCTTGAGCGCCTCGGCGTGCTTCGCGAAGCCGATGCTCTGTCGCTCGATGCGATCCAGGACGCCCGACGGGAGGATGATGTGCTCGCGCGCCACGTCGGGGAGACGGTGAAAGTCCACCGTCAGCTCCCGCCGGTCATTCACCGACAGCGAGACGACGTGCCCCCGGTACACGTTGCGCTTGCGCATCGCCGTGCGGAGCTCGGCGAGACAGGCGTCTGCGGCGGCGCGGGTCCTGGCCAGCACCTCCACCCTCAGCGTCGTGCCGAACATCTCGCGCGCGCCTTCGACGAGGATGGCGAGCCGCTCCTCCCCTTCGCTGACCAGGTACAGGCCGAGCTGTGTGCACGCGAGGACCTCGTCTCCGTCGAGGTGTACGGTCCGGAAGCTGACGGGCCCGGGGGCCGGTGGAGTGCCTCCCATGAAGCCGCCGCCTCCCGTGGCCGCCAACTGCGCGAGGCCGATGCCGGCATATGCCGCATGGTCGCTCGTGATGCCCAGCAGCTCGTGGCTGCGTCCGGGCTTCGCCACGAAGGACTCGAGCGCGAGGTGGAGATTCGGGTGCTCGGTGTCGGAGAGCTTCTCCGAGACAATGGCGAGCGCGGAAGGCTCCGCGCCGAAGTGTTCTCGGAGGCGCCTGGGGAAGAAGGATTCCTGCGCGGGCGCCTGGGCCGCCATCTGGTCGAGAAAGCCCTTGAAGGAAGCGCCAAAGTCCTTCGGTGAAAAAGTGTCGTTCGACATGCGTCACACTCTAGCCGCACTGGCAGCTACTGCGTGGCGAGGAACCAGAAGTTGGCGCTCCCGCTGGGCAGGTACGCCACGCCGCCCAGGCGCGGCAGGTAGAGCCAGCGGGTGTACACGCCATTCACCGCGTCGGGCGGCGTGGGCCCGGTGGTGGGCTGCACCGTCGTGACGTACGTGCCGTCGACGCGCAGCACTTCGCCGCCAGTGGACGTCTTCACCAGCAACACGTTTTCCCCGGGGAGAAACTGCGCGCCCAACGCTGCCTCGATGAGCGAGTCCACCGCCGGCCCGGTGAAGGGGATGTCGCTGAGCGCCCCGGAGAAGGTGAGCTGCAGGCCCTGGCGCACCGGGACGCGGTAGAGGTTGCGCAGGAAGACGACGCGTTGCCGCACCGGGTCCACCACCGCGCCCGACGCGTCGACGATGTCGTCGTTGGCGTACGAAGGCCGCGGCGCGAGGCTGGTCCACGTGGCGGTGGCGGCCGTCCACTTGCGGAAGGCGCCCGCGAGGAAGGTGTACACGTCGCCCGTCGTGGGGTCCTGCGCGTAGGGCCGGTCGATGGCATTACCCTGCGTGGACGCGGCCGCCCAGGTGCCCATCGCGTCCCAATCTCCCGCGGCGAGGTCGAAGGCGTCGACGTTGTTGTTGTTGGAGTTGCCGTCACCCCACACGCTGCCCGCGGAGAATTTGAAGATGCGCCCGCGCGAGGGGACGACGTGCAGCGCGTAGTAGAGGTGCGTCGAGGACGGGCGGCCGTCGAGGTAGTACGGCTGATTCACCACGATGGACGCGCCGGGCGTGGGCCCGCGCAGCATGCGCCACCGCGGAGCGTCGACGCCGAGGTCGATGTCGTACACCTCGTTGCCCGCCCAGTCCGCGTGGCCGCCCGCGCAGGCCAGGTAGACGCGGTTGGTGCCGGGGTCCGCAGCCAGCCCATTCCACGCATCGATGCGCGCGGTGGGGCGCTCCATCGCGCCGGTGAGGGGATTCTCCACCGCCAGCGTCGAGAGGGACGTCCCGGGCAGCTCCACCCACTCCCACGCGACCAGGCCGCGGCGCCAGGAAGGCACGCCGCCGTCCAGCGAGGCGCCTCCTCCTCCAGTCCCTCCTCCCGCCCCACCGCCGCTTCCTCCGCCGTTGCTCCCTCCACCGACGCCTCCGCCCGCACCTCCGCCGACGCCCCCGTCCGCACCTCCGCCGCCTCCCGCGCCGCCGTCGTGGAGGCCTGCGTCAGAGTCGCCACCTCCACCACCTGTGCCCGCGTCAGGCGAGGCGGCGGTGCCGGTGCACGCGAGGAAGCCAGACAACGAAAGGAGAAGTCCCCACGCCCGCGCGCTCATGGCGGCACAGTCCATTCGTTCGTCGAGGCGGGCGCAACCTCCCCGACGTTGGTAACCGAGGTGGGACGACTGCGGCGCGGACGAGGGCGGAGGCGGAGGCGGCAGGCGGCAGGCGCTGAAGACGTTCATCCGGCACTTCGCGCAGTGACGGACGGGCTCGTCGCCGCCATCGACTCCCACCTCTCTGCCCACGGGGAAGATCGAGTCGACGTGCAGCCAGGCGGAGCCGGTGGCGGCTGCTGGTACGCGCGCAGCCCAGAACACGCGGCGTCTCACGGTCTCCGTCGTCGGGAGTCCGATGGACTGGTCACGTCTCGTGCTGCCGGCGGAACGCGAGCAGGAAGGCGCGCACGGCTGCGGCCGTCTCGGGGCCGGGCCGCGGGATGCCGAACAGCTCCTTGTCGAGCCCCTCGACGGCAACGCCGGCGGCGGCCGCCAGTTGGGCCTGGAACGAGTCGAACACGCCGCGTCGGTGCGGCCACGACGCTGGCATTGCCGGGAGCTTGAGCCGCAGGCTTCCGTCGGTCATGTGCTGGATCCGGGTGCCCCTCTCGAACTCGTCGACGAGTTCCTCTCGCGCGATGTCCACGTCCTCTTCGCTCATCGCCTTCTCGTACCATCATTTTCACCGTCCGTGCCGGGGCAACGTCAGCCACATCGTCCGCGTTGCCCTCGCGCCTGCCGCCCCGCCTCAGCTGGTGCTGGACGTGGAGCGGCCCGTCCCGAGGAACGGGGTCGTCTCCGCGCGGCCCATTCGTTCGCCGAGGCGGGCGCAACCTCCGCGTCGCTGGTAAACGAGGTGGGAGATGACGCACTCACCCAGCCCGCCGGAGACGTTCCACGCCCGCCTGGTGGAGTCGTCGTCACCGACGGACCGCGTGCGCTTCATGACGTTCGAGCGCGAGGACGGCCGGCCCTTCCACTTCCGCGCAGGCCAGTGGCTCAACTTCCACTTCCCGCTGAAGGACCAGAAGGGCCACCCGCTCAAGCGCGCGTACTCCATCGCGTCGCCGCCGCGGGCCACGCCGCGCTTCGAGCTCGCCATCACGCACGTCGACGCCGGGCCGGGCTCGGAGTACCTCCACGCGATGAAGCCGGGAGACACGCTCGAGGCGCGCGGCCCGCAGGGCACGTTCGTCCGACCGCTGGACGCGCCCGCCCCTGCCCTCTTCGTCGCCACCGGCACGGGCCTGGCGCCGTTTCGTTCCATGGTGCATGACGCCATCGCCGCCGGCCGCCGGGAGCCGCTGTGGGTTCTCTTCGGCGTGCGCACGCCGCGGGACATCCTCTGGGAAGCGGAGCTGCGCGCGCTGGAGAAGTCGCACCCTTTCTTCCGCCTCGAGGTGACGCTGTCTCGCCCGCCTCCCGAGTGGAGCGGCCGGACGGGCCACGTCCAGGAGCACGTGCGCGCGCTGTGGGGCGAGCTGTCGGCGCTCGGCCCGCCTCCGGATGCGTGGATTTGCGGCGTGAAGAAGATGCTCCTCGAAGTGCGCGACATCTTCAGGAAGGAACTCGGCCTCGAGCGCGCACGCGTGCACACCGAGAGCTACGGGTAGACGTTTCCTCTGGCCGCACTTCGCGTCGAGCGACGCGGCCGCGACGTGCTACTGCGACGGAGCCGCTGACTCAGCCGCTCCCCCGGCGACGGCAGGCAGGCGGCGCAGAAATGCCTGCACGGCGGCGACGGTGACGGCGGGGTCCTCCTCCTGCGGGACGTGCCCGAGGCCCTGGAAGCGCACGACGGTGCTCGCGGGAATGTCCCGGTGAAACCAGTCGGCGTGCTCGGGCGGAATGAGCCGGTCCAGCTCTCCCCAGAGGATGAGGGTCGGCGCCGTCACCCGCTTCACCTGCTCCGCGTTGGCGCCATGCACGGCCTGCTGAAAGCGCAACGGCAGCGACGCCCGGTTTCCTTCGCGCAGCGTCAGCTCGAAGTAGCGGTCGATGAGCGCGTCGGTCACCTTCGACGGGTCACCGTACACGTTGCGCACGCTGGACGCGACGACGCTGCGCGGCAGCGTCTTGAGCAGCACGCGATTCAGCACCGGCAGCTTCGCCAGCCGGAAGCCGATGGGCACCGACTGCGAGACGAGCGGGTAGCCGGCCGCGTCCACCAGCACGAGGCCCGCGACGCGCTCCGGGTGCGCCACGGCGGTGGACCAGGCGATTTCGCCTCCGAGGCTGTTGCCCGCCACCACGAAGCGCTGCACACCCAGCGCGTCCAGCACCGCCACCACGAAGCGCACGTACGCGGCGATGGAGTAGTCGCCGTCGGCTGCCGGTCCGGTGAGGCCGAAGCCGGGCAAGTCGAAGCGGATGACGCGCCGCTGCTTCGACAACTCCGCCGCCCAGCCGTCCCAGGTGTGCAGGCTGGCGGAGGTGCCGTGCAGCAGGACGAGGGGCGTGACGTCCTCGCGAGGGCCCTCGTCGCGGACGTGCACGGAGAGGCCGGCCACCTCGAGGAAGGTCGACGGCGGCGGCGCCCAGCGGGCCCTGAGCGCCTCCACAGGACGGTCCGGCGCCCAGGCAGCCGCCACGAAGCCGCCGAAGGAGAGGAGGACGAGCGACACGAGCACGGCGCCGACGCGGAGGGCACGCTTCATGGCGTCACCTGTAGCGCGGTGGAGGCCCTCGCGCCGCCTCCCTCACCACGGCCCTGGCGCTGCTTGCAGTCGGCAGACGTCATGCGCCGCGCCGCGCGGTCGGCCCACTGCACCGTCGGGAAGAGCGCGCGGCGGTCACCGGAGTGGTTTCAGCTGCGAGCCGTGCCTCCGGCCCCGTGGGACTCCACGTGCTGGTGAGGGTCCTCCCGCCAGTGAATCGCCAGGAAGGCGGGCCGCTGCTCGCGCACCACCCACACCGCAGCGCTGAAGAGGACGGCGTCGAGCAACATCAACGGCAGCGCCACGCCCGTCATCGCGCGCGTCAGCGTCGCCCCCGCCATCACCAGGGCGATGCCCATCGCCCCGTACGGGCGCGTCGCGGGAATGAGCACCAGCGCGGCGAAAATCACCTCAGCCGCGCCGACGGCGAGGAGCACCCACGGCGGGAAGCCGAAGGACTGAATGAGGCGCTCCTGGAAGGGCGCACCCGCCAGCTTCGTCAGCCCCGTCAGCAGGAAGACACTCCCCAGGAAGACGCCCAGCACGTTGAGCCGCCGTTCCAACCGTTTCGAGTCGTCGAGGGCCATGGCTGCCTCCATTCGCGCGCCCGGTCGCGTCGAAGCCCTAACGCGGTCCGCTGGCGCGCGCAGCGGGAAGACGCCTTCGGGTACAGTCAACGCCCCATGAGCGCACACTGTCCGTCGTGTGGCCGTCCGACTCCCGAGACGGCCGCGTGGTGCATCCACTGCCGCTACGACTTCGCCACGGGCATGACGCGGGAAGCGCCTGGCTCCGGGGCGCAGACGATGCAAGCCAGCATGGACCCGGGCGATGCCGCGGGCGAGCACCTCAACATGCACCGCGGAAACTACAGCGCGTGGGTTTACGTGGTGCTGGGCTTCTGTCTCAACGCGCTGGTGTGGGGGGTCCTCATCATCGTGCCCCTCGAGATGATTCGGCGCCAGCCCATGGGAGAAGCCGCCTTCCTCTTCGCTCTGGTGGTGGGCGCGGGCATCTCTGTCGTCACGTACTGGGACCGCTGGCGCTGCAACGAGGCCTTCACCAGCCGGTACCTGAGCGGCATCGTGAACATCTCGCTGCTCTACGCCCCCATCCTCTCGTGCCTGTACGCGAACTACCGGGGCGTGAAGAAGTTCCTGAAGCAGTAGCGCGCGTCAGCGCGGCAAGTCGTCGGGCGTGTTCACATCGCGGGCGGCGGAAGGCATCGACACCGGCGTCACTTCCTCGGCGTGCGCGCGCAGCCAGCGCCCGTGAAGTTCGACATCACGTTCACCGACGCAGCGAACAAGGTCTACACCGACTCCATCACGGTGGTGCTCGCCCAGATGAAGCCCATCATGGAGGGCTCCGACCTCTACGGCGTGAGGACACGGGCGCGGCGGCGGCGACGGCTCTTCCGCCGGCCGGCCGAGGCGGGTGACGACGGGCCGCAGGCGCGCGTTGGGCCCTTTCGACGCCGTGAAAGCGAAGCAGGTGGCGACGCGGCGGCGGCAGCAGGGAAGCGAGGCGCCGCACCAACTCCGCGGCCGTCAGCACCAGGGCCGTGGCGCCGGACGGGGAGGGCCGGCGCAGGCGGTAGACGGAGCGGCCGTCGTCGGCGCGGGAGAGTCTCTCCTCGGCGAGAGGCCCGCGGGCGCCGGAGCGGCAGAGCCTCTCGAGGCCCTGCCTGTCGGCCTCGTGGACGAAGGTGTCTGCGTGGAGGGAGAAGCCGTCGGCCACGGCGACGCGCCGGTGGTGCCTCCGCGGCTGCACCGCGGCCAGGGCGGTGGCCTCCACAAAGGGCAGCGACTGCTGGAGGGCCCGGGCGCGCAGGGCCTCGGCGTCGTCGTCGGGCGGCACCTCGACGTCGAGGAGGCCGGCCTTGTCGAGGGCCTTCTCCACCCTGCGGGCGAGGGAGACTGCAGGTGGGGCGTCAGCTGCAGGGTGCTGCCGAAGTACTGGGTGAAGGACACCGCCCCGGCGTGGAGGCGGCCCGGCACGCCCAGGCGCCGCGCCTCGTCGGACGCGACTACTTGACGGTTATCTTGAGGCGATCCACCACGTTGACTTTCTTGGTCGGGTAGTTGCCGTGGAGCCGCAGCTCGTATTCGCCTGCGGCGTCCGGTGCGCTCAGCTCGATGCTCTTTGCGCCCGCCACTTCGATGTACTCGTACGTGAGGTAGTCCGCGTCGGCAGTCGACGGGCTGGAGATGGCGATCCAGAACTTCTCGTTCTTCTTCGCCTTGAGCGCCTTCGGGAACCTCAGGGTGAAGCGCGCCTTTGCGTCGAGCCGTGCCTTCGCCACGGACATCATCTTCGAGGTCGCGCCTTTGTCTTCGGGCAGCGGCGCCACGGTGGCTGCGTCTTCGAGCTCCGGCTCGGCAGAAGGGTCGCCCTGCGTCGACTTGAACTTCAGGCGGTCGATGAGGTTGTACGTCTTCGTCGGGTAGTTGCCGTGCAGCCGCACCTCGTACTCGCCGGGTACCGCCGGCGCAGCGAGGTCGATGCTCGTCGCGTCAGGCTCGAGGTACTTGTAGCTCGTGTACTCCTTGTCGCCGGCCGTCGCGAAGACGATGGTGACCCAGAACTTCTCACCGGGTTGCGCCTTCATCGGCTTGTTGAACCTGAGGGTGAAGCCCGTGCCCTTCGTGATGAGGGAGTGTTCGACCGACATCATGGACGAGCTGCGGGGCTTGCCGGCCATGGTCGTCGGCGTGCTCTTCCCGGTCTTCGCGCCTGGCTCCGGCTCGACGGGTGTTGCCGCCGGCCGCGCACTCGGAGGGCTCGAGCCGTCGTTGCCGCGGAGGTCGAGCGAAGGGTCGCCCGTGTCCTGCCGGGCGAACACATAGAGAAGATGCGTGTAGACCTCGTTGAGCGTGGCCTCCTTGTACTTGTGCGAGACGGTGAAGTAGCGCGTCGCGGGTGTGACCGCGGGCGCCGGGCCGCACAGGTCGTACATCATCTCCTTGTCGGAGCTGCTCATGGCCTGGGTAGCCATGCCGCCCGAGCCGTCGTAGAAGCGCAGCTGGAAGTGATGGGCGTCTGTGCCCATGCGCGCGTCGCGCACCGTCAGGCGTGACGCCCCCGAGGTGGGGAGCACTGGCCGCGTGGGGACGTCGACCAGCGAGTCGAAGGCCTCGAGGTAGAACTCGCCGCTCTCGATGCGCTTTCGCCGCGCCGCGATGAACTCGGGCTCTTCTTCCCTCCGGAGATTCCCATAGTCGTTCCACTCGAGCTTCTCGAAGAGCACGAAGCAGAACTCCTCATGCGTCCCGTAGACGAAGCCCAGCAGCTTGCGCTGGTCGATCGCGTCTTTGTCCGGAGCGGGAACGCCCGTGGCCTCGAGCGTGCGCCTGCCGTCACCGTCGACCATCAGGCCGTAGTCGTAGGGCACGGCGCCGATGAGGGGGTTGGTCTGAGGGTGATGCTTGGCGCGCAGCTCCGCCAGCGAGCGTTGGAAGCCATCGGGCTCTGCATTGCGCTGGACGGCAGCGCACCCCGACACGAGCGCGACGACACTGATGAGACACACACGAAGGGTGGCAGTCATTTCGGCTGAATTTATCAGCGCCCCTTCGCCCGTCACGACGAACAACGAACAACGAACGACAGGGTGTTCAAACGACAGGGTGTTCAAACCGGCGTCCTCCGCGGCGGGGAGTGTAGCCGACGGGGAGAGTCGGGAGTGAACGCCCCCTCTGCCTGGCGGCGAGCGCGCGCGCGGGCAGACGCCTCCGCGCGCGCCGGTGCGCGAGAGGCCGCGGGTGACGAGGAGGCGCGTCAGGCGCCGAGGGACAGCTGGGGCCGTGGAGGCCCGGTGGGCGGCGGGCCGGGCGGCGGGCGGCGGCCCAACTCCCGCAGCACCTTCTCCGCGACGGCCGGAGACGTCACGGCGGCGAGGAGACGGCGGCGGCGGCAGCAGGGAAGCGAGGCGCCGCACCAACTCGGGCGCCGTCAGCACCAGGGCGGTGGCGCCGGACGGGGAGGGCCGGCGCAGGCGGTAGACGGAGCGGCCGTCGTCGGCGCGGGAGAGTCGCTCCTCGGCGAGAGGCCCGCGGGCGCCGTAGCGGCAGAGCCTCTCCAGGCCCTGCCTGTCGGCCTCGTGCACGAAGGTGTCGGCGTAGAGGGAGAAGCCGTCGGCCACGGCGACGCGGCGGTGGTGCCTCCTCGGCTGCACCGCGGCGAGGGCGGTAGCCTCCACAAAGGGCAGCGACTGCTGGAGGGCCCGGGCGCGCAGGACCTCGGCGTCGTCGTCGGGCGGCACCTCGACGTCGAGGAGGCCGGCCTTGTCGAGGGCCTTCTCCACCCTGCGGGCGAGGGAGACGGCGATGCGGGCGACGTCCGCGGGGGTGGGCGGTGGCAGCGCCACGAAGCGCACCGCGCCGTCGTCGGCCTCGGTGAAGAGGCCGTCGGGACAGAGGACGTGCAGGTGGGGCGTCAGCTGCAGGGTGCTTCCGAAGTACTGGGTGAAGGACACCGCCCCGGCGTGGAGGCGCCCGGGCACGCCCAGGCGCCGCGCCACGCGCCGCTGCGTCGCCGCCACCCGCGCCAGGAGGGCCCGCAGCACCACGTCGAGGACGCGCGGCTGCTTGAGGCACAGCCAGCGCAGCCGGAAGGGCAGGGACAACGTCCACTGCCGGTACGGCGCCCATGGCAGCACGTCGCGCACCAGGTGCAGCCCCGCCAGCGTCGCCTTCTTCCCGTTGCAGGAGGGGCAGTACCCTCGCCCCTCGCACGAGAAGCCCACGAGGGCTTCCTCGCCGCAGGCGTCGCACCGCACGCGGACGAAGCCGTGCCGCAAGACGCCGCAGCGCAGGTACGCCCGCACCTCGCGACGGAGGCAGCGGCGCGTCGGCAGACGCCAGGTGCGCGAGGCCCTCCCGCGTCGGAAAGGTGCAACACCGCCCCCGCACCGGCCCGCGGCCGGTACTCCCCGCCCTCCACGCCCACGCGCAATGTCGAGTCAGCGCGGCAAGTCGTCGGGCGTGTCCACGTCGCGGGCGGCGGAAGGCATCGACACCGGCGTCACTTCCCCGGCGTGCGCGCGCAGCCAGGGTCCCGCCCCGCGCTCGTCCGCCACCGCGGCGAGGACGCGCACCTTCTCGCCAGAAAAGCGCGCCGGCACGCCCAGCACTCCCTCGTACTGCGCAGCGGCGACGTCACCCGGCGCGTCGAGGAGCCGCCGCAGGTCCTCCGCCGTGACGTCGGGTTGGTCGACCAGCATCACCAGCAAGCCGTCGGCGCGGCCTGCGAGCGCCGCGACACCCCGCTTGAGCGACGCGCCTGGCCCGCGCGCCCAGTCCTCGCAGCGCACCACCTCGACCGCGAGGCCCCCGAGCGCAGAGGCGACTGACACCGCCCCCTCGACGACGACGACGGAAACACAGCCCGCCTCCAACGCCTGTCGCGCCGCGCGATGCACCAACGTCTCGCCGTGGACTTCGACGAGTTGCTTCGCGCGGCCCAGCCTCGTCGACGCGCCCGCGGCCAGCACGACAGCTGCGGTGCGCCTCGTCACACTTTCCTCGGGAGAAGCGGCGCCTTCTCGAAGAAGGCGTGCACCTCGCTGACGATGGAGAGGGCGACGGAGGCCGGCCCCTCTCCGCCCAGCGGCAGGCCCACCGGCGCGAAGAGGCGCTCGAGCGGAATGGACGAGGGGAGCGAGTCGAGCAACTCCGCGGTGCGCTTGCGCGGCCCCAGTACGCCCACGTACCCGGGCAGCGGCGAGCCCAGCACCGCCGACAGCACCTGCGTGTCGTAGACGAGGTGGTGGGACATCACGACGACGGCGCAGCCCTGCTCCAGCGGGAGCCGTGACAGCGCGTCGGGCGCCAGCACGTGCAGCGTCGCTCCCGGGAAGCGCGCGGGCGTGACGTTCCCCGTCCGCCAGTCCACGACGTGCACGTCCCAGCCCAGCGTGGACGCCATGACGTGCACGGGCAGCGCGTCGTGGCCTGCGCCACAGAGGACCAGCCGCGGCGGCGGCTGAAGCACCTGCGTCCACTTCTCTCGACCCGGCGGCGTCAGCGTCAGCGTCACCGGCGCGCGCTTCGTCACCACCACCTCCAGCGCCAGCGCCAGCTCGCTGTCCGCGCGGAAGGGCTCGAGCAGCACGTCCACCTCGCCGCCGCAGCCCAAGGCCACCTCGCCGTCCACCGACGTGTCGTAGGTGCGCACCACGGCCTCGCCCGACGACACCAGCCACGCGGCGCGGCGCACCACGTCGGCCTCGAGACAGCCTCCGGAGACGCTGCCCGCCTGCCAGCCCGCCTGCGTCACCAACATCCGCGCGCCGGGCTTGCGGTACGAGGAGCCGCGCGTCTCCAGCACCGTGGCCAGCACGGGGGTCTCTCCCTGCGCCCACGCCGCCTGCGCCGCGCGGTGGATGGCGGCCAGCTCATTCACACCGGCACCGCGTCCAGCGTGGGCTCGATGGCTGGAGGAATCGTCACCGACTTGAGCGCCGCGTCCACGTCCTTGAGGCCGTGTCCCGTCACCAGCACCACCACCTTCGCCGTCGCCGGCAGCGCTTCCGGGCCGGCTTGCAGCTTCTGAAGGCCCGCGTACGCCGCCGCGGCTGCTGGCTCTCCGAAGACGCCCGAGGCGGCCGCCAGCGCGCGCTGCGCGGAGAGAATCTCCTCGTCCGTCACCGTCACCGACAGGCCCTTCGTCTCCAGCACCGCGCGGCGCGCCCAGTGCGCGTTGGACGGGCAGGACACGGAGATGGAGTCGGCCACCGTCGTCGGGTCCTTCGCGTTCTGGTACGCGCCCGTCTGGATGAAGCGGTGAATCGCGTCGGACTTCTCGGCCTGCACGGCGATGAGGCGCGGCATCCGCGCGAGCAGGCCCACCGCGACGAGGTCCGCGAAGCCCTTGTGCACCCCAGCGAGGATGACGCCGTCGCCCACGGAGACGAGGACGGCGTCGGGCGCCTCGAAGCCAAGCTGCTGCGCCACCTCGAGCGACACCGTCTTCTTCCCCTCGATGGTGAGCGGGTGGTACGCGGTGTTGCGGTTGAGGCCGCCGCGCTTGTGGGTGAAGGCGAGCGAGAGGGCGAAGGCGTCGTCGTACGTGCCCTTCACCGGCACCACGCGCGCGCCGTGCGTCACCATCTGCACCAGCTTGGCCCGGGGCGCCTTCTCGGGGACGAAGATGAGCGCCTCGAGGCCCGCCGACGCGCACACCGCCGACAGCGCCGAGGCTGCGTTTCCGGTGGAGGCCGCCACCACGCGCGACTCGCCCAGGCGCAGCGCCTCCGCCGCGACGAGAAACGACGCGCGGTCCTTCAGGCTGCCCGAGGGGTTCTGCCCGTCATTCTTGATGAAGAGCTGGCCCACCTTCAGCGACGCGGCGAGGCGCGGCGCGCTCACCAGCGGCGTGTTGCCCACCACCAGGGGCGGGAAGTGCCGCGGCTCCACCGCCGACAGCAGGCTCCAGTCGGGCCTGGACTTGTCGAGGCGCCCCTTGAGGGACTCGGTGTCGAAGACGGCTTCCAGCACGCCCACCAGCGGCATCCCGGGACGGTAGGAGGCGCCGCAGGCGGGGCAGAGGTAGCGCACGTCGTCGCGCGCGTACTCCTTGCGACAGTCGGTGCAGCGGTAGCGGAAATGGCTCACGGCGCGGACTGTACGCCGGGCGGGCGACGCGGGCAGCCCTCACTTCCTCCAGTTGGTGAGGCGCAGGCCGGGCATGGCGCGAAAGTCGTCCGTGTCGCTCGTCACCAGGGTCGCGTCGAGCGCGCGGGCGTGCGCGCCGATGAGGAGGTCGTAGGGTTTCGTGGGCCTGCCCTTCGCGCGGAGTGCTGCCTCGAGCTCGGCGAAGTGCCGCGCGGCCAGCGGTGGCCAGGCCTTCTTCCGCCCGGGGGCGGAGAAAAAGCGCGAAGTCTCCCGCGCGACTCCCTATTCTCCGGTGCCCATGGCCCCAGTGAATGAAGCCGTCCTCGAGCGCGCCGCGAAGCTGTGCCGCGAGAAGCGCGTCGTGTTGCCCACGCTGAAGCAGATGCGGGAACCGTCCTCCATCCCTGAGAAGGTGAAGGCGAAGCTCAAGGGCGTCGGCCTGTGGGACGTCAACCCCATCAACCTCTTCCGCATCACCTGGAAGAACGACGTCGCCTCGGGGCAGTTCGGCGGCGTCAACTTCGTCGAGCTGCCGAAGTCGCTCACCGGCGTGGACGCCCGCGTCCTCGGCCTCGTCGGCAAGTACTTCCCCACCGGCGCGCACAAGGTCGGCGCGGCGTACGGCTGCCTCGTGCCCCGCCTCGTCACCGGGCAGTTCGACCCGACGACGCAGAAGGCGGTGTGGCCGTCCACCGGCAACTACTGCCGCGGCGGCGCCTTCGACTGCGCGCTGATGGGCGCGACGGCAGTGGCCATTCTCCCCGAGGGCATGTCGAAGGAGCGCTTCACCTGGCTCAAGGACATCGGCGCGGAAGTCATCGCCACGCCCGGCACCGAGTCCAACGTGAAGGAAATCTACGACAAGTGCTGGGAGATTCGCCGCACCCGCCCGCAGGACGTCATCTTCAACCAGTTCGAGGAGTTCGGGAACCCGTCGTGGCACTACCACGTCACCGGGCCGGCGCTGCTCGAGGCCTTCGAGAAGGTGAAGGGCCCGAAGAGCCGCCTGGCGGCCTTCGTGTCGGCGACCGGCTCGGCCGGCACCATCGGCGCAGGAGACTTCCTGAAGAAGCACCACCCCGGGATGCTCATCGGCGCCAATGAGGCGCTGCAGTGCCCGACGCTGTTCAACAACGGCTTCGGCGACCACCGCATCGAGGGCATCGGCGACAAGCACGTCCCCTGGATTCACAACGTGCGCAACACCGACGCCGTCATCGCCATCGACGACGAAGACACGATGCGGCTCCTGCGCCTCTTCAACGAGCCGGCGGGCCAGGCGTGGCTCCAGAAGCAGGGCGTGCCGAAGGAGACCGTCGAGAAGCTGCCGCTTCTGGGCATCAGCAGCATCTGCAACCTCCTCTCCGCCCTGAAGCTGGCGAAGTACTACGAGCTGGGGCCCGACGACGTGGTGGTGACCGTCTTCACCGACTCGGAGGCGCTCTACACCTCGCGCCTCGAGGAGCTCCGCCACGAGCGCGGCGCCTACTCGGAGACGGACGCGGCGCGGGACCTCGACCGGCGGCTCCACGGCGTGAAGACCGATTACCTGCGCGAACTCGGCTATCGCGACCGCAAGGCGCTTCACCACCTGAAGTACTTCACCTGGGTCGAGCAGCAGGGGAAGACCGCCGACGAGCTGCGCGCGCTGTGGAGCCCGGAGTTCTGGGACGCGCGCTACGCCGAGGCGCTGGAGTGGGACGCGCTGATTGACTCGTTCAATGCTCGGACTGGCGTGCTGGCGTCCTTCTGATCTTCCCCTCTCCCTGACCCTCTCCCCCGCTGGGGGAGAGGGGAGATTGGTTCCATGGCTCACCTCTACCCGTACCCGTTCGGCCGTCTCGTCTCCCGCGTGCTTCGGGAGTTGGAGAGCGACGGCCCCGTGCTGGACCTGCCGCGCTCGAAGTTCGTCCACGGCCCCGGCGCGCGTGACTGGAGCGTGCCGCTTCACGGCCGTCAGGTCGCTTCTCCGCTCGGGCCCGCCGCGGGTCCCCACACCCAGCTCGCGCAGAACATCGTGCTCGGCTTCCTCGGCGGCTGCCGCATCTTCGAGCTGAAGACGGTGCAGATCATGGACGAGCTGGCCATTCCCCGGCCATGCATCGACATGCGCACCGTCGGCTTCAACGTCGAGTGGAGCCAGGAGCTCAAGCTCGAGGAGTCGCTGGAGGAGTACGTCAAGGCGTCGATGCTCCTGGAGATCCTCGTGGCCTCCGGCAAGCTGAAGCTGGAGCCCGGCTTCGAGCGCTTCGCCTTCGACTTGTCCGTCGGCTACGACTTGAAGGGCATTCAGCACGAGCGCGTGCAGGCCTTCATCACCGGCATGACGGACGCGTCGCGCACCATCAACCGGCTGCGGAAGGAGATTCCCCAGCAGTGGGCGCACTTCCGCGACCTCGACTTCCGCCTCTGTGTCTCGGACACGCTCACGCTGTCCACCTTCCACGGCTGCCCGCCCCACGAGATTGAAGGCATCACCCGCTTCCTGATGGAGCACAACCACCTCCACTGCGTGGTGAAGCTGAACCCCACGCTGAACGGGCCCGAGGAGGCGCGGCGCCTGTTCCACGACGTGCTGGGCTACCGGTACAAGATTCCCGACTCCGCCTTCTCCAACGACCCCACCTTCCAGCAGGCGGTCGACCTCGTCGGGCGCCTCGAGGACACGGCGAAGCAGACGGGCCGGTCCCTGGGCGTGAAGTTCTCCAACACGCTGGTGGTGGAGAACGAAGGCGACTTCCTCCCGAAGTCCGAGAAGCTGTCGTACCTGTCCGGCCAGCCGCTGCACGTGCTGGCGATGAACCTGGTGGGGAAGTTCCGCGGCGTCTTCGGCGACCGCCTGCCCGTCTCCTTCTCCGCCGGCATCGAGAAGCACAACTTCCCTGACGCGGTGTCCCTGGGCCTGGTGCCGGTGACGGTGTGCAGCGACCTCTTGCGGCCGGGCGGCTACGGGCGGCTGTCCACCTACTTCGCCGAGCTCAACGCGCGCATGGACAAGGTGGGCGCGAAGACGGTGGACGAGTTTGCGCTGAAGGCGCACGGCGCGGGAGAGACGGCGCTGGACCAGGTGGCGGGACTCGACGCCGCGACGAAGCAGGCGTGCCTCGCCGCGCTGAAGTCGGGCGGTGACGTGAAGGCCTCCGCTGGAGAGCACTTCGCCGCGTGGGTGAGCGCCGCGCGACTGGAGAACACCCGGCGCTACGTGGCCGGCCTCACCACGAATCCGAAGTACCTCGCCGCCAACAACGCGAAGCCGCCCAACAAGGTGGGCACGAAGCTGCAGCTCTTCGACTGCATCACCTGCGACAAGTGCGTGCCGGTGTGCCCCAACCACGCCAACTTCACCTACCCGCTGCCGAAGGCGGAGCTGCCCATGGTGAAGCTGTCGCGCGGCCCCGACGGCGCGTGGGCCACGAAGACGCTGGGCACCCTCAAGGTGGAGAAGAAGCACCAGTTCGCCAACTACGCCGACTTCTGCAACGAGTGTGGGAACTGCGACGTCTTCTGCCCCGAGGACGGCGGGCCGTACGTCTTGAAGCCGCGCTTCTTCTCTTCCGAGAAGTCGTGGGCGAAGGAGCCGAGGGGCGACGGCTTCCTCCTCCTGCCCGACGGCACCACGCGCGGCCGCTTCCATGGCCGAGAGTACGCGCTGTCACCGGGAGGGCGCTTCTCGGGCCAGGGCTTCGAGGTGGAGCTGGACGAGGCGCGGCCCGAGCAGCCGAGAGGCGGCCGCGTCGATGACGGCGTGGAGGTCGACCTCACCTACTTCCACATCCTCCGCTGGCTGGGGAAGGCGATGCGCGAGGCGCCGCTCAACTACCTGAACGCGTGACGGCGCTCCGCGTCTGCCTCCGTCTGGTGCGTCATACTAGACTCGCGGTCATCGTGCGCGTCGCCGCTCTGTGCTTCACGTTGGTGCTGGCGGCCTGCCGCTTCGACGCGTCGCTGCCGCCGGACGCCTCCGTCACCTGCCGCACGTCCGACGATTGCCCGCCGGGCACGAGCTGCAACTTGCTGGAGCGCCGCTGCGTCGCGCTGCCGGGCGTCGACAACGTCGCGCCCACCCTGGCGGCGCCGGCCACCATCACCTACCAGATGAGCGACCCGCAGGGGCGCAGCCTGCAACTCGACGGCGTGGGCCCCGCGTCGCAGGTGGCGATTGGGTTTTCCACCAACGAGCCGCTGGGAGAAGTCCCCGTGCTGAGCGCCTGCGGGCTGGCCTGCGTCACCAGCGCGCAGAGCACCCGCTTCGACTTCGTCTGCACCACCGGAGACTCCACGGAGCGTGTGGACAGCTGCGCGGTGTCCGCCAGGCTCGTCGACCTCTTCGGCAACCTCGCCGTCGAGCCGCTCGGCGTCGTGCGCATCGACACCGAGCCGCCGCAGCCGCCCGACACGCTGACGCCGGGGCGGGTGGTGTACACGCGGGCGCCGTGGGGCTCACGGGCGTCCAACGGCGTGCCTCGGATGTCGGTGGTGGGCGGGGCAGGCGCGGTTGCGGACGCGCGCTGGGTCAGCTTCGCGGTCAAGCAGGTGGTGGGAATCACTCCGGTGGACGTCGACGGCGGCTTCACCTGGGAGTTGTCGCAGGTCGACAGCCCCGCGCTGTCCGCCTTCGCCGTGGACGGTGCCGGCAACGCCTCGGCCCCGGTGTTGATTCACGACGTCGAGTGGATTGCCATGCCCGCCCTCGACGAGACGGCGGACAACCCGCACGGCCTGTTCAGCGTGGGCGCCGCGGGCCGGGCCCTCGTTCGGCCCGACGCGCGCATCATCTTTTCCCTCTCGCCTGACGCTGGGCTCTCCGTCCTGGGGATGGCCTCATGGGAGCGCCGCACCTTCGCCGCCCCACCTCCCACCAGCCTCGCCGCGCTCGCCGTCGAGCGCGACCGGGGGCGCATCATCCGCTTCGGAGGGGTGATGGATGCCGGCTCGTCCTTTCCCGTCTCACCCAACACCACCTGGGCGTGGAACGGCTCTGGCTGGAGCGAGTTGGACGTCGGCGACCCGGAGGGCGACGGAAATCCCGTCGGGCGGCCGGGCGTCGTGCTGGGGTGGGATGCGCCAACCTCCAGCCTGCTCGCAGTCGGAGGACTGACCGGCGCCCCATTCCTGGATGCCTGGAGCTTCAACGGCTCGAGTTGGAAACGCCTGCCCAACGGGCCGCGCTCGCGCTTCGGCGCAGCCGGCTTCTTCGACCGCGCCCGCCGGCGCATGGTGCTGGTGGGCGGCACCCTGATGGACGGCGACCCCACACGGGAAACCATCACGTTCGATGGCGTCACCTGGCGTGCACTGGACGCGGGCTTCACGGGGAACTTCGTTTTGGGTCGCGCGGCATGGGACCCCCGGCGACAGGTTGGCTGGCTCGCGGGGGGCATCGCAGCCTCGCCTGACGGGGGCACAGTCCCTTCGAGAGAATTGTGGCGCTTCGAGAATGACACGTGGAGCCGCCATGATGCAGGCGCCCCCGCCCTTCATGAGCTGTTGTGGGACGAGGCGCGCGATCTCCTGATGGGCATCTCGTTGGAGAGCGGCACGGCGGAAGTGTTCGAATTCGACGGCGAGCAGTGGCGGAGCTACGGGACCGACGGTGGTGCACCCAGGGGCCGGGACCTCACGGCCACCTGGGACCCGGCCTCCGGCAAAGCGTTCGTCACGACAACAACGGAGCAGGCAGGCCTCGCCTCCTGGACCTGGGACAGCGCGACGCGCCAGTGGAGCCGGCAAAGCGCCCCCCTTGTCCAGCTTGAGCCATGGCCTGCTCGGCCAGCTTTCACCTGCACACCGCTTGTCTGTCTCGGCGTCGGCAGCTTTCGCACCGCGACCGGGACACGTCCCGCCACCGCCGCCCTCACCGACTACGGGTGGACGGAAGTGCCGGTGTCCTCGGCCCCTCCTTGGAACGCCTCCACACTCACCGCCTTCGCTGGAAATCAACTGGCGTGGGTCGGACGCGCGGGCGTCGAGGTTGACGCGGGTGCCCTCGCACTCCAATTCGGGCCAACCGGCTCGGCCTTCACCTGGCGGCAGCCGCAATTCTCTGCTGTGCAGCTCGACAGCCCGGCGGCCACGCCCTTTGCAGATGGCGCCCTGGTCACTGGCGGTGGAAAACAGGTGCACTTCTGGAGCAACGACGGCGGGTGGGAACCGGACTTCGCCCAGCTGGACATTGACCTCCTCAAGCCTTCGATGGTGACAAGGGAAGACGGAGGCGTGCTGGTGAGCGGCGCCTCTCCTTCATCCAGTTTGTCCCATACCTTTCTCGTGACGGGGAACGGCCCGGCCCAGCGTCTCAGCACCAGCCCTTTTCTGCTGGGCTCGGCGCTCGTCTGGGACAACGGTCGCGGCGCCGCGCTGGCCTTCGGCGGCCTGCAGGCGGGCCTCAGCACCATCAGCGACCTCTTCGAGCTGTCGGCCACAGGCTGGGAGCGTGTCCCTATCTCGGACCCCCAGTCCGATGGGAACCCCATGCGCCGGATGGACGCAGCCTTCTCATGGAGCGCGACGCGCCAGGTGAGCGTACTGGTGGGCGGCACCAATCCCCCCGACGAGTTCGTCGACGTCTGGTATTTCCGATACGCGGAACATCGCCCCGCCCTGCACTTCATCGTCGAGCTGCCGCAGACGGAGTTCCTTCCCGGCACGACCATTGAGGACCTCTCGCTCCACGCGGAGTGCGGCGGCTCCGGCTTCGAAGGCGGTGTGCCCAGCCTCGGCGTCGAGGTGCTGCTGTGGCGAGATGGGGCGTGGGAACGGCTGGGTACGAGCACCGCGCCCTTCTCCGGACCCGACAGCGTCGTGGCGAGCACAAGCGACCACCGCCTCATCGCCGACGCGCTTCGCTCGGCACGTCTGGGCTTCGCGCTCACGCCGGTGGGCACGAATGGCCGCGGCACGGCCCGCCTGGGCGTCACCTCGCTCGAAGTCCACCTCCGTTACCGGCTGCCCTGACGCCGGGCAGAAGGCGGAAGCACGTCGACTGACCGGTGAGCTGCGACCACTGGTTGTCGGTGCATCTTCGCGTCGAGCACCACACCACGGATGGAGAGGTCTCACCGGCCTTGTAGATGGGCTTGTCGGTGGAGACGCGCGTCAGGCAGCGCGTCGGGCCCCCCAGGCGCTCGGAGGTGCCCGGGGCCAGGGCTTGCGCGGCGGCGCGGCGCCAAGCCCGACACGCGAGCGAGAATGCACGCTTGCGAGGGCCTCCACCTGGAAAGGGCGCAGGTGTCACCAGGGACAGGCCGGGGAGGGCAGCGGGCCGACCCGTGCGGACTGTGGGAGACGAGGCCCGTCGAGGCGGGCTCAGGGTGCCAGCGAGTAGATGTCCCGGCGGAGATCGCGCCTGAGATTCCACCCGCTGGGGTCGGGCTTCTCCAGCTGCGACAGGTCGACGTCGGAGATGACCAACTCCGGGTGGTTGCTGACGTTCACCAACACGCCGTTGGGCCCCACGAAGTGGCTGTCGCCGAAGTACGGCTGATTCCACGGCGGCTCGACGCCCTTGCGGTTGCTGCCGCCGATGAAGACGTTGTGCCGCGCCGCATCGACCTGGAACTCGAGGTGCCACATGCGGTGGCTCTTCTCGCCGAAGGTGACGGCCGGGCTGAAGATGAGCTCGGCGCCCTCGCGCGCCAGCGTGGACATCACGCCCTCGAAGTGGCGGTCGTAGCAGATGGCCACGCCCAACCTCCCCACCGACGTCTCCCACACCGGGAAGAAGGGGTTCTTCGACACGTTGCGCAGGTGCGGCCCGTTCTTCCCGTCGCTGCGGTCGTAATAGAAGCCCTCGAGGAACTCGCCCTGCTCGTTCTTCCCGTGGGGGATGTGCGTCTTCCGGTAGCTGCCCAGCACCGCGCCCGTCTCGTCGATGACGACGGCGGTGTTGAAGCGCTTGCCCTCCTTCGTCTTCTCATAAAGGGGCGCGATGAGGATGACGCCTTCTTCCTTCGCCAGCGCCTTGAGCGCCGTCACCGTGGGCCCTTCGCGCGCGTCCTCCGCGAGGCCCACCCAGAAGGGGTCGTGGCGCAGCGCGAAGTACGGCGCCGGAAAGAGCTCGCCGAAGCAGATGACCTGCGCGCCCTGCCGCTTCGCGTCCTTCACCAGCGCGACGTGGTGGGCGACGTTGGCGGCGCGGATGTCGTCGAGTCGCGAGGCCAGCGCCGAGAGGCCCTCGACGGTGGAAGGCATGCCCGGAAAGGCGTTGACGGTCTGCGTGAGGGCCGCGCGAACGAGGCGGGAAGTCATGGCGCCGCGTCAAAGCACGAAAACGCGCGGGCCTTAAGCCGTGTCGCCGGCGACGCGCTGGTGGTACGCCGCGCAGGCGTGAACGTGAGCTCGCAGTTGGTGCTGCACCCCAACCCGGCGTTCTACGCGCACCTGCGCAGACTCGGCTGGCTCGCCGTGGGGCTCCTGGCGCTGGTGCTCGTGCCCATCGCGGTCCTCGTCCTGCTGGGCGACGGGGCGCCCGCAGAGAGGGCGCTGATCGCCGCGCTGTGCGCCGCTCCCCTCGCGGGCGTCGCACTCCTGGTCGCGCGGTTTTGGCACGACCACCTCGTGTCCGTGGGACCGGAGGGCTTCACCTACGCGAGCGGCAAGTCCCTCGACTGGGAGGGCTTCCGGCGCGTCGAGTACCGCGTGCAGCACAGCGCCACCGGGAAGGCCCTGTACCGCGTCGACTTCGTCTGCGACCACCGGCGCCACCTCCTCGTGCCGGCGAGTGTGCTCGACCCCGAGGCGGCGCTCGCGTGGATTGACGCGCTCCCGGCAGAGAAGCGGGAGACGAGCTGAGAACATGCGGGTGTCGCGGGGCGGCGGCGCTTTTCCGGTTAGGCTCGGCGCCCTCATGCTGCTTCGCCTCCTCCTCCTCTGCGCGCTGGCAGCCGCGGCGGCTGGCCTTTTCGCGTGCGGCACCACCGCCCCGGTGTGCACGCCCGGCAGCTGCCCCGTCGGCCAGCACTGCGTCTTCGTCGGCGCCGCCACCGCGCCCGCGTGCACTCCGTCGTGCGAGAACGTCGACGCCGGCACCTGCGCGTCGGGGACGTCCTGCGGCTGCGCGGCCAGCTGCCAGGGCTGTAAGAACTGCGTCCTCGTCTGCCAGTGAACTTCCGGCCTGGCCCGGGCGTCGCACGCACCGCCATGCTCTCTCTGCTCCTCACCGCCCTCCTCGCCGCGCCGCTCGACACCTCGAAGGTGGCCGTCACCCGCACAGTTGCTGCGCGGCCGGTCGCGCCCGACGCCGCTGTGCAGTTGCCGCCGCTGGCCGACGAGCCGCTGACCGACGAAGCCCGCGCCGACCTCGAGGTGCTGCGGCTGCGCTTCTTCTCGCTCGCCGCTGCCGAGGGCCTCCCCGGCTTCGAGCCCCGCGCCGAGGTGGCCGCGGTGCCGAAGTTCCCCGGCGAAGGCGTCTTCGGCGTCGCGCGTACCGTGAAGGGCCAGCGCACCACCTGGACCTTCACCGCCGAGCGCCTGGTGCATGAGCGGCAGGGCCCCGGCTGCTGCCCGCCGTGCCCCTGTTCGCCTCCGCCCGGCTCCTGCGCGCCGTGCGCGAGGTGCGAGGACAAAGGCGACTGCCGCTTCACCACCGTCGGCACGCAGGTCGTCGTCACCTTCACCGTGGTGGGCCGCAAGCTGACCGCGCAGCACACGCTGGTGCAGGCCGTGTCCGGCTCCGTCCAGGTCGGGGCGCCGATACCGACGTTGTCCGTCGAGCGCGTGGAGCCGGCCAGCTCCCTCTTCGCCAAGACGGTGAAGGGCCGCGCGGCGATGCTGATGGCGTGCGCCCGCAAGGCGTCGAAGGTGGAGGGCGGGCGCGCCACGCTGGAAATCGAGCAGGACGTCGACGGCCGCGTCACCGAGGTGCGGGTGGTGCAGTCCAGCCTGGGCTCGGGCGTCGACGCGTGCCTCACCCGCAGCCTGAAGAGCCTGCGCACGACGGCGTTGGAGCAGCCGCTCACGTCGCGCGTGGTGCTGCGCTGCGAGTGAAAGCGCCGTTCTCGCGGCCCGGCGGAGATTTCCCTCGAACGCGACGCGGTGAACGCGCGGCCGAGGAAGCGCCCGCGGCGACGCAGACGAGGCTCCCGTTGGGCGCGACGCCTGAGGACGAACCATCGCTGGAACAGGCTCGAGCCGGGCGCGGTGCCGAGGATGGGCCACGCGGTGGCGGCAGACGGCCGCTGAGGAAGGGCGACCAAGTGCTTGCAGGGACGCGCCGCTGAGAATCGGCCATCGTCCGAGCAACCCGCGCAAACGTCGCGCTCTTCACACGTCCGCAGGCCCAACGGACGAGAGCTCGCCCAGCGTACACGCAGCGCGGTGTGCACACCCCTGAGAAGGCGCGCTCGCTGGGAACTTCCCGCGCGCGCCGGTGTCGCACCCGCACATGAAGCTGCCCGACTGGTTGGACGTGGTGCTGGAAGGCGGTGCCCTCGAGCTGCAGCGGGCGCTGGCTGAGTACCGCGCGCTCCGGCGCCTCCTGGCGGGAGACTGGCGGTTGCACGCCGGGGAAGTGGCCGACCTCTGTCATCGGCTGCAGGCACGGGAACACGCGGTGCACGCCGCCCTCGAACGCGCCCGTCGACGCGCCGCGCAGGACCCGGCCGCGCGGGGCGCACTCTCTCTCGCGAATGAAGTGGAGGCCGAACGCCAACGCCTCTTCCTCGCCCTCGGCAGCCGCGGCACCTTCGTCGCCCGCCTGCTGGACCGCGAGGAGCTCGCTCGCGACATCAGCTGGTTCTCCGTCGGCCTGCGCCGCTTTCGCGTCGAGCGCCGGGCTTTCCTCTTCCTCGGCGCTGTCGGCGCGTGGCTGGTCCCCTTCACTTCCTGGCTCATCGCCTCCGAGGGCGGCCGCGTCCTCACCGTGGTGGACTTCACCGCGCTCGGCGCCACGTGGCTCTCGTGGCTTCCGTTGGCCGCGCTGGCCGGGCTGGTGTCCGCCTTCGCGCTGCGCCTCCCCTCGTGGAGTTGGCTGGGAGTGAAGCCGCCCTCCATTTCCACGCCCGCCCTCCTGACACTCCTCACCGCGGTGGCCTCCCTCGGCGCGCGGCTGCCCTTCCTGTCCGGGCTCTTCCTGTCCCTCTCATGCGGACTCGCCTGCGCCCTGGCGCTGCTCACCTGGCGCGCACACCGGTCCGACCAGGGACTCCATCGCCTCGAGGCCCTCGCAGACGTCGCGCCCGCCGAGGCCGTCCGCGAGCCGCGACGCGCCCAGCGTTCCCCGGCATAGTCGCGCCCATGACCTGCGTCGTCGGGCTGGTGGACAAGGGCACGGTGTACATCGGCGTGGACTCCGCCGCAGTGCAGGGCTGGACGCGCCGCAAGTCGCGCGTCGCCAAGGTGTTCCACCGCGGCCCCTTCCTCATCGGCTACACCACCAGCTTCCGCATGGGGCAGTTGCTGCAACACCACCTCGACGTGCCGCCGCAGGAGGCCGGGCAGGACGACGTGGCGTACCTGGTGACGCACTTCATCGAGAAGGCGCGCGCCCTCTTCAAGGAGAAGGGCTTCACCAAGGTGGAGTCCAACACCGAGAAGGGCGGGCAGTTCCTCGTCGGCTACAAGGGGCGCCTGTACACCGTGGAGAGCGACTTCCAGGTGGGCGAGCACGAGGAGGGCTACGACGCCATCGGCAGCGGCGCCGACTTCGCCCTCGGCGCGATGGCCGCGCTGGAGAAGCTGAAGCCGAAAGAGCGCATCACCCGCGCGCTGGAAATCGCCGCCCACTTCAACATGGGCGTGTGCGGGCCCTTCTCCATCGAGGCGGTGGGGCCGGCGAAGCCCCCGAAGAAGTGACTCACTCGCACAGCTTCGATGCGTTGCAGGCGCCCGCGCCGCCGCCCACCTTCCCGCAGACCGTGCCCATGGGGCAGTCCGTGTCGTCGGCGCAGTCCACCTTCAGGTCGCCGTCGTCGTCGGTGAGGTTGGCGCAGTTGGCTTCCTTCTTCTTCAGGGCCGCGCACACGCAGTCCATGCCCCCGTCCGCCGAGCAGCTCTGCGCCTCGCAGCTCGCCTCTTCGCAGTCCCACTCGCCGTCGCAGTCGTTGTCCACGTCGTCGCGGCACAGCACGCTGCCCACCTCGGCCACCTGCACGCCGCCGTTGCACTTGCAGAGGAAGGTGGCGGTGCACTGGAAGTAGATGTCCGGCGGCGTGCAGTAGCGGCCCACGCAGTCTTCGTCGAGGCAGTCGGCCTGGGCGTCGTCGTCGTTGTCGAGGCCGTCGAGGCAGTTGAACTCCACCGCGCCGCCGTCGGCCACGCAGATTCCGCCGTCGGAGTAGCCCTTGCCCACGCAGTCTTCGTCGAGGCAGTCGATGATGCTGTCCCCGTCGTTGTCCATGCGGTCGCTGCAGGTGTCTTCCGCCCTCGCCAGCGACTCGCACCGGCAGCCCACGCCGCACACCTGCTTCTCGCAGTCCTCGTCGGCGCAGTCCTTCGTGCCGTCGTTGTCGTTGTCGAAGTCGTCGAAGCAGATGGTCTCGAGCCGCCGCTGGCACATGCCGTTGCGGCAGTCGTGGGTGGGCAGGCACGCCCGGTTGCACGCGCCGCAGTGGTTGGGGTCGGTTTGCAGGTTGAAGAGCTCGTCTGTCTGGCCGTTGCAGTCGTCGTCTTCGCCGTTGCAAATCTCCGCGCGGCCGCTGTTGTCCTTCACGCCGTCGCAGTCGTTGTCGAGGCCGTCACACACCTCGTCACCCGAGGGCTTGCAGCACACCGGGCTGCCGCTGGCGCGGGGCACGCAGGTGAAGCCGTCTCCTCCGCAGTCGGAGTCGCGCGTGCAGCTGTACACCTTGTCGTCGGAGAAGGTGACTTTGCAGGCGGCGACACCCAGGGCCAGCGACAGGACGGCGAGCGCGAAGGACGAGGGCCTGTAACCCATGGTGCAGCGGCGGACGGTCGCCCAGTCCCCGGGTCAGCGCAAGGATGTTTCTCTCCCACATCCGAGATTCCGTACCCAGCCCCGGCCCTTGCTAGGCTCGCAGTCCGTCCTCCTCGGGAGCTCCTTCCACCATGCGCCTGCGCAGTGCAGTTGTCCTGATGTGTCTCGTCGTCGCTGGCTGTGACTGCCAGTCCAACCCTTCCACCAATGACGGCGGTGGCGGGGGCGCCGGCGGTGGCGGCGGGATGGGGGGCGGCGCGGGCGGCTGCCTGGGCGGTGGCGGCGGCGCGGGCGGTGGCGGTGGAATGACGATGTCCACCGACGGCGGCTGCGGCCTCGTCACCTGCGCCAGCGCCAACGCCAACTGCGGGCCCATCGGCGACGGCTGCGGCGGCCTCATCGACTGCGGGACGTGCAGCCTGCCCGAGACGTGCGGCGGCGGCGGCACGCCCAGCCAGTGCGGCGGCGACGCCGGTTGTATTCCCGTCACGTGCGCGCAGCTGGGCGCGGACTGCGGCCCCATGGCCGACCGCTGCGGAGGCCTCATCAACTGCGGCTCCTGCGCGCTGCCCGAAGTCTGCGGCGGCGGCGGCATCCCCGGGCGGTGCGGCCTCACCGGCTCCAACCTCACCGACGCCGGCACCTGCATCCCCACCACCTGCGCCCTGCAGGCGGCGACGTGCGGCGTCATCGGCGACGGCTGCGGAGGCCTGTTGAACTGCGGCAGCTGCGCCGGAGGCCTGTTGTGCGGCGGCGGCGGCGTGCCCTACCAGTGCGGCGGCGGCAACTCGTGCACCCCGCGCACCTGCGCCCAGTTGAACGCCACCTGCGGCCAGGTGGGCGACGGCTGCGGCGGCATCTTGAATTGCGGCAGCTGCACCCCGCCCAACGTCTGCGGCGGCGGCGGCCAGCCCAACCAGTGCGGCGGCGGCGTCACCTGCACCCCGCGCACCTGCGCCCAGGCCAACGCCAACTGCGGCGCGGTGGGCGACGGCTGCGGCGGCATCATCAACTGCGGCACGTGTACGGCGCCCCAGGCGTGCGGGGCAGGCGGTGTGCCCAACCAGTGCGGCGGGCAGGTGGTGTGTGTGCCGAGGACGTGCGCGCAGCTGGGCGCCAACTGCGGCCCGGTGTCCGACGGCTGCGGGGCCATCATCGACTGCGGGACGTGCACGGTGGCGGGAGAGACGTGCGGCGGAGGAGGCACGGCCAACGTGTGCGGCGCGCTGCCTCCGTGCGTGCCGAGGACGTGCGCGCAGCAGGGCGCCAACTGCGGTCAGGTGGGCGACGGCTGCGGCGGGCTGACGGCCAACTGCGGCACCTGCACCGGCCTCGACATCTGCGGCGGCGCGGGCATCCCCAGCGTGTGCGGCAGCGTGGTGCCCGACGGCGGCGCGGGCTGCACCAACCTCTGCTTGAACCAGGCGCAGTGCCCCGGAGTGGACGGCGGCACCACCTTCGTCGGCACCGTCTACGCGCCCACCCAGGCCGACGCAGGTTACGGCCAGCCGGACCCGATTCCCGGCGCGCTCATCTACGTACCCAACGGGACGGTGACGCCCTTCGACGCCGGCGTGTCCTGCGACCAGTGTGCGGACGGCGTGTCGGGCAGCCCGCTGGTGTCGACGACCTCGGCTACGGACGGCACCTTCCGGCTCAACAACGTGCCCTGCGGCGCGGGCGTGCAGGTGCCGGTCGTCATCCAGCTGGGCAAGTGGCGGCGGCAAATCACCGTGGACTCGCCCACCTGCTGCGCCACCACCGCGCTGACGCAGGAGCAGACGCGCCTGCCGCGCAAGCAGGCCGAGCAGCACCCCAACGACAACATTCCCCTCATCGCGGTGGTGACGGGGAGCGCCGACTCCATCGAGTGCGTGCTGCCGAAGATTGGCATCGCGTCGGACCAGTACTCGAACGCCGGCGGCACCGGGCGCGTGCGCTTCTACCGGGACAACGGTGCGCAGTACCCCGGCGGCTCGACGGCCGCGGCCACGCTGTTCGACAGCCTCGCCGAGATGAGGAAGTACGACATGATCATCCTCGACTGCGTGGGCAGCCAGCAGCTCAAGTCCATCAGCCGACGGGCCAACCTCGAGGCCTACGCCAACGCCGGCGGGCGCGTCTTCGCCAGCCACTTCGCCTACGTGTGGCTCTTCGACCGGGCGGTGGACCCGGGCGGCAACAACGTGGTGAGCCCCATCAGCTTCACCGGCACCGCCACGTGGACGCCGAGCTCGGCCAGCCCACCCAACCAGGACGCGTACATCGACACGTCCTTCCCCAAGGGCCTCACCTTCGCGCAGTGGGTGCAGCTGGTGAATGCCCAGGCGGCGTCGTCCACCCCTGCGGTGCCGCGCATTCGCATCAACACCGTGCGCAACGACATGTCGGCCGTCATCCCCCCGGCGCAGCGCTGGGTGTACGGCGTCAACGGCACGCTGATGAACCTGCCCTTCCAGTACACCTTCAACACGCCCACGACGGCGACGCCGGCCAACCAGTGCGGGCGCGTGCTGTTCAGCGACTTCCACGTCATCAACGCGTCCAGCGGCGGCGCGACGTGGCCCAACCACTGTGCGGTGGGCCCGATGACACCGCAGGAGAAGGTGTTCGAGTACCTCATCTTCGACCTGTCCTCGTGCATCCAGCCCGACGTGCCGCCGCCGCAGAGCTGCACGCCGCTCACCTGCGCGCAGCTGGGCTTCGACTGCGGCCTGGCGGCCAACGGCTGCGGCGGCACGATGAACTGCGGCACCTGCACCGCGCCGGCCACCTGCGGAGGAGGCGGGGAAGCCAACGTCTGCGGCACCCCCTGCGTCCCGCGGACGTGCGCGCAGCTGGGCGCCAACTGCGGCATGCAGGGCGACGGGTGCGGGGGCACCATCAACTGCGGCACCTGCACCGCGCCCCAGACGTGCGGCGGCGGGGGAACTCCCAACGTCTGCGGCGGCGGCGCGTGCGTGCCCACCACCTGCGCGGCGCTGGGCTACAGCTGCGGCCAGCACGGCAACGGCTGCGGCGGGACCCTCAACTGCGGCACCTGCACCCCGCCCCAGACGTGCGGCGGCGGCGGCACCGTCGGCCAGTGCGGCGGCGGCATGTGCACGCCGCTCACCTGCGCGCAGCTGGGCTTCAACTGCGGGCTGCAGGGCAACGGTTGCGGTGGCCAGCAGAACTGCGGCACCTGCACCCCGCCCCAGACGTGCGGCGGCGGCGGTCAGCCCGGCATCTGCGGCGGCGGCGGCATGTGCACGCCGCGCACCTGCCAGCAGCAGGGCTTCGAGTGCGGCCTGCAGGGAGACGGCTGTGGCAACCAAATCGACTGCGGCCCGTGCCCGCCCAACCAGGTGTGCGGGGCGCAGGGCCCCGGCCTGTGCGGCGCCATCTCGTGCACGCCGCTCACCTGCGCGCAGCAGAACATCGGCTGCGGCCCGGCCGGTGACGGCTGCGGCAACATCATCCAGTGCGGCGCCTGCCCGCCCGGGCAGACGTGCGGCGGCGCGGGAGTGCCCGGGCAGTGCGGGACGCCTCCGTGCACGCCGCGCACCTGCGCGCAGGCGGGGGCCAACTGCGGGCAACTGGGTGACGGCTGCGGCGGGACGCTGGACTGCGGCGTGTGCCCGCCCACGCAGACGTGCGGCGGCGGCGGCATCCCCAACGTGTGCGGCGGCATCGGCTGACGCGAGGTGGACACGGCGGGCGGTACCCGCCGTGCGCGGCCGGGACGTGTGCACAGCGGCCGAGTCGGCGATTGTGGTGGTGCGGGAATGCGCGCCGTGCCTCTTCGCCGCGTGCGCCGTCTGGCCGGGCGGCCGGCTGACGCGACAGCGCAGAAGTCCTCCACTCAGTCGGCGCAGCAGCGGAAGCCGGTGGAGTAGTCCCAGTGTGTCACACCGTGCGCCGTCGTCGCGTAGAGGCAGCCGTTCCCGTTGATGACGGTGTCCACGTAGAAGCCGCCGCGGAAGGTGCCCGCCGGGTCCGCCGTCCACTCGTGGAGGTTGCCCATCATGTCGTGCACACCCTCGGCGCTGACGCAGCCCGACCGCGTCCCCGTGCGCGCGAGCCCTCCGTCGAGCTGGTTGAGGCACGGGCTGTCGAGGTGGCTGAAAATCCACGACGCGCCGGTGCCGTACAACTCCACCGCGGGGTGCACGCCGCGGGCGTCGTTGCAGACGCCGGGCTGCCGGGTGTTGCCGTACGGGTACGTGAAGTTGGAGGGCCCACGGCACGCGCGCAACCACTCCGCGTCGGTGCACAGCCGCTTGCCAGCCTCGGCGCACGCGGCAGCGGCCTGCACCTGCGTCACGTAGCCCTGAGGCACCGCGCCAGCGAGGGAGACGGCGCGGAGCCGGCGCGCACCGGGGTTGTGGAACGGGGAGAAGGCGCCTCCATCGACTTCCACGAGGCTGGCTTCGAACGCGTCGATGCAGAAGGTGTCCACGCGCAGCATGCCCGACGGGCACCCGCCAGTCCCCGGGGCCTCGGAGAGCCCGGCGCTGGGCAGCGGCCAGGCATTCGGGTCGCACGCCACCGCCGTGCGCGGCGTGCAGCACTGGATGTTGGCCGGTCCCGGGCAGAATCCCGGCGTCGGTTGCCTCGTCTCCACGCACTCCGACACGTCGATGCACGTGCCGGGGACGCCCATCGCGGTGCAGAGCGGAGGCGGCCCTCCGTCCAGCCCAGCATCGACTCCAGCGTCCGCGCCGGCGTCGGGCGCGCCCGCGTCGACTCCGGCATCGACGCCCGCGTCCGCCACGCCCGCGTCCGGACTCCCCGCATCGACTCCGGCATCGACACCCGCGTCCGCCACGCCCGCGTCCGGACTCCCCGCATCGGAGGACACCCCCGCGTCCGGGGCCGAGGCCTCGACACCACCGCACGCCGCGGCCAGGTGAAGCAGCAGCAGCCCACCCACCACGTGAAGGAGTGCACGCACGTGGTGTGTCTACGCCTGCCCCGCGCCAGGCTCCAGCGCGTCGGCCCGGACAGGCGCGCGTCAGCCTCTCTGCGAGGAGGTGCTGCCGCAGGCCCGCGTTGAGGGCGGGGCCAGTGAAGCAGCAACAGCCCGCCCACCACGTGAAGGAGTGCACGCACGTGCTGTGTCTACGACTGCCCCGCCCAGGCTCCAGCGCGTCGGCCCCGGAGGACCGCGCGCGTCGGCCTCTCTGCGAAGAGGTGCTGCAGCAGGCCCGCGTTGACGGTGGAGCGGACTCGAGTGGGTGGGCGCTGCCCCGCGCCTTTCCGGAAAGAGGCCGCGGCGCGAGTGGTGCGCCCTCGCTGCGGGTGGCGCGGCGTCCGCGCGGCATCGGGTGAGGCCCTCACGTTTCCGCGGGCGGAAAGAGGCGCTCCAGCGCTTCCCGGCTGGACGGCTTCACGGGGCCGCGGTCGGCCACCTCCATCACCCGCGCCGCGAAGGCAGAGCCGGGCTTCACCTCCATCGCACAGAGGAGGTCGAAGAGGCCGTAATGGACCCACTCCCAGGTGGCGGCGGTGAGTCGCAGCATCGGCTCCTTCACCAGCTCGCGAAGCTCGGCCACCTCGGCGCGCGACACCCCGTTTCTCTCGAGCAGCTCCAGGGTGCGCTGCTGCGACTCCTCGCTGAAGGACGTGTCGAGAAACTCCTCGAGGATGTAGGACCAGAGGTCGAGCCGTTCGACGAAGGCCAGTCCCGCCTGCGCCGCCGCTTCGGCCAGCTCGCGCGCACGGGTGGCGTGCACGAAGAGGTACTCCCCCGCGCGGGTGCGCACCGCCGGAGGAAACCACCCGACGATGACCTGCTCGAGCTGGCTGACGTCGAGGCCGTCACCCCTCAACTCGAGGCCCCAGTTCCCTTGTCGTCGCACGGCTACTCGTCCGCGAGCGCCACCAGCACGTCACACAGCACGTTGACGCCGTTGGCGCACTGTCGGGGCGTGGAGTACTCGCGCGGGTTGTGGCTGATGCCGTCGTACTCGCCGGGGACGAAGACCATCCCCGCCCGGCACAGCCGCGCCATCTCCTGGCAGTCGTGGCCGGCGCCCGACACGATGCGCTGATGCGAGAGGCCGCGGGCCTGCGCCGCTGAGGCCACCGCTTCCTGCACGCGCGGAGAGAAGGCCACCTCCGGCGTCCGCGCCGTCTGCCGCCACGAGAGCTTCACCTTCTCTTCCGCGGCCGCGGCCTCGAAGAAGCGGTGCAGCTCGGCCTCGGCGCGCTTCAGCACGGCGTCGAAGGGGTGCCGGAGGTCCACCGTGGCCACCACCCGGTTGGGCACCACATTCACCAGCCCGGGCTCGAAGCGCGTCACGCCCATGGTGGCGCGCAGGTCGGCGCCGTAACGGCCGCTCCGCACCATGTCCCGCAGGTGCAACTGGATGCGCGACGCCAGCACGCCGGGGTCGGCGCGCAGGTCCATGGGCGTGGTGCCCGCGTGCGCGGACTTCCCCACCAACGTCAGCTCCATCCAGCTGATGGCCTGCACGCCCGTCACCACCCCGAGGTCGACGCCCGCGGCGCGCAACAGCGGCCCCTGCTCGATGTGGCACTCCACGTAGGCATGCGGCGCGGGAAGCACCTCGGGCGCCTCACCGAGGAAGCCGATGGCCTCGAGCTCTTGCTTCACCGTCTTCCCTGCGCGGTCCGCGAGGGCGTACGCCGTCTCCAGCGGAATCCGGCCGGTCGCCACCGCGCTGCCCAGCATGTCGGTGCCGAAGCGCGCGCCTTCCTCCTCGGTGAAGAAGGCCACCACCAGCGGGCGCCGCGTCACGTAGCCCTCGTCGTTGAGAGTCTTCACCACCTCGAGCGCGCCCAGCACTCCCAGGCAGCCGTCGAAGCGGCCCGCGGTGGCGACGGAGTCGATGTGGCTGCCGGACATCACCGGCGGCAACGAGTCCTCGCGCCCCGCGCGCCGCCCATACACGTTGCCGATGCGGTCGACGGTGACGGCCAGGCCCGCCGCCTTCATCTGCTCCACCACGTGCCGGCGGCCTTCGCCGTCTTCCTTCGTCAGCGCCAGGCGCCGCACGCCGGTGAGGCCGGAGGCCTCGTCCTGGTACGCGCCGATGTTCCCCAGCGCCTCGAGGCTGGCCCACAGGCGCTCGCCGTTGATGTTCCGCATGTCCTTCGACCTCCGCGGACGTCGACTTGCCACCAAAGCGCGGGGGCTGTCGAGGGCAGGCCGGTGGGCGCGCGCCGGGAAGTCAGCGGTGGCGGTAGACCGCGATGGCGTCGTCCCCGGGAAGGGCCTCTTCTTGCGCTGCACGGCCTGTGGCGGCTTTCTCTCGTGTGACGCCACGGAGAGCGGCCGCTGTCCCTGCGGCGTGCGTGTGCCAGCCGCCCCCGCCACGGCTGGCCCCGGGGCCGTGGCCCAGCAACTCCAGCTCGTCAAGGGGTGCCGCGAGTGTGCCTCACCCGCCCCTGTGTTGAGTACGCTGCCGCGCACCATGCGACGCGCCCTCTTCGTGGTGGTCGGTCTGGTGTTGCTCCTCGGCGGGGCGTTGGCCCTCTTGAAGCTGGCCACGTTCAACCAGGAGAAGCAGGACTTCGCCGTCATCGAGAAACACCGCGCCGCCGCGGCGAAGCAGTTGGACCGCGTGCGCAGCCTCGCCGACGTGGTGCGTGCCCAGGGCCCGCTGGACGCCGACACGGTGAACATCCCGTTGAGCGGCGTCACCTTCGTCGACCTCTCCGGAGCGCCGCCTCCCAACGGCGCCTTCGTGCGCGCGGAGTTGCTCACCGAGGAAGGCTACCGCGACGACTTCGACGGAGATGACTTCACCTTCGACCGCTCTCCCTTCTGGGGCCGCTGCGGCGCGTGGCTGGAGACGGGGAAGAACCCCGACGGCACCCCGCCGAAGTTCGCCAACGTCATCGAGGACGAGCTCAGGGCCTTCGAGTTGGTGCGCTACGTCGGCGTGCTGCGGCCGCTGGAGCTGGTGAAGCCGGAGCGCCGGGACGACTCCACCTTCGCCCCCGGGCACTTCCGCTACGAGGTCCTCTTCTACGAACTGTCCGACAAGCCGCGGCTGCTGGGCGGGCTGCGCCTCGAGGGGAAGAACGACGAGACGGTGCGCGTGAAGTACCACGAGAAGACGCGCGCCTTCGACGAGATGGAGTGGCTGCGCCGCAACCTGCGCATGCGCGCCTACGAGGCGCTCTTCACCGCGATGCAGAAGGCCTCCCCCAACACGAAGCTGCACCCGCCGTCCTTCTTCGCCCCCGACGTGTAGGTGGGCTGGCGCCACGGGTGCAGCCCGTCCACGCGCGTTCCGCTCTGTCACCCAGAGGGCTGACGGCTGGCAGGGCAGCGACGAGGCCGGGCAGAATGCAGGAGATGGACTTCGCTCGTCCCCTTCGCGCCATCGACGCCGAGCTGGAGCGCTTTCGCTTTCTGAGCGACGAACTCGGGGATGCCGCGGTGGCGGAGTTGCTGCAGTCCGGCGCGCTGCGCGGAGCCCGGGGAGACCTGGTGGGCGCGCTGGAGGCCCAGGCGGCGTCCGGCGGGAGGGCGTGCCGACTCCTCATCGAGCACGCGTGGACGGCGCCGGCGTGGGTGCGCTTTGGTGACATGCGCGCGGGGACGACGTTCGGCCTGCGGAATCCGGTGCAGTCGGCGCTGGCCCTCATCCTCGGCAGCCTGATGGAGAGCTACGCGTCTGCGAAGGGCGCGAAGGTGCTCATCCGCGGGGGGATGCTGGAGAAGCACGTCATCCAGCGGCTCCACGACACCACCACCTTTGTGCTGGAGATTGCCGCTTCGCGCGGGCCCCGGCCGGGGACGAGGGCCCACCGGCACATCGTCCGCACACGGCTGGTCCACGCCTTCGTGCGGCACGGCATCCTCGCGGCAGCGCGGCTGGACGGCGCCCCACGGAGAGATGGCGCGGCGCACGGTGACGACTCGGGGCGGGGAGCGGGCGGTGCGCGGTCAGCCGAAGCGGAGCGGGGACGGCCAGGGCGCGGCTGGAACATGGCCTGGGGACTGCCGGTGAACCAGGAAGACTATGCCTCCACGCTGCTCGCCTTCTGCCACGTGTACGTCCGCAGCATGGACCGCATCGGCGCGACGCTGACGCTGGAGGAGGCCGAGTCCCTCCAGCACCTCTACCGCTGGGTGGGCTACGTCATGGGCGTGGCGCCGGAGTTGCTGACGACGAGCCGCGGCGAGGAGCAGCTCATGTACGCACACATCACCCGCCGGCAGCTTCACCCCGACGAGGACAGCCGGACGCTGGCGAAGGCCCTCCTCGACGCGCTGGGAGGGCGGCCGCCCCTCTTCCTCCCCCGCGAGGCGTTGGCCGAGCTGGCGCGGCGAATGGTGGGAGACCCGCTGGGAGACCGCCTGGGGCTCCCGCGCTCCCGGCCATGGGCGCGGGTCGGTCACGCGTTTCCGCTTTTCACGCAGGTGCAGCGGCGCATCGAGCGCGTGCCCTTCACGCTGGGCCCCATCGAGCGCCTCGGGGAGCGCGTCGCGAGGTTGGTCTACGAGCGCGGCCTGGTGCCGGCGCCGCGCGGCGCCTGACGACGCATCGTGCGGCGGCGCCACCCCGACACCTCGGACGCCTCGCCAGGCTGGTATCCAAAGACGAATGGGCGCCGGTCCCTCGGCCTCATCCCCTCCGGTCCCCGTCCGGCGCGAGCGCAGCACGGAGGGCTTCGTCGGCCGTCACGTGAAAATGCCGCAACGCCCGCACCGCCGCGTCCACGTCGCCGCGCTTGAGTCCATCCAGCACGCCGCGCGTGTACTCGCTGAAGCTGGGCGTCATCGGCATCAAATACGGCAGCCGCCGCAGCAGGTCGTCCACCGCGTGCAACAGCGGGTTGGCCGCCCACCGCAACGGGAGGCTGTGCGCCGCGTCCACCAGCGCCTGCAGCCAGGGGTCCTGCGCCGCCGCCACCGCCGCGGGGTCGCCCGTCGCCTCCGCCGCCTCACCGCGCGCCACCGCCGCCTCCAACGCCTCGAAGTCCGCCGGCGTCGCCCGCTTCGCCGCCAGCGCCAGGAGCTGCTCGATGATGTGCAGGCGCGGCTCGAGGAGGTCGAGCAACACCAGCGCCTTCTCCCGGTCGTCCCGCGCGTACTGGAGGAAGGGGCCGAGCAACTCCAGCGTGCCGGTGCGGCGGAAGTCCAACACCGTCACCCCCTGCCCGTGCCGCGTCGACACCAGGTGGGAGTGCTCCAGGCGCCGAATCGCCTCCCGCAGCGTGTTGCGCGACGCCTTCCACTTCGCCGACAGCTCCCGCTCGCCGGGCAAGCGTTCACCCGGCCCGTACTCCCCCGCCACGATGGCCTCGAGCAGCGCCTCGTACACCGCGTCCCGCGCGGACTGGCCCCGCGCCCTCGCCGTCTTCCCCCGTCTGCGTCGCGTCGCCGCCACGAAGGCACCCTACCCGCCTTGACAACTGGTTCAACCACTCATTATGGAGTCGGCCAACTGGTAGAACCACTTTGGAGAACCTGACATGACACCGACTGGCGAGGGGTTGCTCACCGCTTCGGCCCGGAGGCTGGCGCAGTGGATTCGGGAAGGCCGCGTCACCTCGCGGGACGTGGTGGAGGCGCACCTGCGGCGCATCGACGAGGTGAACCCCGCCCTCAACGCCGTGGTGGCCAGCCGCGCCGAAGCCGCCCGCAGGGAAGCGGACGCCGCCGACGCCCGCCTGCGCGCCGAAGGGCCTTCGCGCCTGCCGCCGCTGCACGGCGTGCCCTGCACCATCAAGGAGGCCTTCGCCGTGTCCGGCATGCCCAACACCTCCGGCCTGGTGGCGCGCAAGCACGTGAGGGCGACGGAGGACGCGCCGACGGTGGCGCGGCTGCGCGCGGCCGGCGCCATTCCGCTGGGCGTCACCAACGTCTCGGAGTTGTGCCTGTGGATGGAATCGGACAACCGCGTGTGGGGGCGCAGCAACAACCCGTACGACGTGACGCGCACCGTCGGCGGCAGCAGCGGCGGGGAAGGCGCCATCGTCGGGGCGGGCGGCTCTCCCTTCGGCCTGGGCAGCGACATCGGCGGCTCCATCCGCCTGCCGGCCTTCTTCAACGGCGTCTTCGGCCACAAACCCTCTCCCGGCCTGGTGCCCAACGAGGGGCAGTACCCGGTGGCGTCTCCCGGCGTGCGGTTGCTGGGCACGGGGCCGCTGGCGCGCCGCGCGGAGGACCTGCCGTTGCTCCTCTCCGTCTTGTCGGCGCGGCCGGAGCCGGACACCTCGCTGGACGCGCGGCGCCTGACGGTGCTGGTGCTGGAGGGCGACGGCCACATCCGCGTGTCGGACGACCTCCTCGACGCCCAGGCGCAGGCGGCCGACGTGCTGGGCCGGCGCGGCGCGCGGGTGAAGACGGTGCACCTCGAGGGGCTGGGCGGCGTCTTCGACATGTGGGCGGCGGCGATGGAAGAGGCCAGCGAGTCCTCCTTCGGCGACCTGCTGGGCCAGGGCGTGCCCTTGAACCCGTTGGTGGAGCTGGGCCGCTTCCTCGTCGGGCGCTCGCCGTACACCTTCCCCGCCGTGGGCCTGCTGGCGCTGGAGGGGCTGCTGTCGCGCTTCGAGGGGCGGAAGGCGAAGGCGCTGGAGGCGGCGGCGCAGTTGGAGGCGCGCGTGCGCTCGATGTTGGGGCCCGACACCGTGTTGCTCTACCCGCCCTACCCCGAGGTGGCGCCGAAGCATGGCCGGCCGATGCTCTTCCCCACCCGCTTCGTCTACACGGGCCTCTTCAACCTGCTGGGGCTGCCGGTGACGCAGGTGCCGATGGGCCTCGACGCGCAGGGTGTGCCGCTGGGCGTGCAGGTGGCGGCGGCCGAGGGCCAGGACGCGCGGACGCTGGCTGTGGCGCAGTGGCTCGAGGAGGACTGCGGCGGCTGGGTGTGGCCCGAGGTGCCGGGTGTACGGCGGACCGTGAAGGCGCCCGCGGCGCGGTTGCAGCCGGCCGCGTGAGGGAGGCGCGCAACGCGAGCGACGTGCCCGAGAATGCCGGTCGCTGGTGCTGACCGGGCCTCCGCAGCGCGACTGCTTCAGCACACGGACTGAGCTGAGGATGCTCCTCGGGGAGGGTGGTGGGGGTGTCCCTCGGCCGCTCCGCGCAACCGAGCAGCTCCTCGACTTCGCGGCGTGAGGTCGCGAGCGTGCTTCTGGTGGCACTTTGTGTTGTCCCAACAACACAAATCACGACCAGGTTCGAACTCTGTGCGCCTGTTGAAGGCGTCCCTCGACGCGCACCACATCACCCAGGCCCAGCGAAAAGCGGTGCCCCGCTGGCTCTTGCTGGAGGCACCCCCTCGACGCGCGCAACTCCGGGTGAGACGCGCGTCGAGAGCGATGGCTCACCACGTCGCCGTCAGCGTCTCCGCGTAGTTGGTGTAGCCGAGCACCAGCAGGTAGTAGGTGCCGGGGGACGGCGACGTCACGGTGATGGTGTCGGCGCCTGCATTCTCCGACGACTGGTCGAACGTGCTGCTCGCCAGGTCGGGGGGCGCCCCCGCGCGGAGGTAGATGTCCGGGTCGCTCGACGACGAGCCGGTGATGTTGATGCTGAGCTGCGACGACGCCCCGGTGATGTTGATGAGGTAGAGCGTCTGCGAGCCCTGCGCGCCGGAGGCCGAGACGGGCACGCCGTTGGACAGCGTGGTGGGCATGCCTCCGTCCGTGGGAGGCGGCCCGCCCGAGAGCGCCACCGTGAGTGCGTACACTCCTTCGCCCGCGCCGCTGGCGCTGTCTACGACCACCGCATACAGGCCGGTGTTCAGGCTGGTGTTGATGCCCGCCGTGCCGCCGTTGATGGTGGCCGCGTTGCAGGCCAGCGTGGACGAGCCACACGAGGTGCCCGTGTAGCTGTACAGCCCCAGCACCGGACGCCAGGAGCCGTTGACCTCCACTGTGATGTCCACCGTCTGGGTGCCCGTCACGGAGAAGACGTAGACGTGGTCGGGCCGACCCGTCGCCGCGCACGACGGCGTGAGGTGGTCGCCGTAGCCCATCAGCGTCCCGCTCGCGAAGGCTGTGCCGCTCGAGAACGTCAGCGGTTCTCCCGTCGCGCAGGTGTCTCCCGGCAACGTCCCGCCACCGCCGCCGAAGCCACCACCCGTGCCGCCGCCGAAGCCACCGCCCGTGCCGCCGCCGGAGCCACCGCCAAAGCCTCCACCCGTGCCGCCACCGGAGCCACCGCCAAAGCCTCCACCCGTGCCGCCACCCGCGCCGCCTCCGAAGCCGCCACCCGCGCCGCCACCGAGACCGCCGCCCGCCCCACCACCGCTGCCGCCGCCGGAGCCCGTCAGGCACTGGCCATCCATGCACTGCTGAGCGCCCTCGCACACCATGCACGTCGCCCCACCGCTTCCGCACGCGCCCTTGCTGTTTCCGGGCTGGCACACCTGGTTGGCGTCACGGCAGCCGCCGCAGACGCCGCCCGTGCAGAAGCCTTGCGCGTCACAGGTATTTCCGCCCTGGCAGGCCTGGCAGCTCACGCCACCGCGCCCGCACTGGGCGTCGCTGGTGCCTGCCACGCACGCGCCCGCCGCGTTGACGCAGCCCTGGCAGGTGGTGTCGACGCACTGAGAGCTCTGGCACGTCTGGCTGCCGCTGCACGTCGCGCAGGTCTGGCCTCCGAAGCCGCAGGCGCTCGCAGCCGTGCCGCCCTGGCACTGGCCGCTGGCGTTGCAGCACCCCGAGCAGGTGGCCGCGCAGTTACTTCCTCCTCCGCC
>JBFMHF010000009.1:0-81206 GCA_040752975.1 Myxococcota bacterium
CAGCGGTGGAGGCATCGGCGGCGGGGGCGGCTCGTGCGCACGCGTCGCGGCGGCCACCTCGGCGAAGGAGACGCGCGGGCGGCCCTCGGCCGGCTTGTCCTTCAGCACGATCATCTGCGCCGCGCGCATCGCGAAGAGGAGGCGATCGGTGTCGAGCGGCGGGAGGATCTCCAGCGCTCGCAGCGTGGCCACCGTCTTGTGCCCGTCGGCCAGCAGGAGCAGCTCCTTCTCCTCCTCGCCCAGGCCGGCGTCCTGCAACGCCTGCAGCGGATCGTCCGACGGGTGGACATAGAGGTGGTCGACGCCCGCGAACGCCTTCTTCAGCCGCGCCGCGTCGTAGCTCTTGCGTACGCCCTCGAAGATCAGCTGCGCGCAGGTCATGCCCAGCGACACCGGCTCCGGCGGCAGCGCGACGCGGGGGTTGAACTGGTACTCGCCCGTGTCCCAGCGGAAGACGTCGAACAGCTTCTCCTGCAGCTGCACGTGCAGCGCGTACTGCAGGTTGTGCGGGCTGATGCAGCCCATGTCGATGAGGATCGTGCCCTGCATGCGCTTGGTCGCCTTCATCCGCTTGAGCGACTCCTCGCACTCGGCTTCGCTGATCATCTTCTCGCGGACGAGGATCTTCCCCAGGCACTCCACCAGCAGGTTGGACTTCACCAGCTCGGGGTTGCCGTCGCGGAAATAGACGATCTTCTTCACCTTGGCGCGGCGCAGGAGCAACGCGCCTGACGCACGCCAGCGGTAGACCTCGGCCAGCACCTCGGCGAAGGACCGCTGCGCGAAGTCTCCCCGGGCGGTGAGGCCGGTCGCCTGGCTCTGCACCTTGCGCGCCTCGGTCTCGACCGCCTCGACTTCCTCGCGCTGCGAGTCGTCGGCCATGAACTCGCCCGTCTTCTCGTCTTCCTCCAGCGGCGGAGGGGGCGGTTCCGGCGGCTTCGGGCGCGGGTAGCGATCGCCCAGCGCGTCGTGCAGCGTGTCGTACAGCTTCTGGAGGTCGATCGGCTTCTCGAGGAAGGCGAAGGCGCCGTGCTTCTGCACCGCTTCCCGCTGGTGGATGGCGTTCTTGTACACGCCGGAGATCATGATGATCGGCACGCGCTTGCCGCGCGCCGTCGATCGCATGCGCTGCGCCACCTCGTAGCCGTTGAGCGCCGGGAGCAGCAGATCGAGCAGCACCGCGTCGAAGGCCTTCTTCTCGAACGTCTTCACCGCCCACTCGCCGTCGCGCTCGACGGTGACGACGAAGCCCTGCTTCGTCAGCGCGTCCGCCAACACCCGCTGGGTGCTGCGATCGTCGTCGACGATGAGGATGTTCACGGTCTCGGAACGAGCCACCCGTCCGAGCCTATGCGACGGGGCTCCAAAGTCCGACGAAGAAGTGCGTCAGTCCTCGAAGCTGAAGCGGAAGACATTGGTGCCGCTCTTCACGTCGAAGGACTTCGTCACTTCCTTGCCCAGATCGCGGTTGACGATCCGTACCTGGTGGTTGCCCACCGTCATGCTGGCCGGGGCGAAGGGCGTCTCGCCGAGGAACTTCCCGTCGACCCACACCGCGCCGAACGGGCGCACGCGGAACTCCACGCTGGCCACCTCGGCCGCCGCGGGCTTCGGGGCTTCTTCGGGTTGTTTCATCACCACCACCGTGGGCTTCGGGGGCGGCGCCGGCTCGGGCTCGGGCGCCACCGCCGCGACCTTCTTGCCCGCGGGCAGCTTCTTCCCCTTCGGCTTCACGGGCTCGGGCTGCCTCACCTCGGGCTTCGCGGCGACAGGCTCGGGAGGCGGCGGCTCGGCCGGCTTCACCGCGACCGGCTCACCCGGCGTGGGCGGTGGCGGCTCCACGGGCTCCGACCTGGGGGGCTCGGCCTGCGGCGGGTCCGCCTTCGGGGGCTCGGCGGGCGGCGGCGTGGCGACGACGGGCGCGGGCTCGGGCGGCGTCACGACGACGACCGGGTTGACTGGCGAGCTCTGCCGGCCCTTCAGCACGAACCAGGTGGCGCCGGATCCGACGACGATGGCGGCCACCAACACGCCGATGATCGGCCCGCGCGAAGAGGACGGCGGAGGAGCGGGCCGCGCAGGCGCCGGGCCACCGTGCAGCGGCAGGCCCCCGAAGCCGGCGTTTGGCTGCTGGGGTTGCGGCCACGAGGGCTGGGGCTGCGGCGGCGGACCCCAACCGGGAGCCGGCTGACCCGCCCACGCCTGCCCGGGAGGGCCGACCTGCCAGCCCTGCGTCTGCGCGCCCCACTGCGGAGGGGGTGGCTGGGCCTGCGGCGCAGGGTGTGGCCCCGACGGCCACGGGTACGGCCCCGACGGGCTGGAGCTGTACGGCTGCGGCTGTGGAGCCTGCGCGTAGCCCTGCTGCTGAGGCGCCGGCGGCGAGAAGTGCGGGCCGCCGGGCAGCGTGGGCGAGGGCATGGGCGGCGCACCCACCACGCCGGTGGGCACGGGTGGAGGCGGCGGCTGCGGCGCCCGGTGCGGCTTGGGCGTCAGCATGACGATCTCCTCGGACGGCGGAGGCGTGGCCAGCACCGACGTGGAGAGGTCGACGTCCTCTCCCTTCACGGTGGCGGCGGTGGGCGGCACACCCATCGGCGGTCCGTTGGGCGCGGTGGGCGTGGGCACCGGCTGCGGAGGAGGCGGCGCCAGCTTCTGGACGACTTGCGCGAGCTGGTACTGAGAGACGGGGGCGCCGGAGGTGACGATGAACTTCTCGAGATCGGCCTGGAGCTCGCGACAGTCGAGGTAGCGCTGATCCCGATCCTTCGCGAGCGCCTTGTCGATGATCGCCTGCAGCGCCTCGGGCATGTCCGGTCGCACCGTGGCCGCGCGGATCGGCGCCTCGTACATGATGCCCCGGACGATCGCCGCCTCGTTGGACGTGTCGAAGGGCTTCTTCCCCGTCACCAGCTCGTGAAGCACCACCCCCAGCGCGAAGATGTCGGCGCGCTTGTCGAGGGCCTGCGCGGTGAGCTGCTCCGGCGGCATGTACGCGAACTTGCCCTTCACCGTCCCCGTCCTGGTGAGGTGCGTCTGGTTGGCGGCCTTGGCGATGCCGAAGTCCACCACCTTCACCGAGCCGTTCCTCGCCACGAGGATGTTGTCGGGGCTGACGTCGCGGTGGACCAGGTTCATCGGCTGGCCCGTCGCGGGATCGAGGAAGTCGTGCGCAAAGCCGAGGCCCTCGCAGGCGAGGCTGACGATCTTCGCGGCGACGCCGAAGGAGAGCGGCTCGTTGGCCTCGAAGGCCTTGCGGAACAGGGCGCGCAGGTTCACCCCGTCGATGAACTCCATCACCAGGTAGAAGGTGGCGTCCGCCTGGCCGAAGTCGAACACCTGCACGATGTTCGGGTGGTTCAACTGGGCCGCCAGCCGCGCCTCCGAGAGGAACATCGAGATGAAGTTCTCCTCGTCGGCCAGGTGGGGGAGGATGCGCTTGACCACCACCTGCTTCTCGAAGCCCATCGGGCCGGCGGCGCGCGCCAGGTACACCTCGGCCATGCCACCCGCCGCGAGCTTGCGGATCAGCTGGTACTTGCCGAGGACGGGCTGCGGGGACGTCACGGTGTCTCGAGTGTAGCGCAGCCGCCGCCAGGAAAGTTCCCGGGGGCCGATGTGCGTGTCACTCCTGCTCCTCGATCATGAACTCGACGCGGCGATTCTTCGCGCGGCCCGCGGGCTTCTTGTTGCTCTCCAGCGGTTTGGTCTCGCCGAAGCCGACGGCCTTCAGCCGGCTGGCCTCGACCCCGCGCTCCAGGAGCGCCCGCACCACGCTGCCTGCGCGCCGCTGCGAGAGATCGAGGTTGTATGCGTCGTCGCCTTGATCGTCGGTGTGCCCCTCGACGCGGATCATCTTCAGCTTCGGGTTGGCGAGGATGGTGGACGCGATCTCGTCCAACAGCGGCGCCGAGTCGGGGAGGATCACGTCCTTCGCGGTGGCGAAGTGCACCTGCTTCTTGATCTCGATCTTCTCCTTCTTCAGCACCACCAGCGTCTGCTTGGGCACCGGCTTCAAGACGAAGTCGACGACGACGGTGTCTCCCGGCTGGCCGGTGATGCGCCGGCCCTGGGTGAGGAAGCCCGGCGCAGACGCCTCGAGCGACAGCTCCCCCGCGGGTACAGAGAAGGAGAACTCGCCGGAGGCTTCCGTCTTCTGGCTGAGCGACGCGGAGGGCGCGGCCACCGTGGCCACCACTGCCTTGTCGGCCTCCGACAGCACCGTCCCGCGCACCGACATGGGCTTCGGCGGCTCGGGCGGCAGCGGTGTCAGCGCGGCGGACAGGACGAGGGGCTTCTGCGCCTCCACCACGCCGGTCGCCTCGCGCGGCTCGTAGCCGGGCTTGGTGGCGACGATCTTGAACGGCCCCGGCGGCACGTCGCGCACCTGGAAGCGGCCGTCGGCGTCGGTGAGGATCCGGTTGCGCCCCGGCACCTGCACCACCGCGTCGGCCACGGGCGTCCGCTTCGCCGCGTCCACCACCACGCCCGACACGGTGAAGGTCTTCGGCCCCTCCGCGACCAGCTTCTCCTTCTCCACCACCACCTTCTCCACCGGACCCGCGGGAGGATCGACGTTCAGCTGCCAGCCGACGGCGAACTGCAACATCCATGGCGGCACCACGGCCACGTTCTCGTTGGACGGCTTGGTGAGGCCGATCTCCACCAGGCCGTCGATGTACAGGCCGTGCCACGGCATCACGCGCACCCCCGGCGCCAGGCGCATCGGCGGCGTGCCTCCGCCCAGCGGCACGTCCACCGCGTACTCGAGGAAGGGGCGAAGGCCGACGTGCGCCACGTGCAGCCGGCCCTCGAGCGCCGCGCCGGCCTTCACCTGGTTGAAGGTGGTGATCTGCAGCGTGTACTCGCGGGTGCGATCGCCCGTGCCGTCGTCGAAGGCCGCGGAGTTGTCGAGGTAGAAGCTGGCGTTGGCGTGGAAGAGCATCGGTGCCCCGTGCCGGGTGAAGTCGTACGACAAGAGGGCGCCGAAGCCGGGGCTGAGCCCCTGGAAGGACGTCCAGATGGGAGGCGGCAGGCGCAGGTACAGCTCGCCCGCCACCGCCAGGGCGCCGTCGGCCAGCAGGTACGTCGCCTTGGCGCGCAGCCCGAAGTCGTTCTGCAGGAAGTAGTGCTCCTGTGGCGACGCGGGCTGCTCGAGGTTGCCGTTGTGGAGGCGCGCGGCGATCTCCAGCCACGACAGGGGGCTGAAGGTGACGGCGAAGTCCGCCATCCGGTACTCGTCGGTGCCGGCCGCCTGGGTGAGCTGCGGCGTGCGGAAGAAGCCGCCGCGCAGGGTGAAGGCGAGGTGCCGCGGCGCGAGGAAGGCGGAGCGAACGAGGTCGAGGCCGGCGCCGCCCTGCCGGCTCTGGCCGAACTCGCCCGTCGGGGCCTGCGCCGAGGGGGGCGTGGGCGCCGATCCCGAAGGCGGCGTCTTCTGATCCGCTGCCGCCACTGGCAGCGCGAAGGCGAGGAAGAGAAGGGTCAGCCGCGTCATGCGCGTCCTCACGGAGACTGCAGGAAGACGTAGGGCTGACCGCAGTTGCCGACGAAGAGATCGGGCTTCGTGTCGGCGTTGGCGCGGAAGATCATGATCTTCTCGGTGTACGCAGTCTCGTAGGGCAGCGACGAGGTGGTGCGATCGCTGAAGAAGGCGTTGCCGGTGTTGATGTACAGCCGGTTCCGCTGGTTGATCTGGCCCTGGTAGTTGCCGCCGGCCACCACCGTGTCGAGATCCCCGTCGCCGTCCAGATCCGCCACGTCGCACGAAGGGGAGCTGACGGGCGAGGTGTTGCCGCTGCACTGCGCCTGGTACGGGTAGGGCTGCACTTCGCCCGGCCAGTTGGTCGCGGTGGCGTCGGCCAGCACGCCGGTTGCGTTGCCCAGCACCACGCGGTCGACACCGGCTCCGCCCGTACCTGCGTTGCAGACGAAGAGATCGGTGAAGGTGTCGTTGTTGAGGTCGCCGGCCACCACCCCGCGGCCCTCGGCGCTCACGTTGGGCACGTTGGACGCGGTGACGTCCACGTAGAAGCCCGGGGCGACGCCGCCGCGGTTGAAGAGCATGCGGTTGCGGCCGTTGCCGACGATGTAGAGATCCACGTACGTGTCGCCGTTGAAGTCGCCGCTCGCCACGCGCCACGCGCTGAAGCCGTCACACCCGCCCAGCACGTCGGGGAACTGCGCATAGGGCAGCTGCCCCGACACGTTGAAGAAGAAGCCGTTGCCGGTGTTGAGCAGCAGGTAGTGCCGCGCGTTGCTGCACGAGTACTCGTCGGTGGCGAAGTAGATGTCGAGGAACCCGTCCTTGTCGATGTCCACCAGGGCGATGGAGGTCGCGAAGACCTGGATGGCCGGGATGCGCGGGTACGTGCCGTCCGTGAAGATGCCGGAGCCGTTGTTGATGAAGTAGCGGATCGCGTTGTCGCGTGACGAGCCGCCCGTGGCGCCGATGCCCGACGTGCCCACCACCAGATCGAGATCGCCGTCCCCGTCCATGTCGGCCGTCTGCACGGTGGTGCCGTTGAAGGGGAAGGCGGGGAATTTGGTGGCCGTCTCGTCGGTGAAGCCGCCCGCGCCGTCGTTGGTCCACAGGTGAGCGATGTTGGTGCGGCACGAGGCCGGCTCCTGGTTGGTGATGGCCTCGTAGATCGCGTACCGGCACCCCGAGACGCTGAAGACGTCTTCGTCGCCATCACCGTCGAAGTCGCCGTGCACCGCGTCCTGCACGCAGTAGCTCTGCTCGGGGATGGTGCGCATCGTCGCGTACTGCAAGACGCCGTTCGGTCCCCCGAAGAGCAGCCTCGGCTGGCTGCCGTTGCCGGGCACCAGCATGTCCGGTCTCCCGTCGGAGTTGACGTCACCCATCGCCCACGCCTCCTCGGAGTCCAGGCGCGAGGGGATGCGCGTCGCCGTACCGATGGTGAAGAAGCCGGTGCCGTCGTTGATGTACGCCTGCACCCTCGGGTTGAGATCGAGGTGGTTCATCAGCAGGTCGACGTCGCCGTCGAGATCGAGATCCGTCGGGACGACGCCGCCCACGCTGCCCACCTGGTTGGGGAAGCCAATGCGCAGGGAAGGGGGCGTGCTGGGCAGTCGGTGCACGTTCAAGCTGGCCGCCTCGTCGACGAAGCGCCCGGTGCCGTCGTTCTTCAGGTATTGGTAGATCTGTCCGTCGCGCACCACGACGAGGTCCTTGATCCCGCTCCCGGGTCGGAACTCCGCGGTCGCGCAGCCCACCCCCGTGCCGCCCACCACCGGGATCAGCGTGTTGGACAGGACGAAGGTGCCCGCCGGCCCCTGCAGGTAGTAGTTCGCCTGCTGGTTCGACGCGTTCACCACGAAGATGTCGTCGTCACCGTCGCGATCCCAGTCGGCGATGCACACCGCGCGCGAGTCGTCGTTCACGTTCGGCAGGCCGTTGCGCGTCGCCGTGAAGGTGCCGTTCTGGTTGTTCCGGTACCAGTAGTTCACGCCGGCGATCGCCACGTACACGTCGGGGAAGCCGTCGGTGTCGAGATCGCCCACCGCGCCACCGCGGATCTGCACGGCCGTGCTGGCGATGTTCGCCACGTCGGTCCGGGTGAAGACGCCCAGCGGCTGGTTCCGGTAGAAGCTCGAGATGTTGCTCGACGTGTGATCGGACAGGAGGAAGACGTCCCTGGTCCCGTTGGCGTCGAAGTCCGCGATCAACGCCTCGGTGGACGGCCGCCGCGCGTCCTGCGGGAAGGTGGGCAGGTTGGTGAAGGAGCCCGTGCCGTCGTTGACCCAGAGCTGGTCGTTGCCGTCGCTGTCACACGACGACTGGTGGCGGGCGAGGAAGGCGTCGAGATCTCCGTCACCGTCGTAGTCGAACAGCTTGGCGAACTCGTAGCCCCGCTCGTTGGTGAGCGGCAGCCGCGCGGGCGGCGGCAGGAAGGCCACCCCCAGGTTGTAGTTGAAGGAGTTGGCCAGCGTGCTGTTGGCGCCGTCCGAGTTGGTCGCCGTCACCGACACCGTGCCGGCCGCGTGCGGCGGAGAGATGGCCAGGAGCGCGGAGGGCCCGAGGTACGTGACGCTCGTCGAGGCCACTCCTCCGAAGGTGACGGTGACGCCCACCTTGAAGCCCTGGCCCGAGATGAACACCGGCGTGCCGCCCGTCGGCGGGCCCTCGTTGGGCGTCAGGGAGACGATCGCGATGCCCGGGAGATCAGCCGGCGTGAAGTACGTGAAGCCGTTGGCCAGCGTGGCGAACTGCGTGTCGGGGTTGGTCACCGTGACGCTCACCGGGCCCACCGCCGCGCCGCCCGGCACCGTGGCGACGATGGCCGACGGGCTGATCACCGCCACCGCGTTCGAGTTGGCCGCGCCGAAGCGCACCGTGGCGCCGGCCTGGAAGTTCGAGCCCTGAATGGTCACCTGCGTGCCGCCCGTGATGGGGCCGAACGACGGAGAGACGGCCGAGACGATGGGCGGCGGAATGGGCGCCAGGTAGGTGAAGCTGTTGTTCAACTGCCCCGACTGCCCGTCCGTGTTGATGACGCGGACCACCACGGGGCCGGCCGTGCCGGGGGGCGTGTTGCAGACGATGGTGGTGCCGCCCGCCTGCACCTGAATGTTGAGGCAGTCGTTGGTGCCCACCTTCACCACCGCGCCCGGCCGGAAGAAGGTCCCGGTGACGGTGATCTGCGTGCCGCCGGCGGTGGAGCCGCTGGCCGGCGTCACCTGCGCCACCGTCGGCGCCGCAACGTAGGTGTACGCGTTGTTCACCGTGACGTTCTGCCCGTCGGGGTTCTGCACCGTCACCGCCACCGGGCCGTCGCTGCCCGACGGCGTCACCGCGTCGATCTCCGTGGAGGAGAGGACGGAGACGTTGGGCGAGGACGTCGGGCCGAAGCCGACCGACGCGCCCACCTGGAAGCCGGTGCCGGCGATGCGCACCACCGTCCCGCCCACGCCCGGGCCGCTGGCCGGCGTGACGCTGGAGATGGCCGGCGGCGGCACCACGTACGTCACCGCGCCGTTGAGCGTCACCGAGGCGCCGTCGGGGTTGGTGACGGTGACGTCGGCAGGGCCGATGGGGCCGGCCGGGCCCGCGCCGTCGATGCGGCCGGGGTTGATCTGCGTCGCGCCGGTGACGGGCGCGAGGCCCACGTACGCCCGCGCCTGGCTGGCGAAGTTGGCGCCGTTGATCTGCATCGGCGTCCCGCCCAGGGTGGACAGCTGGGCTGGCGTCACCGAGGAGATGGAGGGGAGGGTGGTGATCAGCGACGAGTCGACGTAGCTGAAGGCGCCGGTGAGGGTGTGCGTGGCGCCGTCCACGTTGATCGCCGTGAGGCTCACGGTCGTGCCCGCCGTGCCGGGCGGAGACACCACCACCGCCGTGTCGTCCGCCGCGGTGGCGGCGCGCGGCGCGGGGCTGTCTCCGAAGAGGAAGCTGATGCCGGGCAGGAAGTAGCCGCCCGTGACGGTGGCCATGGTGCCGCCGGGCGCCGGGCCCTGGTTCGGGCGGATCTGCTCGACGGTGGGCACCGTCAGCACCTCCCCGAGATCGAGCGCGTCGCCGGTGTTGCCGGCCGAGTCGGTGCCCACCTTCGCCACGGCGACGAGCGGCATGCCGTTGGTGGACCGCACCTCGACCCAGCCGCTCGACGCGCCCGCACCGAGAGACGAGAGCAGCAGCGAGGCCGAGAAGTGCCCCTTCGAGGGGATCGTCACCTTGAGCGGCACGCCGCGCACGCTGCCCGCGTCGATCCGCAGCGTCATCTCGACGTTGGCGGGGCTGACGCCCGCGTTCACCACCTGCAGCGAGGTGCGGGGATCCGCCACCGGCAACATCAAGCGCACGCCGCCGCCCGGCCGTGCGTTGTACAGCCGCACGTCGCTGGAGAGGGTGTTGAGGGTGTGGGTGAAGGCGAGCAGCCGGCGGTTGGCCGACACCTGCACGTTGGACACCGTCTGGGTCGGCGTGGTGCGCATGAGGATGGTGCGCGCGAGATCCGGCACCTGGATGAAGCCGTTCGCCGGCACCGTCACCTGCCGCGTGCCGAGGCTCTGGCCAGCCGACGTGCGCAGGTCCAGCGTCGCGTCCGCCGGGCCCGTGGCGTCGGTGTTGACGAGGTAGAAGGCGCTCGTCTCGGTGGAGAGATCCGGCACCCACGCCAGCGTCTGCGTAGGCGCCGCGTCCCCGTACGGCCGCGCCGCCAGCACGCCGCCCAGCCGCGCGTTCGAGTACGTGCGCCCCACGGCGATCAACTGCGCGTTGGCGCCGCTGATCTCGAGCGTGGCCACCGCGCCCGGCACCGTCATCGCCCCCAGCACGTCGTCGCTGGTGTAGAGCCCGCCTGCGGGGATCGGGACGGCCTGGAGGCGGCCTTGCTGCATGCCCGTCGCGTCGCGCGCGGTGATGTCCACCGTCGCCGCGCTCGTCCCTACGTTGCGGATGGCGAGCCACGTCTTGAAGGCCCCGACGCTGGACGAGTAGGGCAGGAGGAGCCGGCTGGAGGCGCGCGCCGGCGTCGCGGAGTGGATCAACGACTCGTCGTTGCTGACGAGGTCCTTGAGCGTCACCGTGGCCGTCACCGGGCCGTCCGCCGTCACCGCGATCGAGGCCACGCGCCCGGTCGCCGCCGTTGCCGCTTCGATGAAGCGCAGGACGTGGGGCACCACCGTCCGGCCGAACGCGGGGATCTGCGCCGTCAGCGCACGGGAGCCGAGCTGGACGCCGGCGCTGTCGAAGCTGGCCAGCGTCACCGTCACCGGCGCAGGCCCGAGGTTCAAGATGGTCGCGTCGCTCGAGTACTGCGCGTCGTCGCGCGCCACCGGCAGGAAGGAGGTGGGCCAGGTGGTGGCCCGCTGCGCCACCACGTCGATCAAGTCGTACCGGAAGCCCCGCACCAGCCGCGCGGTCTGCATGTCGGGGTTGACGATCTCCACGTCGAAGGCCCCCGGCGTGCTTCCGGCGGGGGTGATCGCGTAGAGCAGCGTGTCGCTCACCACGCGGACGCTGGTGGCCTGCACCCCGCCGATGCTGACGGTGGCGTTGGCCTGGAAGCCGGTACCGGTGACGGCGATGGTGGTGCCTCCGCTGACGGGGCCCGCGCCGGGCCGGGCCAGCGCGAGCGAAGGCGGCGGGTTGTAGGTGAAGCCGCCGTCCAGCGTGCCCGACTGACCATCAGGATTGGTGACGCGCACGTCCACCACGCCCAGCGCGTGCGCCGGGGTCGTGCCGGTGATCACCGTGGCCGACGCCACCATCACGTTGGTGGCCTCGGCTTGATCGAAGTGCACGCGCGCGCCCGCCGCGAAGTTGCTGCCCGCCAGCGTGAAGTTGGTGCCGCCCGTCGTCGGGCCCTGCGCCGGGAAGATGGTCGTCAGCTCCGGCCGGGCCGTGTAGCTGAAGCCGTTCTGCAGCACGGCGGACTGGCCGTCGGGGTTGGTGATCGCGACATCCACCACGCCGGTGGGGCCGGGGGGAGTGGTGGCGGTGGCGATGCCGGCGTTCTGCGTCGCCGCGGCGGAAGCAGAGAAGCCGCCGAAGAAGACCAGCATGCCCGTCTGGAAGCCGCTGCCCGTCAGCACCGTCTGCGTGCCGCCCGCGGCGAGGCCGTTCGCCGGCGTCACGGAGACGAGGATCGGCGAAGCCCCGAGCTGGGAAGGATCGACGTAGGTGAAGCCCTGCAGCAGCTGGCCCGACTGCCCATCGGGGGTGATGACGGTGACGTCCACGGGGCCGGCCGTGCCCGCCGGCGCGACCGCGGAGAGCCGGGTGTCATTCATGATCGTCACCCGCGGCGACTGGGCCGAGCCGAACAGCACCCGTGTGCCCTGCACGAAGTTGGTGCCGATGAGCAGCGCCACCGTGCCGCCGGTGGTGGGGCCGCGCGAGGGCGAGACGGCAGTCAGCGTGGGCGCGTTGCCCAGCTGGATGTCCGCGTAGGTGAGGCCGCCCGCCAGCGTCGAGGCCTGGTTGTCGGGGTTGGTGACGGTGACGTCGACGGCGCCCGCCGCGTGCGGAGGCACCGTGACGAAGAGGAGCGTGTCGTCGACGAAGCTGGTCGCCACCGGGGAGCCCGCGATGGAGACGGTGGCCCCGGCCAGGAAGCCGCGTCCCGACAGGAGCACCTTGAGCCCGCCGCCCAGCGGTACGGTGTTGGGCGTCACCGACGAGAGCGTGGGGGGCGACGCGTTGTAGGTGAAGCCGTTGGCGAGCCGGCCGCTCTGCCCGTCGGGGTTGGTGATCACCACGTCGACCGCCCCCGCCACGTGAGGCTGGAAGGTGCCGCTCACCATGCCCGTGCCCACCATCACGCCGGTGGCCGGCACTCCCCCGGCGAAGAGGAGCGCGCCCTGCGCGACGTTCTGCGCCGAGACGACGACGTCGGTGGTGTCCGCCGAGCCGCCGCTGTTGGGCGTGACGCTGCTCAGCACCGGCGCGGGCCCCAGCGCGGCTGGATCGACGTACACGAAGCCCTGGTTCTGCGTCACCATCTGCCCGTCGACGTTCTGCACGCGCACGTCCACCGGCCCGGTGACGGAGCTGGGCGGGGTGATGGCCGTCAGCGTGGAGTTGTTGATCACCGTGACGGTGGTGGACTCGCCGGTGCCGAAGAAGACGCGCGCGCCCGACGCGAAGCCGCCGCCGGTGATCAGCACGGTGGTGCCGCCCGTCTGCGGGCCGAGCGCCGGAGTGACGGCGGCGATGGAGGGGGTGGGCCCGCGCCGGGAGGGGTCGAAGTACCAGAAGCCCAGCGGGAGCTTCGCGGTCCGGCCTCCGCCCTGGGTGACGACCACCTCCACGGGGCCGATCATCCCCGCGGGGGTGACGCACGAGATGGTGGCGCCGCCGACGACCTGCACGCCGGTGCCCGGTTGTCCGCCGAAGGTGACCTCCGCGCCCGACTCGAAGCCCGAGCCGATCACCGTCACACGGGTGCCGCCCGCGATGGGGCCGAGCTCGGGGGTGACGCGGGCGATGGAGAAGGTGGGCGGCGGAGAGCCTCCCCAGGCCCAGCCATTCTCCAGCGTGTCTGACTGGCCGTCGGCGTTCTCGACGCGCACGTCGGCGGCGCCGGCGGGCCCGGCCGGGCTGGTGCCGATCAGCGTGCGATCGTCGATGCGGCGCAGGCCAGAGAGGCTGCGTCCTCCGAAGGTTGCCACCACGCGCTCGGAGAAGTTCCGCCCGTCGATGGTGACCTCGGTGCCGCCGTCCGGAGGGCCGAAGTTGGGCGTCAGCCGCGACAGCACCGGGCCGCCCACGTAGTAGTTGTAGCCGCGCCGGAGGATGGAGGAGCGCCCGTCGGGGTTGGTGATCGCCACGTCCACCACCCCGGGTGCCCCGGGCGGCGTGATGCCAGAGGCCACCGTGCCCATCACCGTCACTCCCGACGCGGTGCGCCCGCCGAAGAAGATCAACGCGCCCGGCTTGAAGCCCGTGCCCGCCAGCGCCACCGACGTCCCTCCCAGCGTCGTCCCCGCCACTGGAGACACGGCCGACAACACCGGAGGCACGCCGTCCTCGCCGGAGAAAGCGAACGCGTCGACCAGGATCGCCGTCTGCCCATCGGGGTTGGTGACCTCCACGTCGGCCGAGCCCACGTCGCCCGCCGGCAGCGTGCCCGTCAGCGACATCGGATCAGTCACCACCACGTCGGACGCCGGAGAGCGGCCCACGAAGAGGAGCGCGCCGTCCTGGAAGAGGTCGCCCGTCACCATCGCCACCGTGCCGCCCGACGCGGGGCCGGTGTTGGGCTGAATCCCCGAGAGGCTGGGCGGCCCCGCCGTGGTGGAGTCCTTCTGGTAGTACTCGAAGCCGTCGGTGAAGGTGGTGCTCTGGCCTTCGCTGGTGACGACGACGTTCACCTTGCCGGCAGCGTTGGGCGGCGTCTCCACCGTCAGCGTGGTGGAGTCCACCACCTTCACCGAGACGGCCGCGCTGTCGCCGAAGGACACCGTGGTGCCCGCGCGGAAGTTGTTGCCCTTGATGATCGCCACCGTGTGCCCGTCGGTGGGCCCGCGGGAAGGCATCACCGCGCCGATGGACGGGGCGTTGGCGCTGCTGCCCGCCCCCGGGCTCTTGTCTCCGCAAGCGGTGACGACGAGCGCCGCGAGAAACGCGAGCGCGAGGACGCGAAGGCTACGCATGCTCTACCTCCAGAAAGAAACCAGGGCGCGGGTGCTGCTCCGTCCGCTGACGAAACGGACCCCCGGCCGGCACGACCTTTCGATTGTACGGGAAGCGGGCGCGCTGACAGCAACGAAAGATGTCGTGACCGCTACGGTCGGCAGATCACCTGACCGTACAGATCGGTATCGGTCCCGCCGCGGTTGGCCTCGTAGCCCACCTGCAGCACGCCGCCGTCGAGCGAGGCGACGCCTGGCGCGAAGAGGCCGGTGACGCCAGAGGGGGTGTAGTCGCGGCTGGCGCCTCCGTCGGGAGCGAGGGTGAGGCCGACGAGGCGGGGAGAGGGCAGGCCCTGGGCCCAGAAGGCCGCGCAGCCTCCGGCGACGCTGGCGAGCGCGAGATCGCTGGACTGGCCGGCGTACACGCTGGCGGAGAGCGGCACGGGCGTGGTGAGGGCGTTGGGCAGCCAGCGCAGGGTGCTCTGCGTGTTTCCCACGCTGCCGATCCACGCGCCGAGCGCCTCTCCGGTGGGCGGGTAGAGCGCGACGCGGACGTTGCGGGCCGTCTCCGTCGCGTCCGTCACCTCGCGGACGGGGCCGACGGGCGTAAGGCCGTTGGTGAAGGCCTGGAAGCGCACCGTGAAGCCCGTCTGGACGATCCACCCCAGCAGAAAGTCGGCGGTGCTGGTGCGACGGACGACGTCGACGTCGAAGACGAGGTCGCCTCCCGCGTCGGGCGTGGCCGCCAGCGTCGTGGCCGGCGTCACCGTGTTGCCCGCCCCGTCGTACACGGCCCCCTTGAGCTGCAGCACCGGCGCCTCGATCCACGCGACCATGATCGGCGAGCTCGACGGCGCGCCGCTGGCGATGCGGGGATCGTTGTAGACATTCACCAGCGACGCGACGGTGTTGGTCCACGCGCGCGTCCCGGAGTCGGTGAGGCGCGCCACCTTGAGGCGTTGCACGTTGCCCGAGTCCTTCTCCAGCCACGTCACGGCGAAGTCCTGGCCCACGCGGGTGATGGCCGGGCGGATCGCCTCCGTGGCGGCGGGATCAGACACCTCGATCTCGTTGCCCAGCGGCCGCAGGAGATCATCGAAGCGGCGGAAGAAGACGCGGGAGGCGCCGGCCCGCTGATCGACGTACACCGCGGCCGAGCCCCCGTTGACCGACGCGGCCAGGCTCAGGTGGTTGGTCGCCGCGCTGGGGGTGATCACCAGGTTGGCTTCCTTCGAGACGTCGGGGCGGCCGTCGCAGTCGTTGTCGAGGCTGTCGCAGGAGCCCTCCACCTCCTCGTAGCTGTTGCCGTAGGACGCGCGCGTGCACGGCGCTTCCCCGTTGCCGCCCACGCACGTCCGCCGCGCGCCCGCGCAGACGCCCAGCGTCAGCTCGCACGTCCCGAGGCGGATGATCCCCCCGTCGGCGAAGCGATCGGTGACGCCGTCGCAGTCGTTGTCCTTCCCGTCGCACAGGGACTCGGTCGGCTCGTAGTCGGCGCCGTAGGAGACCTGGGTGCAGGTGGGCTCGAAGGCGCCGGCGACGCAAGCGGGGTACCTCCCAGCACAGACGCCCTGCTGCTTCGTGCAGAGGTTGGGGCCGAATACGTCTTCGTCCGTCATGCCATCGCAGTCGTTGTCGCGGTTGTCGCAGCTCACCTCGGTGGCCTCGAAGTTGGGCGCCTGGCAGACGCCGGCCATGCCCATGGTGCAGGCGCGCGAGAAGCCCATGCACACGCCGACGGCCGGGCAGGCGCCTCCGGTGACGCCCTCGTCCGCCGTGCCGTCGCAGTCGTTGTCCTTCCCGTCGCAGCGCGTCTCGGTGGCCTCGTAGTCGGGGCCGTAGGTGGCGGCGGAGCAGGTGGCCTCGAAGGCGCCGCCGACGCACGCCTTGACGGAGCCGGCGCACACGCCCTGGGACTTCTCGCAGGCCGGACCGGCGAGGATCCCGTCGTCCGGCTGATTGTTGCAGTCGTTGTCCTTGCCGTCGCACGTCTCGGTGGCAGGGCCCGTCGCGCCCTCACAGGCGCCCCACATGCCGTTCACGCAGCGCTGGGTGCCCTGCCTGCACTCGCCGACGGACGAGCCGCAGGCGCGCGAGTCGCCCTCGGAGCAGCTGCCGCCCATCGGCACTTTGCACAAGCCGCCCTGGCAGACGTACCCCTCCACGCAGGGGTGCCCGGCGTCGAGGTCGCACTGCTTCTCCCCGAGGTCCGCGATGTTGGGCACGGTACAGGCCGCGCCCCCGACGAGAAGCAAGGACAGGCACCAGGGAAGTCGTGACGTCATGGCGTGGAGCCCGCAGGGGGCGGTGGAGACATGCCCGCGGCCCAGGCGATGCCAGAGATGATGGCGCCCAGCGCCAGCGCGCCGGCTGTCCCGTAGAGGATGTTGGCGGTGGTCGCGTTGCTCCCGGCCTGCTCGAGGAGCCGCTGCGCGTCGTCCTGGTAGATGGCGCTCTTCGCTTCGTCCGACTTCGACTGCGCCTGCAGGCCGAAGTACATGCCCACGCCTCCGGCAGCCAGCGCCGCGCCGGTGAAGATCAGCGTCAGCGCCATGGGCACCTTCGACGGCGGCGCAGAGGAAACGGAGACGAGCGGCGACTGCCGATCGGGCGGGGTGAGGTTGCTGTCGGCGACGGGGCGATCGAAGGCCAGCACGGCGGCCTGGCGGCGCTCGGCCTCGAGCCGCGCGAGCTCCTTCAGCTTGGCCTCCGCTTCGGCCAGGAGCCTCGCGGACTCGGCGGCGCGGGCCTCGGCCTCGAGCGTCTTGTGCTCGAGCTCGAGCCGCTGGGCCTCCTGGGCCTTCGCCTCGGCCACCTTCTTCTTGTTCTCCGCCTCGAGGCGCTCCGTCTCGGCCTGCTTGCGCTCGGCCTCCTGCTTCGCCAGCAGCGGCGCCAGCTCCCTCTTCACGCGGGCGCGCATCGCGTCCACCTCGGCCTGCACCTTGGGCGCGACCTTGAGCGGCAGCGGGGCGTCGGGCGTCAGGAGGAGGCCGGCCTTGAAGGCGGCGCGGGCGTCGTCGAAGCGGTTGAGATCGGCCAGCACCACGCCCTCGCAGAGGTTCACCTTCGCCTGCTCTTCCAGCGTGACGGCGGCCTTGCGCGCGCTCTGCAGCGTCTCGAGGGCGCGCTCGTACTCGGTGCTCTCGTGGAGGCGCAGCGCGGCGTTGTAGTACTTCTGGAAGTCCGACTCCTCGGCGGCGGCGCCGGCCGAGAGGAGCAACACCAACGCAACCGTCGCGCGCATGGCCGGGCACTCTACCTCTGTTGAATGGGGCCGTGCGTGGTAAGTCGAAGCGGCCACCCACACCGGGAGACTCACATGCTTCGTCCCGTCCTCCTCCTCGCCCTCGTCTCCACCGTCGCGCTGGCCCAGGGCACCGAAGGCCCCGCCGCTGCGCCCGCTGCCGCGCCGACGGCCGACTCCGACACGCCCGACGCGAAGGCCGCCAGGGAGCTGGTGACGAAGTACCTCACCGCGGTGAAGGCGAAGAAGTGGGCCGACGCGAAGAAGTTCCTGCACCCGAAGACGTTGGACGCCATCGCCGAGCGGAAGAAGCGCCTGGGCAAGGAAGATCACCCCATGGCGCCCTGGTTCCATGAGAAGACCGACTACTGGCTGAAGGACTTCAAGGTGACGGGCGCGTCGGAGGCCCCGCTGGGCACCATCGTCGTCGAGGCGAGCGAGGACAACTTCCAGGTGCAGGAGAAGGGCCTGGCCCCGGGGGAGATGGCCACCTACCTCGTCGGGAAGCAGGGCGGGAAGTGGTACGTCGTCGACAAGAAGCGCGGCGAGACCTTCACGAAGGACTCGGTGAAGCTGGGCTACAAGGGCTGGTTCGACAAGGTGGAGAAGCCGGCCGAGGAAGGCGCGGCCGAGTAGCCAGGTCGGCGGCGCCTGCGCCACCCCGCTGTGTCAGCCGCGGTCCGCCGCCGCGAGCGCATGCACCTGGGGCTGGGCTTTTTCCACGTCGGCCTCGTGCTTCAAGACGAGGTTGAGCGTCTGCCCGACGAGTTCGGGTGACAGCGCGTCGGCGTTGAGCAGCACCAGCGCCTGCACCCAGTCCAGGGTCTCGCTGATGGACGGCGCCTTCTTGAGCTCCATCGCGCGCAGGCGCGAGACGGCGGCCACCACCTGCTCGGCCAGCTTCGCCGGCGCCGACGGCAGCCGGGCGCGGACGATGGCCAGCTCGCGCTCCCGCGTGGGGTAGTCGATGTAGAGGTGCAGGCAGCGGCGCTTGAGCGCGTCCGACAGCTCGCGGGCGTTGTTGCTGGTCAAAACCACCCGCGGCACGTGCCGCGCCTTCACCGTACCCAGCTCCGGCACCGTCACCGCGTTCTCCGCCAGCACCTCGAGGAGGAAGGCCTCGAACTCGGGATCGGCCTTGTCGATCTCATCGATGAGGAGGACGGTGGGCGCCTCGCTCACCAGCGCCTTCAGCACGGGCCGGGGCAACAGGAAGCGCTCCGAGAAGAAGACGGCGTCGGACGCGGCGACACGATCGGCGGCCTCCTTCACCGATCCCGCCCCGGCCATCAGCTCGCCGATCTTGTCCTTGAGCAGCTGGGTGTAGAGCAGCTGCTTGGCGTACTCCCACTCGTACAGGGCCTTGGCCTCGTCGAGGCCCTCGTAGCACTGCAGGCGGATCAGCTCGCGGCCCAGCGCCTGCGCCACCGCGCGGGAAAACTCGGTCTTTCCCACCCCGGCCGGGCCTTCGATCAACACCGGCTTCTCCAGGCGATCCATGAGGAAGGCCGCGGTGGAGATGGGGCGCGACGGCAGGTACCCCACGGCCTCGAGCCGCCGGCCCGCGTCGTCCACCGACTGGAACGGGGAAGTCATGCCCTGACTTGTACCAGCCGGCCGCCCGCGGCCAAAGGAAGGCAATGGAAAACCGTGACGTTCGTGTCAGGTGAGGCACGGCACAGCGGCCCCCGTGCCACGCAAAATCCCGGAAGCAGCCGCCTCGTCAGCCGCCCAGGTCGGGCACGTCGGGTGCACTTGCACAAGGAAGTCGGCCGTGGGGGTCAAACGGACATGTGGACGTGGCTGAAAGTGACGGGGTTGGTGCTGCTGGCGATCGCGCCGGGCGGCCTGGTGGTGTTGGCGGCCTTCCTGCTGGCGCGCGCCGTGGCCGAGGGGATGCGGCTCGACGAGGGCCCGTCCAGCCGGCGGCTCGCCCGGGCCTTCGCGCGCGTCCGGTTCCGCGACGTCTGGGCGCAGGTCCGCCGGGTGGTCTGACGACCCTCCGGCCGCCAGAGCTTCAGGGCCGCGAGAAGAAGATCGCGCGCCCTTCGATTTCCCCATTCAGCCCCAGGCCTTCGATGAAGGCGCCGTAGATGGAGAGCTGCCGATCCGCCGACAGCGCCGACACGGGCGGCTGCGGGTTGCTGACGGAGCCACGGGGATCGAACACCCGGATGTCGGACACGTAGGTGACCGGCGGCACGAACCAGCCCTTGCCGGTGCTGAGGGGCGAGGTGGCGTCGAAGTCGAAGGGCACCGCGACCATCTTGTAGTCGCCCGTGGTGCCGGTCCTCGGGCCCACCACGAAGGACAACCACGCCTTCCCCGACGGGAGGATGGCGACGGACGACGAGAAGGCGAACCACACGTCAGTGGCAGGTGACTTGTTCGGGAAGAGCAGGGTGGTGTTCTGCTGTGAGGCGAAGACGCTCAAGTCCGGCCCGGACACCCACTGCTTGTTGGTCGGGTTCCACATGGCGGCGTAGACGGTGGAGACCGGCGCGGCGCCCGGGCCAGGCTCGACGGAGACGAAGGCGCCCAGCGCGCGCTTCGACTTCGGATCGACTGCCACGGAGGTCCAGTCCTGGGCGTTGGCGACGGGAATGCCCACGAGGCTCTGCGCCTGGGTAAACGCGCCCAGCGTGCCGTCGCGGTACACGCCCACCGCCTCGAGATCCTGCGTGCCTCCGCCGACGGTCCGTAACGCGGTGAAGGTGACGTGCACGATGCTGTCGGACGGCAACGTGGCGATCGCCGGGTGCGCGGGCGAGAAGTAGCCGCTCGGGTTGGACGCGAAGGCGGTCACCGGCGTGTCCACCGACAGCCCGGTGGAGATGGTGCGCACCGCCAGGGTGTCGTCTTCCACCGTCACCATGATCGCCCCGCCGTTCTTCCAGGGGGCGATGTCGCAGTCCTGGATGGTGCTGGAGAGGCCGCCGTCATCGAAGGGCTCGATGGTGGTGGCCGCGACGCCCCAGGTGCGGCCGAAGTCGCTGCTGCGCTGCACCCGCACGCCCCGGCCGACGTTGTAACAGGCGAAGGTCAGCTTGCTGTCCGGGTTGTAGGTGGTGCGGGCGCGGGTGCCGACGGTGTCCAGCGGGAAGCTGGTGAGGGCGTCGTTGGAAAAGTCCTTGCCGCGCTGGCTGGACGCGTGGGCCACCAGCGTCGCTTCCTGCTCGAGACTGACGAAGACGCGCGCGGTGTCGATGCCCGTGATGCTGGGCCGCCGGGCGGGGAAGCCGCCGAGGTTGATGTCGCTGGTGAAGACGGCGGGGCCCGAGGTGAGGGTGACTTCGTTGGACACGAACGGCAGCGCGCGGTCGATTGTCCCCGCGTCGGGGCGGACGAAGCCCGCGTCGAAGCCGCCCCCGTCGCTGGTGGTGCGGGTGCAGACCAGGGACAGGCACTGGTAGCCGGCTGGGCAGGTCGTGCTGCCTGTCATGCACGTCTGCGTCTTGCACTGCCCGAGGTCGCAAACCCGATCGACCGGGCAATCGGTCGATCGCTGGCACATGGCCATACCCGCGTCGGTCCCCGTCCCGGCGTCGAGGTTGCCGGACACGATCTCTCCGTTGGTGTCGCGCCCGACGAGGAAGTAGCGGTGCGAGGTGGGTCCGGCGTCGGGGATCACGAGTCCGGAGTCGGGGATCAGGTAATCGCTGAGCGAGCCGGGGCCGAGATCCTGCTCCGGGTCGCGCACTCCGGCGGTGTCGCTGCCGATCAACTGCCAGACGGCGACGTCACCGGGCTGCCGGGTCGACCAGGCGAACGCGTAGGCGGACTCGTCGGCCACGGCGATCAACACCACCCCGTTGCCGCCGTCGTTGATCGGCTGGGGGCCGGCGTCGATCTGCCCTGCGTCGATCCCGCCGTCTTCGCCCGGCGGCACGCCCATGAAGAAGGCGTCGAGACAGGGCTGAGACAGGCTCTCCAGCGGATCCGTGCAGGCCCCCAGCGAGAGGAGGTACGCGTCACGGCTGCTCGCGCTGCACACCGGCAGCTTCTCGATGCAGTCGAGCGCGCGGGTGAGGCTCTCCTGATCCGCGCTGCTGCAGGAAGAGATCTTCATCGAGCAGCTCGACGCGCTGCCGAGCAGCGGCGAGGTGGGCACGCCGGTGCAGTCTCCCGCCTTCTTCGCGAGGTCGAGCTGGGCGTTGCGATCGCACAGGCTGGTGGAGCAGCCGGCGAGCGCGAGGGCGGCACAGGACAGCGCCACCACGAGAAGAGTGCGGTTCATGTCAGGACACCCCAAAGAGGGTTTGGCCGGCCGAAGAGCAGGAGCCCCTCTAGCGCAGGGTGCCCCCGGAGGAAACCACAGTCACCCAACTCACCCGCCCGGGTTGATCCCCGTGACGATGGTGGTCAGGTCGAGGCCCCCCGTGTACCCGTAGCTGACCTGCGCGTCATAGCCGTAGATGGTGACGCCCGCGCCGGGCAGCGTCGTCTGGCCCGCCCGCGGGGTGACCTGGATGGTGTGGGTGCCCGTGCCGACGGGGTGGTTCTTCACCAGGAAGTTGGTGCCGGCGATGGCGTTGAAGCCCGTCACCACCGTGCCGTCCACCGCCACCGACTGCACCTTGGTGCCGTCGATGGTGAGGGCCAGGTAGTTGTCCTGCAGGCCGGTGGAGGCCAGCACCGTGTACCGGCTGCGCCACTGCTCGACGGGCGGGAGGAGGATCATCGACGGGTCGCCCTGCTTGGGATCCGTCGGGGCGCCGGTCACCTGCCCCTGGCCGGGGAGGAACTGCGCGACGGCGATCGGGTTGGTGGAGCTGATGGTGAAGGCGCGAAGGCTCTTGAACTCGACGTAGCTGCCGCCGGCGAGCTGGCAGTTGTTCGCCGCGAGGCTGGTCCCGGCCAGGCAGTTGGTGGGCGCCAGCACGTCGCTGGCGGCTGGGGGCGGCGTCAGCGTCAGCGTGGTGGCGGCGCCCGCGACGATCTTGAAGTGATCCGGCGGCGGGTTGGAGGAGAAGTTGTTGTTGTTGAGCCGCAAGGGGTGGCTGGGCACGGCCACGAAGTTCTTCCCCCAGGTCGCGAAGGGGAAGATCTGCTCCTCCACGTGATCGCAGTAGGGCCGGCTCCAGGGCACGTTGAGGCAGGGGTTCGAGCCGAAGACGGCGATCGGCTTGTCGCTGGTGATCACCGTGCCGGTGAGATCGTTCCCTTTCCGGCACCAGCTGTCGCCCCCGGTGAAGTTCTGGCACTCCACGTCCGCGCCGGCGGTGGCCGAGGCGAGCGCCAGCACGTCGTAGCTGTTGAGGGTGAAGTTGCGCGACTCGTTGACCGCCATCGCGGGGATCCCCGTGCCCGCCAGCGTGGCCGCCGAAGCCCTCACCGTGACGACCGTGTTGTCCTGCGTCGCGACGATCACCACCTGGCTGGAGCGCGCGATCTGATCGGGCGGCGAGTTGATGTGGCTGTGGCCCGGGGTGACGGCGACGTAGCCGGTGCCGAGGATGTGCGACGGCAGGAGGAGCGACGCGTCATTGGAGAAGGTGCCATAGCCGCAGCGCCTCCCCGCGGACGTCTGCGTGCACAGGCCGGGGCTGTCGCAGTCGATGCAGGTGCCGAGGAAGGTCAAGGTACAGACGAAGTCCGCGTACTCGTTGCAGCCGCAGTCGGCCGTCCCCGCGGTGGCGGTGCACGTGCGGTTGGTCGTCTTGAAGGCGTCGATGGGGTTGAACTGGTAGACGGTGATGGGCCGGGTGGAGGTGATGCGGTAGCCGTAGCGGGCGCGGCCGGTCTGCGCCGTCCCCGTCTGGGCGGACGCCGGGGTGATCGACTGCCAGGGCACGTTGATCTTGAGCAGCCCCCGGGTGGCGGCGTCGTTGCGGCCTGGCACGGTGACCTGCTTCACGCGCACCGGCGCGCTGCCCTGGTAGCGCCAGACCTCGACGGTGGCGGGCAGGGTGGACTGGTTGGTGACGACGAAGACGAAGTCGGAGTCGGCGCTGCCCTGGCCGGAGAGGGTGTTGCCCTTGAAGAGCGCGTCCATCGAGTTGTCGAGGGTGGTGGCCCAGTACTCGCAGCCGAAGTAGCTCTTCGCGCGGGCCGCGTCGCCGCACTCGTCGATGCAGGCGCCGTTGATGCACTCGGCGGTGGGCCCCATGCCGGGGAGCGAGGCGCAGGTGGCGTTCTGCCAGGCGCCCTGGGCGTTGCAGGTCTGCTGGGTGGAGGCGTTGAGGCACTGGGTGGCGCCCGGCACGCACGCCGGCGCGCGACACTGAGGGCCGTTCATGCCCATCTCGCACGCCTGGGTGATGCAGGTGCCGTCGAAGTTGTCGCCGGAGTTGACGTAGCCGAGGCTCAGGTCCTCGCGGGGCAGGCGCTTGCACTCCTGGACGCTGCGGTTGTCGGGGCTGCAGCGGCGCTGGCCCAGCTCGCACTCGCGGCACTCGCCGGACACGCAGGTGGCGCCCGAAGCGCAGGTGACGTCCCGCCAGCCGCTGCCGTTGCTCTCACACAGCTGCGCGGTGGTGCCGCCGGCGCCGCAGCGGGCCGCGCCGGGCCGGCAGGAGAGGCACACCTCGTTCTGGCAGAAGCCATCGGGCGCGGGGCACTGTTGATCGACGACCCACGCCCCGGTGGCGTCGCAGCGCTCGAGCGCGCGGCCGTCGGCGGAGCAGCGCACCGCGCCCTCGGTGCAGGTGATCACCTGCGGGCCCGCGTCCATCGGCGGAGGCTTCGTCACGCACCGGCCGGTGAGGAGATCGCACCGCTCGCCGGCGGCGCAGTCGCTGTCGCGATCGCACACGAAGCGGCACTCCCCGTTGACGAGGCGCTCTCCGTCGGCGCACAGGGGCCCCGCGTCGAACTGCGTGATGATGCGGACCCGCTCACAGGCGGTGGCGGCGAAGGCGAGGACGACGGCGGCGGCGAGGTGCGCGAACGCTGAACGCATGTAGAGGCTGCTCCCCAACGGCAAGAGGCCGCCCCTATACCGAAAACCGACCCGGGAGGGCAGGCCCCGGCCTCAGTAGATTTTGGCCACCTGGGCCCCGTTGAAGTAGTGCTCGAGGATCTGCCGGTACGTCTGGCCTGCCTCCGCCCGCCCGATGGCGCCCGTCTGGCACATGCCCACCCCGTGCCCCCAGCCGCCGCCGGTGAAGATCCACGTCACGGGCCGGCCCTTCGCGTCCTTCTCCACGGACAGCTCGAACATCGCGCTGTTGAGCATGCCGAAGGCGCGACGAATGGTGAGCTCGCCCCGCAGCGTGGTGGCGCCTTCCTCTCCGGAGATCTGCAGGAGGCGCGCACGGCCCGACACGCCGCGCTCGGTCACCGTCATCGCCATCACCCGGCCCACGCCCAGTCCGGCCAGCTTCTCGTCGACGTCCTTCGCGGGAAAGCGCTTCTCCCAGCGGTACTTGGTGGGCTGCGCGAAGGTGGACACCTTGCACGCGTGCACGGCCTCGGTGGTGAGGAAGGCGCGAAGATCCTTCGGCGACGCGGGCGCCATCTTGCCGGGCATGAGATCCGGTCGGCCGCGCAGCGACGGGTTGGGCACGCCGCCCCAGACGACGTCGTTGTCCTCGGTGTGGCCTCCGCAGACGGCGCTGTACACGCTGTCCACCAGGCGATCGTTCGCGTCGAAGGCGGCTTCGCCACGGGTGGCCTCGACCGCCGCGCTGGTGGACGCCGCCTCGCCGGACACGCCCTTGTAGACGGCGCAGTGCTGCTCCGTGCAGAGGAGGAACGGATCCGCCAGGTGCTTGAGGCCGATCTTCGCCAGCACCTCGCCGCGGGCGGTGACGGCCTGGGCCTTGAGCGCCTCCGGGTGTGCCCTGGCGAAGATTTCCGACGGCACCAGGCCCTTGAGGAGATCCTCGAGATCGACCTGGTTCACCACCGCCAGCATGCCCTTGCGATCGGCGGTGAGGAGGATCGAGCCGCGGTACGAGCGATCCTCGAAGTTGTGGAAGTCGTAACCGACGCCGAACTCCACGCGCTTGACGTCGATGGGAGAGCCGTCCGGAGACTCGGCGGTGAGCGTGTCCTTCACCGTGGCCGCCACCGCGCCGTTGCCGTCGACCAGCTCCAGCGTGACGGAGCCCTTCGCCTTGACGTCCTCGAGGAGCGTGGTGCGGACCTGGAACTTCGTGAGGATCTCCTGCTGCTGCGCGGCCAGGGACTCGGGCGGGGCAGGCGGTTGATCGACCACCAGCACGTACCGGCGGTTGTCGATCACCTTCCCGGCGATGCCGTAGACGCCGCCGAGGATCCGCTCGGTGAGGGCCAGCCCCCGGTCCTTCCACTCGGCCTGCGCGGTGAGCAGCCCCACCTTGTCGTTGAAGGGGATCTCCGCCACCTGGATCCGCGCCACCACCGAGGCGGGCGTTCCGGCCTTGCGCCGCACCGTCCACGCCATGCCCAGCGGGCCTTCCACCAGCCGCTCGGGCGTGCCGGGCAGCCGGAAGCGCATGCGCCCCCGCCCCACCAGCGTGACCTCGGAGTTCCCCTCCATCAGCTTCACCGGCACCAGCGGGCTGCCGCCCTTGAAGTCGAGGCGCCGGGCGTTCATCGCGCCGGGGGGAGGGATCGACGCGTCATCGGCGGTGGCGGTGTTGGCCGCTTTCTTCGCGGCCGTGACGCCCGCGTCCCCCGGAGGACCAGCGAGGGAGAGCGCGGGAGCCAGCGACACGACCACCAGCGGGAGAAAGACGTCGCGGATGATCATGAGGCTTCGAGAGGCGCCACCCGGATTCGAACCGGGGAATGAGGGTTTTGCAGACCCTTGCCTTACCACTTGGCTATGGCGCCGAAACGTCAGGGCTTATACGCAGCGGCCAGTTGCACGGTCAAGGAAGTCGGACGCCGTGGAAACCTGACGAAGAGGGCGCACATGAGCTCGGGATTCGGAACGTTCACCGAGGAGCACGAGGCGTTTCGGCAGACGGTGCGGACCTTCATCGAGCGTGAGGTGAAGCCGCACGTGGTGAAGTGGGAGGAGGCGGAGGAGTTCCCCCGCGAGCTCTACTTCAAGGCAGCCGAGCTGGGCCTCTTCGGGCTCAAGTACGAGGAGGCCTGGGGCGGGACGAACGCCGGCTTCCTCTACGAGGCCGTGGCCACCGAGGAGCTGTCGAAGTGTGGCTCGGGCGGCGTGGCGGCAGGGCTGGGCGCGCAGATGACCATCGCCACCGGGCCCATCCACTCCTTCGGCACCGACGCGCAGAAGCGGCGCTTCCTCGCCCCGGCCATCAAGGGCGAGAAGATCGGCGCCTTCGCCGTGACGGAGCCGGGTGCGGGCAGCGACGTGGCGGGGCTGCGCACGGTCGCCAGGCGCGACGGCGATCACTACGTCCTCAACGGGGCGAAGACGTACATCACCAGCGGCGTGCGCGCGGACTACGTGATCGTCGCGGTGAAGACGGACACGTCGAAGGGCCACAAGGGCCTGTCGATGATCATCGTGGAGAAGGGAACGCCGGGCTTCTCGGTGGCGAAGAAGCTCAAGAAGCTGGGCTGGCGCGCGTCGGACACGGCCGAGCTGGTCTTCGAGGACTGCCGGGTGCCCAGGGAGAACCTGCTGGGCCCCGAGGGCAACGGGTTCGCGCAGATCATGGGCAACTTCCAGTGGGAGCGGCTCTCGCTGGCGCTGGGCGCCATCGGCGCGGCCGAGGACATCCTCCAGAACGTGACGGCGTACGTGCGCGAGCGGCAGGCCTTCGGGCAGGCGGTGGCGAAGTTCCAGGTGGTGAAGCACCGCCTGGCGGACATGGCCACGGAGCTCGAGGCGGCGCGGCAGCTGACGTACCACGCGCTGCGGCTCCACGCGGCGGGCGAGTGGGCGCTGGGCCAGACGGCGATGGCCAAGAAGCTGGCGACGGAGATGTGCTGCAGGCTGGCCGATCAGTCGCTGCAGCTGCACGGCGGCGCCGGCTACATGATGGAGTTCGACATTCAGCGGCACTGGCGCGACGCGCGGCTGGGTCCCATCGGCGGGGGGACCAGCGAGATCATGAACGAGATCATCGCCAAGTCTCTCGGGCTGTGACGCGCCCTCATTGCGCCGGGAGTCGGGCGCGGATGACGAGCTCCACCCCGTCGAGGGCGATGGAAGCGACGCCGCCATCGCCGTTCGTCCCCAGCGGCGCGAAGGCGAAGTCCTTGCGAAAGGAGGCCCGAGCATAGCCCGACGCGACGGCTGGCCCGCCGCGCGAGTCGCCCCCACCTCTCCCCACCAGCCGGCCCTCAGCACGCTTGGCTCGCGAGGTGGAGCCACGTGAGAATCACCCGCTCCCCGCAATCCCACGAGGCACACATGAGGCTCCTTCTCGTCCTCGCCGTGTTGATGTTTGCGCTCGCAGGGTGTTCGAGCGCTCCGGCAGGGGAAGACGCCGGCCAGGGAGGCGGAGGCGGCTCCTCCGGCGGAGGCGGGGGGGCTGGAGGCGGCAGCGGCGGGGCTGGAGGCGGCGGTGCTGACGGTGGCGGCGCTGGCGGCGGGGGAGGTGGAGGCTCCGGCGGAGGGGCCGGTGGAGGCACGGGCGGAGGCACGGGCGGAGGTGCAGGGGGCGGCTCGGGCTGGGATGGAGGTCTGCTGAGCCCTGACGGTGGCCTCGACCCGGATCTCAACGCGCGGTTGATGGTCGCGCCGATCATCGTCGATCACACCTCGCTGCCGCTCTTCGAGCAGATCCCCGAGGCCTATCTCCAGCGGGCCCGGAACATCCGGATGATCTTCGGCAACCGCTCGGTGGGCGTGAATACGAATGAGTCGCTCGACTGCCTGTCCTTCGACTCCGACGAGGTCTGCTACGCCTGTCGGGTGCCGGGGGCCTGCGCGCGCCAGTGCAGCGGCTCCTGCGTCGACTACACCCACGATGATCCGGCCTACAGCAGCCCGGCGTCCTCGGTCGACTGGTCGCGCGACGGCGGGTACGACCGTTCGAACTGGGTGCACGAGCCGTTCTACGACACCTGGTCCGCCATGCTGTCGAACTACTGCACGCTCCTCGACGGCAACCAGGTGCAGGGCATGCGGAGCCTCAACGACTTCGACGTCTACACCTTCCAGTTCAGCTACCTGAACGTCACCACGCTCGACCAGGGCATCACCGGCATCTTCCAGGCGGTACCCGGTGACAAGAACGATCTCCTCGATCTCGACAGCCGCGTCGTGTCCCGCCCCGGCAAGGTCTTCATCTACCAGACGTCCAGCCTCGCGCGATCGATCGGCACCGGCGTCTCGACGACGTTCAACTCCAACCTGCGGGCCTTCGCGCAGTCGCGAGACTCGCTGGGGCGCTACCGGGTGCTGCTGGACTTCGCCGACATCGAGGCGCACAGCCCCTCGGGGGCGCCCTGCGTCGACAGCCGCGATGGCGTGTGCTGGTGCCGGATGCCTCCCAGCACGGGGTGCGAGGACTACACGATGGAGAGCCAGGCCTGTCACTGGGACGACGGCGTGCAGTACCCGGCGATGTGCCAGCACTACACGACGGAGGCGACGAACGGGCACCTCGTGCTGGGGACGATCAAGGTGCGGATCGCCAAGGCGTATTGGATCCTCATGGCCCAGCTCGCCGGCTGGAGGCCCTGAGCCTTCGCCTAGAACCGCGCCTGGAGGACCAGGTTGAAGCCCAGCTGGTTCTCCTTCTCGAACACCTGCACGTTGATCGACTGCGTCGAGTCGCGGAACGTCGTGCGGTTGGCGTCCCGGTTGTAGAAGATCTCTCCGATGAAGGCGAAGTAGTCCGAGAGATCGAGCTTGAACGTCGCCTTGATCGACATGATCGGAATGATCGGCACGTCGGGCGGGAGGATCGACACCAGGTTCACGTCGCGGACGACGACGGTACGGGGACCAGTGAGGCCGGGCGGGGGATTCTGGCCGCCGAAATCGAAGCGTGGGGCCGACACGTACGCCGGCATCTGCACGCCGCCCACCAGGCCCGTGGTCAGGTGAATGCGCGGCCAATACTTGTCGCCGCCGATCGCGCCCCAGATCTCCGGCCGCACGGTGCTGCCTGCGGTGAAGTCGAAGTACGGCGGGAAGCCCGGCACGTCGAACTGGATGAAGGACAGCGTGCGAACGAGGCCGATGAAGTAGAAGCGCCAGAAGTCGTACTTGAAGCGCGCCTGCAGCGCGAGCGCGCCCGCGTACTGCACCTTGGTGGACGCGTAGCGATCGGGGTCGATCAACGTCTGCGCCAGCACCGAGCCCTCCAGCGAGAGCTGGTACGAGAAGCCGCCCGGGTAGCTCTCGGGCAGGAAGAAGCGGTTCGCGATGTCGGGATCGTTCCGGTACAGCCGGAGATCGATCGACGGGAGGATCGTGTCCGAGAAGAAGGACAGCTGGGCCGAGCCGCCGCCCGCGTTGATCGGCGCCTCCACGCCCTGCTGCGCCAGCGACGGGGCGATGCCCCGCTGGAAGTAGCCGCCGTTCACCTCGAAGCGCAGCTTGTTCGCCAGGATGTCCACGCCGCCGCCGCCGAGGAAGCCGTACTGCCGCTCCTGCACGTTGAGCAGGTTGTTGAGGAGCAGGCCCGTCTTCATGCCCACGAAGGCGTACCAGCGGTCGCGCGTCACCTGCAGCTTGACGCCCGGCACCGCCGCCGGCCTCCCGGTGCTCGAGGTCCCCGAGCCCTGGTTGTACGTGAAGGCCGTGTCCCCGCCCCACGACACCTTCCAGGCGTAGCCCAGGCGGAAGCGATCGGACGAGACCGGGAAGGCGGTGAGCGCGAACTCTTCCTTCGAGCCCCAGCCCGCGGGCTTGTAGTTCAGCTTGATGTAGCTGGAGTTGTCGAAGACCGTGATCGCGCCAGACGAGAGATCATTGAAGAGGATGTTCAGCGCCGCCTCGGCGTCGAAGCCGTCGAAGAAGCTGGGGCTGCGCTTGTAGAGGCCCACCGTCGACAGCGTCTCGAAGCCGGTGAAGCGCGTGTTGAAGTTGTCGTAGAACTGCGTGTTCTGCCGCGACGCGCCGAAGCCGGTGCCGGGCTCGCTGGGCGTCGTCTCGCCGGGCTTCACCAGCACGTTGGAGTTGGCGAGCGCGAAGGTGACGCGCGTGTCCATGAAGTCGCCGGCGAGGGCGACGGACGAAGCCAGGGCCACCAGCGCGACGCTCTTGTGCAGCACTCTCACTGTTCCTCTCCCGGGCCCTCGCGGGCCCTCCCATCAGGTACGTCGAAGCTACTCTCTGCACTTCACGATCGGCCGGGGGCACCCGAGGCCCGGGCCGGGATGACAGCAGACGTCAAAGGGACTGCGCGGGATCACCATCCACCGGGGGCGCGCCGGCTGGACGTGGCGCAGGTGACCGACGAGATCGAAGGTGGCGCCGTGCAGGTACTGGCACTGCAGCGCGGCCTCGGGATCCGGATCGTCCGTGCGGCAGTTGACGTTCAGCTGGGGGATCGCGTCCTTCGTCAGCAGGTTGATCCGCGCCTTCGAGTTCTCTCCCACCGAGCAGTTGGCGGCGGCGCCGGTCGCCGCGAAGGCGACGGACGTGTCGCTGCCCGCCAGCGTCACCCGGACGATCTGCCCCGGCTCCAGGAGCGCGTCGGTGGGGCCGGCGGTGACGAGATCGTTCCCCACCCGGTAGCGGGCGCTTTGGTCGCACACCACCGCGAGCTCCACGCCCAGCCCGAAGCCCTGCGCCCGCACCGAGGCGCCCAGCGCGACGCCGCCGTCACCGGGATCCACCGCCGCCGGAGCCGTCACCGGGTGGAAGCGCGCGGCGATCGTCTCGTCGAGGCCGGCCCAGGCCGGTCCCGCGGGCCCCAGCTCCACCACGAACTGCCCGAAGCCCTGGAAGGTGGACAGCTCGCTGCAGATCCGCCCCTGGTGCGGCCCACGGCCGAGGACACAGTCCTGGGTGCACTCGCGCTCGACCCGCTCCTCGTCGGGCTCGACGTTCTCGAAGTCGCAGCTGGTCCAGAACCACTCCCCGTTGGGATCGCGCGACTCACAGAAGAAGGGCACCGTGCCGTCGCCGTTGAAGTCGCAGTTCTCGAAGATCTCCGGGAAGCGCACCTGCTTGATGGTGACGAGGCCCGACTCGAGGCTCTCCATCTTCAGGTTGCGCCGGTTGTGGCCACAGAGCTGATCGGTGAGGAACGGCACGGGGTTCTCGTCCCACCCGCACGTGCGGCCGCCGATCCAGTACGGCCGCGCGTAGGCCAGCCACTTGTTCCATTGATCCGGCGGCAGCGTCCGCACCGACTCGGCGATCGACCACGAAGGGAAGACGAGCTGGGTGGTGCTGGTGAACTCCTGGATCGAGCCGGCGAGGGTGAAGAGCAAATCGCCCTCGTTCAGCCCGTCGGGGAAGTTGTAGTTGTAGACGAACATCGAGGCATAGGCGCCGGGCAGGTAGCGATCGCAGCTCGCCCTCGACGCGCAGGTCTTCCGGGAGATCTGACAGACGCCCATGCCCGCGTCGGTGCCCTCGATGGGCGCCGCTCCGCCGTCGGAGAACTCGACGAGGCAGGGCTCCGGAGGCTCCGGCGTGCGCACCTGCGTGCCGGTGGCGTCCGCGGTCCGCTCGATGAGGCGGCAGGCCGAGATGTCGGTGACGAAGAAGCCCGCGGGATCGAGCCCCGTCACCACCATCAGCGCCGGCTGCTGGTCGCGCAGGGGATCCGCCTCGCAGCTCTGCTTCAGCACCTCGCCGCTCTCCGGGTTCTTCCCGATGGCCACGAACTCACCGACGAAGGGCGAGCTGCGATTGTCGAAGCCGTCAGGCTGCTGGAGCGACTGGAGCGTCTGGTCGTCGAAGTAGATGATCGGGGATGCGCCGGTGGCGTAGGTGCGCTTGAGCGGCTCGGGCGGGAGACCGTCCACAAGCACTCCGCCGTCGTAGATCGGCTTGGGCGGCGCGTCCTCGACCCACACGCGCACCTCTCCGTACTGGTGCACCGACTTCACCGTGGCGGTGATCTCTCCCAGGTTGGCCTGGGCCCACCGGCCCTCGTAGCCGCCCGCGAGATCGCCGGGCACCACCTTGAAGGACACCGGGCCTCCGAAGCTGGCGACCTTCTCCCCGGCGACGTCCAGCGCGGTGGCGGTGATGTCGAACTCGATCTGCCCGAGGGGGATCTCGTAGCGGCAGGCCTTCGTGCCCTTCACCTCGGCCGGGACGTTGGCGGCGCCCCCGTACTCCTCCTCGCAGCGCGACACCACGCGCAGGGGCGTCCTGCCGGCGCTGAGGTAGACGCCCTGCACCTGCACGGAGAAGCTCGCGAGCTGCGGGCGCGCGGGCGCCTGGATCGGCGGGCAGGCCGTCAGGATCAGCGCGGCGCAGAGCGACAGGACCCGCATCACCGGATCCTCCGGGTGATCCGGCCGTCCTCGACGCCCACGGCGATGGGCATCCTGGTGGGGTTCTCGCAGAAGGTGCGCGTGGCGGTGGGCACGTTGCCGCACTCGGGCAGGCCGGCCAGCGCGTCGCGGCACCCGCAGCGCCCCAGCGCGGGCCCCGGCGGCAGCTTCGCGTAGCAGTCACGCTTCTGCTGATCGAGCGACGGCCCGCACGCCTCGGCGCCGCGGAACACGTCGGCGCAGTGGCACGGCTTGCCCTCCGGCACCTCCACCAGCCCGGCGTGGAAGTCCTTCGCGCCGCGGCAGAAGTTCTTCGTCTGCTCGTCGACGAGCCAGCGCGACGGCATGGCCGGGTCGCGGTTGCCGCACAGCTTGCCGTCCTTGCCGACGATGTTGCCGTACGGATCCTTCTGGTCCGCGAGGATCTCCTCGCAGGTGCAGAAGTTCTGCATGTAGCCGATCAACGAGTCGCGCAGCGGAATGCCCGACTCCACGCGCGTGGTGTTGCGCTTCAAGACGAGAAAGCCCGACCCGCCCTTGGCGATGTAGTCGTTGACCGCGATGCGGTACGTCTCGTTCAGGTTCAGCGGCTGATCGGGATCCCCGAGGATGGTGATGTTGGTGCCGGTGTGCGCCCAGCAGCGCCCGCCCGCGTCGGGGATGGTGTCGTCGGCCAGGCATTCCCACGGGGCGCGATCGCTGCGATCGTCCTTCGGGCAGTCGAGCGGGACGCCCGCGTCCGACAGGTTGGCAGGGTTGCAGGGCAGTCGCACGGCGTTGAGCTGCACCTGCGCGCAGTCCATGACGAAGCGGGCTCCGGAGATCTGCGCCTGGCTCGCGCACCCGCGCTCGGCCGAGCGGTTGGCGATGAAGTCGAACAGCTCCTGCATCTCCCGCCCCGAGAGGAACATGATGTTGATCGTGTTCTCGAAGGGGAACACGTTGAACATCGCCTCGGTGGTGAGCGGGCCGGCGTAGAGGTTGTCGCGGATGCCGAGCGAGTTGGTGATGGCCACCTCGGCCTCGATGCCGCGGCGCCGCCGCATGGAGTCGGCCGTCATGTTGCCCAGCGGCGAGTCCCCGCCGGTGCTGTTGTTCCGCCGGGCGATGTCCTGCGGCGCGTACGAGAAGATCGACGTCAGGTTCAGCTTGAAGTCGAGCCCGAGGATGTAGTCCATCAGCAGCTGCGTGGTGTTTCGATCCTCCTGCTCGGAGCAGGCGCGCGCGGCTTCCTGCACGCGGGGATCGGCTCGGAACTCGCCGGGGTTCCAGAAGCGGCTCCGGTAGTAGTCGCGCATCGAGTCGTCGCACCACACCGCGTCGATGGGGAAGATCCGGAAGTCGTGCGAGAGGATCTCCGCTCCCCGGGCGATCTCCTCGGGCGTGCCGTCGCGGCGAGGCACCTGGATCACCAGGTCCATGCGGTTCAGGTACTTCGAGAACGCGCCGCCGTGGCTGAGGATCACCTTGCGCCCTTCGGGATCGGTGAGCAGCTGCGGCGGGTTCAGCACGATGTGCAGGTGGCCGCCGAGGATCGCGTCGACGCCCTTCACCCCGGGGATCCGCACCCGCACCACCGCGTCAGGGTCGCCCTCCGTGCCGAACCACTCCAGCACCTTCCACGCGTCGTACGCCCGGGTGACGAACTGCTGCGCCACCTTGTACTCGTAGTAGGCCTCGTAGCCCTCGATCAGATCCTGGTCCTCGGTGAGGCCGGCGTGGCTGACGATGAGGATCAGATCGACCGACGGGCGTAGCAGCTCGACGTACTGCCGCGCCGCCTCGTTCTGCTCGATGGGAATGGCCTGCAGCGAGTTGCCCTGCTCGATGATGGAGTTGAGCGACCCGATGTTCCCCAGGCCCACGATGCCCACCTTGAGCCCGCCCACGTTCTTGATCGTGTACGGGAAGGTGTAGAGCGCGGTCTGGTTGCTGCCGGGGATGTTGTAGTCCTCCCAGACGTAGTTCGCGACCAGCAGCGGGAAGCGGGCCATGTCGCGCGCCTGCTTGGTGAAGTTCTGTGCGCCGGCGTCGAACTCGTGGTTGCCGATCACCGCCGCGTCGAGGCCCACCGACGACAGGAACTTGAACTCCACCTCGCCGAGGTTGACGTTGAAGACGGGCGCGCCCTGGAAGGAGTCGCCCGAGTCGAGGTGGATGACGCGATCGGCCTTCGCGCGCTCCCGCTTGATGAGCGAGGCCATGCGGGTGGCGCCGCCGAAGGGCCCCGCCTCGGGGATGAGGCCGAGATCGACGTCCGTCTTGAGCGGGTTGAAGTCGTACGGCAGCAGGCGCGAGTGGATGTCCGAGGTGTGGAGCAGCGTGAGGCGGACCTGCTGGCCGGAGAGGTCGATGTCTTCGCCCTGGGCCAGCGGGAAGCACGACACGTGCACGGCGGCCGCGGCGGCGAAGGCGAGGGCGCGCGTGAGGCGCAGGCCACGGGATCGGAGGGCAGGGGCGCGGGTGGGGGGCATCGTGAGGATCGGGCCGGGTGAGCGCGGGCAAGGTACGCGGCTCGGCGACGCGGCTCAACCGGGAAAGCGGCGTTGTTGCCGCGCGGCGTGGCGCGTCACTGGCGCGTGACGGCGAGGGCCAGGGGGCGATCTGGTAAGCCATGGCGCGATGCGAACCGTCACCGAGCTGGAGATCGTCGAAGACTTCACCGCCACCGCCCGCTGCGACGAGGGCTTCCTGCACGTGCGGCGCCTCAAGGTGAAGAACCGTCGCGACGACGGCAGCGAGTCGGCGGTGTACCGGGTGGACGTGGTGGATCGCCCGCGGCTGGACGCGGTGGCGGTGCTGGTGTGGCGGCAGGGCGCGCGCGGGCCCGAGTTCCTCACGCGGCAGAACCTGCGGCCGGCGGCGTACTTCCGTAAAGACAAGGCGCCCACCGTACCCGACGGGCGCAGCCACCTCTTCTGCGAGGAGATCGTCGCGGGGCTGCTCGAAGACACGGATCGCGGCGAGGCGGGCTTGAGGATCCGCGCGGCGGAGGAGGTGCGCGAGGAGGCGGGCTTTCAGGTGCGGCCGCAGGACGTGCAGCTGCTGGGGCCGCCGTTCTTCGTGGCTCCGGGGATCCTGTCCGAGAAGATCTTCCTCGCGGCGGTGGAGGTGACGGGGCAGTCACCGGTGGCTGCGGAAGGCGACGGCAGCCCGCTGGAGGAGGGCGGGGCGATCACCTGGCGCGACGAGGCGTCGATGCGCGCGGCGCTCGCCGACGGGACGATTCAAGACGCGAAGACGGAGCTGGCGCTGCAGCGATTTCTCAACCTGCACCCTCTCCCCCATCGGGGGAGAGGGCCGGGGTGAGGGGAAGTCACGCGCTCTCGTCACAGCCCACGGCCACGGCCAGCGCCCGGCACAGCACGCGCATGGTGGCCGGAGGCACGGTCCCCAGGTGCTGCCGCAAGCGAGCCTTCTCGACGCATTGCAGGGCGTCCAGCATCACCGCGCTCGGGTGCTTGAGGCCGCACCGCTCATCCAGCACCACCTCGCTGGGCAAGCCCCGGATGGTCGACGTCACCGGGGCCACGACGATCGCCGGCAGGAGGTCCACGGCGTCCTGCCTCGCTACCACCACCACGGGCCGGCGCTTGTCGGGCCGCTTGAACTCGTAGAGCCACACGTCGCCGCGAGTCACTCGGCGGGCCACGCGCCCTCCTCCGTCCAGCCTTCCAGCTCGTCGACGGGCTTCGCGTACGCGCGGCGGTAGGCCTCGGAGATCGCCTTCCGTCGCTTCTTGCGCAGGTACTCTGCAAGGGCCCGGCGGATGACCGCGCTCCGTCCGTCGCGCTTCACCTCGGGGTCGCGGTCCGCTGCGGCGAGGAGCCTTTCCTCGATGGTGATCTGGATGGTCTTCATGTGGAGAGAGTATGTGGATGGACGCTCCACAGACAACCGGCACCCCGTTCAGTGGGCGGCGCCCGCCGTCTTCGGCCGGGCGTTCCACACGCGGCTCGCCAGCACCAGCCCCAGCACCGCCACGGGGATCATCGCCACCGGCCAGCTGACCCAGTTCGCCGGATCCTTCGCGAGCTCATTCTTCGGCAGGATTCGTCCGTACACGAAGGCCTGCGTCGCGGTCCCCAGGTACACGAAGCCGTCGATGATGCCCGTCGCCATGCCGGCGCCCTTCTTCCCGCCGAAGTCCGCCGACGCGGTGCCCGACAGCATGCCGTGCACGCCGATCACGCACAGGCTCATGAAGGCCACCGCCCAGCCGATCGCCGGGCTGCCCAGCGCCACGACGGCCACCAGCGCGCCGCCCAGCATCCCCCCGTACAGCACCGACACCACCGGCCCGCGCCGGCTGCCGAAGATGTGATCCGAGATGAAGCCGGCGAACACGCCGCCGAGGATCCCCGCGATGCAGGTGGTCAGCCCCCAGTGGGAGAAGACGAAGTCGCCCATCGCGCCCACGTCCTTCGCGTACGCGCGGCCCCACTTCATCACCGCCTGTCGCAGGAACCCCGAGCAGAACTCGATGGCCACGATGATCCAGATCACCTTCTGCGAGAACATCCGCTGGGCGATCGTCATGAGCGACGGCACCGTCGAGTCGTCGTAGCTGGCGTCGCCCGTGTCGAAGTCCTTGTGCCCCGCGTCCCCCGGCGTGTCGCGGATCAGCACGAAGTCGATCACGAAGAAGGCGCCCAGCACCGCCGCGGGGATGAAGAAGAGCGGCGGCACGGCGCCGATCGACTTGAACAGGGCCGGTGTCCAGTCGTAGGCGAAGTAGAGCCCCAGAGAGATCAGGATCCCGAAGACGCCGCCCAGCACCCCGCGCTCCCGCGTGTGGAACCACGGCGCGTTCACCTTGACGATCGACACCGCCCCGAAGCTCTGGAAGTACATGTTCACCGCGTTGGCGAACACCAGCATCGTGTACAGGCTCTCCTTCGACATCCCGCCTTCCAGCGCGCTCTGGAACTGCAGCCCCATGAAGACGTTGGCCGCGGCGGACCCCAGCGCCGCGATCAGGATCGTCACGCGCCCGCCGTACTTGTCCGTCAGCGGCCCATTGAAGAGGAACGCCACGCCGTAGACGACCGCGCCGATCGCGTCGAGATCGCCGAAGGCCTGCTTCGACAACAGCCCCAGCTTCTCCAGCTCCGGCTGCACCGCCCCCAGGTTGTACCGGCCGAAGTAGAGGAAGGCGTACGTCAGGCCCAGCGGAAACCAGTTGAAGAAGCGCCGCCGCTTGAACTCCTTCGAGTGACCCAGCTCCACCTTGGGCAGCCGCCACAGCACCACCACGATCGCCACCAGCAACAACCCCAGCGATCCGAGGCTCGAAACCCACTCCGGCATGTGTGTGCTCCCCTCCGGTGCGACGGTCGGGGGCGAGTCTCACAAGCCGCCCACCTCGTCAACGCGAAGCCTCGAGGTGACAACCCCGTGGAATCAGGGGTGGGGGACTCGCGTGTGACGTGGTTGTGACCTATTCTTGACGTCGTGGCAGAGCACCTGGAGCCCGTCGAGCTCCTCGACAGCAAGGTCGACGTTCACGACCGCCGGCAGTTCGAGCTCAAACTCGAGTACCAGCCGAGCGGGACGGATGACGAGTCTGAGTACCTGGTCGAGACGATCCTCTTCGTGCCCGCCAGCTTGAACGTCACCCAGGACACCTGGCCGCGCGACCGCTTCTACGCCGATCTCCACAACTACGTGCGGCTCAAGACGCCGGTGCTGTCCTTCGACGAGCTGCTCACCGGGCGGCACTCCCCGCTGGTGCAGCTCGAGGATCGCAAGGTGCTGGGGTTGATGGGCACCGAGGCCGAGCTGGTGTGGGACGCGAAGATGCTGGCGTGCACCTTCCGGGGGGCGCTGCGCCGCTTCGCCCGGGGCGTGAAGAAGGAGTGCTCGTCGCTCCTCGCGGGGAAAGACGGCGCGTGCTCGCCGGCGAAGTCCCCCGACCACCTGCACGCCGTGACGCGTGCGTCGATCCACGCCACCCAGGAAGTGCTGCGCCGCTACCGCAGCACGTCCGCGCTGCTCGCCGAGCGCTACGCCCTGTCCGAGAAGACGCGCACCGCGCTCCGGCTGGTCGACGAGTACCTGTCCCTCCAGGTCGAGCAGTACTTCCGCCGCGTCGTGGTCCACATGGAGTCGATGCCGAAGGAAGGCGACTCGGTCGAGCTGCGCCGCGAATTGATGGACGTGGTGCTGAGCGACGAGAGCTACCGCAAGCTGCACAAGCTCCCCTCGGTGCTGGCGCCCGGCACCGACAACGAGGAGTACTCGCACCGCATCAGCTTCCTGAAGAAGTTCTGCCAGAACATCCTCTTCCTCAAGGTGCACCGCAGCTCGCCGCGCAAGAAGTGGGAAGAGGTGCTCTTCTCGCTCGCCGCCGGCGGCGCCATGGCGTTTGCGCTCGGCGTCGGCCTCTTCGCCCAGTCGCGCTACCCGCAGGCGTCCTTCAACTTCTTCGTGATCGCCGTCCTGGGCTACATGCTCAAGGATCGGATCAAGGAGGGCCTGCGCCGCTTTTTCGCCGAGCACGCAGGCCGCTTCCTCTACGAGCGCACCACCCGGATCATCGACCCCGTCACCCAGGACGAGGTGGGCGTCTGCCACGAGAAGGTCGACTATGGCCCCGCGGTCTCCGTGCCCGAAGACGTACGGCGCCTTCGCCACCAGGACGACCTGCTCACCGCCGCCCAGGGCGAGCTGGGCGAGAGCGTGATCCGCTACCGGAAGAAGATCGTGCTGGACTCCGACATGCTGCCGAAGCTGGCCGACGGCATCGTCTCGGGCATCACCGACATCATCCGCGTCAACGTCGACACGCTGCTTCACGACATGGACGATCCCGAGTTCGAGCTCGAGTACGTCGATCTCGACGACTTCTCGGTGGAGAAGGTGCGCCTCGCCAAGAGCTACCGCGTCGACGTCGCCTTCCGCTGCTCGCTCGACGATGGCGCCCACAAGCGCACCACCGTCCGCGTCGTCCGCCTGGTCCTCGATCGCAACGGCATCAAGCGCATGACGGATCTCGTCCCCGAGACCGTCGTCGCGCAGAAGTCGAAGCTCCCGGCTGCTGCTGCCGCCGCCGTCGCCGCCGCCCTGACGCGCTGAGTCACCAGCCGCGAAGACAGGCAGCTTCCGCTTCGGTGTGGTTCTGGTACACGCGCGCCGCCTTCCATGACCGAGTTCGCGCACCGCATCGCCGTCGACTGGCACAAGACCCTGGATCAGGTGCTCGAGCGCGCCCGCGCGGCGGGGCCGAAGGGCCTCGTCATCTTCGATCTCGACTCCACCGTCTTCGACAACCGGCCGCGGCAGGCGCGCATCGTCCGAGAGTACGGGCGCGAGAGGCGCCTGAAGGCCCTCGAGGCGTGCCAGCCCTTCCACTTCACCAGCGGGTGGGATCTCACCGGCGCGCTCGTCGCCCTCGGCCTGTCGCCCGAGGAGGCGAAGGGCCACCACAAGGACTTGAAGCGCTTCTGGGGCGCGCGCTTCTTCACCTCCGAGTACTGCCGGGACGACATCGAGATCGTCGGGGCGCCGCGCTACCTCCACGAGGTGCTGAAGACGAAAGCGCGGATCCTCTACGTCACCGGCCGCCACGAGGGCATGCGCGAGGGCACCGTGGCCTCGATGGTGAAGTGCCGCATGGTGCTGCCGGGCGAGGGCGCGCAGCTCCTCATGAAGCCCAAAGAGGTGCAGGACGACGACGCCTTCAAGCGCACCGCCCACGCCCTGCTGGCCGAGTTGGGCGCCGTGCTGGCCGCCTTCGACAACGAGCCCATGCACGTCAACGACTACGCGGAGCGTTTCACCGATGCGCTCGCCGTCCACCTCGCCACCGATCACTCCGGGCGGCCGGTGAAGCTCAAGGACTCGGTCGTGTCCGTGCCCCACTTCGCGTACTAACGGACTTGAAAATCGCCTCGCGAGGCGTGACACCACTGCTCCCCGCCATGCACCCACCCGACCTGCTGCTCACGATGTACCGGAAAATGGTCCTCGCCCGCCGCTTCGAGGAGAAGGCCGGCCAGGCGTACGGCCAGAAGAAGATCCAGGGCTTCTGCCACCTCTACATCGGCCAGGAAGCCGTGGCCGTGGGCGTGAACGAGGCCTTGAGGCCGAGCGACTGGGTGATGACCGGCTACCGCGATCACGTGCACCCGCTCATCCGCGGGGCCGACGCGGGCATGCTGATGGCCGAGCTCTTCGGCCGCGACGGCGGGTACTCGAAGGGGAAGGGCGGCTCGATGCACTTCTTCGACATCGAGCACGGCTTCTACGGGGGCTACGGCATCGTCGGCGGGCAGATCCCGCTGGCCGCGGGCATGGCCTTCGCGTCGAAGTACCGCAACGACGACCGCGTGACGGTGTGCAGTTTCGGCGACGCGGCCGCCAACCAGGGCGCGATGCACGAGACCTTCAACATGGCGGCCAAGTGGAAGCTGCCGGTCCTCTACATCGTGGAGAACAACAAGTACGGCATGGGCACCGACATCAGCCGCGTGTCCGCCGAACCCGACATTCACAAGCGGGCCAACGCCTGGCGCATGCGCGGCGAGGGCGTCGACGGCATGGACGTGCTCAAGGTGTACGACACGGCGAAGGCCCTCATCGAGTGGATCCGGGCGGGCAACGGCCCCGTGCTGCTCGAGGCGTACACGTACCGCTTTCGCGGCCACTCGATGTCCGACGCGGCCACCTACCGCACCAAGGACGAGGTGGAGCAGGAGAAGCAGCGCGATCCGATCACCACGCTGCGCAACCACATCCTCAAGCACAAGGTGGCCACCGAGGCGCAGCTGGACGCGATCGACGAGGCGGAGAAGGTGATCGTCGAGAACGCGCTCGCCTTCGCTGACGCCTCGCCGGAACCTCCGCTCGAGGACGTGTACACGCACCACCTCGTGGAGGACGGCGAAGACGACGTGAAGCCGCGCGCGCGCGTGCTGGGCGCCACCGACGTGAAGTGGCCCGTCTTCCCCGAGAAGTTCGACGTCACCTGGGAGCTCGAGCCCCGCCACGAGCCCGCCCCGCAGCAGAAGAAGGGAGCGGCGTAGCGCCATGGCCGAGATCGCCTACCGTGAAGCGCTCAACCAGGCCCTCTCCGAAGAGATGACGCGCGATCCCCGCGTCTTCCTGATGGGTGAAGAGGTCGCCCGCTACAACGGCGCGTACAAGGTGTCGCAGGGGCTGCTCGATCGCTTCGGTAGCGCGCGGGTGGTGGACGCCCCCATCTCCGAGCTGGGCTTCGCCGGCATCGGGGTGGGCGCGGCGATGGTGGGCCTGCGTCCCGTCATCGAGATGATGACCTGGAACTTCGCGATCCTCGCGATGGATCAGATCGTCAACAACGCGGCCAAGCTGCGCCATATGTCCGGCGGGCAGTTGAGGTGCCCGATCGTCTTCCGTGGCCCGGGCGGCGCCGGCGGCCGGCTGTCCTCGCAGCACTCGCAGGCGCTGGAAGCCAACTACGTGCACTTCCCGGGTCTCAAGGTGGTCGCGCCGGGCACGCCCGCCGACGCGAAGGGGCTGCTCAAGTCCGCCATCCGCGACGAAAACCCGGTGATCTTCATCGAGGCCGAGCTCCTGTACGGCACGCGCGGCGAGGTGCCGGAAGGCGAGCACGTCGTGCCCATCGGCCTCGCCGACGTGAAGCGCGCCGGCAGCGACGTGACGATCATCACCTGGTCGCGCATGCTGACCGCCTGCGTGCTCCCCGCCGCCGAGGCCCTCGCCGCGCAGGGGATCAACGCCGAGGTGATCGACCTGCGCAGCCTGCGGCCCTTCGACCAGGACGCGATCGCCCACTCGGTGAAGAAGACCAACCGGGTGGTGATCGTCGAGGAGGGCTGGGGCTTCGCCGGGGTGGGCGCGCACCTGGCCGACTTCATCCAGCGCGAGCTGTTCGACGAGCTCGACGCGCCGGTGCTGCGCGTGCATGGCCTCGACGTGAACATGGCGTACGCGGCCAACCTCGAGCGCGCCATCCAGCCTTCCGTCGAGCGCGTCACCCAGGCCGTGCAGCAGGTGCTCTACCGCTGACCAACTCCCAGGGATCGACCAAGACCATGGCCATCGCCGTCCAGTTGCCCGCGCTGTCTCCCACGATGACCGAGGGGAAGATCACCCGCTGGCTGAAGAAGGAAGGGGACAAGATCTCCAGCGGCACCGCCATCGCCGAGTGCGAGACGGACAAGTCCAACCTGGAGATCGAGGCGTACGACGACGGCACGCTGCTCAGGATCCTCGTGCCCGAAGGGAAGGCCGCGCCGGTCGGCTCCACCATCGCGTGGATCGGCAAGCCTGGTGAGGCGATCCCCGACGCGCCGCCCGTGGCCAGGCCCGCCGCCTCCGCCGCTCCGGCCCCAGCCGCTGCAGCTCCGCCCGCTGCAGGCCCAGCCGCTGCGGCCGTGCCTCCGAAGGCCGCTCCTCCTCCGCCTCCGGCCGCCAGGCCAGCGCCGCCCGCCGCACCGACGGGGAACGGGCGAGTCCGCGCCTCACCGCTCGCGAAGAAGATCGCCGCCAGCCAGGGCCTCGATCTCTCCACCGTCCAGGGCAGCGGCCCGGCCGGGCGGATCATCAAGAAGGACGTGGAGGACGCGCTCACCCGCGGCCCCGCGGCTGGCACGAAGGCGCCTTCGATTCCCCGCAGCGCGCCGGGTGTGCGCGTGCCGCCGCAGAGCCTGCCCGTCACCCAGATGCGCAAGGTGATCGCCCAGCGCCTCACCGAGGTGAAGCCGGGCGTCCCGCACTTCTACCTGAACGTCGACGTGGAGATGGATCAGGCGCTGAAACTCCGCGACGAGGCGAAGGCGCAGGAGCTGAAGGTGTCCGTCAACGACATCGTGGTGAAGGCCACGGCGGTGGCGGTGCGCCGCTTCCCGCGCATCAACCAGGTCTTCGCCGGCGACGTGATCCAGCAGCTCACCAACGTGGACGTCGGCGTGGCGGTGGCCATCGACGACGGCCTCATCACCCCCATCGTGCGCGACGCCGATCAGAAGGGTCTCGCGGAGATCGGCGCCGAGGTGCGGGAGCTGGCCGAGCGCGCGAAGAGCAAGCGCCTCAAGCCCGAGGAGTACTCCGGCGGCTCCATCACCGTGTCCAACCTCGGCATGTTCGGCATCGACAGCTTCATCGCGGTGCTCAACCCCCCGCAGGCGGCGATCCTCGCGGTGGGGAAGGTGGAGCCGAAGGTGGTGGTGCGCGACGGACAGATGGTGATCCGCCAGATGATGTCGATCACCCTCTCCGGCGATCACCGGGTCATCGACGGGGCGGTGGGCGCGCAGTACCTGCAGGAGCTCAAGGGCCTGCTCGAGCACCCGCTGCGGCTGGTGTTGTGACGTGAAGCGCCTCCTCGTCGCGTCGGCGGTGCTGCTCGTCGGCTGCAAGGCGACCGAGGTGACGAGCCCGGGCGCGGCGGGCTTTCGCGACGTGGCGGTGGTGACGCCCACCGGCCCCATCGACTCTCTGTTCGCCGTGTGCTGGCCACTCAACGCGCTGGCCGAGCAGCGGGTGACGCTCCTCTTCGTCGAGACGGGCGACGTGATGTTCGCCACCGAGGGCGGCGCGTCCAACTCCTCGGCGCGGTGCCTGCGGGAGATCGCCTCGACCTGGCCGTGGAAGGAGCGGCCGAAGGCCCCCGTCACGGTGGGGCCTCCGACGCAGCCCATCGACGGGTGGGGCGCGTTGGCGTGGGTGCGGCTGCTCTCGCCCTCGCGGTACGGGCCTGAGCGCGGCCTCGTCGATCCCGGGCCGCTGGTGCGCGCCTGCATCGATCGCGGAGGAGGACCGGGCCCGTCGCTGCGCTTCACCGTGGAAGGCGCGATGGTGAAGCCGGGCTTCGCGGCGACGGAGGCAGGCCGCTGCGTGGAGGCGGTGTTGGGCAGCACGGCGTGGCCGTCGTCGCGCGACGTCTTCTTCGAGTTCTCCTCGCTGAAGAACGCGCCAGACGCCGCCGGGGACGTCGGCTGGTACTTCGCGCCGGCTGGCAGCGTCGGGGTGATGCTGGACCCCCAGGCCGTGCGCGAGACGATCCGGGAAGCGGGGCCGAAGGTGAGCGCCTGCTGGAACGCGGCCCTGGCACGCCGGGCGGGCCTCGGCGGCGGGCGCAGCTTCCGCTTCCAGACGGACGACACCGGGAAGGTGACGCACGCGTGGGTGCAGGGGAACCTGGCCGAGGGGCCCGCCGCTGCCGACTACCTGCTCGATCGCTGCCTCGCGGAGGTCCTCAAGTCGTTGCGCTTCCCCGGGCTCGCGGGCGAGGGCATGTACACCTGGGTCTTCGCGACCCGCGGTTGAAGCGCAGCTCGGGGCGCGGGTCAGGGGGAGGGGATGTCCCTGATGAGCGCCACCCCGCGCGACGACACCACCGCGTCGACGCGGACATCCCAGGGCGCCTCCGGGAGCCACTCCACGACACCGCACGCGAAGGTGACGCCGACGGCCCACGCGTCCGTCCTCCTCAGCGCGAGGGTCGCGTCGTAGTAGCCGCCGCCTCGTCCCAGCCGTGCGCCGGCCTTCGTGAAGCCGACGCCGGGCACCACGAAGCAGTCGATGTCCGCGAGCGCGATCTCCGCCGCCTGGGGCGCCGGCTGCAGGAGCCCGAGCGGTCCGGAAACGAAGTCCGCGCTCGTCTCCACCACGTGGAACCGCAGCACCTTCTCGCCTTTCACCACGCGCGGGTAGACGCACCGCACGCTGCGGGCCCGCGCGGCTTCGAAGATCGGGCGCGTCGGCACCTCGAAGGCCTGCGCGTCGTACAAGGCCAGGGTGCGTGCGGCCTGGAAAAAACCGAGGGCGGCGAGGCGCCTGTGCACCTCGCCGCCCTCCTGGGCGACCTCGGCCGCCGTGAGCGCGCGCCGTCGGCTCTCCAACTCCCGCCGCAGCGCCGCCTTGTCGCGGCCCTCAAAAGAGTTCCCCACGATTGAGCCGTGTGTTCGACCTTCACTGAACCAAGAGGTTCAGGTGGGAGTCATTTGGCCATGCCGCCTTCGGCGTCCCTCTCTGTGGAGGGCTTGCACCCGGAGACACAGAACGACCCCCTTGTGATTGGTATCGGTTCAAGCGTTAGCCGGACATCACGCACTCCGCAGGGAACAGCCCGTGGAAGCTCCTTTCGCCCGAGATCTTAGCGAGGCGATCGTTGGATTCAAGGTGCTAACCTGCGACCCGCTCATGCGTCGGTTGCGCCGCAGCGTCTTGCTCACGCTGGTCTTGACGACGGCCTCCTCGGTTTCCTCCGCGGCCGCGGCGACGCCAGCCATGACGGGACTGTACCGGCTGGGTGGTGTGGGGATCGTCGACGTGACGGTCGTCGAAGGTCAGGTCGTCGGCCGGCTCAAGGCGACCGAAGAGTGCCCGGGGATCGCGCTGGATTCCTCCGTCCTGCAGGGCTCCTTCGAGGGGAGCCTCTTCGTCGGCCAGGTGACGGTGTGCCAGGCCGGCCCTTCCTGCGTGGCGCAGAAGACGTACCCGTTCCTCGGCTTCTGGGCCGACGAGCAGCTGGTCGGCTCGCTGCGCCTCGACGAGGCGTGCAGCTCGCCGGCTCTCGACAGCGGCGCCCTCTTCGTCACCTCCGCCACCGCGGAGGAGCGCCAGAAGGTGCTGGGCGACAAGTCGGGCTCGGCCGCCGACGTGGCCAGGAAGGGGGGCCGCAGCCTGGAGAGCGCAATTTCCGAGGGCACGGCCCTGGTGAAGAACGGCAAGTACACCGAGGCGCTTGCCATCCTGCGCGACGCGCAGACGCAGGATCCCGACAACGTCTCGGTGCTGTACCTGACAGGCGTCGCCCACGCGAACCTCAAGCAGTCGAAGAATGCGGTGGAACCGTTCCGCCGCGCCGCCGAACTGGCCCGAACCCGCAAGCTGGCGCCCAGCCTGGTGGGGGAGATCCACTTCAACCTCGCCTGCGCCCTGGTGCAGGAGAAGCGCGCCAAGGAAGCGATCGCCGCGCTCAACGCGGGCTTCGACTACGCGGGCGAGGCCGGCTTCACCCTCGATGACCTCCTGAAGAACCCGGATCTCGCGCCGATCCGTCGCGAGAAGGACTTCCAGACGCTGACGGCTCGCGTTCGTCTGGCCGGCAAGCCGAAGGGGAAGCCTCCGAAGTGACCCAGGCGATCGGCCCGTACGAGGTCGTCCGGCCGCTGGGCAAGGGCGGCATGGCCGAAGTTTTCCGCGTGCGCGCGCTCCAGGGCCCCTTCCAGGGCAGCGAGTTCGCGCTCAAGCGGCTGTTGCCTGCGCTCCAGGAGGACCCCGAGTCGGTGAGGCTGTTCACCGCCGAGGCCGAGCTGTCCCGGCACCTCCACCACCCCAACATCGTCGAGGTGGTGGACGTCGGCCACGACGGCAAGTCCATCTTCATGGTGATGGAGCTGATCGACGGTCGCGACGTCGGGCAGATCATCCGGCGCTGCCGCACGAAGAAGGTGCACTGGCCCGTGGACTTCGCGGTGTACCTGGCGCGGGTGCTGCTCGAGGCCCTGGGCTACGCGCACGCCGCGAGGGATCCCGAGGGGCGGCCGCTGGGCGTCATTCACTGCGACGTGTCGCCGTCGAACTTCTTCGTGTCGCGCACCGGGCACCTCAAGCTGGGCGACTTCGGCGTGGCGCGCTCGCTCATCGTCGCCGGGTCGAAGGAGATCATGGGCAAGCCGTACTACCTGTCGCCCGAGGCCATCGACGGAGTGCTGACCCCCGGCGTCGATCTCTGGGCCGTGGCGGTGACGCTGTATGAGTTGCTCACGCTGCAGCGGCCCTTCCAGGGCAAGACGCCGGACGAGGTGTTCGCGGCCATCCGCAGCTCCGAGTACGTGCCCATGCGCGCGCTGCGCCCAGACGTGCCGAGGGTGCTCGAGGGGCTGGTGGCGCAGGCCTTCGACGTGGATCCCGAGCTGCGCTTTCGCACCGCCGAGGAATTCATCGAAGGGCTGATGCCGCTTCTCGACGAGCGGGTGGGCACGGATCTCGCCGTCTCCTCGCTGGTGCGCGGGCTGTTCGGCACCGCGGACTGAGCGGGCCTTCATCCAGGGGACGAAGTCCGGATCGCCGGGCCGCGTGAAGGGGACGAGTCGATGGCGCTGGGACGGGCAGCCCTACTGGCGCGCGCGGGGCACGTGCTTGAGGAGGGCGGCCACCACCCGGGAGACTTCTTCGTCGGTGGTGCCCTCGCCCAGGGAGAAGCGCAGCGACTGGCCCACCTCGGCCGACGAGAGGCCCATGGCCTTCAGCACGTGCGAGGGAGACAGCGAGCCCGAGGCGCAGGCCGCCCCCGTGGACACGCAGATGCCCTCGAGATCGAGCGCGATCAAGAGCGCCTCTCCGTCCACCCCGGCGAAGCGCAGGTTGGAGGTGTTGGCCACGCGCTCGGCGCCGGCGCCGTTCACCGCCGTCCCGGGGAGCTGCGCGAGGACTTCGCGCTCGAAGCGATCGCGGAGCGGGCCAACCCGCGCCGCGTAGCCGTCCTGTCCGTCCAGGGCGTGCTCGAGCGCCAGCACCAGCGCCTCCGCCATCGCCACGCTGGGTGTCCCGCCGCGCTTCCCGTCTTCCTGGTGGCCGGGCACCAGCGGGGCCACGGGGACGCCGCGCCGCTTCACCAGCACCCCCACGCCCGCGGGCCCACCCAGCTTGTGGGCCGAGAAGCTGTAGAGATCGGCCGGACAGTCGCGCAGCGTGGCGGAGAGCTTCCCCACCGCTTGCACCGCGTCGCAGTGGAAGACGATGCCGCGCTCGTTGCACGTCCGCGCGAGCTGGGGGGCAGGCTGGATCACCCCGGTCTCGTTGTTCACCCACATCAGGCTGCACAGCGCGGTGTCGGGCGTGAGCTGCTCCTCGAGCTGCTCGAGGCGCACCCTGCCGTCGGCGTCGCAGGGCACCCGCACCACCCGGGCGCCCTCGCGCTGCAGCTCAGCCACGGCGCCCAGCACGCAGGGGTGTTCGACCAGCGAGGTGACCACCTTCGTCTTCCCGGGGTCCTTGCGCGCCCGGTAGGCCCCCAGCACCGCCAGGGCCGCCGCCTCGCTGCCCGAGCCGGTGAAGAGGACTTCGCGGGGCAGGGCGCCCAGCCGCTGGGCGACTGCTTCCCGCGCCGCGTCGAGCCGCTTGCGCGAGGCCCGCCCGACGCGGTGCACGCTGGACGGGTTCCCCCAGGTCTCGGCGAAGGCCGTGGCGAGGTGCGCGGCCACGGCGGGCAACAGCGGCGCGCCGGCGTTGAAGTCCCAGTAGATCACGCCTCGTCGGAGAGGAGCGACGCGCCGCGCTCGCCTTCCACGCCGAAGGCCTCCTTGAAGCGCTTGACCACGTCGCGCCGCAACGCCTCGCGCTGGGCCTTCTTTCCGGTGAGCGGCAGCCGCGCGCCCGCCATCGAGCCGTGGCCTCCCGCCGAGCCGCCGAAGTCGGCGCAGGCCTCGCGAATGAGCCGCCCCGCGTTCTTCCGGCGATCCTGCACGCGCAGGCTCAGGTACAGCTGGCTGCGGAAGCTGCCCAGGGCCAGAGACCAGCTCACCCCCTCGAGGAAGGACAGCCGCTCGGCCACCTCGGGCACCATGTCCGGCGTGTAGATCTCACCCAGATCCGTCACCACGCCCGAGGAATAGACCCGCGCCTGCTCGATGGCCTGGTGGAACAGGCGGAAGTAGCGCTGCGGCAGCGACGGGTGCTCGATGGCCGCGAGCCGACGGCGATCGATGCGCGGGTAGAGCCACAGGTAGGAGTCCACGTCGGGCGCCGAGGTCTGCCGCTCGAGATCCCTCGTGTCGGCCTTGATCCCGTAGTACAGGGCGGTGCTGAGTTCCGGCGAGGGATCGAGCTTCGCGGCCCTCAGGTACTCCACCAGCATGGTCGAGGTGGCGCCGTACACCCCGCCCACGTCGGCGAAGGCGTTGTGGAGCTCCCCTTCGCGCACCGGGTGGTGATCGATCACGATGTCGGCGATGCGCTGATCGTAGAGGGCGTGGTTCTTCACGTCCTGCTGCGTGTCCACGAGTCCCAGCAGATCGTAGTCGTCCAGCTTCACCTCGGAGATCGGCGTCACCGGCACGCCCAGCTCCTTGACGAAGGCGAGGTTCTCCGCGCGGCCGATGATGCCCCCGTAGGCGATCTCGGCCTTCAGGCCCAGGCGCGCCTCGAGCAGGGTGGTCAACGCCCACGCCGAGGCCAGCGAGTCGGGATCGGGGTTGTCGTGCGGGAGCACCAGCGCGCGCTGCCGCTTCTTGAAGAGCCGGGTGAGCCGGTCCACCTTGGAGCGCGCCGACAGGCTGGCGACCTCCATCGGGCTGGCGGCGGTGTTCGGCACGGGGAGCCTCGTGGGCGTCAGCGATAGAAGCGGGTCAGATCACGGAAGTGCTTGAGGCCGTTCTCCAGGGAATTGTCCATCGCGTCCATCATCAGGTTGCTGAAGGTGTTGAAGCCGGCGCGGAAGGACTCGAAGTACTTGGCGCGGTCGACGGAGACGATCACCGCCGGCATGAAGCCGTTCCGCATGAGGATGAAGTTGGACAACATGCGGCCGACCTTCCCGCTGGTGTCGGTGAACGGGAAGATCTGGATGAACTGGTGCTGCACGCGGCCCGCCTGGAGGATCGGGTGGAGCTCGCGGAACTCCGCCGACGCCGTCCAGTCGAGCAGCTTGTCGAGCAGCGGCTGCACCTTGGCGGGCTGGGCGATCTCGTGCAGGTACGTCTTGTGGAGCGGGATGTCCTTCCGGAAGCCGGCCTTCTCCCTTTCTTTGGCCAGCTCCTTCTCGGTGCGCTCCCGCCGCTCGGCCACCGCCCGCGCCGCCTGCGCTTCGGGCGTGTTCCCCGAGAGGAGATCGTGCACCCGGCGGACGAAGGTCATGGTGATGGCCGCGTTCTTCTTCGACGTCTTCGACTCCTCGCGAATGAAGTCCATCGCCGCCTTGTGGTTGCGGATCTCCCAGACGATCGGCAACAGCGAGGCCTCCGCCACCACCGCGCCCGGGTGCAGCGCCGCGGTCAGCTCCTGTGGGCTGTAGATCGAGCCTTCCAGCGCGCAGTCGTGGTGCACCCACGCCATCTCGAAGCGATCGAGGAAGTCCTGCACCTCGGGCCTCTTCTGGGAGAGGTACTTTTTCAGCTGCTTGGTCTTGTCCTCGATCGCCTGAAACCGCTCTTTCGTCACGGCGCGGAAGATAGCTTTTTCGCGCGTCCGTCGCCACGAAAATATGCCTAACCCAATGAAATAGCAGCGGAAATTTCGCTGGTGGTCAGGGGTGGGAGAAGGTCGGCGAAGCATGGGAATCGAACCCACCAACCGACGCTCGCGCGCCAGCTCACTGGTTTTGAAGACCAGGCCGGTCACCAGACACGGCCGCTTCGCCGGGGCGAGTGCCTAGCAGCGACGAGGTGCGTCAGTCGAGGCCGCGATCGTACAGCTCGTCTTCATCGAGGCCGAGGAGGTGGCCGACCTCGTGGAGGACGGTGATGCGGATCTCCTCGATCAGCTCCTCGCGGGTGCGGGCGAAGCGCTCGAGGTTGTTCTGGAAGAGGGTGATGCGGGCGGTGAGGTGATCCTCGGCGTGCATGTCTCGGCGCTCGTCGAGGGCGGTGCCGTGGAAGACGCCGAGCACGGTGGGGGACACGCCTTCCTTCACGTCCTCGTCGGAAGGGAAGGGCTCGACGGTGAGGATGGTGTTGTCGAGCGCGGGCCGGGCGTGCTCGGGCAGCCGATCGATCGCCTCGGCCACCGCGGCGTCGAAGTCCTTCGCGGAGAGGTGGACCGGCGGAGGGAAGGCGTCGGGATCGAGCGAGCGCGCCTTCGCGAAGAGGGGCCTCGGGTCCTTGCCGCGGCGCTCGGCGATCAGCGCGAGGTAGTGGAAGGCCCAGGGCTCGTCGGGGTGATCTCGGGTGATCGCCTCGAGCGCGCGCTGGGCCTCGTCGAGGCGACCCAGCTCGAAGAGCGCGAAGCCGCGCTCGAGCCGCGCCTCCGGGTGATCCGGATCGGCGGCCAGCACGCGATCGAACGAGGCCAGGGCGTCCGCCGCGTGGCCGAGCTGGTTGAGCGCCAGGCCGCGCAGGAAGGCCACCTCGGGCGCCAGCGTCTCGTCGCCGCGCACGAGCCGCTCGGCGCGATCGAGCAGCTCCAGGGCCTCTTCCTGCATTTCGCGGTCGTCTTCGCCTCCCCGAATGCGCACCTCCGCCGCCGACAGCAGGTGCGCCGCGTTCTTCGGCTCGCGGGAGATCAGCTCGTCGAAGGCCACCGCCGCGGCCTCCAGCTCGCCCAGCTCGGCCAGCGCGTTCGCCTTGAGATCGAGCGCGCCCAGATCCTGCGGATCGAGCTCGAGGGCCTTCTCGGCCCAGGTGAGCGCGCCCTCGATGTCCTCGTCGGACCACGCCTCCTCGCCCCGGCGCAGGGCCTCGTCGACGGTGAGGGCCATGGTGCCCCCGTGTTTGGGTGCGGCGCTCGCGAAAGTCAACGGCTCGTGCTAGGCGACCCGTTCATGGCGACGACGGAAGAGGGCAGGCCCGTCATCAGCGTGATGGTCGTCGATGACGACGAGGCCACGCTGAATCTGCTGGGCACCTTTCTGCGCCGCAACGGCTACCGGGTGATCACCGCCACCAACCCGGTGAAGGCGCTCGAGCTGCTCCAGCACGAAGACGTCCGCCTGGTGATCACCGATCTCATGATGCCGCACGTCGACGGCATCTCCTTCACCCAGCAGGTCCACCAGATCCCCCGCCACAAGGACGTGCCGGTGATCATGATCACCGCCTTCGGCAGCGACGAGGTGTCCGACAAGGGCATGCGCCGCGGCGTGGCGATGACGCTGGCCAAGCCGCTCGAGCTCTCCAAGCTGCTCGACCTCGTCGGCTTCGCCACCGCCGAGCCGCCCCCCAGGCGGGATCCCCAGAAGCCCGAGTCCGACTGACCCATCGCCAGTTGACATTCGGCCGCGGCTCCCTATTTTGGCGCTCGCACAGGGCGAGTGCTAACGCCCTTCTGCGTCCAAACATCAATCATTTCTGGAGGTTACACATGGCTGCCAAGGAGATCTTCTTTCACCAGGGCGCGCGCGAGGCGATCTTGCGCGGGGTCCGGATCCTGTCGGACGCGGTGTCGGTGACGCTGGGGCCCAAGGGCCGGAACGTGGTGATCGAGAAGTCGTTTGGCTCGCCCACGGTGACGAAGGACGGGGTGACGGTCGCCAAGGAGATCGAGCTGGAGAACAAGTTCGAGAACATGGGCGCGCAGATGGTGAAGGAGGTCGCCTCGAAGACCTCGGACATCGCCGGTGACGGCACCACCACCGCGACCGTGCTGGCGCGCGCCATCTACGAGGAAGGCCTCAAGCTGGTCGCCGCCGGCCACAACCCGATGGACTTGAAGCGCGGCATCGACAAGGCGGTGGAGGTGGTGGTGGCCGAGGTGAAGAAGCTGTCCAAGCCGGTCAACGGCAAGAAGGACATCGCCCAGGTGGGCACCATCTCGGCCAACGGCGACGAGACGATCGGCAACATCATCGCCGAGGCGATGGAGAAGGTGGGCAAGGAGGGCGTGATCACCGTCGAGGAGGCGAAGGGCCTGGCGACGGAGCTGGACGTGGTCGAGGGCATGCAGTTCGACCGCGGCTACATCTCGCCGTACTTCGTGACCAACCGCGAGCGCATGATGGTCGAGCTCGATGATCCCTACCTGCTCATCACCGAGAAGAAGATCTCCGCGATGGCCGATCTCATCCCCGTGCTGGAGCAGGTGGCGCGCTCGGGCAAGCCGCTGCTCATCGTCGCCGAGGAGGTCGAGGGCGAGGCGCTGGCCACGCTGGTGGTGAACAAGCTGCGCGGCGTCTTGAACGTCGCGGCGGTGAAGGCCCCCGGCTTCGGCGATCGCCGTAAGGAGATGCTCAAGGACCTGTCGGTGCTGACCGGCGGCACGGTGGTGAGCGAGGACCTGGGCATCAAGTTCGAGAACCTGACGCTGGCGGACCTCGGCCGGGCCAAGAAGATCACCATCGACAAGGACAACACCACCATCGTCGACGGCGCGGGCAAGAAGGCCGACATCGAGGCGCGCATCAAGCAGATCCGCGTGCAGATCGAGGAGACGACCAGCGACTACGACAAGGAGAAGCTGCAGGAGCGGCTGGCCAAGCTGGTGGGCGGCGTGGCGGTGATCAACGTGGGCGCCGCGACCGAGACCGAGATGAAGGAGAAGAAGGCGCGCGTGGAAGACGCGATGCACGCGACGCGCGCGGCGGTCGAGGAGGGCATCGTCCCCGGCGGCGGCGTCGCCTTCGTGCGGGCCCTGCCGGCGCTCGACGCCCTCAAGCTGGGCGGTGAGCAGGCCTTCGGCGTGGAGATCGTGAAGAAGGCGATCACCATGCCGATGTGGAAGATCGCCGCCAACTCGGGCCATGAGGGCGCGGTGGTGATCAACAAGGTGCGCGAGGGCCAGGGCGGCTTCGGCTTCAACGCCCGGACCGAGAAGTACGAGGATCTGCTGGCCTCGGGCGTGATCGACCCCGCGAAGGTGACGCGCTGCGCGCTGCAGAACGCGGCGTCGGTGGCGTCGCTGCTGCTCACCACCGAGGCGATGGTGGCGGACAAGCCCAAGAAGAAGGCGGGCAAGGGCGGCGGCGCGCCGGACTACGGCGGCGAAGACATGGACATGTGACGTGACTCCTCCCTCTCCCATCGCGGGCGAGGGGAATGCCAGGCGCCCTGCTCTCCACGCGGAGGGCAGGGCGTTTGCCTGTCTTCACCCGCCTGCGTCGGCGGCGTTCGCGAAGCTGAGCGGATAGTTCACCTTCACGGGCCCGTTCACCGGCGCCTCGAAGTGCAGATCCTGGAACACGTTCATCACGCAGCCCTGCAGGGCGAAGTGATCCAGGCCGCCGTCCAGCACGCCGATCTCGATGACGTCGCCGAGCCCCGTGTCTGGATTCTCCGCGATGGTGAAGGACACCTTGATCTTCCCGGCGAGGGACGGGTTGGCCTCGAGCCAGGCGTCATAACACTCGCGCAGCTCGGGGATCCGCTCGGCGACGGCGGCCTTGATGCCGTCCTTGTCGAGCCTGAAGGGCAGGCCGGCGTCGGGAGGCGTTTGGGGAACGGGCTGTTGGCCGGGCATCGGCGCGGCCGAGCTCGGCTGAGCGGGGACCGGGGCAGAGCCCCGCGTGGCGCTGGAGGGGGAGGGTGGCGGACGGGGAGGGACGAGGGCGAGCGGCGACGGTGGAGCGGCCGGCGCCGGGCCTGTGGGAGGCGCGCGGGTCGGGCTTCCGGGGACAGACGGGGCCGCCGGAACCGGGCCCTGGCCGGGAAGCGCTGCGGTCGCCGGGAGCGCGGGCGAACCCACCCCCACGAGGGAGAAGACGACGGCGCCGATCAGCACGACGGCCAACGTGCCGGCGAGGAGTCTCCAACGCATGACGGGCCTCGAGCATACGGGTAGAGTGCCGCGCCGCCATGACCAAGCACATCCTGATTTCCATCTCCGTCCTCGGTTCCCTCGTCCTGTTCGGCTGCGGTGGAGGCATGCCGGCCGATCCGGATCTCACCTGCGACAGCGCCGCCACCGCGAAGACCCTCACCGGCGAGGTGCAGGCGGTGTTCACCGCCAAGTGCGTCTCGTGCCACGTCTCGGGCTACGCGTACGGTGACTACACGACGGCCGATGCGACGTTCGCGAGCACCACGAACAAGCCGTCGTACCTCGCGCAGCAGGTGATGGGCTCCACGCTGAAGGTGGTGGACGGCGCGAACAAGTCGCTGGCGAACAGCTCGCTGTGGCTCAAGGTGCTGGGCGGGGACGCGGCGAACAAGAAGGGGCCGAAGGGCGAGGGCACGCTGGGCGCGATGCCCAACGACGGCACGACGCTGACGGCGGATCAGAAGAAGCTGCTGAAGGACTGGATCTGCACCGGCGGCGCGAAGTGACGGGGGCGGTCCCCTGAAGCGGGGGCCTACGCCCGTCTCATCGCTGGCGGTTGGGCGCTGACCGCGCGGGTCCGCCTCGCGTCGGGCGTACCCGCCGGCAGCTCCACGAATTCACACATCTCGCAGAGGCGGCTGTAGATGCGATCGCCGACGCGATCGGACAGGAGCTTCGACTCCTTGCCGGCCTCCAGCGCGGCCTCGGTGCTGATGTACCCGCGCTGGGCGCGCTCCTCGGGCGGCTTCAAGGAGTAGTTGGTGGCGAAGAGCGTCACCTTCCCCGAGTTGTACCGGCGGGCGATCAGCTCATCGAGCGTCTCGAGCTCGAACTGGCTGCCGCGGCCCTTGCCCAGCTCGTCGATGGCCAGCACCTCGACGCGGGAGAGCGGCTGGATGATCTCCCCGCCGGACTTGCCGTCCTGGAAGCCGCGGCGGATCTGCGCGTAGAGGAGGCTCACTTCCACGTACGCGCAGTCGACACCGAGCTCGAGGGTGAGGTGCTTGAGCGTCGCGGACAAAAGGTGCGTCTTTCCGGTGCCGACGGGCCCGGCCAGCACGTAGCCGCGGGGCTGGGGCCAGCGCATCGAGAAGTCCTTCGCCACCTGGAGGGCGCGGGCCTGCTCGGCGTTGGAGGGGCGGTAGCCGTCGAAGCTGGCCTGCGCGTGGACGGCGGGGATGCGCGCGTCGTTGAACGACTCGGCGCGGCGCGACAGGCGGGTGCAGGCGCAGGGAGTGACGACGTCGTACCTCCGGCCGTTCTCCTGCACGGTGTTGCGCGCGAGGCCGGAGCCCCGGCAGTCCGGGCAATCCGCGACGGACACCCGGGCCTTCGCGCGTGCGAAGTCGCCGGAGCGCTCGAAGACGAAGCCCGCGGTGTCGATCCCCTTCCCGATCGCCGTCATGCGACTCCTTGCTTCCGTTACCAGAAGGCCGGCACGCCGAGGTGGTGCCGAATCAACGCTGCCCGATGAAACCTCAACGACTCGCGGCGTGCACGCTTCGACGCCGCCCCGGCCTTCTCCACCAGTCGGGACGCCTCGCGCAAGAGCACCCGGCGCTCTTCGTACGGAATCGCGCGTGTCAAGACGGCCAGCGCTAATTCCTCCTGTCGATTCGACGCATCGAAGTCCTCCGGCGTCGGCAAACCTGCCAGCAGCCTCTTGACGGCCGGCAACAGGGCTTCGTGCGCCTTGCCGATCTTCTTGAGCGCGGCCTTGAGCTTCTTGTGGCGCTGTACGTGGAAGGGCTCGTCGTCCACCTCGTTCGGCGCGCCCGCCCCGGTCTTCCCCGCGGACAGCTTCAGGTACTTGGCGATCTCCGCGTTGACCTGGCGGCGGCAGGCGGCGAGCGATCGCAGGAGGCCCTCTCCTTCCGGTGCGTCCCAGACGGCGGCCTCGGCGGCCTTGCGGATGCCGCGGGCGATCACCTCCACCGGCACGCCCGCCTCGGCCCACTCGTCGAGCAGCTCCACGTCCTTCGCCGACAGCGCCACGCCGCGGCCCCGGTGCGCGACGAAGCAGTCCTGCACCTTCTCGTGGAAGCTGGCGCTGTCAGGCAGGAGGCTCATCGCGCGTCGCGGCCGGCGTGTACTGGCTTCTTGACAGTCTCGAAGAGCGACCGCTACAAGCGCCGCGCTTCTCAGTGAGGGTCCTTAGCTCAGTGGTAGAGCACTACCTTGACACGGTAGGGGTCGCTGGTTCGAAACCAGCAGGACCCACTGGCAGCACCGGAAGCACTCGACGGCCGGAGTGACGTCTCCCAGGGAGGCGCGCTCCGGCTGACGTGTTTTCCGCCCATCGTTCCCGCTCCATTTCCACCCGTTTGAACGCTAGAGAGGCGCCTCATGGCTGCCAATGTCATCGTCACCCTGCCGGACGGCTCGAAGAAGGAAGCGCCGAAGGGCATCTCCATCGCTGAGTTCGTCAAGAGCTCGATCGGCGCGGGCCTGGCCAGGGACGCCATCTTCGCGAAGCTGAACGGCCAGGAGGTCGATCTCTCGCGGTCCATCGACGAAGACGCGTCGCTGCAGATCTTCACGTCGAAGAACCCCGAGGCCCTCGAAGTCGCCCGCCACGACGCCGCGCACGTGGTCGCCGACGCGGTGCAGCGCCTCTTTCCCGGCACGCAGGTGACGATCGGCCCGGCGATCGAAGAGGGCTTCTATTACGACTTCTTCCGCGACAAGCCCTTCACGCCGGAGGAGCTCGAGCAGATCGAGAAGAAGGCGAACGAGATCGTCGCCGCCGACGCGCCCTTCGTGCGGCAGGAGGTCTCTCCCGAGGAGGCCATCAAGCTCTTCGAGGGCATGGGCGAGAAGTTCAAGGTCGAGATCGTCAACGACATCGTGGCGAAGGGCGCGAAGACGCTGACGCTCTACAAGCACGGTGACTGGGTGGACTTCTGCCTGGGGCCCCACGGGCCTTCGACGGGGAAGATCGGCGTCATCAAGATCCTGTCCTCGTCGGGCGCGTACTGGCGCGGCGACCATCGCAACCCCATGCTCCAGCGCGTCTACGGCACGGCCTTCTTCGACAAGAAGCAGCTCGAGGCCTGGGTGAAGCAGCGCGAGGAGGCGGCCAGGCGCGATCACCGCCGCCTGGGCAAAGAGCTCGACCTCTTCCACTTCCACCACTTCTCGCCCGGCGCCGCCTTCTGGACGCCGAAGGGGACGGCCCTCTACACGGTGCTGTCCGGCTACATGCGCAAGCTGGCGCTGGAGAACGGCTACGTCGAGATCAAGACGCCGCTGCTCTTCAACAAGGGGCTGTGGGAGATCAGCGGTCACTGGGGCAAGTACCGGGAGAACATGTTCCTCGTCGAGGACAGCGAGACGAAGGAGCAGGACTACTCCCTCAAGCCGATGAACTGCCCGTCGCACCACCTGTACTACGGCTTCAAGAAGCACTCGTACCGGGACCTGCCCTTGCGCTTCCACACGCAGGACGTGCTGCACCGCAACGAGGCGGCCGGGGCGCTCGGAGGCCTCACGCGCGTGCGCCAGTTCGCCCAGGACGACGCGCACATCTACTGCCGTGAAGATCAGATCCCCGACGAGGTCGCGCGCTTCGTGAAGCTGCTCGACAAGGTCTACGACGCGGTGGGCCTCGAGTACGCCGCCAAGCTGTCGACGCGGCCGCCGCAGCGCATCGGCACGGACGAGCTGTGGGATCGCGCCGAGGCCGCGCTCAAGCAGGCGCTCGAGTCGATCAAGCTCGAGTACGAGCTCAAGCCCGGCGACGGCGCCTTCTACGGCCCGAAGATCGACTTCGACGTCTCCGACTCCATCGGCCGCAAGTGGCAGCTGGGGACGATCCAGCTCGACTACAACGCGCCCGAGCGCTTCGACCTCACGTACATCGGCGAGGACAACAAGGAGCACCGGCCCGTCGTGCTGCACCGCGCGATCTACGGCAGCTTCGAGCGCTTCATCGCCATCCTCATCGAGCACTTCGCCGGCGCCTTCCCTGCGTGGCTCGCCCCCGTGCAGGCGCGCCTGGTCTACGTGGCCGATCGGCAGCTGGACTACTGCCGCGAGGTGGCCGCGAAGCTGTCCGCGAAGGGCTTCCGCGTGGAGGTGGACGATCGCGGCCTGTCCATGCAGAAGAAGATCGCCGAGGCCGCGGTGCAGAAGATCCCCTTCACGCTGGTGGTGGGCGACCGGGAGATGGAGAGCAAGGCCGTGGCTCCCCGCCGCTACGGGGGCGAGGACTTGAAGGCCATGCCCCTCGAGCAGTTCGAGGCGCTGCTGGCGAAGGAGGCCGCCTGGCCGTGACGGCTCGGCCTCCATGGCGGTTGACGAGGCGGGGCGGCGTGCCTTAAGTGCGCCGCCGTTGATTTGAAAATCAGCGCAGCACCCACACGAAAGGCGAGGACACCATGGCCGTGAAGGACATTCTGGAGACCGAGATCCCCAAGCGCATCCAGGCGAAGCCGGAGCTGGCGAAGGACATCAACGCCGTCATCCACTTCGACTTGACCGGTGACGGCGGCGGCCAGTGGACGCTGGACTGCACCAAGTCCGAGGGCTGGGTCTCCGCCGGGAAGAACGGCGAGTCGAAGATGACGATCATCTCCAGCGCGGCGGACTTCGAGAAGATCGCCACCAAGCAGATGAACGCGCAGATGGCCGCCATGCAGGGCAAGCTGAAGTTCAAGCCCATGGACATGGGCCTGGCGATGAAGCTCGGCAAGCTGCTCAGCTGACGGCCTCGCGCCCACCGCGCTTTCCCCACGCGGCGCTCGCTCTTCGTCGAGATGACGGGGCGGCGCCGCGTTTTTCATTCGCTGCGAGGAGTCGCCGATGTCGCTTCCCCTGGAAGGATTGAAGGTCCTCGATCTCTCCCGGCTGTTGCCCGGCCCCTACGCCACCCTGGTGCTGGCGGACCTCGGCGCCCAGGTGGACAAGGTGGAGGAGCCCGGCGTCGGCGACTACACGCGCCACTCGCCGCCCATGAAGGACGACACGTCGGCGCTCTTCCTGGGCCTCAACCGCAACAAGCGCAGCATCGCGCTCGATCTCAAGTCGCCCGACGGCGCCGCGAAGTTGAAGGCGCTGGCCAGGCAGTACGACGTGCTGGTGGAGAGCTTCCGGCCTGGCGTCATGGACAAGCTGGGGCTGGGCTGGGACGCGCTGCAAAAGGAGAACCCGCGCCTCATCTACTGCGCCATCTCCGGCTACGGGAACACCGGGCCCGATCGCCTGCGCGCCGGCCATGACATCAACTACCTCGCGCGGTGCGGGGCGCTGGCCTATGGGGGCAAGCCGGGTGGGGCGCCGGCGATGGCGGGGGTGCAGATCGCCGACATCGGGGGCGGCAGCCTCTTCGCGCTGGTGGGGATCCTCGCGGCGCTGCACGAGCGTTCGCGCACCGGGAAGGGCCGCTTCGTGGACGTCTCCATGACGGACGGCGCGTTGGCCTTCCTCCACATGCACCTCGCCGGGCGCCTGGTGATGGGGAAGGAGGGCGTTCCCCTGCAGCGCGGGAGGGAGGCGCTCAACGGCGGCTACCCCTGCTACGGGCTGTACCAGACGGGCGACGGGCGGTGGCTCGCGGTCGGCGCGCTCGAGCCCAAGTTCTTCATGGGCGTCTGCGCCGCCCTCGAGCGCCCCGAGCTGATGGACGGCGCCTACGACACGGGCGAGCTGGGCGCGCGCACCCGCGCCGAGCTGGAGAAGGTGTTCGCCTCGAAGCCGCTGGCCCACTGGATCGAGCTCTTCCGCACCGTCGATCTCTGCGTGGAGCCGGTGCTGGAGGGCGACGAGGTGCTGGACGATCCGCAGCTCAAGGCCCGCGGGCTCTTCGAGGAGGAGGGCGGGGTGGTGTGGCTGCGCACGCCGCTCAAGCTGGGCGCGCCGCCGATTCGTCCTCCCCCGGCGCTGGGTCAGCACACCGAGGAGATCCTGCGCGAGCACGGGCTCTCATGAGTGCGCTACGCTGCGAGGCCTGATGTCCGCCCGGCTGCTCGTCACTGGTTTCGTCTGCGCCCTCATCGCGCTGTCCTGCGGCGCGGAGAGCCTCGAGGCCCCCGCCGCCGAGCCCCGCCCCGACATGATGCAGTGCCAGGGCGTCGATCACCTGATGCCCAACTTCGTGCGCGCGATCAGCGAAGGCCGCACCGAGGGCCTCAAGCAGGTGGTGGAGACGCAGCTCCTCATCCCGCTGCGCGAAGGCGACTCGCCGCCCGTCAACGACGTGCTGCGCGCCGTCTTCCGCACCCTCGACGGCTATGCCCGCAAGCCGCCGGAGGTGGGCGCCACGGGCGACGACTACTGCGCCCCCACGTCCAGCCCGCCGCCGCTGCAGCAGGCCAACGAGCTGTGCGAGATGCGCCGCGCGATGGACCTGCTCGTCCACCAGGGCAAGGGCATCGACGCCATCGAGCTCGCCACCCCGCAGATCAACACCGTGCTCAACTACGTCACCGGCGAAGGCCTCGACTGCCGGGGCCGCCCGCGCACGCCGCACTACGAGATCTCGGGCGCGATCGCCGGCATGTGCAGCCAGACCCTCAACTGCCAGCTGACCGATGGGCTCGACCTGTTGATCGGCTTCACGGACTACCTGAACACCGCCGACGGGAAGGCGCTGATGGAACACTTGAACGCCCTCACCGCGAACCCCGACGGGGGCAGCGTGACGGCGTTCCTCAACCCCTCCAGCCTCACCGAAGACGAGGCGGTGGCGCTGGTGCGCGGCCTGGTGCCGATGCTGCAGTCCGCCAACGCGACGGAGCTGGAGAACGCCTTCACCAACCTGCCCCTCCCTGCGGATCTCAAGGCGGATCTCCGGCCCGTCGTCGACGACCTGAAGCGGCTCCTGTTGCACGACGAGATCATGAATCCCCTGCGCCGGGCGCTGAACTGCATCTGGGGCGTCGACTCGATGGGGCGGCCCAACGGCCAGGACTCCGCCAAGAATTACCCGCTGGTCCGCATGGTGTACCGCCTCGCGCTCGAGGAGGAGTGCCCCGAGTTCGGCCTCACCCGCCTCACCGGCGTCCTGAAGGGCGTGCAGGAGGTCGACTCCCGCGGCTCCCTCATCTACCTCGCCGGCACGCTCGCCAGGGCCGTCCGCAGCGACGAGACGGCCATCGACTCGGCGGCCACCGTCTGCAAGACCCTCTTCTCCACCGACCGCGCCCCCGGCCAGGCCCGCAGCAACGCCGAAAACGCGCTCCCCGTCGCCGCCGACCTCGTGAAGAACGGCCTCATCAACGAAGGCATCTGCGCCATCGACACCCTCATCTTCGGCTGCTCCGCCGGCCCCCAACCGGCGTGCCGCTGAAGCAGCACCTGTGCACTCGAGGTGGCACCTGTCGCACAATGTGAGACGGCCACAACGCGCTCAGGGATTTGCGGAGAAGTGCGGAGTGGTAGCATGTGCCCGCCCCGTGCTTCATTCGGGTCAAAGGGTGCTCGCTTTGGAGGCTGTATGAGCAAGTGGTTGTGGCTGTCGCTCGTCGCGATGTTGGCGTTCCCGGCGTTTGCCCAGGACAAGGGCGGTGGCAACGTCACCTACAAGAAGACGACGGAGTACAGCTTCGAGGACGACACCATCGAGGGCGATCTCACCAAGCCCGACGGCGAGTACGTCGAGGCCCGCAAGAAGGTGAAGCACTCGAACCTGATCAAGATCCGCGAAGAGTTCAAAGACAAGGTGATGCAGTCGGTGGGCGAGCTGTAGGCCTCACACCTCGCGCGTGGCGGGAACCCGGCTGCCTGGCCGGTGTCCTAAACGGCGACGCGCGGACCCGACGCCAGGAGGCTTCAACGTGGCTGTTCCTCTCACACTCAAGGTCTTCAAGGGCGAGCAGCTGGTCGCCGAGAAGGACTACGACCGCGACATCATCAAGATCGGTCGGCTGTCCTCGGCCCACCTCTGCCTCGACGACGAGAAGGTCTCCCGCATCCACTCGGTGATCGAGGTCGCCCCCGACGGCGCCCTGTCCATCATCGACATGGGCAGCGTGGAGGGCACCTTCGTCAACGGCAAGCGCGTCAACAAGGGCACGCTGCAGTTCGGCGACGAGATCAAGATCGGCAACACGACGATCAAGGTCGACAAGGCCGGCGCCTCCGTCGCTCCCTCCGTCGCGCCCGTCGCGGCCGTGCCTGACGCCGCCACCGTACAGGTCGCCGCGCCCGCGGTCCAGGCGCCTCCCGCGCCCGTCGCCCAGGCCATCGCGGCCGCCGTTCCTGCGCCGATGCCCGTACCCGTACCGGACGCCGCGCCGCCTCCGCCTCCCGTGCAGGACGAGCAGACCGGCGCCGCCGTCCGGGGCCGCCCTCGCCGTCGCAAGGGCACCGGTCCGCTGGGCGTCGAGCTCCGCTTCCTCTGGGGTGACCAGATGGTGGGCGAGTTCTTCCTCCACCCTGGCGTCACCCGCACCTTCAAGGTCGGGAGCATGAAGGGCGTCGACTTCGAGATGGGCGACTCCCTCTTCGGCGGGCCGTCCTTCGACGTGGTGCGCGTCGGGCCGGCCGGCGCCCAGCTGCGCTTCACCTCGAAGATGAAGGGCGAGCTGCAGCGCCGCTTCGGCGACGAGACGATGACGCTCGACGAGGCGAAGAAGCGCGGCGTCGCGTCCAGTGATGGCGACGCCTACTCCATCACCCTGGCCAACGACGACTTCGCCTGGGTCGATCTCGGGGGCGTGGTGGTCGAGGTCTTCTTCCAGCCCGCGCCCAAGCCCGTGCTGGTGCCCTTCAGCGAGGCCGTCGACTTCACCGTCCTCAACATCTTCCTGGTGTGCTTCTTCCTCGGGGCGCTCTTCGTCATCAGCGCCGCCAACCGGGACGCAGAGGGCGAGGCCTTCGACGACGAGCTCAACTCCAACCAGGCGCGCATCGCCAAGCTGCTCATCAAGCCGCCCGAGAAGAACCCGATCCTCCAGAAGTTCGAGAAGCAGAAGAAGGACTCGGGGGAGATCGCCCAGAAGCACAAGGGCGACGAGGGCCAGATGGGCAAGAAGGACGCGCCCAAGCGCTCGGCCCACGCGGCGCCCAAGGGCGATCCCAACAACAAGGATCAGGCCCGCTTGCTCGCCCAGAAGATCTTCGGCGGCTCCGGCGGAGGCATCTCCACCATCTTCGGGCACCAGGGCCTCGGCGGCGAGCTGAAGAGCGCCATGGGCAACATGTTCGGCGCGGCGCCCGGCGATGCGCAGGGCTTCGGCGGGCTGGGCTTGCGCGGCTCGGGATCCGGCGGCGGCGGCGTCGGTGACACCATCGGCATCGGCGGCATCGGCACCAAGGGCCGCGGAGGTGGCACCGGCGGCTACGGCTCCGGCGTCGGCGTGCTGGGCGGGAAGAAGGGCGTCGACATCGGCATCACGTCGTCCGAGCCCACCGTCATGGGCTCGCTCGACAAGGAGCTGATCCGCAAGGTCATCCACGCCAACCGCGGGCAGATCCGCTTCTGCTACGAGAACCAGTTGAACCGCTTCCCGAAGCTGGAGGGCAAGGTGGCGATCAAGTTCGTCATCTCGCCGTCAGGCAGCGTCGCCTCGTCTTCGGTGGCGCAGTCCACCGTGGGCAACCCGGAGCTCGAGACCTGCGTGGCCAGCCGGGTGCGCGGGTGGATCTTCCCCAAGCCCAAGGGCGGCGGCGTGGTGATCGTCACCTACCCGTTCATCTTCAAGCAGTCGGGCCAGTGACAAGCCACGCGTGAAGTGCCGCGGCCTCCGCCTCGAAGCAGGCGGGGGCCGTCGCGTTTCGATGTTCTCGTCACACTCTCTCCGCTGGGCTAGGGTTCGCCTTCGCATGACGCGCTTCGCTCGCCTCTGGGTCGTCGCGGTTTTCCTCTCGTCGGCGGCCTTCGCTCAGGCCAAGCCCCTGGAAGACAAGAAGGGGGTGTCCTTCAACGAGATCGAGCGCGGCTTCTTCTTCGAGGCGCGCGGCGGCTTCTGGTCGATCGTCAACCCGCCCACGACCTCCGGAGGGACGACCTACTTCTCGCCCGGCCTGGCCGCCCAGGTGGACATGGGCTTCGACATCGGCGAGCGGGTCTCGCCCAGCATCTTCCTGCTCGCCGCCACCAACTCGATGAAGAGCGATTACACGGGCCTGTCCGCCAATGGCACCGTGTCCGGCGACTTCAGCACGCTGGCGCCTGGCGCCCAGGTGAAGGTGCGCATCGTCGGTTTCAACGACAGCCAGGACGTCCAGCGCACCTGGATCTACGCGCGAGGTGGGGCCGCCGTCGTCTTCTACAGCCCGTCCAGCCTGCTGCCGACGATGGACGTGCTCATCACCGCGGGACCCGGCGTGGAGTACTTCACCCGCCTGCGCCACTTCAGCATCGGCATCGAGGCCAACTTCAACTTCATGGTCCTCACCCAATCGATCGGCTTCTCCGTGCTGCCGACGGTCAAGTACGCCTTCTGACCCGGGCGTCGTTATCCCAAGCCTCCACTTGACGGGACGTGCCCTTTGAGGCGAAGGGCTCCCCCATGACTACACAGGACACCAGGGGCAAGGGCCCCGGGCAGGGCGGCCGGGGGCGCCGTGAAGGCTTCTCGTTCGGCGACAAGGAAGGCGGGCGGGGGCGCGGGCGCGACGGGAGGGATGAGCGCGGCGGCCGCGGGGGACGCGATCGCAAGGGCGGCGGCGCTTCCTACCGCGTCGTCAACGAACTGAGCACGCTGGAGAAGGCGCTGACGAAGCTGGACTTCGCCGCGATGAAGGCGCCCCTCGATGAGATCCTGCGCGCGCTCAAGCCGCTGCACCTCAAGCTCGAGGATCTCGATCTCAACACCCGCGGGAAGTTGATCACCTCGTTGATGCGCGTCGTGCGCGCGCCGAAGCCCAGGCCGCCCGAAGGGGGCGCCGCCGCTGAGACCGCCGCTCCTGCCGAGGGTGCTGCGCCTGCTGAGGGGGCGGCTCCTGCCGAGGGTGCGGCTCCTGCTGAGGGCGCTGCTCCTGCTGAGGGCGCTGCTCCTGCTGAGGGCGCTGCTCCTGCTGACACCGCCGCCGCCTCGGCCGCCGCGCCTGTTGAGGGCGCTGGCTCCACGGAGGGGGCTGCTGCAGCGTCGAGCCCGGCCGCTCCGGCGGTGGATCCCGCGACCGCCGCCTGGCGTGAAGCGCTCTTCGTCGTCGGGCTCATCTGGCGCGCGGTCGCAGACGCGGATCGCGCGGCCGCGGCTTTCGAAGCCGCCGGCCGGCAGCCCACGGAGGCCGAGCTGGCCTCGCCGCCACGGGCCGAGCGGACGGAACGGGGAGATCGCCCCGGCCGCGGCCCCCGCAACGAGAGGGGCCCGCGCAGCGAGCGTGGCGCCCGCCCTGAGCGCGGTCCCCGCCCCGAGCGACGCGACGCACACAGCCCCTTCACCTCGTCCGGTGACTGGCAGAAGGACGCCCAGCGCCTCGAGGAGATGGGCCGCACCCGCGACGCCGGCAGGATTCACGAGAAGAATCAGTCCTACGCGGCCGCCGCGCGCCTGTTCGAGCTCGGGGGCGATCTCAAGGCCGCGCTGCGCAACGCCGCGCTGGGCAAGCTGGACGAGGCCATCACCGCGCTCTCTGCGAAGGTCAAGCCCGAGGAAGTGGTGGACGCGCTGCAGCGCGCCCAGGCCTGGGACAAGCTGATGGAGTTCCACGTCGCGCGCAGCGACTTCGACGCGATCGCCCGCCTGTACGAGCGGGCCCTGCAGTTCGATCAGGCCGCCCTGGCCTGGGAGCGCGCCGGCAAGCTGTCGCTCGCCCGCAAGGCCTACGAGCGCGCGAAGGACGGGGCGGCCGCGGCCCGCGTGCGTGAGCTCGAGGTGAAGAAGCTGGTCGAGCGCGGCGACAGGCTCGGCGCCGCCACCTTGCTGGTCGGCGCCGGCCTGAAGGCGGAGGCGCTCGAGCTGCTCAAAGCGCTGCCGGGTCCCAAGGCGTACCACTTCATGGAGAAGCTCAAGCTCAAGGACGAAGCGAAGGCCTTCGCCCAGGCCGAGCTGGAGAAGGCCCAGGCCGCCAATGATCTCGTCCAGAAGGCGCGCTGGCTCGAGGCGATGGGTGACTTGAAGGCGGCCGCCGAGACCTTCCTCGCGGCTGATCGCAAGGTGAACGCCGCCCACGTCTTCGAGGCCCTCAAGGACTTCGGCAAGGCCGCTGAACTCCTCGAGGCCGCAGGGCAGCTCGACAAAGCCCAGGCCCTCTTCGAGAAGGCCGGCGACGCCTCCAACGCCGAGCGCGTCAGGGCGCTGCCGAGGCCCGAACCGAAGCCGAAGCCGGCGCGTGATGGGGCCGCCGAGGCGAAGGACGGTGTCCCTGAGCCGATGCCCCCGCCCAATGGCGTCGACAGCACCCCCTCCGGCGGCCCGCTGGCGACCCCCTGAGGACCCGCGAACTGCCTGAATTCATGAGTCGTCTTCGAGAGGGGACGGGGTAGAGTCGGCCCCGCTCCCCCATGGGAAATCCAGCCGAGAAGCCTTTTGGCGAGGTCGAAGCCAGCCTCGAAAAGACGGGCCGTGTCGACGAGCTGATTCGCCTCTATGAGTCGCGCTCGCGCGAGGTGCCCAGGCCCGAAGAGGCCGCGCACCTGCTGTGCCGCGCCGCCGATCTCGCGCGCGAGCGCCTGCGCAACCCTGTCCGCGCCGAGGAGCTGCTCCGCCGCGCCCTCGTCTATTCGCCCAACGCGCGCGAGGCCCTCGAGGGCCTGAAGACGATCGCCGAGGGGCGCAACGACTGGACGATGCTGGTGGAGGTGCTGGAGAAGCTCGCGCTCGGCTCGCACGGCGCCGACGCGGCCGCCCTCTACCTGCGCGCCGGAGAGCTCGCCGAGACCAAGGTGGCCCGGCGGGATCGCGCGGTGGTGAACTACCAGCTCGCGTCGCGCGCCGCCCCCCAGGAGCGGCAGGCGTACCAGAAGGCCCGCAAGCTCCTGCTCGTCGACGGGCGGTACGCCGCCGCGTTCGACAGCCTCGAGCGCGAGCGCACCGCGTTGGGCGACCGCGAGCTCCTGGAAGACTACCTGTCCTTCGCCGAGTCGCTGGTCCTGGTGCCTCAGGAGCACGCGCTGGCCACCAAGGCGCTCGTGCGCGCCCTGGCCATCGACGGGAAGAACGCCCGCGCCCAGGCGGCCCAGAAGGAGCTCAACAAGCTGGAGTACACCTGGCGAGAGCGGGTCAAGCAGCTCAAGGCCCAGTCGCTCGAGGAGCGCGATCGCCGCACCGCCGCGCGCATGTCGCTGCAGGTCGCTCGGCTCTTTGCCTTCTACGAGCCCGCCGCCGTGGACAAGGTCAAGGAGGCGATCGATCGCTGCTTCGCGCTCTGGCCCGCGATGCCCGACGCGCTGGAGCTGCTCGAGCACACCGCCTCCAAGGCCGGGGACGTGCGCGTCGCCCTCACCGTCTTCTCCAAGCTGGCCGGCGACACGCGCGACAAGCAGGCCAAGTGCGATCTCTACCTGCGCATCGGCCAGGTGCTGCTGAGCAAGCTGAACGACCGCGCCGAGGCCGCGGCGGCCTTCGAGAACGCCAGCAAGGCCGACCCTTCGCGCCCCGACGCCGCCGAGCTGGCCAGTGAGGCGTTGATCGAGCTCGGCCGGAAGGAAGAAGGCGTGGGCGTGCTGGAGCGCCACCTCGCCGCGCTGAAGGATCGCCACGCGCAGGTGACGCTCCGGCTCACGCTGAGCGAGCTCTGCCAGAAGCTGCTCAAGGACTCCGCGGGCGCGCGCGGCCACGCGGAAGAGGCCTTCAAGCTCGATCCCAACAACGCGCAGGTGGCCTGGCGGCTCGCCTCGCTCTACGCCGACGAAGGGCTCCTGGACGGGCTGTGGCCGCTGCTGGACCTGGCCGTCTCCGCGCCGCGGCCCATCGCCGAGCGCGTCGGCCTGTGCGAGCTCGCCGCCATGCTCTGCGAGGACGCGAAGGACCCCAGGCGGGCCTTCCGCGCGCTGTCGCTCGCGCTGCCGCTCGATCCCTCCCGGGCGGCGCTCCTCGCCTCGCTCAAGGCTGCGGCAGAGAAGGCGGGGGAGGAGAAGGAGCTCGCGTTGGCCTTGAGGCGCGCCGCGCAGGTGGCTCCTCCCGAGGCCCAGGAGGGCTTGTGGCGCACGCTCGGGCAGCTGCTCCAGTCGCTGCAGCGTCCGGCCGAGGCCCAGGAGGCCTGGCTCGAGGTGCAGAAGCGCCACGGCGATGATCCCGAGGCCGCGCAGGCCTTGAGCGTGCTGCGCAAGGCGCTCGCTGAGGAGCCGCAGGATCCCCGCTCGAAGCTCGAGGCCGAGGCGCGCCGGCTGGAGGCCTCGGCCGCGGATCCCGCCGCCTCCGCCGCCCTGTACCGGAAGATCCTCGAGCTGGATCCCGACAGCGTCGCCACGCTGAAGAAGCTGGGCGCCGCCGCCGCCAGCCTCGCCCAGTGGGACGAGGTGGCCACCGTCGCCGAGCGGCTGATGGCCCTGGCGGACTCCCCCGCCGAGCGCCAGGAATGGCGCGCCCGCCTCGCGCAGCTCTACGCCGAGCGCCTCGGCCGCAAGGACGAGTCCGCGCGCATCTACCTGAACCTGCTCTCCGAGGGGAACGAGAGCGCCACGGTGGTGGGAGGGCTCGAGCGCCTCGCCGCCCAGGGGGTGCGTCAGGCCGACATCAGCCGCGCGCTCGCGCCCCTCTATGCGCGCGCCGGTGACTACCAGCGCCAGGTGGCCTCGCTCCTCGTGCAGCTCGCCTCGGTCCAGGAGAAGGACGAGCAGAAGAGCCTCCTCACCCTGCTGGCCGACACCACGGAGAAGCACCTGGCCGACATGCGCGGCGCGCTCGATCTGCGCTTGCGCGGCCTGAAGCTCGATCCGGCCGACTCCACCTTCCGCGCCGAGTCGGTACGGCTGTCCCGCGCGCTCAAGGCCCAGCAGGAAGTGGCCCGCTTCTTCACCGAGCTGGTGGGGAAGGTGGAGGACGTCGCGCTGGCGGTCTCCCTCGCGCTGGAGGCCGGTGAGCTGGCCGAGGAGGCCGCGGCGATCGACGACGCTGCCGCGGCGCTCAAGGCGGGGCTCAGTCGCAGCCCGGACACCGTGGCCCTGCTGGAACGCCTCACCGCCATCTACACCCGCGCGAAGCGCTGGGCCGACTGCGATCAGGTGTTGCGCCAGCGGGTGGCGCTGGCCCAGGGTGAGGAGAAGGTGGCGTTGTTGCTCCAGCTGGGCGACGTCAGCTCCGAGCTCCAGCGTCCCCGCGAGGCTGCCGCCGCGCTGCAGGAAGCGATCAAGGCCGGTGCTCCCGAGCTCGAGCACCTCCCGCGGCTCGCCCAGCTGCTGGAGGCCGGCGGTCAGCTCAAGGAGCTGACCGAGGCTCAGGCGCGCCTCATCGCCCTCTACGAGCAGGCGGGCGACAAGGAGAAGGCCGGCGCGCTGGGGCTGGCGCGCGCGCGGATCCTCGAGACGGCGCTGGGCGACAAGGCCGAGGCGATCCGCCGCTACGCCGAGGTGCTCGCCACGAAGCCGTCGGATCCCGACGCGCTGGCCGCGCTGGAGAACCTCCTTCACGACGCGCAGCACCGCGAGACCGCCGCCCGGGCCCTCTTGCCCGCCTACGAGGCGTCGACGGATCACCGCAAGCAGGTGGCCGCGCTGGCGGTGATCGCTGACGCGGCGAAGGACTCGCTGGAGCGGATCACCTGCCTCAAGCGCGCCGCGGAGCTCCACACCCAGCACCTGAGGCAGCCCGAGCAGGCCTTCGCGTCGCTCGCTCAGGCCATGCGCATCGCGCCCGATGACGCGGCGATCCGCGAGGCCGCCCGCGCCGCGGCCGACGACGCCGACGCGCTCGACAGCTACGCCGAGGTGCTGGAGGAGATCGTCGAGGCGGGCGCCGGGCCCACGGCCATGGCGCTGCACCGCGAGCTCGCCGACGTCTACGAGAAGAAGCTGGCCCAGCAGGAACGGGCGGTGAAGCACCTCCACGCGGTGCTGCAGCTCGACGCCAAGCAGACGGACGCGCTCAAGGCCCTGCAGCGCCTGCACCGTGCCCGCGAGGAGTGGCACGAGCTGGTGCCGATCATCGAGCGGCTGGCCACGCTGGCGGCGGATCCGGCGGCGCGCAGCGAGCTGGATCGCGAGGCGGCGCTCTTGTCGGAGCAGCGGCTGCAGGATCTCGAGCGCGCCGCGCTGAACTGGCGGCAGATCGCCGCCCGGGACGTGCTGCACCGGGAGGCGGCCGCCGCCCTCGATCGGCTGTACGGGGAGCTCGACCGCCCGCAGGAGCTCGCCTTCGCGCTGGAGCTTCGGCGCAACCAGGAGGGCCAGAGCCCGCAGGGCCGCGAGCTCGCCTTCCGCCTCGCCGCGCTTCGGCAGAACCGCCTCAACGACGCCCGGGGCGCGCTGGAGGTGTACCGGCAGATCCTCGCGGAGGATCCCGAGCACGCCGGCGCCCGCGAGGCGATGGAGAGCTGGGCGCGCTCCGCGGGCCCCGAGAGCGCCTCGGCCGCCGAGCTGCTCGATCCGGTGTTGGCGCTCACCGGCGATCATCAGAAGCGCATCGCCATTCGCGAGGCCCGGCAGGCGCACGCCACCACCAACACGGAGCGCGCGCGGCTGGCCCACGAGATCCGCGCCATCCTCGAGCGCGATCTCGGGCAGCCCGAAGCGGCCTTCATGAACGCGCTCAAGGCCTTCACCGACGGCCTCGATCGCGAGGAGATCCAGCCCGAGCTCGAGCGGCTCGCCCGCGAGACGGGATCCTTCGAGGAGCTGGCGGAGATCTACGAGTCCACCGCCGAGGAGCTGCCGCCCGAGGACGAGCACGGCCTGCCGCTGTTGCGTCGCGCGGCCGAGCTCCGCGAGCAGCTGGGAGAGACGGAAGACGCCACGCGCGTCTGGAAGCTCCTGCTCGAGCGCGCGCCGAAGGACCGCCAGGCGCTCGACAGCCTGTCCCGGCTCTACGAGAAGTCGCAGAACGCGAAGAGCCTGTCCGACGTGTACGCGCGGCAGGCGCAGCTGGCGCAGGATCCGTCTCAGCGCTTCGAGCTGCTGGTGAAGTCCGCCGAGGCCTACGAGTCCGCCAGCGAGGACGAGCGGGCGATCGAGGCGCTCAAGTTGGCGCTCGCGATCAAGAAGTCGCCGCAGGTGCTGCTGGCGCTCGACCGGTTGTTCGGCCGCACGCGCCGGCACGCCGAGCAGGCCGACGTGCTCGATCAGCTCGCGAGCGCCGCCGCCGAGCCGCAGGACAAGCTGGCCTTCACGGTGAAGCGCGCCCAGCTGCTGGAGAAGGAAGAGCAGCTGGTGGAGGCGATCCGCGCGTGGGGCGCAGTGCTGAGCCTCTCGAGGAACGACCCCCAGGCGGTGGCTGGCCTGGAGCGCCTTCTGGCGCACGAGACGGTGCGCGTGGAGGCGGCGCGGCTGTTGGAGCCGGCGTACCGCGAGCTGTCCGACTTGAAGAAGCTGGTCGAGGTGCTGGACATCAAGCTGGGCGCCATCGAGGCGGCGCGGCGCGTGCCGCTGCTCCTGGAGATCGCCACGCTCCGCGAGGCCGTCGGCCAGAAGAAGATGGCGCTCACCGCGCGCATCCGGGCCTTCACCGAGGCGCCCGACGACGCGGAGGTGCGGGAAGAGCTGGAGCGCCTGTGCGCGGATCTGGGCGCCTTCGAGGAGCTGGCGGCCGCGTACGAGGACGCGCTCGAGCGCGGGCTGGGAGAGCCCCTGGCGGGTGAGCTGTGGCGGCGCCTGGCGGGCGTGTACGGCGATCGCCTGCAGCGGCTCGATCTCGCCGCCCGCGCGTGGAACGAGGTGCTGGCGCGCGCGCCCAAGGACATGTTCGTGCTGGACGCGCTCGGCCGCATCTACCGGCGCACCAGCCAGTTCAAGGAGCTGGCGATCGTCATGCGCCGGCAGCTGGCGCTGGAGACCAACCCCACCGTGCAGGTGAACCTGCTCTTCGAGCTGGCCAACCTCGCGGAGGAGACGCTGTCGGACAAGGGCATGGCGGCGCAGTGCTACCAGGCGATCCTCGAGAAGAAGCCGGAGGATCCCAACGCCATCAAGTTCCTCGCGCGGATCCTCGCCGAGACGGAGCGCTGGCCGGAGCTGGCCACGCTCCTGGGCCGCGAGGTGCAGTTGGCCGAGGCCCGCGGCCGGGAAGAGGAGGCGCTGGAGTTGATGGTGCGCCTCGGTCGGCTCAAGCTCACGCGTCTGGGCGACCCCAAGGGGGCGCTCACGACCTTCCAGGAGGTGTTGCGTCGCAAGGCCGCCCACGCGGGCGCCGTCGGCGCACTCGAAGAGATGGCGCGATCGGACAACCCACTCAAAGGTGAGGCCGCCACCACTCTGGAGCCCGTCTTCGCGAAGGAAGGCGAGCACCTCAAGCTGGTGCAGATGCTGGAGGCCCGCGTCGCCGCGGAGCCACAGGCCGCGGAGCGCGCGTCGCTCCTGCGCAAGATGGCCGAGGTCTACTCGCAGCAGATGGACAACGCCGAGATGGCCTTCGTCGCGGCCGCCCGCGCGCTCCGGGAGCTGCCCGACGAGGCGAAGAACCTCGAGCTTGCGCAGCTCTTCTACAAGCCGGCCGACGCCGAAGACGAGATGATCGCGCTCTTGACCGAGGTGGCGCCGCGAGCCTCGTCGGACGTCGCACGCGCCAACATCTACCGGGCGCTGGCCCGCCTCCAGGCCCAGGCGGACGAGGAGGAAGGCGCGGTCGAGGCGTGGAAGCGCGTGCTGGAGATCGCGCCCACCGACGGTGAGGCGATGCAGCAGATCGGCGCTCTGCTGGCCCGCCAGGGGCGCGTGCACGAGCTGCTCGACGTGCTGAAGCGGCAGCTGACGGTGGAGGAGGATCTCGAGCGCCGCGTGGCGTTGCTCTTCCAGGTGGGCGTGCTGCAGGAAGAGCAGCTGCGCGACGCGGCCAGCGCGATCGCCACCTTCCGCCGGCTGCTCGAGCTCAAGCCCGAGGACGTCAACGGCCTGGCCCGCATGGAGCGGCTGTGCGAGGCGCAGGGGCGCTGGCCCGAGCTGGCCGACGTGCTGGCGCGGCGGCTCAAGCTGGTGGGCCCCGACGAGGCGCCCGACGTGTCCTACCGCCTCGCCGTGGTGCGCGAGACGCGGCTGCTCGACAAGTCCGGCGCCATCGAGCTGTACGCGGAGCTCCTCGCGAAGAACCCCAACCACCCGGGCGCGCTGCAGCGCATGGAAGGGATCGTCCAGCGCGAGCCCCAGAATCAGCACGCGGTGGAGGTGCTGGCGCAGGCGTTCCGCGCGGGCGGCGATCCCGTGAAGCTGGCGCAGCTCATCGAGGCGCGGGTGGGCGTTTCTCCCGACGTGGTGGAGCGCAAGACGCTGCTCACGGAGCTGGCGCAGCTGCGCGAGGCGCAATCCGAGCCCGAGCTGGCCTACCTGGCCTGGTACCGCGCCTTCAAAGAGGATCCCAACGACAAGGCGCTGCGGCAGCACCTGGTGCAGTCCGGGTCCGCCGCAGGCTCCTGGGACGAGCTGGCCCACTCGCTGGAAGCCGAGCTGCCCCGCATCGCCGAGGCCGTGGACATCGGCGAGGTGTGCCTGACGCTGGCGCAGGTGAACGATCAGCGCCTCGGGGAGAAGGAAGCCGCGGTCGTCTGGTACGAGAAGGCGCGCGCCGCGGATCCCACGCTGGCGCCGAAGTGTCTGCCCGCCCTCGACCGCCTCTATGGCGAGCTGGAGGAGCCGGCGAAGCAGGCCGAGGTGCTGGAGGCCCTCGCCGAGTCCACCACCGAGCCCGCCGATCGCGTGGCCCTCTTCTTCCGCCTGGGGCAGCTCTCGATGGAGTCGCTCGACGCGCCCGATCGCGCCGCGGCGGCCTTCGAGCGCGTGCTCAAGAGCGACGCGAAGCACCTGCCGTCGCTCCGATCGCTCGAGCTGCTCTACGAGCAGGCGAAGATGAACGAGAAGCTGTTCGCGGTGCTGGAGGCCCAGCGCGATCTGGTGACCGGCCCCGAGCGCGAGCGCGTGCTGGCGAAGATGGCCACCGTGTCCGGCGAGGGCCTCGGCAACCTCGACGACTCGATCAAGCTGTACCGCGAGCTCCTCGAGAAGAACCCGCGCAACGATCAGGCCTTCGACAACCTGACCAACCTGCTCGATCGCGCCGGCCGCGCGGAGGAGCTCAAGGAGCTGCTCGCGTGGAAGCTGCAGTTCACCGTCGATCCGCGCGAGCTGGTGCGGCTCAACGAGCGCCTGGGCCGCGTGCTCTTCGAGCGCCTGCAGAAGCCCGACGACGCGGTGCCGTACTTCAAGGCCGCGCTCGAGCGTGACGCGCGCCACAGGGGCGCGATGGAGGCCCTGCGCGACATCTTCGACCAGACGGGGAAGAAGGACGACCTGGTCATCATCCTCCGGCGGCTGATCCCCCTGCAGGAGGACGCCAGCGGGGTGAAGCAGATCCGCATCAAGCTGGCGGAGATCATCGCCCAGACGGCGCGGCGGGAAGAGGCGCTCGACGCGGCCCGGCGCGCGCTCGAGGTGGAGCCGCACTCCATCCCCGAGCTCGAGCGCCTGCAGGCCGTCTTCGTTCACCTCAAGGCCTGGCCGGACGCAGTGCGCACGCTGGAAGCGAAGTGCCAGGTCGAGCTGAATCAGGAAGAGCGCGAGGCGGCCGTGCAGACGATGTTCCAGGTCGCCGACGTCTGGCGCGGCCCGGCCAACAAGCTGGAGCAGGCGGGCGGGGCGCTGGAGAAGGTGCTGGAGATCATGCCCAGCAACCGCCAGGCCTACGAGCAGGCGCTGGCGCTGTACTCCCAGCTGTCCGACTGGCGCTCCTACGCGCAGGTGATGGATCGCTACCTGCCGCACTTCGTCACCGAGGACGAGAAGGTCGAGGCGCTGCGCGAGCTGGCGAAGGTGCAGGAGTCGCGGCTGGGCGCCAAGCACGTGGCCTTCCTCCAGTACTGCCGCGCCATGCAGCTGCGGCCGCAGGACGACGCCACGCGTGAACAGGTGGAGCGGCTGGCCGACGAGACGGGCAGCCACGAGGAGTTGGCCGCGGTGTACGAGGAGATCGCCGACGCCGTGCCCCGCGGGCCGCTGGCCGAGCGCCTCTACCTGACGTTGGCGCGCGTGCAGGACACCAAGCTGGACGACGCCGACGCCGCCGAGGCCAGCCTGCGGAAGATCCTCGAGTTCGATCCCACCAACGAGGCCGCGCTGGAGCGCCTCGCCTCCATGTTCGCCCGCCGCGGGCAGAACAAGGAGTACATCGTCAGCCTCGAGCAGAAGCTGGAGGCCGCCGGGAGCCTCGAGAAGCGCAAGGAGATCCTCCGGGAGATCGCCCGCGTCTACGACGAGCAGCTGGGCAGGCCCGACGAGGCGGAGAACGCGCTGGTCCGCGCGCTCGAGCTCGACCCGGATCAAGAGACGCTGGGCACGCTGGTGGCGCTGCAGCGACGTCAGCAGAACCACGCCGCCGTCGCCTCCACGCTGATGCGGATGCGCGACATCGCGCCCACGCCGGAAGATCGCAGCCGCCTCCAGGTGGAAGTGGCGCAGGTCTACGAGCGCGATCTCTCGGACGACGAGGCGGCGATCGAAGGCTACCGGCAGGCGCTGGAGTTCGACCCTGGCAACTCCGTGGCCCTCGACTCGTTGGAGCGGCTGTACTCCAAGCTCGATCGCCCGGCGGAGCTCTTGTCCGTTTACGAGCGGCAGCTCGAGCTCGCCGCCGACTACCGGCAGCGGGTGAAGATCCTCTTCGCCAGCGCGGCGATCTGGGAAGAGCGCTACCAGAACCTAGTCAACGCCGACGCCTGCATCGAGGCGGCGCTGCAGGTCGATCCGCAGAACATCCAGGCGATCAAGACGCTGGAACGCCTGCGCAAGGCCCAGGGCCGTTGGGACGAGTTGATCGGCGTCGTCGATCGCCACATCCAGCTGCTCACCAGCCCCGAGGAGAAGGCCGAGCTGTGCGTGGAGATGGGCGACATCTTCCACCAGCAGCTCAAGGCCGTGGACCGCGCCGTCACCACCTACCACCAGGCGCTGGAGCTGGATCCCCGCTGCCGTTCCGCGATGCACGCGCTGGGCACGCTGTACGAGCGCAGCGGCAACTGGCCCTTCGCCCTCGACATGCTGGAGAAGGAAGCGCAGGTGCTCGGCGGCACCGGCGAGGCGGTCGAGCTCTGGTACCGCATGGGGAAGATCAACGAAGACATGTTGATCGACGCCGGCAGCGCCAAGCGCTGCTACCTCGAGGCGCTGCGCATCGACGCGTCGTACCTCCCGGCGATCCGCAGCCTCAAGGGCATCTACGAGCTCGAGCGCGACTTCGAGAACTACGAGAAGGCGCTCGTCGAGGAGGCCCGCCAGACGGAAGATCCTCCCGCGCGCGCCAAGGCCTTCGTCGAGGTGGGCCGCTACTACGAGAGCCAGGAGCGCCGGGACGAGGCCGCGGTGCAGTACGAGGAGGCGCTCAAGCTCGTCCCCGATCTCGCGGACGCGGCGCGCCCGCTGGCCGACATCTACCTGTCCACGGAGAACTGGGTGCGCTGCGAGCAGATGCTCGACATCGTCACCGCGAAGATGGCGCAGCAGTACAGCATGGCCCCCGACGACGCCGAGCTGGGCCGCGAGCTGTGCCGCCGCTTCTACCGGCTGGGCTACGTTTGCGAGAAGAACGGCAAGAAGGACAAGGCGCTGGTCGCCTACGAGCGCGCGTACCAGCTCGACGCCACGTACCTCCCCGTCCTGGAGGGCTACGGCAACCTGCTGGTGCAGACGCGGCGCTTCGACGAGGCGGCCAAGGTGTACCAGTCGATCCTCGTCCACCACCGAGGGGATCTCACCGATCTCGAGGTGGCGGAGATCTACTGGACGCTGGGCGACATCCACCTCCAGAACAAGCAGCTCGATCGCGCGGAGAACCACTTCGAGAAGGCGCTGGCGATCGACGCGGGGCACGAGCCGTCGCTGCGCTCGATGGTGGCGCTGGTGGAAGGGCAGGGGAAGTGGGAGCGCGCCAGTGAGCTGCGCCAGAAGCTGGTGCAGGTGTTGGACGGCGACCCGAGGTACGAGGCAGGGGTCGCGCTGGGCCAGCTCGCCCGCGAGAAGCTGAACGATCCCTACGTCGCGATCGACGCGTACCTCGCCGCGCACCGGATCCGCCCGGACGCCCTCGACGTGCTCGACGCCCTCTACGTGCTGTACCGCGAGACGCGGCAGGGCGCGAAGGCCGCCGAGATGCTGGAGAAGATGCTGCAGGTCCCCGCCCTGCAACAGGACGCGCAGCGGGCCAAGCGCGTGTGGTTCGCGCTGGGGGAGATCGCCCGCGACGAGCTGCAGGACGTGGAGAAGGCGGTGGAGTGCTTCAACGCCGCCCTCGATCTCGACTGGCACTTCATCGAGGCCTTCAGCGCCCTCGAGGCGATGCTGGGCAAGAACAAGAAGTGGAAGACGCTCGACGACAACTACAAGCGCATGCTGGCGCGCTTCCCCAAGACGGAGGAGACGCACGTCGCGCGCATGACCATCTGGAAGGCGCTGGGCGACCTCTACCTGAACGTGATGAAGGCGCCCGACGCCGCCGTGGAGGTCTACAAGGTCGTGGCCACCGGGCTTCCGGAGAACGTCGAGCTGCAGGAGCTGTACGCGGGCCTCGCGCAGCAGCAGGCGGGCAAGGAGCAGGAGGCGGTGGAGGCCTGGCGCCGTGCGTTACCGGCCACCACCAACCCGGGCCGGGCGGCGAGCGCGCTCGCGGAGCTGGCGGCGCGGCGCAAGGACTACGACTCGGCGTGGATCGCCGCGCAGGTGGTGTCGGGCCTCATCGGAGAGCCAGGCAGCGGTGAGAAGGAGATCCTCGCCAAGCTGACGCCCTACGCCAAGAAGCGCGAGGTGGCGCAGCGACACCTCACCGATCGGCTGTGGACCGAGCACGTCTTCCACCCGAAGGTCCGCGGGCCCCTGTCCGAGTTGATGGCGATCCTCTTCGAGCAGGCCGCCGCGCTCTACAAGGAGGACTTCGCCCGCTACGGCATCAACCCGCGCCGGCACTTGATCGACGTCACCAGTGCGCCCGAGTACCAGATCCACCACTACCGCTACGTCTCGCGGCTGTTCGGCATGGACCAGGTGGCGCTCTTCTCGCCGTTCCTCGTGGCCACCCGCGAGCGCATGGCCAAGAAGAGCACCGAGGTGGCGCCGGATCCGATGGTGCAGATCGAGATCTGCCACACCGATCCCGTGAGCTTGAAGGTGGGCGGGAAGTACTTCAGCGAGACTGGCCAGAAGGAGGTCTATTACCTGCTCGGTCGCACCATGGCGCTGTTGCGCCCGGAGCTCGCGCTGACGCAGCGCCTGTCCGCCGAGCGCCTCGAGGCCGTGATGCAGGCGGCGATCAGCCTGTCCGTCGATCGGTTCCGCTTCACTGCTGATCTCCGCGCGATCGACACTGAGCGCAAGCTGCTCGAGAAGCACCTCACCCAGCAGGCCCGGGACGCGCTCGCCCGCGTGACGCGCGCCTACGTGAAGGTGGCCACGCCGAACGACCTGAGGAACTACCTGGAAGGAGCGGAGCTGTCGGCCACGCGCGCCGGCGCCTTCGTCGCGGGGGAGATCGAGCCGGTGAAGAAGATGGTGATGGCCGAGACCGGGGGCACCTTCCGGGTCCAGCCGCGCTCGAAGATCCGCGACCTGATGGTCTTCGCCCTGGGTGAAGACCTGCACGCGCTTCGTGTAGCCGTAGGTACGAGCGTCGAGGTTCAGCTCCGCAAGTAGACGGGATCATTGACTCGAGGAACGGGCCCGTCCGGTTGGGGAACCCGCCCGCGACAGGGGGCGTCCGTTCTCTTGCTCCCAACGCTCCGTAAACCTAATCTCATCCACTACTTAGACCGTCAGGTTCGAGACGAGCATGCGCTTTGTCTGTGAGAGCTGCCGCGCGCAGTACATGATCAATGACGAGAAGGTCGGGCCCAAGGGGGTCAAGGTCCGATGCCGCAAGTGCGGCTACGTCATCCTGGTCAAGCGTACGGACGCGGCAAAGGGTGGCAATGGCCCGGCGGCCATGTCGAACGATCCCGACGACGCCATGGCCACCCAGGTGATGCAGACGCCGCTGGGCGGGGCTGACGCGACGCTGGGATCGGACAACACGAGCCCCGGTGCCCCGGCTCCAGAAGAGCGCACGCAGACTTCAGGGCCAGATCTCGCGACCGTGGAGGACAAGGGTGCGCGCGCTGCGGTGAAGGACAGCTTCCTCGGCGCGGACGACGACGAGATCGGCGCGGTGTTCGATCAGGTGCTGAAGACGGGCCCGACCGCGATCCCGAAGGACGGGCTGCCGGACAAGAGCGACGAGGATCGCCAGTCGACGCGCGTCATCGACGCCGACATGGTCCGCAAGCTGGCTGAGGAGTCGAGCGGCAAGGCCGAAGACGTCACCGTCGAGAAGAAGGTCGACGCGGTGCCTGAGACGGACTGGTACGTCGCGATCGACGAGAAGCAGACTGGCCCGCTCACGCTGGAGAAGATCAAGGAGCACTGGGACAAGGGGGAGATCGGCCCCGACTCGCTGTGCTGGCGCGCCGGCTTCGACGACTGGATCCCCGTTTCCGAGGCGAAGATGCTGGCGTCGGTGCTGGCGCCGCAGCCGCCCAAGCCGATCGTCGTGGCGCCGTCCCCCGTGGCCGCGCCCGCCATCGTCAGCGTGCCGGTGCAGTCGGCCTTCTCGGCGGGCGGCATGGTGCAGACGGTGCAGTCGCAGGTGCAGGTGCCGATGGGCATGGCTGCGGCCACCGCCGATCGCGAGGACACCGGCACCTGGAAGCCGACCGCCGCCTCGGCGCTCGCGTCGCTGGTGAAGGACGAAATGGAGGCGCTGTCGAAGCCTCCGCCCAAGGCCGCGCCGCCGCCGCCGGCCCCGGACGACGTGCCGATGACGCGCGGGCTGCTCGATCTCCCCGCCGCCGACGAGAAGCCGGCCAACGGGGTCCACGCCCACGCGCACGCGGAGCCCGAGCGGGTGGAGCGGCCCCGGCCGCCGATGCAGTCTTCGCACTCGCCAGCGCCCATCAACCCGTACCTGGCAAACCCGGGCGCGACCTACAGCGCGCCGGCGATGACGCAGTACCGGCCGCCGTCCAACCGCAACCTGATCATCGCGATCGCCGCGGGCGGTGGGTTGATTCTGATCGTCCTCATCGGGCTGGTGGTGTGGCTCGCCACCCGGCAGCCGGTGGTGGTGGCGCCGCCACCTGTCGCCATCGCGCAGCCGCCGGTGGCTCAACCGCCCGTCGCGCAGCCGCCCGTCGCGCAACCTCCGCCGGCTCAGCCGCCCCCCACCCAGCCCGTCGTGGCGCAGCCGCCGCCGACGCAGCCGGT
>JBFMHF010000010.1:0-80543 GCA_040752975.1 Myxococcota bacterium
TCGCGGTGCCGCCTTCGCCCGCCTTCGTGTCGGCCTTCTTCGTCTCCGCGGGCGTCTCCACCGAGGGCTCGTCCGGGTGCGCGGGAGGAATCGGAGGGGTGGGGGCGTCGACGGCGAGGAGCAGGACGCAGAGGACACTAAGCACGGGGGACCTCCCCAGCGGCGCCCAACGCGCGGGACAACTGCTCCAGCGCCTCGGGCAGGGTGAAGTGCTCGTCAGGCCCCTGCTTCAAGAAGCCGTTGAGCGCGTTGATGCACTTGAGGGCATGGTCGAGCCTGGGGTTGGTGCCGTGCACGTAGGCGCCGACCTCCACCAGGTCCGCCGACTCGCGGTAGGTGGCCAGCACGTCGCGCGCGGCGCGGGCCAGCTCCAGGTGCTGGGGCGTGGCCACGTCGCTCATCACACGGCTCACCGACTGCAACACGTCGATGGCGGGGAAGTGGCCGGCCCCCGCCAGCCGCCGCGACAGCACCACGTGCCCGTCGAGGATCGCCTTGGCCGCGTCCACCACCGGATCGGTCAAGTCGTCGCCTTCGGCCAGCACCGTGTAGAGCGCGGTGATGCTGCCGGGGCCTTCGTCGTTGCCCGCGCGCTCCACCAGCCGCGGCATCATCGCGAACACCGACGGTGGGTAGCCTTTCGAGGTGGGCGGCTCGCCGGCGGCCAGGCCGATCTCCCGCTGCGCCATGCACACCCGCGAGAGCGAGTCCACCAGCAGCAGCACCTTCTGGCCCTTCGCCCGGAAGTGCTCGGCCACGCTGGTGGCCGCCATCGCCGCGCGCACCCGCACCAGCGGCGGCTCGTCGGCGGTGGCCACCACCACCACGGCGCGGGCCAGGCCGTCACCCAGGTCGCGCTCGACGAACTCCCGCACCTCGCGGCCGCGCTCGCCCACCAGCGCGACGACGATGACGTCCGCGCTCGCGTGCCGCGCCACCATGCCCAGCATCACGCTCTTGCCCACGCCGGGGCCGGCCAGCACGCCGAGGCGCTGCCCCTCACCCACGGTGAGCAGCGTGTCGAGGGACTTGAGGCCCAGGCCCAGCGGCTGGCTGATGCGCCGGCGCCGCATCGCCGGAGGTGGACGGCCGTTGAGCGCCGCCCGCGCCTCGAGGCGCGGCGCCAGGGAGCCGTCGATGGGCCGCATTCCGGCGTCCACCACCCGTCCCAGCAGGGCCTCGCCCACCGGCACCTCCGCGGCGCTGTCCCGGGGAATGACGGGGCAGCCCTCGCAGATGCCCTGCATCTCTCCGAAGGGCATCAACAGCGCCGTGGCGCCGGAGAAGCCCACCACCTCGGCGGGCACCCGCCGCTCGCCGTCCACCTTGATCTCGCACGACGTCCCCACGGGCACCCGGGGCAGCGTGGCTTCCACCACCAGGCCCGTGGCGCGCAGCACCCGGCCCTGCAGCGGCAACGGTTCGGCGCGCTTCAACGCCGCGGCCAGGCGCTCCAGCGGCACGAGGCTCACGGCTCCTCCTCCGACAGCGTGCGCTCCACGCTTCGCTTGAGCTCGTCGAGCCGGGTGGTCAGCCGCCCGTCGACGGTGGCCTGCTCGGACTCGATGAGGCAGTCACCCGGCGCGAGGGACGCGTCGGCCACAACCTCCACCTGCATGAGGGAGAGCCCCAGCCGCTGCCGGCCCTCCGAAGAATCCACCCGCTCCACGTCGTCGGGGTGCAGCTTGATGACGAGCCGCCGCGCGTCGCCCAGGCGGCGAACGGCGCTGCGTACCAGGGAGAAGAGCGCCTCGGGGCTCGAGGAGAGCTCCTGTTCGAGGATTCGCCGCGCCACCTGGAAGCCGATCTCCAGGGCGTCGGCCCGCGCCTGGTCCGCGAGGCGTGACGCCTCCAGCCTCAGCCGCTCCACCGCGCCGGCGATTCGCTTCGCCGCGTCGGCCGCGAACGGGCCAGGCACCGACGGCGGGGGCCCCATCATCCCCGCCAGCATCGACGGCGGCGGCATCGACGGCGAGGGCGACGGCGGGGGCGACGGCGTCTCGGGCAGGGGCGCGCTCCCGGCTTCCGGTGCGGGCGGCGTGGGCGGTGGTCGCGGCACGGGACTCAAGCTGGAGCGCAGCGGCACCACCGGCGCGCTGGACCGCGGGCTGGACAGGCGCGCGAAGGCCACCGGCGAAGGTTGCGCCTCTCTCGCCTTCTCCTCGAGGAAGTGCGGCGGGCGGACGGTGTTCTCACGGGACACGGCGCGCTCCTCACACCAGCTTGTCGGTGGCGCGGATGATGGTGATCTTCCCCTTCTCGGCGAGCTCCATCGCCAGGCGCGTCATCGACTGCTGCGCCTGCTCCACGACGGACAGCTTCACGGGCCCCATCGCGGCGATGTCGTCCTGCAGCATCTGCGCGGCGCGGGTGGACATGTTCTTGAACAGCTTGGCGCGCAGCTCCTCCGACGCGCCCTTCAAGGCCAGCGGCAGCTGGTTGGGATCCGCGTCCTTGAGCAGCGTCTGGATGTCGCGGTCCGTGAGGCGCGTGAGGTCGTCGAAGGTGAAGAGCTTGGCGCGGAGGTCGGCCGCCAGGTTGGGGTCGTCCTTCTCGATGGCGCCGATGACCTCGGCCTGCTGCGCGGCGGACGCGCGCCGCAGCACCTCCAGGGCCGCGCCCTTTCCGTCCACCCGGCGCATCCCTTCCGCCACCACCGCCTGCAGCTCGCTGGTGAGGGCGCTGCGCACCTCGCGCAGCACCTCGGGGGCCACCGACTCCACCGTGGCCATGCGTCGCACGATGGCCGGGCGGAGCGGCTCGGGCACGTGGGCCATCACCGACGCCGCCTTCTCTGGCGTCATGGCCGACAGCACCAGGGCCACCGTCTGCGGCTGCTCGCGGGCCAGCACCATCGCCAGCGCCTCCGGATCCGCCTCGGTGATGGGGCCCAGCACCTCGTCGGGCGGCGGCGGCGCGGCCACTCCGTCGAAGGCGCGCCGGGCCACCTCGGCGCCCAGCGCGCTCTCGGCCACCTCGCGCAGCACCTCGTCGCCCGACACCAGGTCGCCGGTGAGGCCCTGCATGCCCTCGATGAAGGACTTGAGCGCGTCCATCACCGTGGCGGCGCCCGTGCGCTTGAGCTCCTTTGCGCCCGACGCCACCCGCCGCACCTCGTCCTCGTCCAGCAGGCGGAAGACCTGCGTGGCCACCTCCGGGCCGAGGCTCAAGAGGACCGCCGCCGCGCGCACCGAGCCGGTCGCCGCCTTGCCGTCCGCCGCCGCTGGAGTCGTACTGCCGTCAGCCATGGTGTCACCTCGCCTGGGGTGCTTCGACGCTGAGCCAGGCGCGCAGCAGGTGCGCCGCCCTCACCGGATCGGCCTTCGCCAGCTCGCGCGCCTTCTCGCGGAAGTTCTCGGTGGCGTCGGGCAGCGGCCTGGGCGCGGGCTGCGGCGGGAGCGCCTCCTGGGCCTTCGCCTGGCCCTCGATGACGGAGGCGGCCGGCGCCTCCAGCTCGGCCACCCGCGCCCCGGGGCGCAGCACCAGGTCCTTCACCGGCGCCTGCTTGCGCCGCGTGAGGAGCACCACGGCCAGCAGCACGAGGAGCGCCACGCCGCCGCCCACGGCGGGCCACAGCCAGGCGGGCCTCGCGTCGAGCGCCACCGGCGCCGCCACCGGCTCCTCGGCCGAGTGGGAGAAGACGGCCGAGCTGATCTCCAGCTTGTCGCCGCGCGCCTCGTCGAAGCCCACCGCGCGCCGCACCAGTTCGCCCAGGCGCTGCACCTCGGCGTCCGGCCGGGGCTTGCCGTCGGCGCCGTCCAACAGCACCGCCACCGAGAGGCGCGTCAGCCGGGGCGCCTTCACCACGGTGCGGGTGGTGGTGCGGCTCACCTCGTAGTTGCGCGTCTCCTCGGTGTTGGTGGAGCTGGACTTCGACACCGTCCCGGGTTGCTCCTGCGCCGGCGGGGTGAGGGGTTGGTTGGCGGCCGCGCCCACCACGCCCTGGCGCTTCTGCGAGTCCTGGTTCTGGTTCTGCGCGACGGTGCGTTCGCTCTTGAGCACCGCGCCGTCGGGGTCGAAGGCGTCGTTGGTGGACGTCACTTCGGCGCTGTCCACGTCAGCCGTCACCCGCGCCACCACCTGGCCCGCGCCCACCACCGGCTCGAGCAGCGACACCACCCGCTGCTCGAGGTCGCGCTCGAGCTTCTTCTGGTAGCCCTGCACGTCGGTGCCCCAGCGCTCTTCGGCCGACAGCACCGCCCCGCGCCCGTCGACGATGGTGACGCCGTCCGGCGGCAGGCCGGGGACCGCCGAGGCGACCAGGTGTCGGATGCCGGCGAGCTCCCGGTCGGCCAGGGCGTGGCCCGGCTGCAGGTTCACCATCACCGCCGCCGAGGCCGGGCGATCCTCCCCGCGGAAGACGCCCTTCTCTGCCAGCACCAGGTGCACCCGGGCCGAGCGGACGCCCGCGATGCGGCCGATGGTGCGCGCCAGCTCCCCCTCGGTGGCGCGGCGCAGGTTCACCTTCTGGGTGAACTCCGAGACGCCGAAGTCGCCCTTGTCGAACAGCTCGAAGCCGTTGCCGCCGGCGCGAGGCAGGCCCTCGGACGCGAGCAACAGGCGCACCTCGTACACCTTCGCCGCCGGCACCGAGAGCGCCGAGCCGCCGGCCTCGAAGCGGTGCGGCACGCCCGCGGACTTGAGCCTCGCGGCGATCTCCGTGGAGTCCTCGGTGGAGAGGTTGGTGTACGCGTACTGATACTCGCCGGCGCTCCCCAGCGTGGCCACCGCCGCCACCAGCCCCACCACGGCGAGGAGGCCCAGGCCCAGCGCCACCTTGAGGCCGGTGGACAGCGCGGCCAGCTTCCTGGGGAGCTCGGCGAGCTGTTTCTGCAGGGGTTCCATGGGAGCCTCCGGCCTCGCGCTACACGCTCATCCGCATGATCTCGTGGTACGCGTCGACCACCTTGTTGCGCACCCTGGCGGCCACGCGCATCGCGATGTCCGCCTTCTCCAGCGCGATGGACAGCTCGTGCAGGTTGCCTCCGCCCAGCGCCGCCTTCGCGGACTCGAAGTCCGCTTCCACCTGGGCGCGCTCCACTCCCGCGAGGGCACCGGAGAGCGCTTCGCCGAAGTCGGCCGCCCCTGACGCCTCGGGGCGCGCGACGTCGCGGGGACCTTCCACCTGCGGCGCTTCGACGGTGTTGACAGAGACGGTCCGCATGCGCGTCACCTCGTGATGTCCAGGGCGCGCTGCGCCATGGTCTTGAGCGTGTCCACCGCGGTGGCGTTGGCCTCGTAGGCGCGCGACGCGGACATCAGGTTCACCACCTCGTGTATGGGGTTGACGTTGGGCAGGGTGACGTAGCCCTGGGCGTCGGCGTCCGGGTGGCTGGGCAGGTACACGCGCCGGCCGGGCCCCTCGTCCTTCTGCAGCTCCTCCACCTTCACCGCGGCGGGTCCGGCGCCGTCGAGACCGCCGCTGCCCTCGAGGGGCTCGGCGGAGAAGACGGGGTCGATCCGCTGGTAGAGCTCGCCGTCAGGCCCGCGCGTCGAGTCTGCGTTCGCCAGGTTGGACGACGCCGCGTTGACGCGCGTGCGCTCGGCGGACAGCCCGGACGCGCTGATCTTCAGGGCGGACAGGAAGTCCATGGGTGCGTCTCCTTCAGCCGATGCCGTCGTTGGCGACGTACTTGAGGATGGCCAGCTTCTTCCCGATGGCCCTCGACGCGGCGCCGTACTGCAGGCCGTTCTCCGCCATGGCCACCATGGTGCGATCGAGGTCCACCGAGTTTTCGTCGATGCCGGCGAGGGCGCTCTCCACCTCGTGGGTGGCCGCGCGCACCGCGTCGCTCCGCCCCGCGCTCCCGTCGGCCGCGAGCACGCCCGCCATCGCGCGGTCGAAGTCGACGTCCTTCTCCTTGAAGCCCGGCGTGTCGATGTTGGCGGCGTTGGACGCCAGCACGTTCTGCCGCTCGAGCCGCACGTCCAGGGCGCGCTGCAGGAGCGTCATGGCGTTGTCGAAGAGCTTCATGCGGCTGACGCTGTGCGAGGACCGTGCCGCCGCTTCGTCAAGGCTTCGCCGATTCGGCCGGCGGCGCTTTGACGGCCTGCGCGCCCAGGACGGCGGCGGCGCGCGAGCGGCTCGCGGTGGCCAGCGCGTCGGCCACCTCGAGGGCTGCTGCGGCGTCGTCCAGCACCTGCGCCATCTTCTGCTGCAGCGCCACGGTGCGCGTGTCGGGCGGGGGGGCCGCCGGGGCTTTGACGCGCAGCGAGCGCCCGAGGCGCACCTTCGCGTACTCCTTCACCACGGCGGCGCGGTGGCGATCGCCCGCGGCCTCGTACAGCGCCGCGACGCGCGTGAGGTGCTCTGCCAGGTGCGACGACGGCACGGCGGGTGTCGCGGTGGCCAGCACGTTGGCGGCGAAGGAGGGCGCGCCCATCGCCGCGGCCACGTCCGACGCCGCGCGCAGCAGCAGCGGATCGGTCGAGGCGCCCAGCTCTTTCTCCTGCGCCACGAAGAGCTCCAGCCCCAGGGCCTGCACCTGCGCGTCCTCGTCGCGCAGCGCGGCCAGGGCCACCCCGACGCACACGCGCGGCCAGGCCGGGCACACCGGAGGGCGCTCGCGGTCCATCATGCGCTTTTGCAGCGCCACCGCGGCCCGGCGGTCGTCCCCCTGCAGGGTGAGGGTCCGCGCCAGGCGCAGGTCCACCTCGGTGGCCAGCGGCTCGGGCAGGCGGGCGCTGTCGAAGACGAACTCCTCACGGGCGCAGCCGGCCAATTCGCACAGGCGCATCGCCGCCAGTCGGCCCCACAGGTCCTTCCGGCCCGCGGCCTGGTAGCTGGCCAGCGCCCCCAGCACGTCACCCTTCGCCAGGGCGATGTCGCCCAGGCGCAGCGCCGCGAAGTCCCCGTTGCCGTGCTGCAACGCCGTGCGCAGGAGCGGCACTGCGTCGTCCGCTTTCCCCTTCGCCAGCAGGCACTCGGCCTGTCCTTCCGGCGTGGTGCCCGGGCAGGGGCCGCCCAGCTGGAAGCGCTCCGGCGGGTAGTGCCACGAGGCGCCCAGCGACAGCGCGTCGTCCCGCGGGAGCCCGCGCGGCGCCGACACCGCCAACTCCTTGCCCTTCTTGCCGTCGGCCAGCGCCGCCTCCACCCGGCCGGTGCGGCAGCGCAACACCACCAACCCGTTGCGCACCTCCACCGCGGGGCAGAGGCGCGACGCCTTGACCGCGCGCGCGACGTCGGCGGCGCGCGGCGTGGTGAGGCGCACCTCGCGGGCCCAGACGTCGACGACGACGGAAGACGGAGCGGCCGGCAGCGGCAGCCGCTCCAGCACATCGGTGGACACGACGAGCGCGCTTTCGGGCCCGGCGGGCTGCGCGGAGAGCACCAGCAGGCTGAGGAGCCACACACTCACTCACGTCACCGGCTGCAACCAGCGTTCCGCGTCAAGCGCCCGACGCGAGGGACGGGCCGGGAGCCGGCGCTTCCCGGGTGCGCCGACGCAGCTTCTCCACCAGGGTGGTGCGCTGCAGGCCGAGGAGATCCGCCGCGGCCTTCTTGTTCCCACCGGCCTGCTGCAGCGCGGCGTCGATGTACTCGTCTTCCAGCTTGCGGAGGAGCGACGGGAGATCGACCGGGAAGCCGGAGGGCGGCGTGGGCCTGGGTGCGGAGGAAGCAGGGGCCTCGAGGGGCGCCACCGGGGCCGCCGTCCACGACGAGTCCTGCGGCGCGGCGCGCACGGCCTCCGGCGCGGCCACCTGGGGGAAGGGGAGGGGCTCGGGCGGAGTGGGTGGCGCGCGAATGACGTCTGGCGGCGGCGCCGTCGTCGCCGCGGGGGCAGCAGGCGCCGACGGGCTGGAAGGACCCGGCGCCGGCGCCGACGGTACGGGCGGTGTCCAGCGGGGAGCGACGGCTTCGGCTGGGGGGAAATGGTACGAGACGGGCGCGGTGGGCCGGGGCGCGCCCGGGCGGACCGGCGCGGGAATGTCCTCCACCCGCACCACCGGACCCTCCGCCAGCACCGACACGCGCTCCACCAGGTTCTCCAGCTCGCGCACGTTGCCTGGCCAGGCGTAGGCCGTCAGCACCTGCAGCACGCCCGGCTCCACGGGCCGCGTCTCTCCGCGCTCCCGCCAGAAGTGGAGGAAGAGCTGCGCCACGTCGCCGGCGCGATCGCGCAGCGCGGGGAGCTCCAGCGGGCACACCATCAGCCGGTAGTAGAGGTCTCGCCGGAAGCGCCCGGCCTCGACTTCCGCCTCCAGGTTGCGGTTGGTGGCGGCGATCAACCGGAAGTTGGCCGACACCGACTCGTTGCCGCCCACCGGCTCGTACACGCGCTCCTGCAGCACCCGCAACAGCTTCACCTGCAGGGCCAGCGGCAGCTCTCCCACCTCGTCGAGGAAGAGGGTGCCTCCGTCGGCCATCGCCAGCCGTCCCTTCCGCCCCGCCACCGCGCCGGTGAAGGCCCCGCGCACGTGGCCGAACAGCTCGCTCTCCAGCAGCGCCTCGGGGATGGCGCCGCAGTTCATCGGAATGAAGGGCTTCGTCGCGCGCGCGGAGTGCTCGTGGATGAAGCGCGCCATCACTTCTTTCCCCGTCCCCGTCTCGCCGGTGATCAACACCGTCGCCTCTGCCGGGGCGATCCTCCGCGCCGCCCGAACGACGTCCTGCATCATGGATGTGTCGCCGAACACCAGCGCCTTGCGCGCCGTCGTCTTCGCTGCCGGGTCTCCCATCGTTCCCTCCGCGTGCGCAGGTGCCCCCCGAGCGCACGGCTGCGTCACTCAGCAAGCTGCCTGCCAACGCGCCAGGGCGGTGACAGCTCTCTCTGTCACCGGGGTGACGACGGGTCGCGCGCATCCGCATCGGGGTGCGATTGCACCCGGGTCGATTTCAGTGGCGGCAGATCGACCGGGCGATCGCGAGTCGATCGGCCCGACTGCGCAATTTTCCCCGTGGCGGTCAGCGGTGACTCGTGAGGGTCCGTTCACCCGGGAGGAATCCACCCGGTGCGTCAGCGCGCTGGCAGGCAGCGGGTTTGCACAGGGGCGGCGGCGTGACTGATCCATCGGCCCTGGGCGGTGAGCCCGCTGCATGGGTGGAAGCTCCGCTGGAGCGGCTGCTCGACGAGCTCCCCCTGGGCGTGGTGCACCTGGACCAGACCGGGCGGGTGCAGCATCAGAACCCGACGGCAGCGGCCCTCTTCGACGGCAGCGGGGGCCCGGCGCTCGAGGATCAACTGAGGAAGATGTGCCGGCTGGCTGCAGAGGCGGAGGAGCCAGTCGAGACGGCCCTGTCCTTCGGCGCGCAGGGCGAGTTGCGCATCCTCCTTTCGCAGGCCCGTTGCCTCGACGGCTACCTCGCGGTGCTCGAGCGCAACACCGTGGCCCGCGCGCGAGCCGAGAGCCGGGTGATGCGCGCGCTGTTGTCTGCCGCCACCGATGCCGTGTCGCCGGAGGTGGCCGCGCACCGCGCGTTGTCCACGCTCTCCTCTTCTCTGGCGGGCTGCAGCCTGGTCCTCTACGAACTCGACGCGCCGCGGCGGGAGCTGCGGTGCCTGGCGCACGTCAACCTTCCGGACGGCCACTCGATGATGTTGGCCCCGCGCCCGGTGGACGGCGCCACGTCCCTGGTGAGCCGCGCCGTCATGGTGAACCAGCCGCTGCACGTGGCGAACCTGGGCCGCTCCTTCTTCCCTTTCGAGCGCAGCCTGCCGGGCGGGGAGAAGCTGTCGGCGCTGGCGCTGCCGGTGTGCGCCGAGAAGGAGACCCTGGGGGCGCTGTATGTGTGCGGGCCCCAGGGCATGCTCACCACAGGCGAGTTCAAGCTGGTGCAGGGCCTGGCCGACGCGGTGGGCACGTTGATCCGCCACGCGCAGCGCGACTCCCAGCTCAAGCGGCACCAGATCGCCCTCACCTCGCTCTTGTCCAACCTGCCCGACGCCATCTTCGAACAGGCGCCCGACGGCACCATCAGCCAGGCCGCGGGGAAGGTGGAAGCGCTGCTCGGGCGCGAGGCGAAGTCGGTGGTGGGCCAGCGCCTGGGGTCGCTCCTCATTCCCGAGGACCAGGCGCGCTTCGAAGACCTGGTCACCAGCGTGACGGCCACGGCGCTGGTGCTGGGGGAGTTCGCGCTCGAGCGCGCGGACGGGGCGCGGGTGCCCTGCGAGGTGTCCGCGTGGATCGCCCACAACACCGCGGGCGAGCCGGTCGTGCGCGCGGTGTTCCGCGACATCACCCAGCGCAAGCACCTCGAGGAAGAGGTCAGCCGGGCGCGCGACACCGCCATGAAGCGGGACCGGCTGGCGTTGATCGGCCAGCTCGCCGCCGGGGTGGCGCACGAGATCAACAACCCGCTGTCCTTCGTGAAGTCCAACCTGTCCACGGTGCGCGACCTGGTGAAGGACATCTCCGCCGCCACCACCCGGGTGCTCGAGGCCCGTGACGACGAGGCGCGGACCCAGGCCCAGAAGGTGTTCGACTTCCTTACCCAGGATCTGGCCGCGCTGGCCGACGAGACGATGCAGGGCGTGGAGCGGATCGCCGCCATCGTTCAGGCCCTCAAGGGCACGGCGCGTTCGCGCCCCGAAGAGAAGCAGCGCTTCGCGCCGTCGCAGGCCATCAACCAGGCGGTGCAGTTCTTCGTGGGCGGGCGCCACTGCAAGGACCTGGTGACGGTGGAGGTGCCCGAGCTGCCCGTGGTGGTGGGGGAGTCGGGAGGCCTGTCCCAGGTGGTGCTGAACCTGCTCGACAACGCCTACGACGCGGTGGGTGGGCGAGGGCGCATCCTGGTGACGGGCGGGGTGGAGGGGCGCTACGTGGTGGTGCGGGTGGCCGACTCGGGGCCCGGCATCCCCGAGGAGGTGCGGGCCCACATCTTCGAGCCCTTCTTCACCACCAAGAGCGTGGGCAAGGGAACGGGCCTGGGCCTGCACATCAGCCGCGACTTGATCTCCAAGTTCGGCGGCACGCTGCGCTTCGAGACCGGGCCGTCCGGCACCACCTTCATCGTCGAATTGGTGCGCGCGACGGACGAGGGAGGAGCGGCACATGGCTGACGGGATCTACGTGTCGATGAGCGGCGCGGCCGCGCGGGCGGCGCAGCTCGAAGCGGTGGCGGACAACCTGGCCAACTCGGAGACGACGGGCTACCTGGCGGCGCGGCCGGCCTTCGAGTCCTTCCTCCCGGAGCAGGGCGCGGGGCAGCTCGGCTACACGGCGGTCGTGGGCGGCGGCGTGGACCTGCGGCCGGGCGCCACCATGGTGACGGGGCTGCCCACCGACGTACTGCCCGACGGGGGCGCCTTCCTCGCGGTGGCCGGCGACGACGGCGGCATGGCCTTCACGCGCAACGGCCGGCTGGTGGCGGACGGCGCCGGGCGGGTGTCGGTGCTGGGGCGCACGGTGCTGGGCATCGACGGGCAGCCGTTGATCATCCCCTCGGGCTCGCCCTGGAGCGTGGACGGCCAGGGCACGGTGCTGGCCAACGGGCAGGAGGTGGGGCGCCTGGCCCTCTTTCAGCTGTCGGGCGAGGTGGAGCGCCGCGGCGAGGCCCTGTACGCCCCCGGCGCGCGCGGCCAGGCCACCGCCGTCGAGGCGACGGTGCGCACCGGCGAGCTCATGCTGTCCAACGCCAACCCGCTGGAGTCCGCGGTGCAGATGATCAGCGCCCAGCGGAACTTCGACACCTCCATGCAGGCGGTGCAGACCTACCGGCGCCTCGACGAGCGCGCCAACGAGCTGGGCCGCGTTCGCTGAAGGCAACTCTTCACCCACCAGGAGGCACAGATGATCCGCTCGCTCTACACCGCCGCCACCGGCATGGAGGCGCAGCAGACGCGCATGGACGTGACGGCCAACAACCTGGCCAACGCGAACACCACCGGCTTCAAGAAGGAGCGCGCCGAGTTCGAGGACCTGCTGAGCACCGTGCAGCGGATGCCGGGCGCGGCGGATCAACGTTCCCCGTCCGAGCCCTCGCCGCTGGAGGTGGGCATGGGGGTGCGCATCGCGGCCACCGCGCGCTCGATGAGCCAGGGTGAGCTGCTCAACACGAAGAACCCGCTGGACGTGGCCATCGAGGGCGCCGGCTTCCTGGCGGTGCGGCTGCCCGGCGGGGACCTGGGCTACACGCGCGCGGGCAACCTGCGGGTGGACTCGGAAGGCCGACTGGTGACGGCACACGGCGACCCGCTGGAGCCGGACGTCTCCATTCCTGCCGACGCCCTCAGCGTCACCATCAAGCGTGACGGCACCGTGGAGGCGCGCGTGCCCGGGCGCGACGAGCCGCAAGCGCTCGGGCAGCTGGAGCTGACGCTCTTCCCCAACCCCAACGGCCTGGTGTCTCTCGGGCGGAACCTGCTGGCCGCCAGCCCCGCGTGTGGCGAGCCGTTGCGGGTGGCGCCGGGCGAGCAGGGCGCGGGCTCCCTCGCCCAGGGCTTTCTGGAGAACTCCAACGTGCAGGCGGTGGAGGAGATGATCGACCTCATCTCCACGCAGCGCGCCTACGAGCTCAACTCGAAAGTCATCCAGACGGCGGACCAGATGTTGCAGCGCCTCACCTCGCTGAGGTGATTCATGACGCTCGCCGCCGGAATCCTGACGGTCGCCCTGCTCGCCGCGGAGCCCAGCGAGTTGGTGCGGCGCGCGCTGCCGGCCTCGTCCCTTCGCGTGGAAGTCATCGACACGCGCCTCGGGCTTCCTGAAGGCTGCACGCCCCGGCGCGTCGCCCTGGCCGCGCCGGTGGAGCGCAGCGGCGTCGTCCCGCTGTCCGCCGAGGGCATCCGCGGGGCGGGCGCCTGCACGGGCAAGGGCTGGGCGCGGGTGCGCGTCTTCGCGAAGGTGTGGCAGGTGACGCAGTCCATCCGCGCGGGGGAAGCCCTGGGAGGCGCGGTGGCGCTGGCGGAGCGGGAGCTGTCCGGCCCTCTGCAGCCGCTGCAGGCCTTCCCCGCCGGCGCGCTGGCGCGGGTGGCTCTCGCGAAGGGGACCATCCTCGAGGCGAGGCACCTCAGAGGCGACGGGCCCTCGCCCGGAGAGCGCGTGGTGGTGCAGGTGCAGGTTGGCTCGGTGCTCCTCGAACAGCCCGCGGTGGCCATGGCCTGTCCGGGCCGGCCCTGTGCGCGCCTGGCCAACGGCGCGCGGGTGGAGGGCCGCTACGAGGACGGGAAGCTGAAGGTGACGCCATGAGGTGGCTCTTCGTGCTCATCGCCCTCGCCGCGGCCGGTTGCGGGCCGAAGCACATCGCGAAGTACGAGCCGAGGAAGCGCGTGTACGAGGTGCCGCCGGAGTCCAGCACGCCGGGCCGCGAGCAGGCGGAAGGCAGCCTGTTCCGTGCGGGCGATCGCGCCAACATGCTCTTCACCGACATGCGCGCCCTGCGCGTGCACGACCTGGTGGTGGTGAAGGTGGAGGAGCTGGCCGACGCGCAGCGCCAGGCCGACACGGATTTGCGACGGCGCTCGAAGATGTCGACGGACGTGTCCGCCTTCCTCCAGGCCGCAGGCCAGCCCCAGACGGGCGTGGGCGCGGGCGCCGCCGGGGGCATCGAGTCCGACTTTCAGGGACTGGGCAGCACACGCCGCACCGAGCGCCTCGTCGCCACCGTGCCCGCGCTGGTCCGGCAGGTGCTGCCCAACGGCAACCTCTTCGTCGAGGGGCACCGGGTGGTGCTGGTGAACCAGGAAGAGCACCACTTCTACATCTCCGGTGTGGTGCGCCCCATCGACATCGACCAGCAGAACAGCGTGAAGAGCAGCCTCCTGGCCGACGCGGAGGTGGAGTTCACCGCCACCGGCAACCTCACCGACAACCAGCGCCAGGGCTGGCTGTCCCGCTTCATCAACTGGGCCTTCCCCTTCTGAGGCGCCACGCCATGCGACTGCTCTTCCTCGCCGCGCTCGTCGCTCCCCTCGCCGCCCCCGCCGCGTCCGCGCGGGTGAAGGAGCTGACGCAGGTGCAGGGCCAGCGCGACAACGAGCTGTTCGGCTACGGGCTGGTGGTGGGCCTGCAGGGCACGGGCGACACCGACAGGGTCTTCTTCACCAGCCAGTCCATCGCCGGCATGCTGGCGCGGCTGGGCATCCGGGTGGACCCCCGCGACGTGAGGAGCCGCAACGTGGCGGCGGTGATGGTGACGGCGCGGCTGCCCACCTTCACCCGCAGCGGCGCCCGCCTCGACGTCAACGTCAGCAGCATGGGCAACGCGCGCAGCCTCGCCGGCGGCGTGCTGTTGATGACGCCGCTGACCGCCGCCGACGGACAGGTGTACGCGGTGGCGCAGGGCAGCCTGCAGGTGGGCGGCTTCGACACCGCGTGGCTGGGCAACATGGCGCGGAAGAACCAGACCAACTCGGGGCGCGTGCCGGGGGGCGCAGTGGTGGAGAAGACGTACACCCCGCCGGTGCCGAAGGGGCCGGTGCTGCTGGGCCTCAAGAAGCCCGACCTCGGCACCGCGGTGCGCATCGCGGCGGCCATCGAGGCGAAGTACGGCCAGGGTACGGCGAAGGCGCTCGACCCGGCCGCCGTGGAGGTGACGCCCCCGCAGGACTTCGCCGAGCGCCCGCTGGTGCTGCTCGCCGAGTTGGAAGAGCTGCGCGTCGACGTGGTGGAGCGCGCGCGCGTCGTCATCAACGAGCGCACCGGCACCGTGGTGGCGGGAGAGAACGTCCACCTCCGGCCCGCGGCCGTCGCGCACGGCGGCCTCACCGTCAACATCACCACCAGACCCATCATCGTGCAGCCCCTGCCCTTCACCCACACCGGCAACGTCGTGCTGCCCTACTCCGAGGTGTACGCCGCCGAGCAGCAGGCGAACGCGGTGGCCCTGCCCGCCACCAGCACGGTGGACGACCTGGTGAAGGCGCTCAACGCGCTGCACGTCACGCCGCGCGACCTCGTCTCCATCATGCAGGCCCTCCACGCCGCTGGCGCCCTGGACGCCGACCTCGAGGTGCTGTGATGAGCCTGTTGAGCCCCACCCACCAGGCGCTCCGTACCGCGGACGATCCACGCAAGGAGGCCGCGCGCGCCCTGGAGACGCTGGTGTTCAAACAGCTCATCTCCGCCTCGGGTGTCTTCCAGGGCGGCCAGGCGGCCGGCGGGCACGTGTGGAGCGACGTCTTCGCCGAGGCCATCGCTGATGCCGTCACCTCCTCCGGCGCCGGCCTGGGGCTGAACGCCTTCCCGCTCCCCGCTGCACAGCACGCCGCCCCGCTGGCCGGCGACGCCAGACTCACCAGCGGCTTCGGCCCGCGCGTCGACCCCTTCACGGGTGAGGTCCGCGCCCACACCGGCGTCGACCTCGCCGCCCCCGAAGGCACCCCCATCTTTGCTGCGCAGGCCGGCGTCGTCCTCTCCGCCGGGCCCCGCGGCGGCTACGGCAACGCCGTGGAGGTGTCACACTCCGACGGGACCACCTCCCTCTACGCCCACGCCAGCGCGGTGGCGGTGCACCCTGGCCAGCGGGTACGGGCCGGCGAGGTGATCGCCACCGTCGGCAGTACCGGCCAAAGCACCGGCAATCACCTGCACTTCGAGGTCCGCGTGGACGGCCGCCCCGTCGACCCCCGCGCGGCCCTCAAGAAATACGGAGTCCGTGTCGAAACACCCGCTGAGCCCCACCAGCTCGGCGAGGACAAGTCGCCATGAAAGTCCACGACACGCACACCGCCGTACCCCTCCAGGCCTCCAGCAGCTCGACCAGCCCGGCGCGGGCGAAGGACGAGAAGGACAAAGTCACCCTGGAGCGCACCCAGAAGCTCCAGGCCGACATCGACCGCGCGAAGCTGTCCGCCGGCGCTGGGCGCGCCGCGCAGTTGCAGGCGCTGGAGGCCGCCATCCGCAACGGCACCTTCAAGCCCAGCCCGCAGCAGCTGGCAGAGAAGCTCCTGCAATCGGCCGAGCTCGACGCCCGGTTGCGCGCGTTGCTGGACGTGGACGGGTGAGGGGCGAGTCTCTTCGGGGAATGCCATGCCGCTGCTCGAAGCCACCGTGTCCGCCTTCCTCGAGCTCGAAGCCGCGCTGCTGGACGAGCTGGGCGCGGTGAAGGCCGAGCGCGAGTGGCTGCGCCGGCTGGACGGCCCCCGCCTGCTTCAGCGCGCCGAGGCCCGCGACGCCTTCAACGCCCGCCTCGCCCGGCTGCTGGCCGCCGCCCGCGGGCGCCTGCGTGACCTCTGCGTCGAGGCCCGCGCCGACGGCGAGACGCTGGAAGCGCTGGAGTGCGCCGCGCCCGAGGCCGGGGCCCGCGTCCGCGCCGCGGTGGAGCGCTCGAAGGTGGCCGCCCGCCGCCTCGACGAGCTGCAGCGCTTCAACCGGGACGTCACCCAGCGCGCCCTCGACCTGGTGAAGCGCCTCAGTCAGCGCTTGCCCGTCAAGGGCGCCGCCTACAGCCGTACCGGCGCCGCCACGTCTCTGCCCCGCGCCGTCACCCACTCGCGCAGCGCCTGACGCCCATGGCCGACCTCTTCGCCCTGCTGTCCTGGTCCAGCTCCAGCCTCTCGGCGCACCGCGCGGCGTCGGCCACCGCCAGCCACAACCTCGCCAACTCCAACACCAGGGGCTTCGCGCGGCAGCGCGCCGACCTCGAGGCCACTCTGCCGGCCGATCGCCTCGGCGGCGCCTTCATCGGCCGTGGGGCGCTGCTCAGCGGCGTCAGCCAGGTCCGCGACGCCTTCCTCGAGCGGCAGTTGCCTCAGGCCTTCGCCTCTTCCTCCTACTCGGGCGCGAAGGCCCAGGCGCTGGAAGGCCTGACCGCTCTCGACCCGGACGGCGGCGCCGGCCTCACCAACGCGCTGGACGCCTTCTACGGCGCGCTGCGGCAACTGACCCAGGCGCCGGGCGACGTGGGCAGCCGCCAGGCGGTGCTGGCCCAGGGGCGCAGTGTGGCGCTGGCCTTCAACCGGGCCGCGCAGAACGTCGACGGGGCGCGCGACGGCCTCGACACACAGCTCGAGGCCAACGTGGCGCGCGTCAACGACCTCGCGCGAAGCCTCGCCACCCTCAACCAGCAGGTGCGCATCGAGCAGGCCTCGGGCGCGGCCCCGAACGATCTCCTCGACGCGCGCCTGCGCGTGCAGGACGAGCTGGTGCAGCTCACCGGCGCGGCCGTCGTCTCCGACGACGACGGCAACGTGAACCTCCAACTGCCGGGCGGCGGCGCGCTGGTCAACGCGGACCTTTGGGCCACGCTCTCCACCCGGGCCGACCCCTCCAACGGCGGCCACCTGGCCGTCTTCCTCACGCCCGCGGGCTCGAGCGCTCCCGTCCAGTTGCCCAACGGCGCCCTGGGCGGCGCGCTGGGAGGCGTGCTGGATGCCCGCGACGGAGCGCTGGCCACCGCCGAGGCCTCGCTCGACGCGCTGGCCTTCGACTTCGCGGGCGCCGTCAACACCGCGCACCGCAACGGCGTGGGACTGGACGGCGTGGGCAACCGCGACTTCTTCACCGCGCCGGCCGCCGCGACGGGCGCCGCGCGAGCCCTCGCCGTCGACCCCGGGCTGCTGGCGGATCCACGCCAGTTGGGGGCCGCGGCCAGCGCCGCCTCTCTGCCCGGCGACGGGAGCAACCTCTTCGCCCTCATCCAGACCGAAGGGGCCGCGCTGTCCAACGGGCTCGACGTCTTCGACGGCCTCGCCGCCGCCATCGCCACCTGGGGCAGCGCGGTGGACTCGGCGCGCACCGCCAGCGCCCGCGACGGGGCCGTCCTCGACCAGCTCTCGGCGATGCGCGAGTCCGCCTCCGGCGTCTCCATCGACGAGGAGATGATCGCCCTCACCACCTCCCAGCGCGCCTACGAGGCGGTGCTGAAAGTCATCCAGACCACCGACGAGATGCTCGACACCCTGCTGAAGCTCCGCTGAGGCCCACCATGCGCGTCACCGATCGCCTCCTCTTCGAGAACGCCGCCAGGCACGCCGCCAGCGCGCGGGAACGCTTCGAGGCCGCCAGCCGGGAAGCGGCCACCGGCGTGCGCGTACGGCACCCCGAGGACGACCCCGCAGCCGCCAGCGTGATGGCCCGCACCATCTCCCAGGCCGGGCGGGACGGGGCCATCGCGAAGACGCTGGGCACCGCCTCCGACGAACTCGCCCACGCCGAGCTGGCGCTCGACGGCGTGTCCGCCGCCCTGTCCCGCGCGCGGGAGCTCGCGGTGCAGCTGTCCAACGCCACCTACAGCGCCAACGAGCGCGCGGCCGCCGCCCAGGAAGTCAACGGCCTCTTCGAGACGGTGCTGGGGCAGCTCAACCGCAAGGTGGGCCACCGCTACGTCTTTGGCGGCTTCCAGGACGACGCGCCGCCCTTCGACGCGACGGGCGCCTACCTCGGCGACACCGGCGTGCGCGAGGTGGAGGTGGCGCCGGGCGTCACGGTGCCCGCGTCCATCCGCGCGGACGTGGCCTTGAAGGGCGCGGGCGGCGGCGTGGACGTGCTGGCCACCCTGCAGGCGCTGTCCACCGCGCTGGCCGCCAACAACGTGGCCGGTGTCCAGGGCACGCTGGACGCTCTGGACACGGGCATCGCCCAGGTGGCGCGGGCCCGGAGCGAGGCGGGCAGCCACTTGAACGTGATGGACGCGGCCGGCGCCGCCGCCCTCGCCGCGCGCACCGACGCCCAGGCGCGCCTGTCCCACCTCGCCGACGCCGACATCATCGACGCCGCGTCCCGCCTCGCCCAGGCCGAGCGCGCGCTGGACGCGGCCCTCACCGCGGCGGCCAGGACGTTCCAGCCCTCGCTGTTGGACAAGCTGTAGGCAGGAGGACGGGCGATGCAGGCGGCCGTGCCTCTCGACGCCCCACAGCTCCGCCAGGCCGAGCGCCGCGGCCGGAGCGTGACGGACGTGCGCATCCGCCGCCTCCTCACCCTCTTCCGCGCGCGGCTGCGCGTCATCAGGGCCCGCCTCGACCCCACCACGGGCGCCGCCGTCGCGCTGCTGCCCGCGCTCTTCCACGCCACCTTCCCGTGGGTGGGGCTCAAGAGCGATGCGCCCGGCGTGGAGGACGTGCGCGCGTCGATGCGGTGGATGAAGCTGGCGCGCGACTTCGACCTCCCGCCGCCCACCGGCATCCAGCGCGGCCGCCGCCTCGTCGCGGCGCTGCTCATCACTCCGCACGACGCCGGCCTCGACGTGCACGTGGTGCCGGCGCCCAACCTGACGCCCGCCGACGAGCAGCGCATCGCCCAGCGCGCCCGCGCCGTGGAGACGCTGCTGCGGCGGCGCCTCCTCGCCATCGCCATCACCGCCACCGGGCCCTCGGCCCAGCCGTACGACGCGGCCTCGAAGAGCCGCCTCCTCTCCGGCGGCGCGCTCCTGGCGGGCCGGCTGCCCGACGCCTTCTTCACCTCCGGCGGGCCCTCCAGCGACCCCCTCGCTGCGGAGCTCTGGCGCACCGCCCCCACCGAGGCTGCGCGGGTGATGGCCCACCTCACCCTCGACGGCTGGCCGTCGGGCGAGGCCGCCGAGCTGGAGGAGGTGGCCGACCTGGCCCGCGCGGTGGCCCAGCCCCTCTGGCACTTCGCCGACGCCGGCCTCTTCATGGCCGCGCGCGCCGCCCTGCGCTCGAAGACGCCTTCGCTGCCCTTCTCGGCCTGCGCCCTGGCCACCCCGGAGGGGGCCGTGCGGCGAACTGCCCGCGCGCTGGCCCTGCACCTGGGGGCCCCGAAGTCCGTCGACGGCGCGACGCCCGCGGCCATTCTGGAGGTGGGCCGGGCCCTCGCGCTCGAGCTGACTCGCGCCGTCCGCCGGCTGCCGAGGGAAGACGGCGCCGCGCTGCGCACCTCCCTCGCCCAGACGACGCTGGGCGCGGGCTTCCCGCGGCTGCTGATGGCGCCACTGGCCGCGGCGCTGACGCGCGCAGGAAGGCGAGGGGACTTGCCCCCGCTGCGAGAAGTCCAGGGCACGCGTGCCGTGGAGGTGCGCCTCACCTCGGGCGGCGTGCTGGGCCAGGGGGCCCGCCCCGCCCAGGCCTGGGTGCGCGCGCTGGCGCTGCTGGGCCAGGTGCTGGGCCGCCCGGTGGCCCCCGCCCCCGCGCCGCCCGAGTGGAAGAAGCTGGCCCCCCGGCTGCTGGCGCCCGCGAGCCGGCGGACCCTGGTGCTGGACGTCGCGCCGCTGGACGTGCCTGGGCCTCCGTACGATCCACTCAACCGCGGGGAGGGCCGCCGCCTGGCGCTCTCCGGAGGCCTCCTGGTGTCGCTCAAGCCTCGCGGCCGGCCGTCGGCGCGCGAGGTGCGCGCGGTGGAGGTGGCGCGCCTCTTCCTGCGGGAAGCCCTCGCGGGCACCCAGCTCGACTTCGTCGCGCGCGGCACCGAGGTGCAGTCCCTGGAGGCGCGCCTCACCCGCCTCGCCCGGCGCGTCCGCGCGCAGGTGCCCACCCGCCCGATGGCGGTGGAGGTGGGCGGCGACGTGGTGGTGGTGGCGCAGGATGGCTTCAAGCAGCACCCGGAGCCGTCATTCGCGCGGCGCCCCGTGCGCTGCGCCTTCGACCCCGAGGCGCCGGACTTCGGGGCGGACGCCACCCAGGGCCGCGACGTGCCGGCCGGCCCGCAGCTCCAGTGCTTCGCCTGGTGCGACGACGAGAAGACGGCGCGGCTGCTCACCACCGACGACGCGGGCCGCGTGCTGCGCGAGACGGTGCCTCTGGTGCACGCGGAGGCCTGGCTGAGCGAAGCCCAGGCGTTGCTGCGCGCCGAGCCCCAGGCGGCGCTGTCGGTGCGCGCCGCCAACGGCATGACGCGCGCGGCCCTCGCCCTGCCGCCCGCCCTCGCGCCTGACGTGGTGGTGGCGCTCAAGGGCCGGCTGCCCTTCGGCCTCGAGCTCGAGCTGGACGGCGAGCGCTACGGCGGGCCGTCCGCGCTGCCCTGGAGCGCCGCGGCCCTCACCATCCTCTCGAAGTGGCCGCCGGGCGTGCGCGGCCGCATCTGCTTCGCCGCCGTCGACGTGCTGGCGGGCGAGGAGCCGGCGTCGGGCCTTCTCCGCCTCTACGCGCGCTCGCTGGCGCTGCGCCGGCTCAACACCCACATCGAGGCTCTCACACGCACCTAAAGGACTTCGGCCGCGGTGCCGAACAGACAGGCGGAGGCGACGACTTCACGTCGTCTTCACCACAGGAGAAACAACCACCATGGCCATGTCGATTCGCACCAACGTCTCGTCGCTGAATGCTCAGCGCAACCTGTACCAGACCCAGGGGCAGCTGGACTCGTCGCTCTCGCGCCTGTCCAGCGGCTACCGCATCACCAAGGCCGGCGACGACGCCGCGGGCCTCGGCATCAGCGTCAACCTCGAGGCGCAGATCCGCAGCTACAACCAGGGCGTCCGCAACGCCAACGACGGCATCTCGCTGATCCAGACGGCGGAAGCGGCGATGAACGAGCAATCCAACATCCTGTCGCGCCTGCGCGAGCTGGCCATGCAGTCGGCGTCTGACGGCATCGGCAACACCGAGCGCGGCTACATCCAGAGCGAGGTGGACGAGCAGGTGGCGGAGATCGAGCGGGTCGCGCAGGCCACCGAGTTCAACGGCCAGAAGCTGCTCGACGGCAGCGCCACCGCGCTCGACTTCCAGGTGGGCATCCGGAACGTGGCGGCCAACGACCGCATCAGCGTCACCACCGTCGACGCCACGACCGCGACGCTGGGTGTGGACACGCTGGACCTGTCCACCAAGGCGGGCGCGCAGGCGGCCCTGGCCACCATCGACACCGCGCTGCAGACGCTGTCGACGGCGCGCGCCACCCTCGGCGCGGCGGGCAACCGGTTCAACTCGGCGGTGGCCTCCATCCAGGCCTCGAGCGAGTCGCTGTCGGCCGCCAACAGCCGCATCCGCGACGTGGACGTGGCCGAGGAGACCAGCCGCATGGCTCGCTCCCAGGTGCTGATGCAGGCCGGCGTGTCGGTCCTCGCACAGGCCAACCAGATGCCGCAGATCGCCCTCAAGCTGCTCGGGTGATGAGCCGATGAAGTGAAGGAAGGACGGGGCCCGGGCGCCGCCAAGCCTCCGGGCCTCGTCGTCGTGAAGGAACCTCGAGGAGGAGCGCCACCATGACCATCGACGCCCGCTTCCGTGCCGGTGGCCTCGCCTCGGGGCTCGACTCCAACGCCATCATCGACCAGCTGGTGTCGCTGGAGAAGCGGCCCATCGACCTCCTGGCTGCGCGCCAGGACGCGCTCAAGGTGCAGGTCAGCCTGCTGGGCGACCTGGCCAGCCGCCTGTCGGCGCTGCAGAAGGCGGCGAAGAGCCTGAAGCGGGACGGGGTGCTGCGGCTGTCCACCGGCTCCACTCCGACGAACTTCTCCGTCACCCCCACCACGGGCGGCACCGCCGGCCGCTTCTCGGTGGAGGTGCAGGCCCTGGCCCAGGCGGCGAAGGCGCGCAGCGCGGCCTTCACTCCGGGCGTCGACGTGGTGCGGGGCGGCACGCTGGACCTGACGGTGATGGGGCAGACCACCAGCGTGACGCTGACCGACGGGATGACGCTGTCCGAGGTGGCCTCGGCGGTGAACGCCTCCGGCGCGGCCGTCTCTGCCACCGTGCTGTCCGACGGGACGCGCGAGTACCTTTCGCTGACCAACCGCGACACCGGCTACCCGCTGTCGGGCGCGCCGGGCGACGCCCTGTCCATCACCGAGACCTCCACCGGCAGCCTGGGCCAGCCGCTGGGTCTGACCCTCACCCAGGCGGCGGCCAACGCCACGGTGGTGGTGGACGGCCTCAGCGTGAGCCGGATGAGCAACGAGTTGTCGGACGTGCTGCCGGGCGTGAAGCTGTCGCTCAAGAGCACCGGCGCTGTCGAGGACGTGGTGCTGGGCTACGACACCGAGGCCACCAGGAAGAACCTCGAGGCCTTCGTCACCGCCTACAACGACGTGCTGTCCGCCGTGCAGCGGCAGCTCAACGTGGCGCCCGGCGCGGACCGCTCGAAGACGTTGGCCGGCGACTCGGTGGTGCGCAGCGTGCAGAGCGCGCTGCAGAAGGTGGTGGCGGCCACGGTGCCCGGGCTGGGCACGGTGCGGGCGCTGGCTGACCTGGGCGTGCAGACGAGCCGCGACGGCAGCCTGAGCATCGACGAGGTCAAGCTGAGCGCCGCCATCACCCGTGAGAGCACGTCGGTCGACGCGCTCTTCACCACGGCCAGCACCGGCCTGAGCGACGTGGTGGACGACCTGGTCGACCAGTACACCGCGCCGTCCAGCGGCCTCATCACCGCGCGCAAGGACGGACTGAACCAGAGCATCAAGCGGATGGACGCGACGCTGGAGCAGATGAACGCGCGGCTCGACGGCTACCGCCGCAACCTGATCGCCCAGTTCACCGCGATGGAGACGGTGGTGAGCGGCTTCAAGTCCATCGGCAACTACCTGACCAACAACCCGTTCCCGAAGATCGGTGGGAGTGACTCATGAACGCCGCCCGCGCCTACGCCCGCACCCAGCAGGAGACCGCCTCGAAGGAGCGCCTGATGGTGCTGCTCTTCGAGGCCGCGCTGAAGCACATCCGCGCCGGGGCCACCGCGCTGGAGGCCGGGAAGCGGCAGGAGGCGGTGGCGCCGCTCACCAGGGCGGGGGACATCGTCACCGAGCTGTCGGCCACTCTGGACGTGACGCGCGCGCCCGAGCTGGGGCAGGTGCTGAAGGACGTGTACCTCTTCGTCTCGGGTCGCCTCATCCGCGCGGCGGCGACGGGGCAGGCGGACGCGGCGCGGGAGGCCGAGCGGGTGTTCGCCCCCATCGTCGACGCCTTCTCCGCGGCGGTGGCGCAGCAGGCTGGTCCCGTCGAGGCCGGCCGGTGACGCTCGCGGGCGCCCTCGCCGAGGTGAAGGCGGCGCTGGAGGCCGGGGACGCGCTGCGCGCCGCGGAGGCGATGCAGCCCGCGCTGGCCGCGCTCGAGGCGGCTCGCAACGCCCGTCAGCCTCCAAACGAAGAGGTGGCGCGTCTGGTGGCCGAATGTCAGCCGCTGGTCGAGCGCCTGCGCGCGGGCCTCGAGCGCCAGCTGGGGGAGCTCGGCGCCAGCGCTCGCGCCCACCGGGCCTACGGGGCGCGCTGAGGCCCGACGGTTGTGGCGCGCCGCCCGGAGACGATGCCCGCGGGGGCTCCGTGCCGGATGGCGGGCAGCGCTGAGGCCATGCAGCGGCCGGGAGCGCCGCGAGGAGACGATGCCCGCGCCGGCTTCATGTCGGATGGGGTCAGCGCAGCGGCTCATCGGGCGGGGAGCGGCCGGGAGACGACGCCTGCGCGAGGCACCATTCGTGGCTGGCGTGGCGCGGTGTGGTCCATCGGCCGGATGCGCCGCCAGGAGGCTTCGCACGCGCGTCTGGCCTCGCGCCGTACCAGGGCGACGGCACGAAAGAGAAGTCGTCCGGGTGCGGGGCAGCGCTCGTTTCGACGACAGGGGCGTGGACGGCAGAAGCCGACCAGGTCGCGTCACATCTGCTTCGGCCGCGTCTCCACCGGCGAGAAGCAGGACACGAGGGCGCCCACTTCCGCTGCGGCGTCATGAAGACGCCGCCCCGGGCGTCACTCACGGGAAGCGGGACACCTGCGAGGCGGCCTCGCGACGACGTCGACCGCCCCGCATCACCCGCGAGAGGAGAAACATGGGCGCGACGGCTCGAGCGTGAGGGAAGTGCAGCCTTTGGGGGCCAGAGGCCTCTCAGTGCGCGGCGCTGCTCTCGGTCGGCGCTTCCGCCGGCGGCGCCACGCCCTGCCCGCGGGGCACCTGGTACTGCTTCACCAGCCGGCGGAAGTTGGACCTGTCGAGCCCCGCCAGGGCCGCCGCCGCGGTGATGTTGCCACCCGTCTTCTTCAGCACGCGCGCGAGGTACTGCTGGTCGAAGGCGCCCACCGCTGCCTTCTTGGCCTGCACGTAGGGAATCAAGGGCGCCTCGGCGGTGGCGGACGTCTCGGGCACAGCTTCCGCGGCCGTCGCCGTGGCGCGGGCCATCGACGGAGGCAGCTCGTTCATCGTCACCTCGGGACCGCGGGCGAGCACCACGGCGCGCTCCACCACGTTCTCCAGCTCTCGCACGTTGCCCGGCCAGTGGAAGGACTCCAGGGCCCGCACCACCTCCGGCGAGAAGCGCTCGACCTTCTTCCCGGCTCGGGCCGCGTACTGAGACAGGAAGTGGTACGCCAGCAGCGCGATGTCCTGGCGCCGGGCGCGCAGCGGGGGCAGGGTGATGCTGATGACGTTCAGCCGGTAGAAGAGGTCCTCTCGGAAGCGGCCCTGCGCCATCGCCTTCTTCAGGTCCGCGTTGGTGGCGGCGATGACGCGCACGTCCACCTTCACGTGGTCGGTGGCGCCCACCGGCCGCACCTCTCCTTCCTGCAGCGCACGCAAGAGCGCCACCTGGGTGGACGGGGGCATGTCGCCAATCTCGTCGAGGAAGAGGGTGCCGCCGTTGGCCGCCTCGAACAGGCCCCGCTTGCCGGTGGTGGCGCCGGTGAAGGCGCCCTTCACGTGGCCGAAGAGCTCGCTCTCCAGCAGGGTGGGCGTCATCGCCGCGCAGTTCACCGCCACGAAGGGGCGGCGGGCCCGGGGGCTCTTCCGGTGGAGGCTCCTCGCCACCAGCTCCTTCCCGGTTCCGCTCTCGCCCGTCACCAGCACGGTGGCGTTGGAGCCGCTCACCCGCTCGACGAGGCGGAACACCTCCCGCATCCCCTCGGACGTCCCCACGAAGTCCGTCCCCGGCCGCGCCGCCACCAGCTCCTCCAGCTCGCGGTTGCGCCGCATCAGCTGGCAGTGCGCCGCGGCGCGCTTCACCAGGTCCACCACCTCGTCCAGGCTCTCGAAGGGCTTGGTGATGAAGTCCCACGCGCCCCGCTTCACGGCCGCCGTCGCCGCGGAGATGGTGCCCTGTCCGGTCATCACCACCACCTGCACTTCCGGGTGACGCGCCTTCACCGCCGACAGAATCTCCATGCCGTTGGTGCCGGGCAGGTTGAGGTCGACCAGCACCACCGTGAGGGCTGGATCCAGCGCCGCCGCCATCGCCTGCTCCGGATCCGTGCAGGAGGTCACGTCGAACTCCGCCCGGCCCAGCAGCACCTCGAGCGCGCGGGCCACCGACACCTCGTCGTCGATTACCAGCACTCGCGCCGGACCATTGTGCGTCGTCATCGGCCTGCCCTCCACGGACTGCCACTGCAGGGGGTGAGTCGCTTCCTCGTGGTCGCTTCGACCCGGCGTCCCGCGCTCCTTAAGGCCCACATCTACGGAGGGGGTGCCTCGACCCGGAAGACGCCCGACTCCAGAACGCGCTCGGCGTAGCGGCCTCCCTGCACCTCGGCCGCCGACGCCACCGACGCCATGTCGCCCTCACCCCGGGGCAACACCAGCGACACGGTGGTCCCCCGTCCCACCTCGGACTGGATGTCCACCGTGCCTCCGAAACGCTTGATGATTCCCCAGGTGACGGTGAGGCCCAGGCCCATGCCCTCGCCCACGCGGCGGGTGGTGAAGAAGGGGTCGAACACGTGCGCCAGGTGCTCACCCGGAATGCCGCAGCCGCGGTCCTCCACTTCCACCACCACGCCCCGCTCGTCGTCGTAGGTGCGCACCGAGACGCCCGCGTCGTCGCGCGTGGCCTGCCGGGCGTTGCGAAGGACGTTCTCCAACGCGCGCTCCAGTTGCTGCGGCACGATGACGACGCGCTCGGCGCTGCGCGCCTCCACCCGGGCCCCCTGCGCCGGGCCCAGCACCCGCGCCACCGTCCGCTGCACCAGCGCATTCACCGCGACGGTCTCCACCCGGCCCAGCTCCTGCCGTGACAGCTCGCGCAGGCTCTTCACCACTTCGCTGATGCGTTGGGCGCCCACCACGGCCTCGTCGATGATCTCCAGCGAGTCCGCCACGTCGGCGGGATCGACCTGCACCTGCTCGAGGTCCTGCCTCGCCTGCGTCGGGTCGCCCTTCGTGAAGGCGGCCTGGGCCCGGCGCAGAGCGTCGGTCGCGGGCACCAGCACGTCGGCCATCGTGTCGCGCAGCAGGCGCAGGTTGGACAGGACGAAGGACAGAGGGTTGTTGATTTCGTGCGCCGCGCCGGACGCCAGCTGGCCCACCGAGGCCAGGCGCTCGCTCTCGCGCAGCCGCTCGACCAGGCGCCGCTGCTCGGTGACGTCGCGGTAGTGCACCACGCTGGCTTTCCCTTCACCCAGCTCCACCTCGGAGCGCGAAGCGTGGAAGGTGGCTTCACCGAAGCGCACTTCGCTCAACTTGCCCCGCGCCTCCAGCGGGCAGCCGGGGCAGGGCGTCTTCCGGCCTGCGAGGACCTGGTGGCAGGTGCTGCCGATGATCTCGGCCCACGAGCGCCCGCCCGCCAACACCTGGAAGGCGCGGTTGGCGCGCCGCACGGTGAAGCCGTCGAGCACCACCACCGGGTCCTGCATCGCGTCGAAGGTGGCCTCCCACTGCTGCTTGGCGCGGGCGATGAGGCGGGTGCGCTCGACCACCCGCTGCTCGAGCTGGTCATGGCTCCGCTGCAGGCTCTCCCGGGCCGCGCGGAGCGACTCCTCGGTGCGCAGGTGCTGGACCGCGGCGGCCACGTAGGGCGCGAGCGCGGTGAGGTGCTCGAGGTCGACCTTCGTGAAGGGCAGCCGATCGACCCCGCGCACCGCTTCCAGCACGCCCAGCAGGCGCTCGTCGAAGAGCAGGGGCACGGCGATGATGGAGCCGGTCGTGAAGCCCGAGGTGGCGTCGAAGCCATGCGCGAAGTCGCGGCACGAGGCCACGTCCTCCACCAAAAGTGGCACACGCTCCAGGGCCACCCGGCCGGCGATGCCCTCACCCGGCGCGAGCTGCCGGTGCTCCAGCGTGCCGGCTCCAGCGCCTTCCACCAGCTCGAAGGACAGCGCGCCCGTCTGGGAATCGTGCAGCAGCAACGTGGCCCCGTCGGCGTCGCACAGCTCCCGGGTGCGCATCACCGCCACGCGGCGCACGTTGGGCAGGAAGAGCTGGCTGGCGACTTCCCAGGCGAAGCGATTGACGCGCTCGAGCCACTGTTCGTGTGTGCCCCCCATGGGCGCACCTCTCTTTCAGGCGTCGAGGAGGATGGCCCCGGTCTCGTCGCGGCGCAGCGAGCCCAGCTGCGGCTTCTCGCGCACCAGGCGATCGGACAGCGCGCGGACGCGGGCCAGCAGCGCGCGGTTTTCCCGTTCCAGGTCCAGCTTCTCGAAGGCCAGGGTGACGCACACCTTGAGTTCCAGGTCATCCCAGGGCTTGGTGAGGAAGCGGTAGATCTCGCCCTGGTTGATGGCGTCGATGGCCGTCTGCATGTCCGCGTGCCCCGTGAGGATGATGCGCACCGCGTCGGGGTGGCGATCGCGCACGCGCTTCAAGAACTCGAGCCCCGTCATCTCGGGCATGAGGTGGTCGCTGATGACCAGGTCGAAGGGCTGGACCTTCATCCGATCGAGCGCCTCCTGCGGGTTGGTGAAGGACTCGAGCTGGTAGCCCTCGCGGCCGAGCGACCGGCGGAGCGCGCTGCACACGTTGGCCTCGTCGTCGACGATGAGGATCCGGCGGGCCGAGGGAGGAATCATGAGGAGCTCCGGGGCGAGGCGAGGTGGTGCTGGCCGGTGGTGCAAGCGCTTTGCCTCGAGCCTCTCTGGGCGTACGTGCAGTTACTCGAGCCCCGGGTGGGTTCCACCCGACCGAGGGGTCAAAGGCGCTCCGAGGCGGGCACCCGGAACGAGCTCCACGCCGCATCTCTGGGGCGCGGCGGGAGCAGGACGGGCAACCCCGGGGAGCGCAAGCACTCTACATGGACGGGCGCGCTGTCACCGGGAGCTTCGTCGGGGGCCTGCGAGCGCAACGCGTCAGTGCGCGGCCACCTGGCGGGCGACGGCTCGAGCTGCGGCACGTCGCTTCGACGACGTCACCTGCTGCCAGCGCTCCAGCGTCTCGCCGGCCAGCGCGAAGGGGGCGGCGTCCACCTGGTGCACCGCGCCACAGGACTCGCACCGGGACACCTTCGCCCAGAAACGCACCTGCTCATTTCCCACCTCGAGCTCGAGCTCGGACAGGAAGTTGGGCGCCAGGGGAATGGCGCTCGAGAAGCGGACCATCGACGGCGTCAGCCCCACGCCCTCACACACCACGTCCTTCGTGACGAGGCGCACGGAGAACTCCGGGTCCGCACGCTCCACGGGTGGAGGCGTGTGGCAGCGCACCGCCGTGCGGCCGTTCGCGACCGGCGGGTCGGGCTCGAAGCTGGCCACCACGGCGGGCGCGTCGGCCACCGCCAGGGCCACCTCGCGGCGCTGCTCGCTCGTGCCCAGCCAGGACACCACCCTCAGGGACTCTTCCGTGACGCTGACACCCGCCTCCAGCAACGCCACCAGCACGTCACCGGCGGCCACCAGCTCCACCTGCGAGGCGAACGGCCCCACCGGTGTGCTGGCGTGGTGTTGGGAAATGGCGTCGCTCACCACCTCGGGCAGGCCCCAGCGCGCGGCCAGCACCAGGCCGAGCTCGACGTGGTAGCGCTCGACGACCTGCCCCCACTCGGCGGCGGTGCGGTGCGGCTCCTTCGGGTGCCGCTGGAGGATCTGCTCGAGGGTGCCCAGCGCCACCAGCTTCCCGACGTCATGCAGGAGGCCCAGCACGAAGGCCTCGTCCGCCGCGCCGCCGGTCGCGCGCGCCAGCACCTCGCACACCACCGCCGACGTCAGCGCCTGATGCCAGACGCCGCGGCGCAGCTCGGCCAGAGGGCCCGACTTCAGGGCGGTGTGGGCCAGGCCGGCCGCCATCGCCAGGCGACCGAGCTCCTTCTCTCCCACCCGCTGCACCGCAGCCTTCAGGGTGGTGGCCGGCTGACCGCGGCGGAAGTAGACGGAGTTGGCCACGCGCAGGACTGCCGCCGCCAGCGTGGGGTCGCTCTTCACCACGTCCACGACCTCGTCCAGGCTGTGCTCGGCGCGGGACAGAAGCGCCTGAAGCTTCAGGGCCGCGGCCGGGTAGGGCGGTACGCGCACCGCGTTCTGCTTCATCAGGCTGACGATTTCCGCATCCAGGTCCATGCGGCCTCCGCGTGCTGCACTCTCAGTCGACGTAGAACATGGGATCGCGCTCGGAGATGAAGCGGCGAATGGCCTCGAGGGATGCTGGGTCGAGGTCCTGAAACTGGATTCCCAGGCCCGGGAAGCTGTCGGGCAGCTTGTCGTTGACCTCGCGCACCCAGCGCACGACGCCCCGGCAGGCGATCTGCTGCCCCGTGGGCAACGAGAAGGACAGGTCCACCTCGGTGCCGATGGGCGCGACGGCGACGGTGGCCACGAAGATGCCGCCCTCCGAGATGTTCGCGGAGAAGCCCATGTAGAAGTTGGCGTCCGACGAGAAGTCCACCTGGGTCTGCACCTTGACGCGCGGCTGAACGCGGCGCTGCGACGGGCGGGCGGCCACCACGGTGCGCGCGATGGCTTCGTCGATGGACATGGCGCCCAGGGCGGTAGCCCCGGCGGGCGCGGTGGACGGGGCAGCGGGCGGCGGGACCTGCGCCCGGGCGGCCTCGGCGCGCGCTGCCTCGGCGCGAGCCTCGGCGCGGCGCTTGAGCTCGTCCAGTTGCCGGCGAGCCAGGCTCTCGTCGGCCTGAAGCTGGCTCGTCAACTCGGACAAGGTCCGCCGGTGGACGCCAAACATTTGACGCGCGTGCGCGGTGGCCTCGCGCCGCACCCGCACCGCTTCCTCCCGGGCGCGGCGGGCGCGCTCGAAGGCCGTCTCCCCGAAGGTGCGCGGCACTGCCAGCTGCTGGAGTCGGGTGGCCACCCCGCCGTCGCCTCCCCGCGCAGCCACCTCCGCGGCGAGGGCCTGGGCAGCCCGCGCTCGCGCTTCCAGCGCCTCGGCGGCGGCCTTCAGCGTCCCCAACTCGGTGAGCAACGCCGTCTCTTCGACGGCCAGCTCGCTCTCCATGCGCTCCAGTTCGATGTCCGTCATGTTCCTTCCTTCTCGCCCGCTGACTGCAGCCCGCGTGCCCCGAGTGCCGGCAGCGCAATCCCAATGGGTCTCAGCCGCCTCCCGCTGCCGACACCGGGGTCGGATCGACCGCAGAGGGTCGCCCACACCCCGGCCGCCGGCGCCAGGTCCGCGAGGAGGCATACGGCACGTCGGTTGCTCGTCTCCCCGTCGGAGGTGCGCATGGATCCACGTGTCTTGTCCGAGTCACACGCACACCCGCGACGTCGGGCCGGAAGCGGCCGGTGGCCCAGGCACACGCCGCGGGCCCCCACACCTCCGGTTGCCTTCGTCCCCCCTCCACGTGTGGAGGAGAGGGCGCCGGCGCCAGCGGCCTGGGACGACGAGGGTCTCGAGACGCCTCCGCGGGCGTCGCGCCTGCCGTGGGCTTTTGCCGCCGTGGCGCTGGCGGCGATGGGCGGCTACGTGGCCCTCTCTGCGGGAGGCGGCCCACCGGAGTCCGATGCGGGAGCGGCTTTGGCCCACGCCCGCGCCGAGGGGCAGGGGCATGCGCCGGACAGCGAGTCGGCCCGGGTTGAGCCGGCCGGCGAGGGCACGAGGAAGGCCGACGACGCGGCCACCCACCGGAAGGCCGCACCGGCGAAAGGCGAGCAGCAGGTGGACCTGATGCAGCCGAAGACCGAGGCGGCGTCTCCGCAGGCGGCGGTCCCTCACGACACGACGACGGGCGCGGTGGCGTCTACCGCGGAGACGACGGAGACTGTCTCGGACCCGAAGCCAGCTTCACCCGAGGAGCCGGGCGCTTCGACCGAAGAGAACTCGGTGGCCGAGGCCTCGCCGCCGGTCGTGACGAAGGCGCCGGCGGTGCGTCGCCAGCCCGCCACCGGCTCGGCCGAGGCCGCCTCGCGCCTCTTCGCCGCGGGCAAGAAGCAGTTGGATGAAGGGCGGGCCAGGGCGGCGTTGGTCCGCTTCAAGAAGGCGGTGATGCGAAGCCCGAAGTCACCCGAGGCGTGGTTTGGGCTGGCGCTGGCGCGTACGGACCTCCGGCAGGGCGCCCTGGCGCGAGCGGCCGCCGAGCGGGTGCTGAAGCTGGACTCCTCCCACCCCGGCGCCACGCTGTTGCTCGGCTTCCTCGCCCAGCAGAAGAAGGACGTCGACACCTCCAGGAAGCTGTACGCCAGGTACCTCGAGCTCGAGCCCGAAGGCCCCTTCGCCGCCGAGGTGAAGAGCGTCATCGCACAGTTGCCCTGATGCGCCATTGACAGGGTGCGCCGCATCCCAGCGGTGGCGCTTCACCCGCGCCACCGTCCCTCAACCCGCCGAAAGCGACCATGCGGAGGGGCGGCCAGGAGGTTGCAACACCCGCGCGCATGAGACTCATCGCCTTCACGCTGCTGGCCCTCGGCTCCGGATCCGCCCTCGCCGACGAAGTCTTCCACGCCCGAGAGCCCGCCCACGTGTCCGTCGAGCGCGTCTCGCTGACGAGAGAGGAAGACGCGGAGCTCACGGTGACGTCCCGGGTGCTGAAGGCCCCCTATGGCGTCCGTCGTGAAGCCGGGCGGGAGCAGTTCTCCTCCAGCGTGGGCCTGGCGCTGGGTGAGGTGTACGTGGTGCGGGACTGGCGCACCGCGGAGCACCGCGTCCGCGTCACGGTGCTGAGCGAGGGCTTCGTGCGGGTCGAGCTGCTCAACGCCCGCCACACCCTCGGCCTCAGGCCGCCGGCGCGCTTCGTCAACGCCACCGTCACCTTGAACGGCCAGCCGTCCGAGGCCCGCTTCGGCGAGCTGGTGCTGGGCCTCGATGGCGCCTACCGGATGGGCCAGGCCCGGGGGCGCTGGGTCATCACCGACGACGCGGTGCGGCTCGAAGGGCCGATGGCGCACTGGGGCGCGGCGCGCAGCTTCGACGCCGGGCACACGCTGACGTTCTCCTTCCGCCGTGGCCCCGTGGAGTGGGTCTTGCGCTACGAGCGCGTGTCCGAGGACGCGGTGGCCGTACGTTGAAGCGCTGCCCCACGCCCGTCGCTGGAAAGTCGTGACGGCTGTGGGCGGGGCCGGCGTCGCGCGCCCGTGGTGACACGAGGAGGCGGTCCCCTCAGCACGGCGAGGCAGAGGCGAGCACCTGCGAGACAGGCAGGGCGGTTTCGTCCCCGTCGGCGAGCAGCTCGCGCAGCCGCTTCACCGCGTCGCCGTGCAGCTGGCACACCCGCGCCTCGCTCACCTGGAGCAGGCCGGCGATCTCCCGGAAGGTCAGCTCCTCCACGTAGTAGAGCGAGAGGAGCAGCTGGAGCCGCTCGCCCAGCCCGCTGATGGCCTGGGTGAGGCGCTGCACCACCCTCCCGCGCTCGACGCGCTCCTCCGCGCTCTCCTCGCCCGAGGGCACGGCCAGCGCGCCGACGAGAGGGAGGAGCGGCTGGCGGAGCTGCTCGAGCTCGGCCAGCTCGTCCACCGACAGCTTCAGGTGCGCGGCCAGCTCCTCGCCGGTGGGCTCGCGGCCGAGCTGCTTGCCCAGCGCGGTGCGCCCCTTCTCCACCTTCTCGGTGTCCGCGCGCAGCCGGCGCGGGAGATGATCCATCTTTCGCACCTCGTCCAGCATCGCGCCGCGGATGCGGTGCTCGGCGAACGTCTCGAAGCGGACGCTGCGGGAGGAGTCGAAGCGCCGCGCCGCCTCGAGCAGCCCCATGGCCCCGACGCTCCACAGCTCCTCGGCGAGGTGCGGCAGGCCCAGCCGGGCGGCGAGCCGCCGCCCCACGCGGTCGATGAGGACGCCGTACCGCCGCAGGAGCTCCGAGTCGCTGGTGGGCAGGCTGTAGCGGGCTTCGGCGCGGTGCATGGGCGGCTCTCGTCACGGCGCGGGCGGCAGGGCCTCGGCGTCCGTCGCGCCGCGCAGGAGCCGCTGCCAGAGGAACTTGAGCCCGCCGACGTTCTTCTGCGGGGGCGGCTCGGTGAACAGCTTGTCGGCGACGGCCTTCAGCGCCCGGCTGGCCGGGGAGTGGGGGAAGGCCTGCACCACGGGCCGCTGCAGCAGCACGGCCCGGTGGATGTTCTCGTCGCGGGGCAACTGTCCCAACAGCTTGAGGCGAGCCTTCAGGAAGCGCCGGGTGACGGTGCACAGCTTCTCGTAAATCTCCCGGGCCTGCTGCTCGGTGGCCACCTGGTTGACGAGCACGTTGAAGTGCTCGACGCCGCCTTCCAGCGACAGCACCTTCACCGCCGCGTAGGCGTCGGTGAGCGAAGTGGGCTCGGGGGTGAGCACCAGGAGCGCTTCCTGCGCGCCCCCCACGAAGAAGAGCACGTTGTCTCCGATGCCCGCGCCGGTGTCGATCAACACCAGGTCGAACTCGTCCTCGATGGTGTCGAGGGCCGTCATGAAGCGCAGCTTCTGTGCGTCGTCGAGCACGGTGAGGCTGCGCACCCCGCTGCCGCCGGGCAGCACGCGCACGCCCTCCGGGCCCGTGGCCAGCACCTGCTGCAGCTCGACCGTCCCGTCGAGCAGGTGCCCCAGGTGGTAGCGCGGGGTGAGGCCGAAGACGATTTCGACGTTGGCCAGGCCGAGATCGCCGTCGACGATCAACACCCGCTTGCCGGCCTGCGCCGCGAGGATGGCGACGTTGGAGGTGACGTTCGTCTTGCCCACGCCGCCCTTGCCGCTGGTGACGGCGATGACGCGCACGTCACCGCCTGGCTGTTGGCTCATCATCTGCCGGAGGCTCTCTGCCTGGTCCATGGGGAGGTCTCCTCGAGGAAGTGTCAGCCGCGGCCCGGGCGGAAGTCGCCCGCCACCAACCCGACCAGCTCGTTCGCGGTGAGGGCGTGGAGGTCTTCGGGGACGCGCTGTCCGTTGGTGACGCAGGCGATGGGGCGGCCCACCGGGCCCAGGGCCGACACGAGCGCGGCTGGCCCGTCGGCCTCGTCCAGCTTGGTGAAGATGAGGCGGGTGGGCTTGAGCGGGGCGTAACGGGCGGCGGCAGCGGCGAGCTCCCGCGCGCCGGTGGCGGCCGAGAGGCAGAGGTAGAGGTCGACGTCGGCGACGCTCTTGAGCATCTGCGCCTGGCGGGCGATGTCGTCCGCTTTGCTGCGCCCGGCGGTGTCGATGAGGACGAGGTCGGCCGTGCGGCTGAACTCGAGGGCCCGGGCCAGGTCCTTCTCGGTGTGGGCCACCCGGGTGGGCACGTTCATCATGCTCCCGTAGCGGGCGACCTGCTCGGCGGCGCCGATGCGGTAGGTGTCGACGGTGATGAGCGCCACCTTGAGGCGCGACTCCATGAGGGCGCGGGCGGCGATCTTCGCCAGGGTGGTGGTCTTCCCCACGCCCGTGGGCCCGACGAGCGCGATGGCGCGGCGCGGGCCCGACATCCACGGCGCGCGGCTGGGAATGAGGCGCTCGGCCAACAACTCGCGCACCGAGCGCCACAGCACGTCGGGCTGGGTGCCGTGCGCGCCCGCGGCGAGGCGCAACAGCTCCTCTGCCAGGCCCTCGTCCAGCCCGCGCGCGACGAGGTGGTCGAACAGCTCCATCACCGGCTCGGGGAAGCGGGGCGCTTCGGCCTGCGGTGCGAGTGCCTGCTGCTTGAGCTGGCTGCGCATGCTCTCCACGGCGCTGCGCAGGGCGATCAACTCCTCGGCGATGACGCCGGGCGCGGCCACTTCCTCGGCGGGGGGTGGCGGAGGCGCGGCGTAGCGGGCGGCGCCGTGGCGGGCGGGCGGCGACGCGGGCGGCGGAGGCGCGCGGGGGGTGAGGCCCTTCGGCGCGGCCGGCGCGGGCTCGAGCGCGGCGGTGACTTCAATCTCCGCCTTGCGGAACAGCCCGCCGTTGACCTCCTGCGTCGACAGGATGACGGCGTCGGGGCCCAGCGCGGCCTTCACCGCCGCCAGGGCGCTGCGTGCGTCACGGGCCCGGAACGTCTTCACCATCGCGCTCATCGCTTGTCACCTCGCGCCACCAGGGGAACGGAAGGGGCCACTTGCAAGGTCCCGGCCGGCTCCACCGCGGTGCCGGGCGTCAATTCCCGGGCGGACACGACGGACAAGTCCCCGACAAAGCGGCCGAGGAAGTCGAAGAGGGGCCGGCGCAAGTCGGGCGGCGCCATGACGACGACGGGGAGGTTGGCGGCCGACAATTTCGCGGCGTGCTGCTCGACGGTCGCGATGAGGCGCCGCGCCGTGTCCACATCGGGCGCCAGGGTGGGCTCTCCGTCGGAAGCGCCAAGCGTTTGACGCAGGAGCTCCTCGGTGGGCCGGTCGAGGATGAGGGCGTGCAGCACCCCGCGCGCGTCCACGAGGTGGCTCGTCAGTTGTCGGGACAGCCGCCGGCGCACCTGCTCGATGAGGTAGCCGGTGTCCTTGCTGCGGGGCGCGGCGTCGGCCACCGCTTCCAGCACCGTCTTCATGTCGCGCACCGACACGCCCTCGCGCAACAGTCCGCGCACCACCCGCACCAGTTCGCCCAGCGTCACCGTGCCGGGCACCACGTCCTCCACCAGCTTCGGCGCGTCCTTCGCGGTGGCGGCCAGGAGCTCCTGCACCTCCTGGCGGCCCACCAGCTCCCAGGCATTGCGGCGGACCAGCTCGGAGAGGTGGGTGACGAGGACGCTGGCCGGGTCCACCAGCGTCAGCCCCTGGGCCTCGGCGGCGGCGCGATCCTCGAGGCGGATCCACTTCGCGGGCAGGCCGAAGGCAGGCTCCTTCGCGGCGATGCCGTCCAGCGCCGGGGCGCGGCCGGTGGGGTCGAGCGCCATCACCCGGTCGAGGTGCACCTGGCTCCGCGCCACCTCCACGCCGCGCAGGTTGACGCGGTACTCGTTGGGCTCGAGGCGCAGGTTGTCGCGCAGGTGCACCGCCGGCAGGACGATGCCCAGCTCCTGCGCCACCTGGCGGCGCAGCGCCGTCACCCGGCCGGGCACCTCGCCGCCCTTCTCGAGGTCGATGAGGGACAGCAACTGGTAGCCCACCTCCAGCTCCAGCGTGTCCAGTTGCAGCACGTCCTGAATCCGCTCCGTCTTCGGCGCGGCGTCCTCCGCCTTCTTCGTCGGCTGGCCCTTCGCCACCGCCTCCTTCGCCGCGGCCCGGCGGGAGAGCAGCGCCAGCACCGCCGCGGTGGGAAGGAAGACGAGCGCCGGCAGCCCGGGCAGCACGCCCAACAGCGCCAGCACGCCCGCGGTGTAGGTCAGCACCCGGCTTCTGCCGAACAACTGCCCGCCCACCTGCGTGCCCATGTCCGAGCCGGCGGCGCGGGTGACGAGGATGCCGGCGGCGGTGGAGACGAGCAGCGCGGGCATCTGCGAGACCAACCCGTCGCCCACGGTGAGCAGCGTGTACGTCTCGGCCGCCTGCGCCAGCGAGAGGTTGTCCCGCGCCAGCCCCGCGACGAGGCCGCCCACGATGTTGATGGCGGTGATGAAGAGGCCGGCGATGGCGTCGCCCCGGACGAACTTCGACGCGCCGTCCATCGCCCCGAAGAACTCCACTTCTCCGTCCAGCGCGGCGCGGCGGGCGCGCGCCTCCTTGTCGTTGATGATGCCGGCGGCGAGGTCGGCGTCGATGGCCATCTGCTTGCCGGGCAGCGCGTCCAACGTGAAGCGCGCGGCTACCTCCGAGACGCGGCCCGAGCCCTTGGTGATGACGGCGAAATTCACCACCAGGAGGATGAGGAAGACGACGCCGCCGACGATGAGGCTGCCGCCCACCGCGAAGCGCCCGAAGGCCTCGATGACGTGGCCCGCCGCGCCCGGCCCCTCGCCGCCCTTCAGGAGGATGAGGCGCGTGGTGGCCACGTTCAGCGCCAGGCGGAAGAGGGTGGTGATGAGGAGGATGGACGGGAAGACGGAGAACTCCAGCGCCTTCGACAGGCCGAGGCTGATGAGCAGCATCAGCACCGAGAGCGCGATGTTGACCGCCAACAGGGCGTCGAGGAGCGCCGGCGGCAGGGGCAACAGCATGATGGCCAGCACGCCGAGGACGCCCAGCGCGAGCAGCCCTTCGGCGGGGAGGCGGGTGGTGGTGGAGCCGGCTGGAGTCATGACGGTTCAACCCCCGGTTCAACCCGGTGTCGGGCGCGCTCCCCGGTGGGAGAGGGAAGGGGAGGCGCGGCGCTCTTCGCGGCGGCCGTGCCCTGCTTGCGGCCGGTGACGCGGTAGACGAAGGCGAGAATGGCGGCGACGGCGCGGTACGTCTCGGCGGGGATGGCCTTGCCCAGCTTGACGCGCTTGTAGAGCAGCCGCGCCAGGGCGATGTCCTCGACGATGGGGATGCCGTGGGCCCGCGCCAGCTCGCGGATGCGCTCGGCCACCTCACCCTTGCCCTTGGCGATGACGCGCGGCGCGTGGCCTTCTTCCTTCCGGTAACGGATGGCGACGGCGATGTGCGTGGGGTTCACCACCACCGCGTCGGCCTTCGGCACGTCCACCGCCACGCGGCCCTTCGCCAGCTCCCGCGCGCGCTTCTTCCGCTTGCCCTTGAGCAGCGGATCGCCCTCGTCCTCCTTCAGCTCCCGCTTCGCCTCTTCCTTCGTCAGCTTGAGCTTCTCGCGGAAGCGCCAGTGGGTGAGGGCGAGGTCGACGCCGGCGAAGACCGCCAGCACCGCCACCGTGCGCACCGCCAGCCGCCCGAGGGGTGCGAAGACGGCCGCCAGCTGCGCGTCGGGCGACGCGGTGAGCAGCCTCGGCAGCGCCACCAGGTCGTCGCGCACCGCCAGCCCCGCCACCGTGCCCACCGCCACCACCTTCAGCGACATCAGCGCGAGGTCGACGAGGAACTCCTTCGAGAAGGTGCGCTTGAAGGGGTTCTTCACCAGGCGCTCGACGTCGGGCAGCACCAGCTCGGCCCACAGGCCGCCGCGCGTCTGGGCGAAGGTGACGGCCGAGGCCGCCAGCGCCGCCGCCGCCAGGGCGAGCAGCAGCAGGCCCAGTGGCCGCATCAGGAAGCGCACCAGCTCGGACAGGGGCGCGGTGGGGGCGAGGAGCAGCGACTGGTGGGTGAGGCTCACCAGCGCCTGCTGAAGCTGCGGGGCCAGCACCAGCAGCGTGCAGCACGCGGCCATCATCGCGGCCACGCCCGCGGCGTCCTTGCCGATAGGAATCTTCCCCGTGTCCCACGCCTCCTTGAGGCGCCGGGCGCTGAGGAAGTCCGTCTTCGAGTCGCTGGCTTCGTCGGACATGGCTTCTCGCCTACGGGTGGGGGAGGAAGCGGAAGGAGGCCTCGGCGCACAGCGCGAGGGCCTGCGGCGCCAGCAGCCACAGCGCCCCGCCGCCGAAGAGGATGGAGACGGAGAAGCCGACGTTGGAGAAGTGGAGCTGCTGCGCCGCCCGCCCGAGGACGCCCAGCGACAGGTGGCCCAGGGTGATGGCGGCGAGGAAAGGGAAGCCCAGGCGCACGCCCAGGGCGACGGCCTGCGCCGCCTGGAGCACCGCGCTCTTCGCCAGCACGTCCAGCCCGTCCACGCTGCCCGGCGGCACCTGCTGCACCGAGGTGGCCAGCCAGGTGACGAGCTCGCGGTGAAGGCCCAGCGAGAGGGCGAGGCCCAGCGCGAGGACGCGGAAGAGCTGCCCCAACGTGGTGGACTCGGCGCCATTCAGCGGGTCGAGGGTGGCGCCGAAGCCCAGGCCCATCGTCTGCGCGGCCAGCTGGCCCGCGGTGGCGGCGCCCTCGAAGGCGAAGCGCACCGCCTGGCCGGCCAACAGGCCCAGGCCCGTCTCCAGCAGCACGTCCACCGCCAGCGCGCCGAGGTGAGGAGGCAGCGGCGCAGCGCCGGCCCCCGACGCGAGGAAGGCCACCAGCGCCAGGGTGAAGGACAGGGCCACCCGCACCTGCAGCGGCGCGTTCTTCATGCCGAAGAGGGGCGCGCCGGTGACGAGGCCGGCGGTGCGGAAGAGCACCAGCGCGAAGCCGTACACCACGCCGGGCACGAGCGCCTGCACGTCACCCTCCCTGCGCCATGCGCACGAGCGCCGCCTTGAGGTACTCCGCGAGGTGCTCCACCATCCACCCGCCGAGCGCGCCGCACACCGCGACGGCCGCCACCACCCGCGGCAGGAAGCCCACCGCCGGGTCGTTCACCTGCGTGGCCGCCTGGAAGACGCCCAGCCCCAGGCCGAGGAAGAAGAGGACGCCGAAGACGGGCCCGCCGACGACGGCCAGCAGCAACAGTCCTTCGCGGAAGAGGGTGGCGCCCGTGTCCGTCATGGCGTGAAGCTCCGCAGCACCGACTCGACGATGAGGTGCCAGCCCCCGGCCAGGAGGAAGACGCCCACCTTGAGGGGCAGCGACACCAGCGTGGGTGGCACCATCATCATCCCCAGCGAGAGGAGGATGGCGCCGACGAGGAGGTCGATGAGCAGCATCGGCACCAGCACCGTGAGGCCCATGCGGAAGGCGGTGGTGAGCTCCGACACCATGAAGGCCGGCACCAGGACGGTGAGGGGCACGTCGTCCTCCGCCTCGGGGCGCGGCCCGCCGGAGACGCCGAGGAAGAGCTGCAGGTCGTCCTGCCGCACGTGCTTGAGAATGAAGCGCCGCACCGGCGTGGACGCGCGAGCCAGCGCCTCGTCCGCGGAGATGGTGTCGGCCATGTAGGGCTCGAGGGCGTCCGTCCACACCGCCTTCGCGGTGGGGGCCATCACGAAGGCCGACAGCGCCAGCGCCAGGCCGATGAGGACCTGGTTGGGCGGCAGTTGCGGCGTGCCCAGGCCCTGCCGCACGAAGGACAGCACGATGACGATGCGCGTGAAGCTGGTGATGGACAGCAGCACTGCCGCCGCGAAGGACAGCAGCGTCATCAACAGGAACAGCTTCACCGCCGAGCTGCCCCCGCCCGTCACCTGCAACGCGAAGCCGGGCTCGGCCGCGGCGAGGGTGAGGAGGGACGTCATGAGGCCGCCCCGTCCAGCTGCGCCGCCGAGAGCCGCGCCCGCAGCTCCTGCTCCGCCGTCGACTCCACCAGCAGGTTCTCGAAGGCCAGCGCCTCGGCGGGGCTCGCGACGTCGCTCGGCTCCAGGTCCACCGCCTCCGCCGGCGCGTCGTACTGGGTGAGGAGCTGCACCCCGGCCTCGCTGACGCCCAGCACCAGAAGCCGCCCGTCCACGCGCGCCAGGCACATCGAGCGGCGCGGGCCCAGGGACATCGACTCCACCAGCTCCAGGCGCCGCGCCACGCGGGCCCGCCGGCGCGAGAGGAAGAAGGCCACCACCGCCAGCGCCATCAGGGCCAGCCCGCCCCAGAGGGGACCTGGGCTGAAGGTGGCGCTCGACGGGGCGAGGGTGAGCGCGGTCGATTGGGGCTGAGTCAGCGGCGTGGCGTCGGGTGTCATGCGGTTGGCTCCGACGCCGCTCCAGTGCAGCGCCCGCGCCAACCTTCGTCAGCGCAGCCGCGCGATGCGCTCGGCCCGGCTGACGATGTCGGTGATGCGCACGCCGAACTTGTCGTTCACCACCACCGCTTCGCCGCGGGCCACCAGGCGGTCGTTGATGATGATGTCCAGCGGCTCACCGGCCACCTTGTCGAGTTCCACCACGCTGCCCGGCCCGAGCGACAACAGCTCGTGGATGGTCATGCGCGTGCGGCCGAGCTGCACCATCACCTCCAGCGGCACGTCCATCAGCAGCTCGAAGCGCTGGTTGGGGGCGCCTTCCTCGGCGAGCGTCCGGTCCATGTCGTCTCCTCGTTTCGTCAAGCCGCCTGGTCCTTGTCCTGGTCCCGGCGCAGGGGAATCGCCTTCCGCACCAGCCCGTCTTCCAGCACCACCGCGTGGCTGCCGCCGACGATGCGCGGCTGGCCTTCCAGCTTGGCGCGGCCCTCCACCAGCACCGGCACCGGCGAGCCCTCGTCGGTGTCGAGGGTGATGACGTCGCCCACTCCCAGCTCCAGCACCTTGCGCACCGACAGCTGCGTGTGCCCCAACACCGCGGCCACCTCTACCGGCACCGCCGACAGCTCGTCGGCCAGGCGCGCGGCGAAGCGCGAGTCGCTGCCCGCGTTCACCCGCGGCGGGCTGGCCAGCGACTTCTTCACCGGCTCCACCGTGGCGAAGGGCAGCACCAGTTGGACCCGGCCGCTCATCGCCCCCGACACCTCGAACGTGGTGAGGATGGCCGCCTCGTTGGGCGGCCCGATGATGGCCAGGCGCGGATCCGACTCGAAGCGCAGGAGCTCGGGTTGCACGGCCAGCACCGGCGCCCAGGCCCGCTTCATCGCGTCGGTCAGCAGCGAGAGCAGGCGCTTGAGCACCAGCCGCTCCACGCCGGTCAGCTCGTGCCGCGCGTCGCCCAGGTCGTCCACCCGCGCCTTGCGGTCGCCCAGGGCCGCCGCCAACAGCCCGTCGCCCAGCCCCGGCTCCAGCGCCACCAACGCCAGCCCCTGCCCCGGCCCCAGCGCGATGACGCCGACGATGGTGGGCGGCGCCAACAGCGAGTTGAAGTCCACCAGCTTGATGAGCGTCGCGGGCGTGGAGGTCACCTTGAGGTTGAGCCGCGTCCGACCGGCCAGCCCCGTGCCCAACATGGAGGCGATCTGCTCGTTGATCGCGTCGAGGGTGGGCATCTGCCCCCGGATGATGCGATCGCGGTTGGTCAGGTCGTACGGGGCGACGTTGGCCTTCGGCGAAGTGGGTGCGCCCTCTTCCGAGACGCGCCCCTCCTTGATGGCGTCCATCAAGGCGTTGACTTCGTCGGAGTTCAGCGTGGCCATGGGCGACCCCTCACTGCACCACGATGTCGGTGATGAAGATGGAGCGCACCGGCGAGCCCGGCAGCTCCTGCGACAGGCGGGCCAGGAGATCGCGCTTGGTGCGCTCGATGCCTTCCGAGCCGCGCAGATCCTCGGTCGTGCGATCCGACAGGTACGAGATGAACAGCTCGCGCACCTTCGGCATCGCGGTGTTCACCTTGTCCTTGTCTGCCTCGACGCCCACCTCCAGCTCGAAGGTCATCTTCGCGTAGCGCTCCGCCTCCGGGTTGCGCAGGTGCACCACGAACTCAGGCATGCGCACCGTGGGGCCGAAGCCCAGCGGGGCGGCGCCGGGCGCGGAGTGCTCGGTGGCTGGCGCTGGCGCGTGCTCCGCGGCCGGCGCAGGGGGAGGCGCGGCGAAGCTGCGCGCCAGCACCACCGCCACCAGGAGGCTGTTCACCACCAGCAGAATCGGCACCACCTTCGATGGCTTCGGCGCCAGCCCAGCCGCGGCCAGGTCGGCATCGGGCTTGGCTGGGGCCTGCGCGGCCGCGTCACTCATGCGTCGTCACCTCGTCGGCGCGGGACAGAGCAACCCGCGTGCCCTGCGATCACCGCACTTTCCGTCAGGGGCGTGGCGCGTTTGGGGCCAGCTGCACCGGGCCCCGTCAACGGGGTGACTGAGTTGACCGGGTGCAGGCCGACCCGTTGGGTCAGCCGGCAAGCGTCAGTGTGCGATGGTGGCGCCGACGTCGGCGCTGTAGAGGTCGACCACCATCTCCACGCGCCGGTTGAGCTCGCGGTGCTCGGGTGAGTCGTTGGGCGCCAGCGGGTGGGCGGCGGCCATGCCGGCGGCGGTGAGGAGGCCAGGCGGAAAGCTGTGGGCCTCTTCGAGGAAGGCGGTGACGGTGGCGGCGCGGGCTGCGGACAGGTCCCAGTTGGTGCGGTAGCGGGCCGAGCCCACCTTGCTGTCGTCGGTGTGCGCCTCCACCCGCACCGGTCGGCCGGTGACCTTGAGCTCGTCGGCGATCGCGTCCAGCACCGGTAGGGCCTCGGGCCGCAGCGCCGCCTGGGAAGGGTCGAAGAAGGACTCGGCCGCCAGCCGCACCGTCAGCCTGCCGTTGGCGAGCTCGATGACCACCGTCTGCGACACCTTGCGGTCCAGAAGGTAGGGCTTGAGCCGCTTCTCGAAGCGCTTCCTGAGCTGGTCCATCTGCTTGATCTTCTCGCTGGTCATCGCGCCGCCCGAACCGGCGCCCGCCACCGCGCCGCCGTTGGACGGAGGGCCCTGGAAGATGGGCAGCTCTCCCACGCCGCCGTTACCCGAGAAGTGGAGCGCCCACTTGATGGACTGGGCCGCGGCCACCATGCGTTTGTTGTCCACGCGCGAGACGGAATACATCACCACGAAGAAGGCGAAGAGCAGGGTGATGAAGTCGGCGTAGCTGACCAGCCAGCGCTCGTGGTTCTCGTGCTCTTCGTGCTTGTGCTTCTTCGCCATGCCTGGTTGTCGGCACGCGCGCAGGTCCGCGTGAAGGCCTACGTCGGCACACCCTTGCGCCGCTGCTTGTTGGCGTACATCTGCGCGTCGGCGTGGGCGAGCAGGGCGTCGGCCGTGGCGCCGTCTCCTGGCCAGGTGGCGAGGCCCACCGAAGCGGCGGCCTTCCACCCGAGGTGGTCCAGCTTGTCCAGGCAGCCCAGCACCCGCGCCACCGCTCGCTGCGCCGCCTCGCGGGGCGTGTCGGGGAGGATGATGACGAACTCGTCTCCCCCGGTGCGGCACACCACGTCGTGGTCGCGCAGCGTGCCCTTGAGCGTCTGCGCCACCCGCTTGAGCAGCTCGTCGCCGGCCAGGTGCCCGAGGGTGTCGTTGAGCTGCTTGAAGTCGTCGAGATCGAACAAAACCAGCGTGAAGGTGGCCTGGGAGTGGCGCTTGCAGCGGCTGATCTCCTGGCGCAGGCGCTCGTCGAAGGCGCGGCGGTTGTAGAGGCCAGTGAGGGGATCGGTGAAGGCCATCTCCCGCAGCAGCGTCACCTCGGCGCGCGCGCGCTCCAGTTCCGCCTCCAGCGTGATCACCCGGTCCATCAATTCTGCCCGGGAAGGGCGGCGGACTTCGGAGGTGTCGGAAGGCTGCAGCTGGTCCTCGGCCATCATGTCGAAAGCCTCCACAGGGCCTCATCGCAACGCGCGTGCCCGGTCCTTAAGCGTCAGGCAGCTGACGGGACGTCACCGAGGGCCGCGTTGACCCCCTTCGGTCGGCGGCGACCCGGAGTGCGCGCGACGAACCGGCTGATCCTCCTCGGGTGCGTGCGGGGTGGGGCGGTGAGCAAGCCGCTTGCACAGGGGTCGGGCTGCGGTTTTCGAGGTGGAGGAGCTTCCAGCGATGTCGCGAGTGGCCCGGCGCATCATCTCCGTTGGTGGTGGAAAGGGGGGCGTCGGGAAGAGCCTCGTGTCCACCAACCTCGCCATCGCCATGGCGCAGGAGGGCCGGCGGGTGGTGCTGGTGGACGGGGACCTCGGCGCCTCCAACCTCCACACGCTGCTGGGGCTCGAGCGGCCGGGGCCCACGCTGCAGTCCTTCCTCGACCACGAGGTGGAGTCGTTGGAGGACGCCCGGGTGGACACGCCGGTGCCGGGGCTGTCGCTGGTGCGGGGCGCGTCGGCGGTGGTGGGCGCGGCGAACATCTCCCACGGGCAGAAGCAGCGCCTCTTGCGTCACGTCACCGCTCTCGACGCGGACGTGGTGGTGGTGGATGTGGGCGCCGGCACGGCCTTCAACCAGGTCGACCTCTTCGACGTGGGGCACCTGAAGCTGCTGGTGATGACGCCCCAGCTGACGTCGATTCAGAACGCCTACGCCTTCGTGAAGGGGACGGTGTACCGGCGGCTGGGGCGGCTGCTGAAGGCGCAGGGGCTGGAGGACGCGCTGGAAGAGAAGAGCGACGGCGCCCACGAGATGGCCAGCCTGCGCGCGGTGCTGCGCGACGTCTTCGCCGCGTCCCCCCGGCTGGAGGCGGAGGTGCGCCGCGACCTGTCCACCTTCCGCCTGCGCCTCTTCGGCAACCAGGTGTACGACCCGCGCGAGGCGGGCGTCTTCCGGGCGGTGGGGAAGATGATGACGGACTTCCTGTCGGTGGCCGCGCCGCTGGTGGGCTTTGCGCGCGCCAGCCGGCTGATGCACGACTCGGCCACCCAGCGCCGCCCGTACCTCCTCATCGCCAGGCATGAGGAGACGGCCCAGGCGCTGCGCGCTGCGGCGCGGGCCTTGCTGGACGAGCCGCTCGGCGAAGAAGGGCCGGTGGTGGGTCGAGGTGAGCCGGCGCGGCTGACTGCGGAGCCGGCGGCTGCGTGACGAAAGGTGGAGTGTGATGATCCCTGTGAGGCTGGACGTGGTGGTGAAGGTGAAGGCGCGGGAGGAAGAGCGGCGCCTCGAGGCGATGGCGGACGGCCAGCGGCGGGTGGAGGCGGCGAAGGCGGCGCTGAGGGCGGCGGAGGCCCAGGCTGCCCGGGAGTTGTCGGGCTCATGCGTGGCGGCGGATTTCTGCGTGTACGACACGGCCCGGGCCCGGGCGTTGGAGCTGGTGAAGCGAGCCCGCCAGGAGCTGGTCTCGGCCGAGCGCGCGGCGGAGGCGTCCCGCGTCGCCTGGGCGACGGCCCGCAGCCAGACGGATGCGGTGCGGCGGGTGGCCGACACGCGCCGCGCCGAGGTGCTGCAGCTCGCGGAGAAGAAGGAGCGACGCAGCGAGGACGAGCTGACGTTGCTGCGCTTCGCGCGGGCGTCCTGAGGCCGGGCCCGGGGCGGGACGGGAAGAGGTGCGGCCGGCGAAGCGGCTACACTCGACAGGCATGAACTGCCTGGTGGTGGTGGCGCCGTGCCTCGCGATGCCGGCTGGCCTTCCTCTCCCGCGTCATCGAGGTGGAGGCGAGGAAGGCGCAGCGGGATGAGCCGCCTCGGTCCCTGGCTTGTGGCGCTGTCGCTCTCGTCCACCGCGTGGGCGCAGGATTGCCCACGTCCAGACGGCTCCACCGGGGGCGTGTCGAGCCTCGACGCGAAGGAGCGGCTCGCCTTCCTCTCGAAGACGCTCGCGGCGGAGGCGCCGCGCAGCACCCGCTGGATGGCGGCGTGGGGCGCGACGTACGGGCTGCTGACGGTGGTGCAGTTGGCCGCGGTGGGCGTGACGGACAGCGCGGCGGACCCGGACTGGTACGTGGGGGCCTTCACCTCGGCGCTGGGCCTCGCCCTCACCCTGGTGAGTCCCGTGGAGGCGCAGCACGCGGGCCCGGGCTTCGTCGAGCGGGCCTCGCGGGCGACGGAGGCGGACACCTGCGCGCTGGTGGCGGAAGGAGAGCGGCTCCTGGGCGAAGGCGCCGTCGGCCAGCGCCGCGCGCGCGCGTGGTACCTCCACGTCATCAACGTGGTGGCCAACGTGGGGCTGGGCCTCGTCCTCGGGCTGGCGCACGACCGCTGGGTGCCGGGCGTCATCAACTTCGTGCTGGGTGCGGGCCTCATCGAAGCGACGCTCTTCACCGCGCCCACCGGCCTCGTCGACGCGTGGGACGAGTACCAGCGCGGCGGCGCGGGGCAGGCGGTGCGCTTCTTCTTCTCACCGAGCCTCGTACCAGGTGGTACCGGCGTCCGAATGGGCGTCACCTTCTGATGCAAGGTTCGGCAGCGAGCACGGACTCGTTGAAGCGGGAGCCGCTCAGGTCGCGAATGGCTCGAGCGCAGAACGCAGCGCCCGAAAGCTCGGCGATGTGTTTCGGGCGGGCTCCATGTGCGCGGCGACCGCCTGCGCAACCTCAACCTTCCGGAGGCCCGTCGGGAAATAGCCGAATTCCTGCAACACACGCTCGAATGCTTCCCACGTGCCTCCACGAATCTCGTCGGGCGCGCGGTAACCATCCTGAGATGGGATGTTCGGATCGACCCTCGGGTAGGCAGCCGTCACCGCATCCCAATCGCCGAAGTACCAGGCCTCGAGTTCCTCGACGGCAATGCGGTTGACCACCGTGTATGACGAGCCCGGGTTGGTACGTGTGCGCAGCCCGGCTGCTTCCGCGATCTTCTCCAACGACTGCTTGAGCTGCACACAGTTGTCGTCGTCGCGGTCAACGACGACGAGAATCCGCCAAGTCTGAGGAATCCACTTCGCGTAGCCAAGCAGTCGCTTCGGCAGCTTCCGAAGGAGGTCCTGCTTGCTGGTGTGTTCATGGATGTCCCAACTCGTTCGGCCAAGGAACTTCGGCAGGAGCAGCGACAGCGCTGCGCGCATGCTGGCTTCCTCGACCAGCACTTCCACGTGGTCGACGCTCATCGAGCCGGCGCCCCCATGCGAACGAGCGGATCGCCCCCGAGGTGCCCCTCCATCCACAGATCTCCAAGCGACGCTCCGGCAGAGAGGAATTCGGGAATGCCGCGCTGCTCCGCGGCCCGGACGACCTTCGTATAGCCATGCTCATCACGGAAGAGGATGCGCAGTTCGTCGGCCCGAAGGCCGTTGACGAAGTACGGGGAGTGCGTGGTGACGAGCAACTGGGAGCGCTCGGCGGCGGCCCGGCACTCCTCCGCAAGTCCGTGAAGCAACCGTGGATGCAAGAAGTTCTCAGGCTCCTCCAGCCCGATGAACTGCGGTGGCCTGGGGTCGTAGAGCACGACGAGGTACGCGAGCATCTTGAGCGTGCCGTCCGACGCGAAGCGCGCGAGCACCGGTTCGCTGAACGGGGCGTCCTTGATGCGCAACAGCAGGCGGCCGTCGCGCAGTGGCTCGGAGAAGACCTTCTCGAGTCGAGGCACCCGTTTCGCGAGCGTGCTCAAGATCTGGCGCAGCCGATCCGGGTGCTCCTCCTGCAGGTACTGCATGACGTTGGCGAGATTGTCGCCAGTCTTTGACAGCCGCTCGTGTGCGCCAGCAATGGGGACGACGCGGGTGTCATCGACGGAAAGGTACGAGACGTACCAGTCGGAGATGAAGCGACGGAGCGCCGCGACGCGCGGATGTTTGGCCAGCTGGCCCAGGGTGCTGACCGCGAGCATGTCGTTGGAGTCGAGGCGCTCCTTTGTCTTCTTGTCCGTCGGCTCCGGGCGCTCACCTGAGATGACCCAACCTTCGCCGTTCTTGAAGCTGAGGATCTTGTACGGTGCACCCGGCTTGTCTTTCGCGACGCGGCGCCATGAGAGCGTCTCGCTCACGACGCGGGGATGACCGTCGACCTCCTCGATTTCAAGACGGTAGGTCGCCGGTTGCTCCGATGGTCGCTCGCGGTAGCGAACCTCAATGACGATGGGCCCCGAGCTGCCGCGTGTACGAAGTTCCTGGAAGCGTCCCCGCTTGTCCCAGGCTTTGCGGAGGCCGTACTGAAAGCACTCTGACAGGAAGTTGAAGACGTCGAAAACGGTCGACTTGCCGCTGCCGTTGGGCCCGAGAAGGACGGTGAGCGGCGTGAGGTGGCTCAGCTCCACGCGTCGCAGTGCGCGGAAGTTCTCGACACGCAGGTATTCAATCCGCGGAATTCCCGGTGCTGGCGCGGCCGTCGCTCTCCTGGCTCGGCTCATGGGGGGCACTCCATACGGACGTTGATCACGATCGGCGAACTCGAGGCGTTGGTCATGGGACTCGGTCGTTTCCGATTCGAGCGCGCCGGCGGAGAGTTCGCCAGAAAGAAGCTGTCGGAGTTGGCAGGCATCGAGTGCCATGCCGGGCGCGCGAGGTGCCTCAAGGGCCCAAAAGACGACGGCCCCGCCCTCACCATGAGGACGAGGCCGCGTGAAGGTCCCCCCGGGGGAAGTTGAATCAGGGGGCCGTGTAGTTGATGGTGAGGTTGTACGTGCCGGCCGAGTAGCCGTGCACCATCAGGTACACCTTGTTCTGCGTGGCGGGCACGGTGACGGTGCAGCTCTCCGACGCGCCATTCTTGTACGGCCGGCAGTCGAACAGCGTCAGCGTGGGCGCCGCGCCGAAGCGCAGGTAGAGGTCCGGGTCCCCCGAGCCCGTCATCGTCACCTTGAAGCTGGTGCCGGGCAGCACGGTGATGGGCTGGAACTGCTTCTGCTCGTTGCGGCCCACGCTGCCCGACGCGGTGCCCGTCTGCGGCGTCCCGCCGGTGGGCGGAGGCGTCGACGAGCCCGCGGTGTACTCCACGCGCAGCGAGTAGCTGGCCGCCGTGTAGCCGTTGACGGTGACGTACGCCGCGGTCTGGCCCGAGGGCACGGTGAGGGTGCACTCCTCGGCGCTGCCGTCGAGGTACGGCCGGCAGTCGAAGGAAGACAGCGTGGGCGCCGCGCCGAAGCGCACGTAGAGATCGGCGTCGCCCGTACCGCTCAAGATGGCGCGGAAGGTCGTGCCCGCCGCCACATTGAAGGGGCCGTACGCCTTGCTCGCCCCCTGCGCCAGGCTGCCCGAGAAGGTCTCCACGTTGGGGCCCGCGCTGCCGCCACCCGTGCCTCCACCCGTGCCGCCGCCCGTCCCGCCACCCGTGCCGCCGCCCGTGCCGCCACCCGTGCCGCCACCCGTGCCGCCGCCCGTGCCGCCGCCGCCGCCGCTGCCCGAAGGCGAGCCGTACAGCGCCGCCGCGCCCTGCGCGTCCAGCGAGGTGAGGGAGAGGTCCGCGAAGTCGCCCGTGCCGTTGCACTGCGGGTAGTGCATCACCGACGCGGAGTCGTACGGCGTCAGCGCGCGCCAGCTGTTGTCCTCGAAGCAGGTGCCGGCCTCGGGCCGGGTGTGCTCGTGGCGGAAGCCCAGCGTGTGCCCCAGCTCGTGCCGGAGGATGCCCACCAGCGACACCGACGGGTCCCCGAAGGACGAGTTGTCCACCAGCACGTTGCGGTTGGCGCGGGCCTCATCGGGGAAGAAGGCGCGGGCCAGGTACTGGCCGTTGACGTTCACCGGCCGCACGTCGAAGAGCACGTTGTTGTTCGACGCGGTGCAGCTGCCGTCCTGCGCGGACAGGTAGACGAACTTCACGTTCGCCACCGCCTGCCAGGCGCCCGTCGCCGCCGCCATCGCGCTCACCATCTCCGCCTTCCGGCTGCCGAAGTTGTTCGAGATGCAGTACGTGAGGTTCAGCTTCTGCGTGTTGCTCCACTTGTTGTCCGTGCTGCCGATGCGGTCCACCGCGAGCTGCCCGTCGGCCACGTTCATCTCGTAGAACTCGCGCAGCTCCTTCTCGCTGCTGAAGGGCGTGTCGCCGTCGGCGATCCAGATGCCCGTCTCCGGCTCCTGGAAGGCGTAGTGGGCCTTGAAGTCCTCCCAGCTGATCCGCGTGCCCGTGTGCAGGGTGTCCGGGGTGTCCGAAACCGTGCCCTCTCCCACCCCGCAGCCCGCCAGTACCGCCAGCACTGCACCCAACATCGACCGCTTCATGGACATCACTCCCAGGCCAACTGCCGTCCCCACGGCGCTGGCGCGCGTGCCCCCAGAGCACCGGTGATGCCAGCTCCAACTTGTTGATTCGTGGGAGGAATTCAGATGTGGGCGAACATGAGGCGACTCCATGTGCGTGTATCTGCCTTTGACACGAAGCGTCGCGCCCCAAAGCCGTTTTAGATGGAAATTCAAGCGGTTCCAGGCCGAGCGCCGCGACTGACTGAAGCGGATTCGCACATGGTGAGAATCTGTCTGAATCGGGAACAGCCGACATGTGGGCTGTCGTTGATCACGACAGCCGTGGATCAACCGGCTGTGCTAGGCGCCGGCCCCATGACGACTTTCTCCCGCGTGACGGTGGCGGTGGCGGCGGTGGGGTTGGTGGCCTGCAACGAGAAGCACGATGCGGTGCCGGTGGCGGCGAAGCCCCAGGCGGTGGAGGCGCCTGCCCCCAGGCCCGTCGAGTACAAGGCGCTGTCCCGCCTCGACTTCAACCGGCGCGCGCAGGAGCGCTTCGTGCCGCTCTTCTGGCGGCAGGACACCAACGGCAACGGTGCGCTGGACGTCGACGAGCTGGCGGTGCTGGTGGGGCCGTGGGAGGCGACGCGGGCCGACTTCGTGGACGCGAAGGGCTTCACGAAGAAGTTTGCCGACACCTACGCCGCGCTGGAGAAGCCGCTCGACGACTCGAAGCTCTCCGCCGCCGAGAAGACGCGGCGGGAGCTTCTCGCGAAGGAGCTGGAGCAGGGCAAGCCGACGCTGGTGGAGACCGACCTCTCGCAGGCGAGCGACGAGGAGCGGGAGGTGTTCGCGCACCTCGAGCGGGCGGCCGACCGCATCGAGGTGCTGTACGCACGCGAGAAGGGCACCTTCGGGATGGCCGAGAGAATTCCGGCCGACGACGTGCTGTCCCGGGCCGTCTTCCACCGCAACCAGTCGCCCTTCTGCGTGGCGCCGAAGACGGAGAAGGACGAGGCGTGCACGGCCCTCTCGCCGAAGCCTCCGCGCGTGGTGGGCCTCTACCCGGCGAAGCTGCAGGAAGACCCGAAGTTCTGCGCCGTGCTGGAGAAGCAGAAGAACAAGAAGGACCTGATGGACCACTTCTCCGTGGTGGTGGAGGACGGCGCGGGCTTCAAGGCGGTGCCCTTCGCGCAGGCGTGGAAGGACGACATGGAGGCGGTGGCGAAGGAGCTCGACGCCGCGGCCCAGGCGCTCAAGAGCCCCGGCGAAGAGGCCTTCCGCAAGTACCTCGCGGCGGCGGCGGCGGCCTTCCGCACCAACGACTTCGAGCCCGCCAACGAGGCCTGGGTGGCGATGGATGCCACCAACTCGAAGTGGTACGCGCGCATCGCGCCCGACGAGGTGTACTACGAGCCCTGCGCGTGGAAGGCGGGCTTCGCGCTGCAGTTGGCGCGCATCAACCCCGAGTCGCTGGCCTGGCAGCAGAAGCTGGAGCCGGTGAAGCAGGACATGGAGAAGGCCCTCGCGACGCTGGCCGGGCCTCCGTACAAGGCGCGCGACGTGAAGTTCAAGCTGCCCGACTTCATCGACGTCGTGTTGAACGCGGGCGACCAGCGCAACCCCCACGGGGCCACCATCGGCCAGTCGCTCCCCAACTGGGGCAAGGTGTCCGAGAAGGGCGGCCGCACCGTGGTGATGACCAACCTCTACACCGACGCCGACAGCCGGGAGGCGCTGGGAGAGCAGATGAAGTCGCTGCTCTGCCCCGCCACCTTCGCGCTGGGCACGACGGACCCGAAGCCCGCGCTGATGAGCGTCGTGCTGCACGAGGCGGCGCACAACCTGGGGCCGTCCCACGACTACGCGGTGAAGGGGAAGAAGGACGACGACGTCTTCGGCGGGCCGCTCGCCGCCACCATGGAGGAACTCAAGGCGCAGACGAGCGCGCTGTATTTCGCCTGGTGGCTCGCGGAGAAGGGCGTCATCACGAAGGACGACGCGACGAAGGCCGCGGTGCGCGACGTGGCCTGGGGCTTCGGGCACGTCAGCCGCGGCATGTACGCCGCCAACGGCCAGCCGCGGAACTACAGCCAGCTCGCGTCCATCCAACTGGGCAACGCCTTCAAGGCCGGGGCGCTGACGTGGAAGAAGGACGAGAAGGCCGCCAACGGACAGGACGTGGGCTGCTTCGAGCTCGACGTCGAGAAGTGGAAGACGGCGGTGGACCGCCTGGCGAAGCGGGTGCTGATGGCGAAGGGCAAGGGCGACAAGAAGGACGCCGAGAAGATGAAGGCCGACTTCGTCGACGCGAAGGACGAGTGGGCCGGCCTGCGGGACACCATCGCCGAGCGCTGGCTGCGCGCGCCCAAGGCCACCTTCGTCTACTCCGTGAAGCAGTAGCCCCGGCCTCTCCCGCGAATTCCCCACCAGCGCGGCGCCGGCTGTCTACAGTCGCGCGCCATGCTCGCTCCGCTTTTCACGCTGGTGGTGCTGTCGCAGGCCCCGTCGTGGCAGGACATCGACGCGCTGGTGAAGGACGGCAAGCTCGAGGCCGCGTCGACCGCGGTGAAGGAGAAGCTGGCCGCCGCCCGCGCCTCGAAGCAGGACGAGGAGGTCGCCCGGGCGCTCATCCGCCAGACCTCCATCCGCATCTCGATGGGTGACGACTCGGCCATCCGCGCGCTCAAGGAAGAGGCCTGGCCCACCGCGCTCGTCCCCCGCACCGTCGTGGAGGTGTACTTCGCGCTCCTCCTCGACATGTACACGGCCAACCAGGCCTGGGAGATTGCCCGCCGCGAGAGGGTCGACACCAAGGGCGTCCTCGACCTCGAGCTGCTCACCGCCGAACAACTGCACGAGGAAATCGAGCGCGCGTGGGCCGGTCCGTGGGAGCGCCGCGAGGCCCTGGGCGCCGTGCCGCTCTCGTCCGTCGCCGAGTTCATCACCCCCAACGACTTCCCGCCCGGCGTCCGCGACACGCTGCGGGACTTCATCACCCTGAACCGCGCGTCCGCCCTGGGGGCTTCCGGCAACTGGACCGAAGCGCAGCGCAACGAGCTCTTCCGCGTGCCGCTCGAGTCGCTCCTCGGCCCCACGCCGCCGAAGTCTGAGCACCCGCTCGCGCGCGCCGTGGCCCTGCTGGCCGACCTCGAGGCCTGGGACGTGAAGGCCGGGCGAAAGGAAGGGGCGCTCTACGCGCGCCTCACCCGCCTCGAGTTCCTGTGGAATGCGTACACCGACGAGGCGTCACGCGCGAAAGTCCTCGCTGCCCTCCAGGCGCGAATCCAGGCCGACGCCTCATTGCCGCTCTCCGCGTGGGCGCGGTCGATTGCCGCGGAGTGGCTCCGCAACCTGGGCGAGTTCGCGCAGGCGCGGGACGTCGCGGCGGAAGGGGCGCGGGCCTTTCCCTCCACCGTGGGCGGGCGCGCCTGCAAGGCTCTCGTCGCCCGGCTGGAAGCGCCCGACTACCAGCTCGAGGCGCCGCTCTCGGATGGCCCCACGAAGCGCTCCCTCACCGTCAGCGCGAAGAACCTCTCGAAGCTGCACTTCCGCGCCTTCAAGCTGGACCCCGACAAGGTCCTCGGCCAGTCCCCCTGGGACGTCTCGCCCACCCAGGACGAGCTCATCGAGGCGCTCCGCAGGCGCCCCGTGGCCAGCTGGGCCGTCGACCTCCCCGCGACGCCCGACCTCCGGCTTCACCGCACGCACGTCACCCCGCCCCTCGACGCGCCGGGCGCCTACCTCGTCGCCGCGTCGGCCCTCGAGTCCTTCAAGGACGAGGCGAATCGCATCATCGGCGTCTTCTTCATCGTCAGCGACCTGGTGATGACGGTGTCGCAGGTCTCCCCCAACGGGACCGCGGAGGTCGTCGTGCGCGAGGGCGCCACCGGCGCGCCCGTCGCCGGAGTGGACGTGACGCTCTACGCGAAGGGCTTCGACCGGCCGCGGCGCACCGTCGCCCGCGCGAGGACCGACGTACAGGGGCTCGCGCGGCTCCAGGGCTCGCCGGACACCGACGACATGCAGTTCGTGGTGGCGAAGAAAGGCGCCCACCTCGCCGTGGACGAGTCGTCGCTCTCCTTCTGGCGCCAGGACAGGCCGCGCGCACGAGACTCGGCGCTCCTCTACACCGACCGGGCCATCTACCGGCCGGGGCAGACCATCCAGTGGAAGGTGGTGGCGTGGCGCCGCGAGGCGGGGAGCGACGACTTGAAGGTGGCGCCCGGGGCGACGGTGAAGGTGACGCTGTACGACGCCAACGGCCAGCCAGTCGCCACGCAGCCGGTGAAGACCAACGAGTTCGGCTCGGCGTCGGGTGAGTTTGCCATCCCCGTCGGGAGGATGCTGGGGAGCTGGCGGCTCTCCGCGCGGGACACCTCCGTCTCCGTGCGCGTCGAGGAGTACAAGCGGCCCACCTTCGAGGTCGCCTTCAAGGACACCGGCGCGGCGATGAAGCTGGGCGCGCGCGTCACACTCCAGGGCGAGGCGCGGTACTACTTCGGCCTCCCCGTCACGGCCGGCAAGGTGCGCTGGCGTGTGCAGCGGGAGCCTGTCTTCCCGTGGTGGTTCCGGTGGTGGGCGCCTCCGGTGCAGCGGCAGACCATCGCCACCGGCACCTCGGACTTGAAGGCCGACGGCACCTTCACCTGCGACTTCACGCCGGACGCGGACCCCAAACAGCCGCGCGACGTCACCTGGTCCTTCAGCGTCGAGGCCGACGTCACCGAGGACGGGGGCGAGACGCGCAGCGCGAAGAAGCTGATGCGGCTGGGCTACGTGTCGGTTGAGGCCGCTTTCGACGTCGACGCGGGCTTCCTGCGCGAAGCGACGCCGGCCGCCATCAAGGTGCGGCGCACCAACCTGGACGGAGAGGGGCGCGCGGGCCGCGGCACGTGGAAGCTGTTCGCGCTCGAGCAGCCGGCCGCGCCCGTGGCCTGGGCCGACGAGCCGGTCGACCGCTCTCCCTTCGAGAAGAAGCCGGCGCTGGTGACGCCCGGTGACGAGGTGCGTGCTCGCGCGAACGTCAGGCCCGATGTCTCCGCCACGCTGCGGCGCTGGCGCGACGGGAAGCAGGTGGCGGCGGGCGAGGTGCAGCACGAAGCCAGTGGAGAGGGCGTCGCGAAGCTGCCGGCGCTGGCTCCGGGCGCCTACCGGCTGCGCTACGAGACGAAGGACGAGGCGGGCGCCACGCTGTCCATGGCCACCGAGCTGGTCGTCTCCGGCGCGTCCAGCTTCCCCCTCGCGGTGCCGGCCTGGCTGCGGGCGGAGTCCTCCACCGTGTCCGTGGGCAGCGTTGCGCGCTTCCTCGTCGGCTCCGGCGCGCCCGGCCAGCAGCTTCTCTTCGAGGTCATCCGCGACGGGAAGGTCATCGAGCGCCGGTGGCTGGTGGCCGGGAAGGACCCGGCCGTCATCGAGCGCCTGACGACGAAGGCCGATCGCGGCGGCTTCGGGGTGCGCGTCACCGCGGTGCGGGACTGGGGGGTGGCCATCTTCGCCGAAGCCATCGACGTGCCCTGGGACGACAAGGCCCTCACCGTCGAGTTCTCCACGTTCCGCGACACCCTGCGGCCGGGCACGAGGGAGCAATTCCGCGTGACGGTGAAAGGGCAGGGGACGCTCCTCGAGCCACGCGCCGCGGAGTTGCTGGCGTCGATGTACGACAAGTCGCTCGACGCCTTCGCGCCGCTGCGCCCTCCGCGCATCTCGGCGCTGTACCCCACGCGTAGCCCGTACCTCTCCCTCAGCACCAGCCTCGCCGGAGGTCCAGCGCAGGTGCTGTCGGAGAACGAGTGGTACGCCCTTCCGGCGGGCGCCAGCTTCCGAAGCGACGGTGGAACCGGGCTGTGGCAGTGGTTGACGCTGGCCGGGGCCAGCTTCAGCGGGGAACGCATCTCCATTGGCGACCTCGGTACCGCGGGAGGTGGCGGCCTGTCGCAGAAGCGCCTCAACACCATTCAGGTCATCCGCGGCGCGCATGAGCCGACGAGGGAGCCCGCTGCCCCACCGCCCGAGCCGCCCCCGGACATGGCTCGAAAGCCAGCGGACGCGCCATCGCGGCCAGAGCAGCCCGTGCGCTCCAACTTCGCCGAGACGGCCTTCTTCGCGCCCCACCTCGTGCTCGGGGAGAAGGGCGAGGTGGCCTTCGAGGTGCCCGCCCCGGACTCGGTGACGGCGTGGAACCTGTGGGTCGAGGCGCTGACGCGAGACCTGCGCGGGGGCTCCGCGTCCGCGACGGTGCGCACGGTGAAGGACCTGATGGTGCGCCCGGCGCTGCCGCGCTTCCTGCGCGAAGGAGACAAGGCGGCGCTGAAGCTCGTCGTCAACAACGCAGGGAAGAAGGACCTGTCCGGCGAGGTGCGGCTGGAGCTGCTCGAGCCTTCCACCCAGCGCAGCGTGGCCGCGGAGTTCGGCGTGAAGGACGCGCCGCTCCCCTTCTCGGTGAAGGCCGGCCAGAGCGTGACGTTGACGGTGCAGCTCCAGACGCCGCGGCGGGTGGGCGAGGTCGCGGTGAAGGTGGTGGGGAAGGCGGGTGACGTGTCGGACGGCGAACTGCGGGCGATTCCGCTCCTCCCGTCGCGGATGCGGCTCACGCAGTCGCGCTTCGTCACGGTGAAGGACGCCGCCACGCGCACGATGTCCTTCGAGGCGCTCGTGAAGGAGGCCGACCCGACGCGTCTCGACGAGCAGTTGGTGGTGACGGTGGACGGCCAGCTCTTCACCACCGTGCTGGCGGCGCTGCCGTACCTCACGCGCTACCCGTACGAGTGCACCGAGCAGACGCTCAACCGCTTCCTGTCCACCGGCATCGTGGCCAGCGTCTTCAAGAACCACCCGGCGGTGGCGAAGGCGGCGAAGGAGCTCTCGAAGCGCAAGACGCCGTACGAGACGTTCGACGCCCTCGACCCCAACAGGAAGGCCGCCCTCGAGGAGACGCCGTGGCTCGTCGAGTCGTCAGGCTGGTCCAGCGACGGCGAGGACCTGGTGACGATGCTGGACCCTGCGGCCGTCGAGGCGGAGCGCGCCTCGGCGCTGCGCAAGCTGGAGAAGATGCAGCTGCCCGACGGCGCCTTCCCGTGGTTCCCGGGTGGGCGCGCGTCCCCCGCGATGACGCTGTACCTCCTGCAGGGCTTCGCGCGCGCGCTGGAGTTCAAGCTGGACGTCCCGCGCCTCACCGTCGCCCGGGCCTGGGGCTACGTCGGCGGGTGGTACCGGAGCGAGCTCAAGGCCTGCATGAAGGCGGACGACTGCAGCCCGGCCTTCGTCACCACGCTGGTGCACGCGGCCTCGGCCTGGCCCGACGACTCGTGGCTGAGCGGTGAGTTCGGGCCCGCCGAGCGCAAGGTGCTGCTCGACTACGGCTTGCGCCACTGGCAGGAGCTGCCGCCGTACCTGAAGGGACTGCTGGCGTTGGCCCTGCACCGAGCGGGGCGGACAGGCGACGCGCAGCGCGTCTTCGACAGCGTGATGAACACCGCGAAGACGACGCCCGACGAAGGCACCTTCTGGCAGCCGGGGGAGCGCGGGTGGCTCTGGTACCACGACACCATCGAAGGCCACGCGTTTGCCCTGCGCGTGCTGATGGAGTTGTCGCCGAAGGACCCCCGCCGCGACGGGCTGGTGCAGTGGTTGCTCCTCAACAAGAAGCTGAACCACTGGAAGTCGACGCGCGCCTCGGCCGAGGCCATCTATGCGCTGGTGAAGTACTTGAGCGCCGAGAAGAGCCTCGGGCTGCGCGAGGTGACGACGGTTTCGGTGGGCGCGGTGAAGCGACAGCTCGTCTTCGAGCCGGACACGGCGGCGATGCGCAAGCAGCAGGTGGTGGTGGCGGGCAAGGACCTCGACCCGAAGACGATGGCCACGGTGACGGTGTCGAAGGAGACGAAGGGCTTCCAGTTCGCGTCGGCGACCTGGCACTTCTCGACGGACCGCCTGCCGGAGAAGGGCAGCGGCGACCTGTTCGAGGTGAAGCGCACGTACTTCAAGCGGGTGAAGCAGGGCCCGCAGGTGACGCTGCAGCCGCTCAACGAAGGGGCGCGGCTCGAGCCCGGCGATGAGCTCGAGGTGCAGCTCGCGATTCGCGCGAAGCAGCAGGCGGAGTACGTGCACCTGAGAGATCCCCGCGGCGCGGGCTTCGAGCCGGACGTCGGCGTTTCGCGCTACCGCTTCGAGCTGGGTCTCGCCTGGTACGAGGAGCTGCGCGACTCGGGCACCAACTTCTTCTTCGAGGCGCTGCCGCCGGGCGAGTACACGCTGAAGTACCGGGTGCGCGCGGCGATGGGCGGGACGTTCCGCGTGGGGCCGGCGACGCTGCAGTCGATGTACGCCCCGGAGTTCACCGCCTACTCGGCAGGACATGTCCTCACCGTCGGCACCGGCGGAAGGTGAACCGTCGAGAAAGCGGCCGGCGTGAAGTGAAGAGGGGCCGGCTCCGGCGTGGGGCACGGGAGTCACCCGCCGTGCAGCAGCGTCGCCTCGAGGCACACCTGCTTCACCACGGCCTTCAGCTGCGCGGCCCGGCTCGCCCCGCTCGCCTTCGAGGAAATGCTGCCGAGGAGCGCACGGTCGACTCCGCGCAGTCCGACGACGTGGAGCCGGACTGCCCCGGGCAACACCTCGAGGCGCGTCTTCAGCACGATGGTGGAGTGGTCGACGCTGCGCGCATCCACCACGTCGGCGCCGTGACGGCGCAGCTCTTCCTTGAGCTGGCGGTCGACCTGCTCCACCAGCGCGCGCTGCTCGGGCTGCGCGGACTCCTCGGCCCAGCGCACGACGAAGGCGCGGGACGGCGCGGCGAAGGCGAGCGGCGCGGCGAGCAACACGGCTCCGACGACGAGGCGAGTGGACATGGCTCTCCCCTTCCGGGGCACACGTCTTTCCCCGGCGCGACAGCAGGTCAGTGGTGCGGAGGACTGCGACGGCCCTGAAGCGACCTGTTGCAGAACGCTAGCAGCGGCCCGGCAGCGCGCGAGTTTTCGACCCGGTCGCGCCACAACCTGCCGGAACGTCACGACTCCCTGCACAACAGGGCGCGAACATGGTGGCGACGATGCGGGAGTGACCGGGCGTGGGGCTCGCCGGCTGCCGCGCTCTCGCTGCGGCGCAAGTGCAAGACGAGGCGTTGGCTCGTCTCAGCGGATGCGGTAGCGCGCGATGACGCCCACTGCGCCGGCGTCGGGCAGGCTCTGAAAGCCACCCACCGCCAGGTAGCGCAGCGTCCCTCACTGCCACGCGAGCCGCGCCTCCACCACCCCGCGGTCGGCGGCGATGGCGTCGACGCTGCCCTCGTGGTGGGTGACGGTGAACACCTGCTGAAAGATGCCGCGCCACACCTCCACCCGCACCTGTGGGTCGGGCCCGGCTCCCGGGTAGTGCACCCGCACCACGCCCGCCTGCCGCCCGTCGGCCTGCCACTCGAAGCGCACCCCGCGCAGGAGCGTCGCGGCCAGCACGTCCAGCCGGGAGAGCAACGCCGATGGCCGCACGCCCGCCAAAGAGATGAGCCAGGAAATCGCCGGCACCAGCCCCGGCGTCATGTGCTGCTGCAACAGGGCGTCGCCCACCGCGTGGAGCGCCTCGTCTCCGAATTCCCGACGCACCGCCACCAGCGCCGACTCCACGACGCTGCCCGGCCACCACCGGCTGGCCCACGGGTTCTCCAGCAGCGCCAGCGCGTCGCAGGGACACACGTGCAGGAGGCGTTGGCGCTCCAGCACCTTCGCCAGCGAAGACGCGTAGTGCGCGCTGACTTCGTAGTCGGCCACCGCCACGGCGCTGCATGGCAGCAGCTTTGTGCCCCGGTTGTCGAGGCCGTTTCAGCGAGGCGGTAACGGAGGAAGACGCTACGGTTCGCGCCGCATGTGGCGCATCGCACACCTCTCGGACCTCCACTTCGGCGCTCGCGACGGCAGCCAGGCCCGCATCCACCAGGGGCTGGTGAAGACGCTGGCCGACTTCCACCTCGACCTCCTCGCGCTGACGGGTGACGTCTTCGACTCGAGCGCGCCCGACTCCGGCGTCCTCGAGGGCTTCCTCACTCTCTTCAGGGAGCTGCGCGGTGCACGCCAGACGCCCGCCCTGGTGCTGCCCGGCAACCATGACCGGCGCGATGCGGGCGTCTTCGCGCCGTGGACCGGCGGCCTCTTCCAGGCGCTGAAGGAGCGCCTCGCGGGCGATGCGTCCGTCCACGTGCTGGGCACGCGCTCGCCCTTCCTCGTGGAGCGGGTACACCTGCCGGGCGCTCCGTTCGACCTCATCGCCTACGACTCCAGCTACCTGCCCGAGGGCTTCGTCACGGCCGGCGGCGTCGTGCGGCAGGAAGAGCTGCTGCAGGTGGCGGCCGAGCTGGAAGGCGCCCCGGAGCGGCCACTCCTCTTTCTCCTGCACCACCACCTCATCCCCACGCCGGTGACTGACACCTCCGTCATCCACACCGCGGGCCGGCCCGTGTGGCAGCGCTGGCTCGTGGACAACGTGCTGCCGCGCGTGGTGGGGCTGGGCAACCGCGAGGAGCTGACGATGACGGCCCTGGGCGCCGGCACGGCGCTGTCCACCCTGCAGACGCTGGGGCGCGCGGTGGTGGTGCTGCACGGCCACAAGCACTACCCGACGGCGCGGCTGTTGGGCGGGCTGGGGCACGACGCGGACCTGCTCATCGCCAGCGCGGGCAGCTGCGGCCTGGCCCAGGACTGGACGGGCGGCGACTTCGAGGACGCGCCGAAGCTGTGGCCGTCCATCAACCTGCTGGAGGTGGACGCGGGCGAGGTGCGGGTGAAGGCGCAGGCGTGGTCGCCGCACGAGCTGGGCCGCAAAAACCGCCCGCGCGTGCTGGCGTCGGCGGTGCGCGAGGGGTTGCGCTGGCGGGCGCGTCACGAGGACATGGAGCGCGACGAGCTGCCGCCCGTGCTGGCGAGCAACGTGGCCCGGTACGCGCTCTCCACCTCGCAGGACCAGCTCGATCGCCTCGACGTCGAGGTCGTGCGCACCGTGGAAGCGCTCCCCGCCGCGTACCTCGAGTTCTACGGCGAGCTGGTCCACGGGCCACCGGGCGCGTACGTCACCGACATCCGCTTCGCGGGAGAGGCACGGCCGGCCGCGAAGGCGCCTCACCAGGTGCGCGTCCCCCTCGACGGGCAGCCGGCCTCGTGGCGGGTGGTGGGCGGCGCGCTGGCGTCGGTGGCGGCGGCCGAGAAGCGGCCCGTCGACCACGCGCCCTTCGAGTGGGTGGGCCTCGTCAACCGCAGCCGCGCCGCCGAGGCGCGCCTCGAGCTCCACCTCGGGCCCGTGAAGACGAAGCCGTTTGCCTCGGTGACCGACCTCACCACCGGCAAGGAGTGGCCCGCGCCCTTCACCCGCGAGGGCGACGTCGTCAGCGTGCGCGTCACCTCGTGTCCGGCGCGGCGGCTGTTGCGCATCTACTGGCCCCTGGAACGATGAGCGCCCTCAAGCGAGTCATCGTCGGCGAGGGCTGGGGCAACCTGGTGGGCACGCTGCTCATCCTCGCGGCGGGCGTCGCGCTGGTGGTGTCCGAGGCGCCGAGGCTGCGCGGCGTGCTGCAACCACAGCCGCGGGTGATGGCGTGCGACGCGTGGCTCTCCAGCCCTCGCGAGGTGCGCTGGGTGACGCTCGAGGACTGCGTGGTGGAAGGCGGCGTGGTAAAGGGCGCCGCTCCTCCCCTGCGCGTGGTGGGCGAGGCAGCTCCGGGCGCGCCGCTGACCGGGCTCGTCTCGGCGGAGGCGGACGGCTTTCGGTTGACGGTGGGCGCCAGGCCCAATCGCGTCCGCGTGCTCGGCCTGACGGGCGCTGGCTTCCTCGTGCTCCTCTTCGGGCTGTGGCCCGTCGCGCGGCGCGTAGCGGTGGAGCGCGCGCTGCCGAAGCCCCCTCCAGTCGAGCCCTGACCTCATGGGTCCATGCTGACTCGGGCCCGCGCGCCGTGGCGTCGCGCGGACGAGTCCAGTAAGACGTGCCTCGTGGGGCGGGGCAGTGAGGCGGACCGCCGTGAAGCAGCGAGTGCTGGTAGTCGATGACGACGACGTGATGCAGCGCGTGCTGCAGGCCGTCTTCAAGTCCCAGGCAGAGACGAAGGTGGTGTCGTCGGTGGCGGAGGCCGTCGTCGCCCTGGCTTCCTTCCAGCCCGACCTCATCGTGTCCGACAACATCATGCCCGGGGAGTCCGGCCTCTTGTTCCTCGAGGGACTGGCTCGCGAGGGCCACCCGGCGCGCCGCGTCCTCTTCTCGGCGTCCGAGCCGGAGAGCGTCCGGGCCCTCTTGCGCGCGGGCACCCTGGTGGCCTTCGTGAAGAAGCCGGCGACGCTGGAAGAGCTGCAGGGACTCCTGCGCGCCTGAAGGGCCGTCGAGAGTCGTTCCCCCGAGGCGAGGGCTGTGCTGGAGTTCGTCGACGTGCACCCTCGCGCCCGGAGGCTCGTGTCACCCATGCGCACCACGCTTGCGGCACTCGCAGGGCTGGCGCTCGGCTTCGGTGCGGCCAGTTGCCAGACGACGCAGTCCTGCTCGGCGCAGTCGTGCAGCGGCTGCTGCGACGAGACGGGCCGGTGTCTGAACGCTGGGCGCCTGTCGTGCGGCAAGGACGGTGAGGCGTGCCGGGTCTGTGGGGCGGACGAAGCGTGTCGCGCCGGCGTCTGCACGCCGCAGCCGACGGACGGCGGTGGAGGCACTGACGCCGGCACGCCGCCGCCCACCTATGGCGCCTTTCTCGACGAGCTGGCAAAGACCGTGTGCGACCGCCGTGAGCGCTGCGGTTATCTGCCCAGCTGGGGCGCCGACTGCCTCACCCGTATCCGCCGGTCCTTGTCGAACGTCGGGCCGTTCTCCCGCCTCCGGCCTGTCTCCGAACGCTCGGTGGCGCTCGGCGCCGTGGCGTACGACCCGTCACAGGGGCTCGCCTGCATTCATGCGGTCGCAGCCCTGCACTGCCTCGAGGCCGACCTCGAAGTCTCTGTCTGTGGGCGGGCCGTCACGCCGGTGGCCCGCGCGGGCGACGCCTGTGACCAGGTGGGGGATTGCCAGGCAGCGGGGCTGGCCTGTGTGGGGCCCCCGTGCGCTCGGCGGTGCGGCGTCGGTGGCGCCCTCGACGAGGCCTGTCGTGCCGACGGCACGTGTGACGCCGGTTCCTGCGTCGACTCGGTGTGTCGTGCATTCCCCCGGGCGGGCCAGGCGTGCGTCAGCCGGACCGACTGCGGCCTCGAAGAGTCCTGCAACAACTTCCGGTGCGTGACGAACCCATCGGCCGGAGAGCCGTGCACGGGCGCCTGTCAGCCGGACGCGCGCTGCGTGAATGGAACCTGCCAACGACTGCTGGACGCCGGAGCGGCGTGTACTTCCATCGCCGACTGCATCGATGGCGCCTGCATTCAGGCGGTGTGCTCCAGCCCCCTCCCCGACGGCGCGCCCTGCGTCAGTCCCTCCGACTGCGTGAGCTTCCGCTGCGTGGGGAACACCTGCGTACCGCGCCTCTCCGAGGGGGCTGCCTGCGACCCGAATTTCGTCAGCTGCGCATCGGGCCTCGCCTGTGACGCCAACGCCGGCACCTGCCAGCCGTACCGTTGGGTCGCGTCAGGAGAGTCGTGCACGCTCGCGCGGCGCTGCGAGTGGCTGGGTGATGTCTGCCATGGAGACGGCGGGGCCGCCTTCACGGGAACGTGCGGGCCGATCCAGGCGGGAGACCACTGCACCTCTCACTACGGCTGTGGGCCGGGGTTGTACTGTGACGCTCAGAGCCAGAGGTGTCGCGTCGCGGCTGCTCAGACGCCGTGCGCGACGCAGGAGCACTGCCCGAACGGCTTCGCCTGCTCGAACTCGCGTTGCACCCCGAAGGCGGGGAGCGGAGGGCCTTGCGTCCTTTCGTCGGAGACGAATGTCTGCGCGTCGAATGCCGAAGCGTGCCTGCCCACTGCGACTCCCGGAGAGTACCGCTGCCAGCGACTGCCTTTGGTGGGCGAGTCGTGCACCACCCGCTGCCTGCACGCTGAGTGCGACGCCGGCACGTGTGTCCCGGTCGGTCGCCTGGGACAGTCCTGTCTCTTTGGCAACCCCGGCTGCCTCGAGGGCGAGTGCCTCTTGGCGGATGGTGGACTGCGAGTCGAGCCCGTGGGCGGCACGTGTGTCCCGCCGCGGCCACTGGGGGCTTCGTGCTGGTCGGGCGCAGGTTGCCAGAGCGGGCACTGCGACCGCACCACGTTGCTGCCCGGAGTCTGCGCCGTCGCGTGCAACTGACGCCGGCCTGCCGGGTGTGCACCGGCGTCCGGCCGGAGGTCTTCTTCCTGTCATCAGGTCCGTACCGCCCTCGTGCCCGTTTGCGGGAGATCATTTCTCCCGCGCCTGTATGCTGCGCGCCGCCTTCTCATGGACGCCGACAAGCGAAACCTCATCGCCCAGTGGGCCTTCGACACCCGGCCCGTGCTGCTGCGCTTCCACCTCTGGCTCGAGGACGTGGAGGTCGAGCGCAACCAGCCCGAGCCCGTCTCCGCCCACGCCTTCACTCCGCGCGGCATCGCCCGCTGCCTCGCCATGACGGCCGCCGCCACCGCGCTGGGCACGCGCCTCTTCGGCCAGTATGGGGAAGGGAAGGGCAAGGACAAGCAGGCCTACAACCAGGTGAAGAAGGCCGCCGACGCCATCAGCGCGTACATGATGAGTGAGGGGCTGTGGCACCTGACGCGCTCCCTGCCGGAGAACCACGCGTTGATGGTGTGCCTCGGCGAGGGCCTCATGCCCAAGGCGGGCGAGACGCCGGAGATGGGCGCCAACCCGCTGCTCGGCTTCGGCCGGGTGTACGCGCGGCCGGGCGTGGCGCGCCTCGTCGATGAGGCCACCCGCAGGCTGCTGAACGACCCCCAGCACCGCTTCGAGGACTTCCTCGGCGCGCTGAAACACCACGGCATCACCCTCTGGGGCGCGGCGGTGGACACGCTGGAGAACACCTCGCGCTTCGCGGAAGGCAAGCCCACCGGGCCGATGACCGTCATCCACCTCTTCGACCAACCTCTCACCGTCACGCGCCCATACGAGGCGTACTTCGGCACCCTCACCGTCCCGCGCGCGGTGGCCGAGACGGCGGAAGCGCGAAGCGTCGTGCTGGACTGGGTGACGCCGCGCAAGCTGGTGCTGGAGCTGGCGCAGGCGACGTACCCGGGGCTGAGGCCGGAAAACGTCCACGTGTGGACGCTGGCGGGCAAGAGCCGCGTCAATCGCCTCTCGCGCCTGTGGGACGAGTGGAGGGCGCTGGGCGTCCACCTCGTCGAGGAAGGCTGGGTGTCTCCCACCGGCCTGCCCGTCTTCACCGACTCCGGCACCTACGCGCCCACCTTCCTCGTGAAGAGCTGGAAGGACCAGGCGGGCGCCCCCCACGTCTTCCTCTGCGACGGCTACGCGGCCACCGCCGAGGCGATGCAGTCGGCCAGCCTGTCCGAGGTGCTGGACGTGGACTCCACCATGACGGTGCTGTCGCCCACCTTCGACCTCCCGCACGACCAGGAGTACGCGCTGATGCGCCTCGACGCGTCGGCGAAGGACTTCGCCCAGCAGGTGGCCAAGGTGGTGGGCGCGGACAAGGCCACCGAGGCGCTGGTGACGCACTACCGCGACGCGATTCTCGAAGCCGAGACCTCCAACATCCCCACCCAGAAGCGCGCCCTCAAGGCGACGGACTTCGTCCCCGGCAAGCGCTGGGCCGTGCTGGCCTGCACCGGCGCCATCTGCGACGACCCGTACACCGGCATGAAGGGCGTGGAGGACCTGGGCGACGGGCGCTTCCGCGTCACCACGCAACTGGCGACGCACGCCGCGTCCAGCCGCATCACCTTCACGTTGAAGCTGAAAGACTCGCTGCCCGAGTCCAAGCTGGTCTTCAGCCCGCTGCTGGTGCGCTTCATGTCGGGTGAGGACTTCAAGGCGCGGCCGGTGAAGATCTCCGACTCCGGCCGCATCCGGAACGAGCTCCAGACGCTCATCTCCCAGGCGCTGGAGTTCGACGGCGACCGCATCCGCGTCCACTTCGAGCGCATCGACGAGAAGGTGCTGCCGAAGCAGCACCAGGCCCTCATTCAGGACGTGCTGCGCTGGTACAAGAAGCACCACCCGGTGTGGTTCGACTGGCTCGAGCTGCCTTCGAGCGCCTGATCACCTACATCCCGAAGCGGTACAGTCGGCCTCCCGCAGATGCGTTTGAGTGCTGCCCGCGCTGTCTGTCTCGTCGCCGCCCTCGTCGTCTCCTCCCCGCTGGGGACCGAGGCGCTGTTGGCCCAGGCGGAAGCGGCCTGCTGGCCCGCGGCCCCGGCTGCGCCGAAAGCCGTCGACCGCAGGGGAGGCGCCGCTCCTCACCACTACCACCCGCTGCGCCAGGTGATGCGCCGCCTGGGGGCCACCGGCGCCCCATTGGAGTCGCTGTGCCTCGAGGGTGACGCGGACGTGCGGGGCCAGTGCGCGTGTGCGCGTCCGGCGCTGGCCCACTTCGCCGACGCGCTGGACGGCGCCGCGCGCGGAGAGCGACAGGTGCGCGTGACGGTGTTTGGCAACTCCCTCATCGCCTCCGACGGCGTCACCGAGGTGGTGCGCGACCGGCTGGTGCAGCGCTTCGGCAGCGGCGGGCCGGGCTTCCTCCTGGCGGACCGCCTCGCGGACTATGGCCCGCGCAACCGCACGGCGCAGCGCGCGTCGGGCTGGTGGGTGGAGACGACCGCCGACCTCGAGCGCCACACGACGCCTCTGGGGCTCGCCGGCGCACAGCACGTCAGCGACGGCCCGGCCTCGAGCCGCTTCGCCCTGGAAGGCGCCACCGAGGCCACCGTCTTCTGGTTGGACGGCCCGCGCATGCCGAAGCTGTCCTGGCGGGTGGACGGGAAGGCATGGGCCCGGCTGCCTGGCAGCGGCCACGGCGTGCAGGTCTCGACCGTGTCGCTGCCTGAGGGGGCGAGGCATTTCGAACTCCGCGCGCCCGAGGCCGGAGCGGTGGTGCAGGGCGTGTCCTTGCGGAAGCCGGCGAGGGGCGTGGTGCTGGACGTCTTCGGCGTCCCTTCCGCCGACGCCCACCTCTGGCTCGAGACGGACGAGGCGCTCTTCTCCGAGCAGCTCGGGGCCCAACCGCCCGACCTGGTGATGGTGATGCTGGGCGGCAACGAGACGAAGCGCATCGCCTGGGGCAGCGCCACCCGCGACACCACCGAGGAGGACTTGCGCGCCTTCCTCTCCCGCACCCGCGCCGCCGCGCCCGAGGCTTCGTGTCTGGTGGTGGGACCCATCGACAGCGTGGTGGGAGGCGCCGCGCCCCCGGGCGCCGAGCCCCCGGAGGAACCCTTCCGCCAGCGGCCGCAGCTGGAGGCCGTCATCGCCATCGAGCGCCGGGTCGCCCGCGAAGAGGGCTGCGCCTTCTTCGACCTCTTCGCGGCCATGGGTGGCCCGGGCTCGCTCCAGCGCTTGCACGAGGCGGGCTTGCTGCACGAGGACCTCACGCATCCCCGGCAGAAGGGCCTCGACGTGCTTGGTCAGTTGGTGGCCGACGCGCTGTTGGACGCCTACGCCGCCACGCCGGTGGACGCCTCCTCTGCTCCGCCCCGCCGCGCCGGCGACCGCGTGGCGACGCTCCCTCGATGACGCGGCTGGTGCCGGGCCTTCGCTTCGCGCCTGCTGCCCGTGGCTGTGCCTCTGCGACACGGCCGCGTGGCGACGCTCCCTCGATGACGCGGCTGGCTCCAGGCCCTCGCTTCGCGCCTGCTGCCCGTGGCTGCGCCTCTGCGACACGGCCGCGTGGCGACGCTCCCTCGATGACGCGGCTGGCGCCGGGCCTTCGCTTCGCGCCTGCTGCCTGTGGCTGCGCCTCTGCGACACGGCCGCGTGGCGACGCTCCATTGATGACGCGGCCGGCGCCGGGCTTTCGCTTCGCGCCTGCGAGCCGGCAAGCGTCTGGCGGGCTGCCGCGACTGGCAGTCGGCCTCGTCATCCTCCTCGCCGCGGCTGCGCAGGGCGCCCCGTGGAATCCGTCCGCAGCGACGCCCTTCCCCGAGGCGACGCGCGTGGCCCTCGAGGCCGTGGTGCGCGACGCGCGCGCCGGTGGGCCGGACGAGGGCCTCTCGGTGGTGGTGCTGAAGGGTGAGGCGGCGTGGCTTCAGGCCTTCGGCTTCGCCAGCGTCTCGCCGCGGACGCCCGCCACCACCACCACCTCGTACCGCATCGGCAGCGTCACCAAGACCTTCACCGCGGTGGCCGCGCTGCGCCTGGCCGCGGAAGGCCGACTCTCCCTCGACGAGGACGTGCGCGCGCTGGTGCCGGCCTTTCCTGCGAAGCCGTGGCCCGTCACGCCCCGGCAGTTGCTCGGCCACACCTCCGGCGTCGGCTGGTACCGCGGGCCGCGCGACGCGTGGACGACGACGCCCACCACCACCGCGCAGGCCCTCGACCTCTTCCGCTGGCGGCCCCTCGTCGCTCCTCCCGGGGCACAGTTTCTCTACTCCAGCTTCGGCTACGTCCTCCTCGGCGCGGCCATCGAGCGGGCCGCGGGCGAAAGCTACGCGGCGCACCTCCAGCGCACCCTGTGGGGCCCGTTGGGCCTGGCGCACACGGGCCTCGAAGCGTCACCCAACACGCAGGCCGAGCGCGCCGCCGGCTACCGCCTCGAGAAGGGCCGCCTCGTGCCCGCGCGCCCCATCGACTTGTCGAGTCGCTTCTCCAGCGGCGGGCTGCGCAGCACCGCCGAGGACCTGGCGCGCTGGGCCCACGCACTCTTACGCGGCGAGGTGGTGGACGCGGACACCTGGCGCGCCATGACGACGCCGGGCGTCACCACCGGTGGCGACGTCACCGACTACGGCCTCGGCTTCGCGGTGTACCCGGTGCGTGGACGCAAGGTGCTGGCCCACTCGGGCGGCGTCCCCGGCGCCACGGCGCTGCTGCTGCTGGTACCGGAAGAGGACTTCGCGGTGGTGCTGCTGTCCAACCTCCAGGGCCAGACGGGGCTGATGGAGTTGGCCGTCGACCTCTCCGAGGTGGTGCTGGACGGAGGCAGCCCGCGCCGCGGGTGGTACGCCACCTCTCGCGCCGACGAGGTGGCCTTCGACGGCTTCAGGCGCGTGCTGAGCCACGGGTTGATGCGCTTCTCCGACGCCGCGCCGCCGCCCGGTGCAGACGTGGGCGAGGCCTTCGCCGCGCTGGACACCCTCTTCGCGCCCTGGCGCCTGGAGCTCCTCCCGGGCGTGGCGCGCGCCGCGCTGAAGGACGCCTACCACCCGCGCAGCGGACGGGTGAGCGCGGTGGCCGGCGCGGAGATGGCGCGGCTCCTCGCCTCCCGCGGCCACTCGCCCGGGCGCTCCCGTCTGGGAGGGCCCGCTGCCTTCTTCGTCGACTACGCCCGCGCCTGCGAGGGCGTGCCGTGTCGTCACCTGCTGGGGCCCGAGGTGGTGGCGCTGGCCGAGCGCCTCGACGCACAGTGGCGCGCGACGCCGCCCGCGCTGCGCACACTCCGCCGGGAGGCCCTGGACGGTGCGCCGGGCCTCGACGACGCGCTGTCCGCGCTGGAGGACTTGCCGGGGCACGTCGACCTGGTGGACGACTTGACGCACCTGGCGTGGCGACAGCGCGCGGCCGGGCGCCTCGACGCCAGCCGAGCAACGCTCGAGGCCAGCGTTCGGCTCCATCCGACCTCTGCGCTGGCCGTGCTGGCGCAGGCCGAGAGCGCGGCGCTGGACGGAGACGCGTTGACGGCGAGGTTGCGTCTCGGGGAAGCAGCGATGCTGGGGCAGGCACCTGCGCGGGAGGCGGTGAAGAGTCGCGCGGACGTGCTGGCAGTGGGTGCGCCTCCTCTGGCCATCGCCGCCCTGGACGCCCTGGTGGCGCAGGCGAAGGTCGTCCTTCCTCCGGCGGACACGACCCAGCGCCCTCCGGGCCTGATGCGCGCAGCCCCCGACGGCGCGGCGCCCGCGGGTGCTTCACCAGCAGCCGAGGGAGCGCAGCCGGCCACGCCCGCGCCGAGTCCGCCGAGACGCGCGGCAGTTGGCGGCGCGCCGCTGCAGGCGCCCCGGGGGGTTCCGCCAGCAGGCGAGTGAGCGCAGCCGGCCACGCCCCCGCCGAGTCCCCCAGGACGCGCCAGCTGGCGGCGCTGCGCGCGGCACCCGACGGGACACCTCCTCTTTCCGCTTCGTCCAGCACCCGACAGGGCAGAGGTGGCGGCGCCCTCGCCGACGCCGTCGCCCCCGGGAGGTGTGGCGACGACGGGCGGAGTCGTGGACGGAGGGGTGCCGGCGGCGTCGGGCTTCCGTTGAGCCGCCCAATCGAGTGCTGCAGGAACCACCCTCTGCGTGGCTGGTGCAGCACTCGATTGCATGCGCGGCGCGGAACTTCGCTTCGGGCGTCCGGTAGCGGAGGGCTTGCCAGCCGCACAGGTGGCCGCCCGCCGCGGGGCTCTACGAAGGAGCCGCGGTACGCTCCACCGTCCACCGCAGGTTCGACTCGGGGTACCTCCAGGGCTAAGTGTCGCCCTCAGCCGGGAGGACGAAGTGCCGCACCCCAGGCCCCACGCGGGCATCGAGCGCATCACCGCCTACAGCGCCGGAGACTTGACGCTGCCGGGCTTCCCGCAGCCCGCCCTGCTGTCGGCCAACGAGTCGCCGCTCGGCCCCAGCCCGAAGGCTGTCGCCGCCGCGCGCGCCGCGCTCGAGTCCTGTCACCTCTACCCCGACGCACACACCCGTGCCCTCAACGAGGCCCTCGCCCGACGCCACGGCGTCGACCCCGCGTGGGTGATGTGCGGCACCGGCTCCGAGTCCCTCATCGAGGTGCTGTGCCGCGCGTACGCCGGGCCGGGCGCCGAGGTGCTGATGCCGCAGTTCAGCTTCCCGATGTTCGCCATCTACGCGAACGCCGTGGGCGCGACGGTGGTGACGTCGCCCTCGCCGAACTTCACCGCCGACGTCGACGCGCTGGCAGCCGCCGTCACGCCGCGCACGAAGCTCGTCTTCCTCGCCAACCCCAACAACCCCACGGGCACCTGGGTGGACCGCGACGCGGTGAGGCGGTTGGTGGAGACGCTCCCCGAGCACGCGCTGCTGGTGCTGGACAGCGCCTACGCGGAGTACCTGGTGGAAGAGTCGCGCTACGACGCGGGCCTTCACTTCGTCACCGAGCGCCCGGGGCAGGTGGTGGTGCTGCGGACCTTCTCGAAGCTGTACGCGCTGGCGGGCCTGCGCGTGGGCTGGCTGCACGCGGACCCCACCACCATCGACTTCCTCCTGCGCGCGCGCCTCATCTTCCCGGTGACCGCGCCTTCCCAGGCGGCGGCGGCCGCGGCGCTCGATGACGAGGAACACGTGCGCGCGTCCGTGGTCCACAACACCCGCTGGCTCGCGTGGCTCACCAACGAGCTGCGCGCGCTGGGTCATGAGGTGCTGCCCTCGGGCGCCAACTTCGTCCTCGCCCGGTTTCCCGGACGCTGGAAGGAAGCGGACGCGGCGCTCAGGGCGCACGGCGTCATCGCCCGCCCCATTCCACCCCTGGAAGGGCTGCGCATCTCCGTCGGGCGGGAAGACGACAACCGCCGCGTCGTGCAGGCCCTGGGGCTGTGGCGGGAGTGACACACCGGGGTCCGCGCGGCCCCATTTCGGGACGGTGACGACGGCAGGTACCATGCGCGGCTCACCGAGGGAGCCAGCATGTCTGTACGCGTCGTCGAGCCGGGCATCATTGAAGTCGTCTACGAGTCGGCCGACGACATGGCGCCTGCCCGGCAGGGCGCGTTGCGCGCGTTGATGGACACGCAACTGGCGCACGGCCCCCTCGCGCTCGTCTTCGTGGTGAGGCAGGTGCCCGGCGTCGACGCGGCCGTCCCGAAGTACTGGCTCGAGGTGACGCGCCGCCTGGCGCCCCGCCTGTGTGCGATGGCCGTCACGTCGACTTCCATGGCGGTGCGGGCCGCCGCGCGCGCCTTCTCCGTCGCCAACACCCTGACGCGGGTCGCGGTGGACGCCCGCGCCTTCCGCGACGAAATCGAGGCGCTCGATTGGGCGCGTGCCTGCGTCCGCGCGGCGGCCTCCGGCGTCCTCCCGGCCACCAGCGCCTGACGCTTCGGCTGCCCTTCGGGGGCGGCCCGGAGTAGACGCGACTTTGAGTCGCATGAGCAGTGGGCCCCCATCGTCGTTGGCAGCGCTGTCCCCCGGGAAGAGCGCCACCATCCGCGCGCTGTCCGTCAGCGCGCGCGAGGCGGCGTGGCTGCGCGCGGTGGGGCTCGAGGAAGGCGTGGAGGTGACGGTGCTGCGGCGCGCGCCCTTCCGGGGGCCGCTGCATGTCCGCACCGCGGGTGGCGCCGAGCTCGCGGTGGACTGGGCGCTGGCGGGCCAGGTCCTGCTGGGGGCGTCGGCGTGAGCGCACCCAGCACCGTCGTCGCGTTGGTGGGCCGGCCCAACGCCGGCAAGTCGTCCCTCTACAACCTCCTCACCGGCGGGCACGCGAAGGTGGGGAACTTCCCCGGCGTGACGGTGGACGTGCTGGAAGCCGAGGTGACGGTGCCGGGCGGCGAGCGCCTGCGCTGCGTCGACCTCCCCGGCGTGTACTCGGTGGAAGGGGAGCCGGACCCGGAGAGCGACGAAGGCCAGGCCCGCCGCTACATCGACGACTTGAAGGCGAAGGGCACTCCGCACCTCGTGGCGCAGGTGCTGGACGCGACGCACCTGGCGCTGGGCCTCAAGCTGACGCTCGAGCTGCGCCGCCGCGGCGTTCCGCTGGCTGTCCTCGTCACCCAGCACGACATGCTGGAGAAGCAGGGCTCGTCGGTGGACGCAGCCGCGCTGGCCGGAGAGCTCGGCGTCCCCGTCATCACCACCAGCGCGCGCGACCGCGGCGCCGCGCCCAGGCTGCTCGAGTTCCTGGGAGAGGCGGCGCGCCACGCGAAGCTGCCCCCGGCGGACCCCCTCGACGCCGGGGCCGTGGCCGCGAAGGTGCTGAGGCCGCACGCGGACGCGAAGGAGGCCGCGCTGGCCGCCCGCCGCCGCACCGAGCGCCTCGACGCGGTGTTGCTGCACCCGGTGTGGGGGCCGCTCCTCTTCCTGGCGTCCATGGTGGTCCTCTTCGCGTCCGTCTTCCTCATCGCTGACCCGGTGACGTGGGCCATCGAGGGGGCCATCGGTGCGCTGGGCGCGCGCGTGGAGGGCGCCCTGGGGCCGGGCCTCCTCACCTCGGCGCTGGTGGACGGCGTGCTGGGCGGCGCGGGCACGGTCCTCATCTTCCTCCCGCAAATCGTCGTGCTGACGGTGGTGATGGAGCTCATCGAGGCGTCGGGCTACCTGGCGCGGGGCAGCTTCCTCATCGACCGGCTGCTGTCGGCGGCGGGCCTCGGCGGGCGCAGCTTCGTCCCGCTGCTGACAGCGCACGCGTGCGCGGTGCCGGCCGTCACCTCGGCGCGCATCATTCGCGATCCCGGCCAGCGGCTCCGCACCATCCTCGTCCTGCCCCTGATGACATGCAGCGCGCGCATCCCCACCTACGGGCTGCTCATCGCCGCCTTTTTCGCCGGCTCCTCCGCCCTCGCGCGCGGCGGCCTCTTCGTCGCTCTCTACTTCGCCGGCATCGGCGCCGGGCTGCTGGCGTCGGTGGTGCTGGGCCGCACGGTGAAGCGCACCGCCCACGCCCTGCCGCTGGTGCTGGAGCTGCCTCCCTACCGCCGGCCGCAGGCACGGGTGATGGCCCGCCTGGGCTGGCGCGCCGCGACGCGCTTCGTGAAGGACGTGGGCAGCGTCATCCTCGTGGCGTCCGTCATCCTCTGGGCGCTGCTGACGGTGCCCGGGCCCGGCCACGCGGAAGCCAGGGCCACGGCCCCGGTGGGCGCGTCGGAGAAGGTGGTGGCGATGCACGGCAGCGTGGCGGCCTTCGTGGGGCGCGCGCTCGAGCCCATCACCCGCCCCGCGGGCTTCGACTGGCGGGTGAACATCGGCCTCATCGGCAGCTTCGGCGCGCGCGAGCTGATGGTGGGGACGCTGGGCGTCATCTTCGGCCTCGAGGGCGACGAGGAAGACCCGGCGCCGCTGGCCGAGAAGCTGCGCGAGGCCCAGCGGCCCGACGGCCAGCGCGCCTACGGAGTGCCCACGGCGCTGGCGTTGATGGCCTTCTTCGTCATCGCCTGCCAGTGCATGTCCACGGTGGCGGCGGTGCGGCGCGAGACGCGCTCCTGGAAGTGGGCGGCCTTCCTGTTGGCGTACACCTACGGCGCGGCCTGGGTGCTGGCCGTGCTGGTGTACCAGGGCGCGTCGCGGCTTCTCTGACCGACCGAATTCCTCTGGCTCGGCAGCACACGGACGCGGGTTGGTAGGCGAGGTGAGGGCGAGGAGGGAGCCAGCGACGGGTGACGTTCCCACGCCGAGGCATGACTGCGGACGAGGCTGCCGCCGCGGGTCGGGGGCGTCGAGCCTTCGTGCCCGCCCTCACGCGCGGGGATTCCCAGGACGAGTCGGGGCGTCCGCCCGGTGGCGCGGTGCTTTACGCCTCGAGTCGCGCCCATCGCCTCGCAGGGTGCGTCACGGTAGAATGGGGGCGTTCCCAACGGCCGGGGAGGTTTCCTTCCATGACGTCCCGACACCGCGTCACGCCGCGCGCGTGGCTGTGGCTGATGCCCTTCCTCTGGATGGCGTGCAGTGGCGGCTGCGGCGGGTGCTCGTGCCTGCAACCCATTCCCGGCGGCTACGACGGGAAGAAGCTGGACAACGCGGTGGCGGCGCGCGTCACGCAGCGGGGCTTCGACTTCATCAGCAACAACTACGCGGCCCTCTTGATGGAAGCGGGCCTGTCCACGCCGCTGTCGGTGCCCGTGCCGTGCTCGTCCGTCAGCTTTGGCAGCGACGGCCACCTCTGCGACCAGAACCGCAACAACGCCTGCGACAACGGCGAGGCCTGCACCGTCACCGTCGACATCTTGAGCTTGAACCTCGCGCCCGCCAACCCGACGGGGCCGGACCAGGGCATCCTCAACGCCACCGCGCGCCTGCGCATCAACACCGGCGACATGTGGATGCGCACCTGCGCGGCGGAGGTGTTTGGCGCCTGCATCTGCCGACTGACCTGCTCGGCCAACTTCTCGTCGACGCGCAGCGGCCGCCAGTACGACGACCTCACCGCCGAGGTGCGCTTCACCATCGACGCGCGCTACGGCCGGGTGCTGGCCTTCGACGTGCCCACGGTGGGCGGCATCAACTCGCTGGAAGGCGGCGACCTCGACGTCAACACCTCGGGCTTCTGCAGCGCGCTGGCCTGCTCGGTGCTGGACATCGGCTTCATTCGCAACTTCGTGATGGACCAGTTCATCAAGCCGGCTCTCATCGACCAGGTGCGCAGCGCGGTGGACGACGCGCGCTGCCGGGCCTGCGGCGGCTCGGGCGACCCCGCCTGCCCCGGCGCCTCTACCTGCCAGGGAGGCCAGTGCCGCGACCCGATGGGCTGCGTGCCCACCACGCTGGGCATGGAAGGGCGGCTCGACCTCTCGGCGGTGGACCTGGGCGGCATCGCGCTCTCGGGCGGCATGGACGTGTACGCCGTGGCGGGCGGCACCGTGTCGTCGGCGGCCAACAGCCACCTCACCCTGGGCGTGCTGGGCGGCGCGGAGCCCTTCACCGGCGTCACGCCCAACCCCGACGGGGGCAGCACCGCGCTGCGCGGCCCCGTCCCGTGCGTGCCGGCGGTGGCCGAGCCTCCCGACATGAGCGCGCCTGCGCCCGACTGGAACGCCAGCGACGCGGGCTACCACGTGGGAGTGGCCGTCAGCTCCCGCTTCCTCAAGCGCGCTTCCTGGGCCGCGCACCAGGCCGGAGCGATGTGCCTCGACCTCTCCACCGCGCAGGTGGGGCTGCTCACCACCGGCCTCTTCGAGGCCTTCTTGCCGTCGCTGGGCAAGCTGGCCACCGTCGACGGGAAAGACGCGCCGATGCTCATCGCGCTGCGCCCGAAGGAGCCGCCCCGCCTCTCGGTGGGCAAGGGCACCTTCGACCCGGTGACGAAGCTGCCCGTCGACCCGCTCCTGCGCCTGGAGTGGACGGACCTCCACATCGACGTCTACGCGATGCTGGACGAGCGCTTCTTCCGCCTCTTCTCGCTCACCACCGACGTCAACCTGCCCCTGTCCCTCGTCTTCTCCGGCTGCGACCAGGTGACGCCGGCCATCGGCGACGTGAAGCAGCTCCTCACCAACGTCCGCGCCGCGGACAGCGAGGTGCTGGCGGAAGACCCACAGGTGCTGGCGGACCTGATTCCTTCGTTGCTGGCCGTTGCTGAGTCCTCTCTGGCCAGCGGCCTGGGTGCGCAGACGCTGCCGTCGCTGGGGGCCTTCCGCCTCAAGGTGAACGAGGCGACGGGTGTGACGCCGGTGGTGGGGACGCCGACGTTCGAGCACCTCGGCCTCTTCGCGGAGCTGGTGACGGGCGCGTGCCCCATGCCGCGGCCTCAGGCGCGCGCGGTGCTGAAGGGCGTCGACGTGGCGCCGCCGAGGGAATTGGTGGCCACGGGGGTGGGTGTGCCCTGGCCGACGGTGCGGCTGGACGTCAGCAGCCCCGGCTCGAGCGAGGAGATGGAGTGGGCGTTCCGGGTGGACGACGGGCTGTGGAGCACCTTCCGGCCCGCAGCGGGCGAGCTGCGCGTGACGCACCCGGCGCTGCTGCTGCAGGGCACGCACCGCGTGGAGGTGCGCACCCGCCCGGCGAAGGAGCCGCACGCGGTGTCAATGCCGGAGGTGGTGGAGGTGACGGTGGACTTCCAGCCCCCGAAGCTGGCGCTGCGGCCGGACTCCGTGGCGGGCACGTTGAACGTCGCGGCGCGCGACCTGGTGACGACGCAGGACAAGCTGCGCTGGTACGTGCAGGTGGGGCAGGGGCCGAAGGTGGCCTTCACGCCCACGCAGGTGCTGGACCTCGCCACGCTGGACGCCGCAGGGGGCGCGACCGTCTTCGTCGAGGACGAGGCCGGGCATGTGGCGCAGGAGCGTTACGTGGCGCCCATCACCGTCGACCATCCGGACACCGAGGACCCGGCGGCCGGAGCGAAAAGCACCGGCTTCGGCTGCAGCGTCGGCGGCGGGCTGGAGGCGCTGGCGCTGGCGGCGCTCGTCTTCCGTCGGCGTCGGCGTGGCGCGAGGTGAGCGCTGCCGAGTTTGCAGCCAGGCTGGAGGCCGCGCTCGCTCGCCTCCGCCGTCGAGTCGGCGTGCATGTGTGGCGGGCTGGTGCCGATGCTGGCCCTGGCGGCGGCCACCGGAGGGGCACTCGAGGATGTCGAGGGCGAAAGTGTGGCGTAGCAGGGCGGCCCATTCCAGGCGCGGTCGCGGAGGGGCGCGTGCCGTCGGCAGCGAAGCCTGGGCGCGCGGGCACACGGGAGGCGGTGACTCCAGTGGCGCGAAGGGCCGCCCGAGACGCGTGACGACGGGACGCCGCCAGGCATTGGGCCCGAGGACGCCGCGGAAGCGGATGAGGTACCGGCGAAGAGGCGGCAGCAGCGAGCCCCTTCGCCGCCCTGCCGCTGCAGTTCAGCTGGATCTGGTACCTACAGTGCCGGCGGGCAACTCCTCGTCGTCCGCCTCGGGCAGCAGGCCCGCTTCCTTCGAGATTGTCCTCGCCACTACGTCCAGTGCCTCGTGGCGCCTCATCTCGTCGCCTTGGTACTCGCCCTCGTGGATGTACTTCGAGCGGACATTGTAGAGATCCTTCACTTGGTCTCGCAGCCGCTTGCGGTCCGCTTGGGACTGGCCGAGGAGGAAGGCGACTGCGTCGGCGACGCGGGCGGAAAGCTCCTCCTTCGCCTCCAGCAGGAGGCTCTCAAGGGCGGTAGCCATGGCAAGGTAGGACTCACCCGGTTCCTCCGTTGTCCACGCCCGGCAGAGGAACCGGGCAGCCCGGCGGACGCGCTTTGCCTCGAGTCCCCGGCTGCGCATCGGCCGCATAGCTGCGGCCAGACGCGCAGTGAGAACCTCCGAACCCCTGCCTGGCGAAGCTTTGCGGCTTCGAACTCAGTGAGGTCGGCCGGGAAGACGAGCTGGATACTCCGCGCAAGCGCCATTCGCGATGGGCTCATCGATGGCAACGGGTGTTGTTCGTTCCCGACCTGCATCACGGGCCAGAACGTGAGCTCCGCCTCGCGGAGTCGTCTTTGAATTTCCTGGTCCGCATCTTCGACGGACGCACCCGGCCGCCGCCGCTCGCGCCTGAATCGGACAAGGCCACGAGCCCAGAGGAGGCCGACCAGCTCGTCGGCTAGACCTTCGAGTGTCCGCGCCGCGGCTCGCCAGTGGCCAGCTCGCACCTTCGCCCCAATGGTGAGCCTCCCGGTACCAGGCCCGTCCGTTGCGGCGACATAGAGGTTGTACCGCCCTCCGACTTCGGTGACCCCAATAGGGATGTACGAGACCGCGACGGGGGCCTCGAGGAGATAGTCTCGGGGCACCACGTTCTCGAGGAACGCCTTCCCGAGTTCCTCGTTGCTCCCCTCCGGTGGGTCGGCGACTTCTCCCATGGCCGTTTCGAGTTCCTCGAACGTCTGGATGTCGGCGTCCTTCGGAACGAACTCGCGTACCTTCGCGAGGCGTCGCCAGATCTCGGTCTCAGGTAGTCGCTCTTCGCGCAACTCTTGCAGGAAGGAGTTGTGAAAGAAGACGTTTTCAAAGTAGTCCAGCAGGAGTCGGCCAATCTCGGCACTGCGTGAATCAGTTGTGTCGCCCATGGCTGCCGAATGGTCCCATGGCTCGTGAAGTCAGGCACGCAGCAAGACTTGGGCCGCGGGAGCGTAGGGCCTCCACAGCCGCTATCGGTTTCTCAGATAGAGGAGCAGGAAGGCGCTGCTCTGCAGCGTGCGGTCGTCAGGGGGCGGTCGGGCGGATGGACACCAGTGAAAGCAGTCCGGCCGATGCGGTGGGCACGTGCAGCAACGCAAGGGTTTGGAGGCCTTTTCTGTGCGCTCCGACTGCCGACGGCGCCATTGCAGCGCGCCCAGCATCCTGGCTACGCCTTCCTCACCACCGCCGGCCCCGCATCCTTGAGCAGGTAATGCGTGCAGGTCGGCGGCAGCAGCTTGCGCTCATAGTCGGGGAGCGGGACGGCGCAGCCGTCGGCGTCGTAACGCAGGAAGCGGTGCCGCGCCGGGATGCGCTGCCAGCCCGTCAGCAGACCCACAACGTGGCCCACGGCCAGCGAGGCCAGCACGCCGTTGGCCCACACCACCTGGGGTGCCGGCGAGGTGTCGCCGTAGTTGGCCGCCTCCATCGCCAGGGCGTCGTCGGTGACGACGCGGTAGCAGCGCAGGCAGTGCTGGCCCGGCAGTGACACCACCACCTGGCCAGCCATCAGTGGGTTCTCTCCATCGAGCTTCGAGGGGGTGATGCCAAGCCCAATGTCGATGTACGGGATGAGCCACTTCCGGCACTCGCGCTCCAGTTCGTCCCGCTGGCGGGCGGAATCCACGCACCCCACGACCACGTCACAGGCCCGCAGGGCCTCCGGCGCGTCCTGCCAACGCACCGGCAGCAACTGCACCTCGTCCAGCGACATCAACCCGCCCAGCACCCGGCGGGCGACGTCCAGCTTGGGGTGCCCGACGTCTGCCTGTGCCGCGCCGACGAGGCGATTCAGGTTGGTGTCCTCGACAGTTTGCGGCTCGAAGACGGTGAGGCGCGGCACCTTCACATGGGCCAATTGCTGGCCGACGTGCGAGCCGCCCCCGCCGTAGCCGACGAGGCCGACGCGGGCCTGGTTGAGGTATTCCCG
>JBFMHF010000011.1:0-79945 GCA_040752975.1 Myxococcota bacterium
TCGGGCTTCGTCGCCTTCGCGGGCCTCGCGGCGGTGGGCGTGTGCTTCTTTGCTGCGTTGATGCGCGGGCGTCGGGCGCGGCGCTCTTCCCCGGGCCTGCTGCTCCCTCTCACCGGCCAGCCTTCGTGACGAAGGAGACGGCCCACCGAGGGCAGGCGAGAGGGGCGACTGCCGTCGCCCCCGCGGCGCGCGGACCGTCCACCCCAGCCACGGCGTCCCTTATCGTGGGGGGCATCGGCCCTGCTGTCCGCCTTGAGAAGGTGGGTGGCACGACGGCGGACGCGGCCCCGGCGAGTGGTCCGCGCCGCGCGTGCAGCGCAGGGGGCGACCTCGTCTGCTGCGCTACGGCGAAGCCGCCACCAGCAGCGCGGTGTTTCACGCGTCGGCCCGTCCGCACGTCGACTGATCGCCGTCAAGCGCCTCGGGCTGTCGGAGATCAAGGACAGGCCCGGGCACGGTGCAGCAAAGGCGAGGGCGGATGATCGCCCACCTCGTCGGTCGCTCTCTGGCGCCGCCCCCCGCCGCGACGTTGCGCGAGGTGCTGGCGCTGCGTGCGAAGAGCGAGGGCGCGTGGTTCTTCTTTCACCAGGGGAAGGGGCCGCCGACGTCACTCAGCTTCGCCGACGCCGACGCGCTGGCCTCGCGCTGGGCGGCGGCGCTGCGTGAGGCGGGCGTGCGCCAGAGGGACCGCGTGGCGCTCCTCTTGCCCAACGGCCCGGACTTCATCGGGGCCTTCTTCGGTGCGCACGAGGTGGGCGCGACGCCGGTGCCCTTGCCCTGGCCCGTTGTTACCCTCGGCCCCCTCGCGCTGCCGAAGGGCGCCGACGCGGTGCTGGCCGTCGCGCAGCCGCGCGTGCTGGTGGCGCCGGGGCCGGTGACGGGCGCGCCGGTGCCGGTGCTGTGCGCGAGCGCGCCTGCTCCCGCGGACGCACGGGTGCAACGCTCGAGCGCTCCCGCCTTCGTCCAGTTCACCTCGGGCAGCACCGGGCGTCCGCGCGGCGCCGTCATCTCCCAGCGCGCGGCGCTCGTCAGCGCCTGGGCGATGGCCGACGCGCTGGGCCTCACGCCGCGGGATGTGGGCGTCGCGTGGCTGCCCTTCTTTCACGACATGGGTCTCGTGGGCGTGGTGCTGTCGTCGCTGGTGGCGGGCTTTCCCGTCCACGCGCTGCCGCCTGGTGAGTTCCTCCTCCGTCCCCGCCGCTGGCTGGAGCTGCTCTCAGAGATGCAGGCCACCATCACCGTGGCGCCCAACTTTGCGTACGACCTCGTGCTGCGCCGCGCCTCGCAGGCCTTCACGTCTCTCAACCTGTCCAGCCTGCGCTTCGCCCTCAACGGCTCCGAGCCGGTGCTGCGCAGCACCCTCGACGCCTTCCAGCGCGTGGGCGCGGCGGCGGGCTTGAAGCGCGGCGCGGTGCTGCCGGTGTACGGGCTTGCGGAGAACGCGCTGGGCGTCGCCTTCCAACAGGAAGACGCGCTCGATCCCGACGCCGCGGTGGACGGCCGGAGCGTGCCTTCGGTGGGCGTGCCGCTGCCGGGCATGGACGTGGCGGTGCGTCGCCCCGACGGCAGCGTGGCGCTGGCGGGCGAGGAGGGCGAGGTGACGGTGCGCAGCCTCGCGGTGATGGACGGCTACCTCGGCGATGACGAGGCGACGGCCCGCGCGCTGCGCGACGGCTGGCTGTGGACGGGCGATCGCGGCGTGGTGCAGGGCGGGCGGCTCTACGTCACCGGGCGCGAGAAGGACCTCGTCATCAAGGCGGGCCGCAAGTTCCACCCCGCGGACATCGAGCAACTGGTGGCGGAGCTCGTCGACGCGCCCCCCAACGGCGTGGCGGCCTTCTCGGTGCTGCGTGAAGCGGCGGGCGGCGAGGAGCTGGTGGTGGTGGTGGAGCTGCGGAGGAAGGAAGAGGGCGACGTCGCCGGGCGCATCCGCGGCCGCCTCTCCGAGGCCCTGGGCGTCATGGCGGATCGTATCGAGCTGGTGGGCGCTGGAGACCTGCCGCGCACCACCAGCGGGAAGCTCAAGCGCGGCGAGTGCATCGCCCGCTTCGGAGGGCGCGCATGAAGCCCGTCGTCCTCGGCGCCGCCGGCTTCCTCGGGTTGAACCTCGTCGACGCGCTCCTCGACGAGGGCCTCGAGCCCCGCTGCGGCCGCCGCAAGCGCACCAACGTGCTGGCGCTGCGCCAGCGCAAGGTGCCCATGGTGCACACCGAGCTCGACGAGCCCGCCACGCTCGAGGCCGCCTTCGCCCACGCCGACGTCGTGTTTCACCTCGCCGGCCACTACCCGCGCCTGTCGCTGGAGCCCGAGGTCGCCCGCCAGACGGGCCTGCGCCAGCTGGAAGCCGTCCTCGACGCGGCGGCGAAGGCCGGCGTGCGGCGCCTCGTCTACGTCAGCAGCACGGCCACCGTCGCCCCCGCGCCCGGCGGCGGTCCGTCCACCGAGGCGCACGTCTTCGAGGACGCGCCCCGCTTCGGCACGTACCACGGCCTCAAGTGGCACATGGAAGCGCGCGCGCTGCGGGAGGACCGCCTCGAGGTGCTGGTGGCCTGTCCGTCGGCGTGCCTGGGGCCGTGGGACTTGCGCGTCGGCACCTCGGCGTTGCTGGTGGCCACCGCGCGGGGGCTGGACGTGCCGCACCCCGACGGCGTGGTGAGCTGGGTGGACGCGCGCGACGTGGCGCTGGGCCTGGTGCGCCTCGCGCAGCACCCGTCTCCCGCACGGCGCGTCATCCTCTCGGCGGGCTCGACGCGCCTGCAGCACCTCCTCGAGCAGCTGGCGCAGCGGTACGACGTCGCGCCGCCGTCCGCCCCGCTGGCCGATGCCGAGGCCCTGGCCTTCTGCGACGCCGAGGAGCGACGCGCCGCGAAGGAGGGTGGACGCCCGGCCCTGGCCCGCGAGCTGGCGGACCTCATCATCCACGGCGTGCCGCTGGACGCGGCGTTGGCCCGACGCACCCTCGGCCTCTCCTTCCGTTCTCTCTCCACGACGCTCGACGCCTTCGACGACTGGGCCCGGCGCGTCCGCATCCTCCCGTCGTCACCCCGCCAGGAGAACCGCGCATGAGCCCTGACACCGTCCAACGCCGCGTCGTCCACATCATCTCGCAGCTGGTGCCGGTGAAGCCCGAGGCCATCAAGCCCGAGCACCGGCTGCGTGAGGACCTCGGCATGGACTCGGTGGCGTCGATGGAGCTGCTGTCGATGCTGGCCGAGGAGCTGGAGCTGGACGTCGGCGTGGAGGACGTCGCCGATGTACACACCGTCGGCGCCACCGTCGCGCTGGCGGAGGCCTTCCTCGCCAAGAAGAAGGTCGCGTGAGCGCGCTACCGCCCATCCCCACCGACGAGGTGGCGGGCCCGCTGTGCGCCGAGGTGACGCGGTTTGCCTCCCGCGCCATCGACGCCCGCGCCATCGACCAGGCGGCAGCGATTCCGCGGGCCGTCCTCGAGGGGCTGGCCGAGCTGGGCCTCTTCGGGCTGACGCTGCCCGAGTCGCACGGCGGCGCCGGTTGCGGCTTGCGTACGGCGTGCCAGGTGGTGAGCGAGCTGGCGCGCTTCGACCGCAGCGTCGCGGTGACGGTGGGACTGCACCTCGGCCTCGGCACCCGCGGGCTGGTGGCCTACGGCACGCCGCAGCAGCAGGAGCGCTACCTTCCCGAGCTCGCCCTGGGCCAGCGCATCGCCGCCTTCGCCACCACGGAGCCGCAAGCCGGGAGCGACTTGTCGGCCCTCTCCACGCGCGCCCTGGAGACGGACGACGGTGCGCTGCTGGTGAATGGGAGAAAGGTCTTCGTCACCAACGGAGGCCTGGCAGGCCTCTACACGCTGGCGGTGGCGACGCCGGGGCTGGGGGGCCGGGAGCGCGGGCAGAGCCTCGTGCTGGTGGAGCGCACCGATGCCGGCCTCACCGTCGAGGCCGAGGAATGGAAGCTGGGCCTCAAGGGCTCGTCCACCACCGGGCTGGTGCTGGAGGACGTGCGGCTGCCTGCCTCGCGGCTGCTGGGCGAGCCGGGCTGGGCGGCGAAGTCGCTGGCGCACATCCTCTCCTGGGGCCGCACGCTGATGTCGGCGGGCTGCGTGGGCACCGCGCGCGCCGCGTTGGACAAGGTGCACGTGCAGGTGGCCCACCGCCGGCAGTTCGGCAAGCCGCTGGCCGCGCTGGAGGTGGTGCGGGAGCAGGTGGCGTCGCTGGAGGCCCTCACCTTCGGCATGGCGGCGCTGGTGGACGAGGTGGCCCGAGCCGACGACGAGGTGCTGCTGGGGCGCAGCCTCGCCGCCAAGGTGTTCTCCAGCGAGGGCGCGTGGCGGGTGGTGGACGGCGCCATCCAACTGCACGGCGGGCTGGGCTTCATCGAGGACACGGGCCTCGCGCTGATGCTGCGCGACGTGCGCGTCACCCGCATCTTCGAGGGAGCCAACGACGTCCTCCTCTCGCACCTCGGCGCAGGTGAGCTGACCCGGGCTGCCGAGCGCGCGCCGCTGTCGAAAGTGGTGGGCGTGGCGATGGCGGGCGTCGCGGCGAAGGCCGACGAGGTGGCGGCGCAGGTGGAGGCCACGCGCCAGGCGCTCTTGTCGCGCTTCCGCGTGGGCGTCTTCCGTCAGCCGCGGTGGATGCACCAGTTGGGCGCCGCGTGCTGCTGGCGTGAGGCGGTGGACGCGGCGGTGCGGCGCGCGGACGCCTCGGGCCGCACAGAGGACGTCGCGCGTGCGTCGCTCCTCACCCTGCAGGCGAAGTCCGAAGTCGCGCGCCTGGTGCACGAGCCTGTCCCGCGAGATCTGGTGGAGGTCGCCTTGAGTGACACCCTGCCGCTGCCCGAGGTCCGTCCATGAAGGTGCTCTTCGTCTACCCGCGCTTCCAGCGCCACGCGCAGGCCCACCCGGAGCTGCTCGAGTACGTGCCGATGAACGAGTACCTGGGCTCGCCCTCGCTGGGCATGGCCTGCCTCGCCGCGGTGACGCCCCCGCACTGGGAGGTGGAGTTCCGCGACGACCGCCTCACGCCCGCCGACACGCCCACCGACGCGGACCTGGTGGCCTTCTCCTTCTTCACGGCCGCCGCCTCGCGCGCCTTCGAGCTGGGGGAGTACTTCCGCGCGCAGGGAAAGCCGACGGTGGCGGGCGGCATCTTCTCCACCGCGATGCCGGACATCTCCGCGCAGCATTTCGACAGCGTGGTGGTGGGCGAAGGCGACGGCGTGTGGCCCACCGTGTTGGCCGACTTCGAGGCCGGGGCCCTGCGCAAGCGCTACGAGGCGTCGCCCTGCGAGCTGGGCCGGCTGCCGCTGCCGAAGGTGTCGCTGTACGTCGACCGCGAGGGCCCGGGCTTCAACCCCGACGACTACCCGGTGCAGCTCTCCCGCGGCTGTCCGCTCAGCTGTCACAGCTGCATCCTCCCGGTGTCGATGACGAGGACGCTGCGCGAGTTCCCGCTGGAGCACGTCATCGGGCAACTCGACCAGCTGGCGCAGCGCGGAAAGAGGGCGTGCCTCACCGAGGACACCTCGTGGCTGCCGGGCAAGGGCAACCGGCTGCTGACGGCGATGTTCGACCACCTCATCAAGACGGGGCAGAAGGCCTGCGTCAGCTACGTGGGCATCTCGATGCCGATGATCATCGCCACGCCCCGCGCCGTCTTCGAGAAGGCGCGGCAGGCCGGCGTCACCATGTTCTACCTGGTGGGCGGCTTCGACCCGGTGACGATGCGGGCCTTCACCGGGAAGGACGCGAAGCAACTGGAACGCGCACACCAGGCCATCGCCAAGTGCCACGACGTGGGCATCGAGCCGTACACGTCTTTCCTCTACGGGCAGGACGACGACGACGAGGGCACGGTGGACCGCATGCTGGAGTTCGCCCAGGCGTCGGGCATCAGGAAGGCCGAGTTCGCCATCTTCACTCCGTACCCGGGGACGCCTTCGTGGAAGCGGCTGGTGGCCGAGGAGCGCATCCTCCACACCGACTGGAGCCGCTACAACGACGCCAACTGCGTCTACCGCCCGAAGCAGCTCACGCCGGACCAGGTGACGGCGGGCTACCTGCGCCTGTGGCGCGACTTCTACGCGGACAAGAAGCACTTCCTGTCCGCGACGCACGAGGAGCGCACCATTCAGTTCTGAAGGTGACGAACTCGTCACAGCGCGCGCCGAGAAGCTGTGCCAAGAATCAACGAGAGATGGTGGAGCTCTTCATCCCCGCGGCGCCCGAGGCCTGCTTCGCCGCCTTCTGCGACCTCTCCCTCGCCCGGCTGTGGGTGCCAGGCCTCAAGCAGGTGAAGGTGGTGCGCAGCGACGAGCAGGGGCGCGCGTTGGAAGCGACGTACGAGTACGGCGAGGCGCTCTCCTACGCGCTTGTCTATGCGTACGACGAGGCCGGGAAGAAGGTGCGCTGGGTGCCATCGGCGGGCGTGCTGGACGGTGTGTCGGGCTCGGCCACTTTCTTTCCGCACGAGGGCGGCTGCCGCTTCGTCTACTCCCTGGACAGCCGGCGGGGCCGCAGCCCGCACCACCCGGAGGACGTCGCCCGGGCCTTCGCGGAGTGGATGCGCGCCGGCGCCCGGAAGTAGAGGCGTCATGGCCCATGTGGGGCGGCAGGGGTGTCCAACGCGTATGAAGCGGCTACTTTTCTTCGGGTTGTGGCTGGCGGGGTGCTCGGGCGCGAGCGGTGTGGACGCGGGCGGCCCGGACGCCGGCGTCGACGGTGGGCTGGACGCGGGCGCGGAGTGCGTGGGCGTGCCGGCGCACCTCACCCAGTCCACCTGCGTGGCGGCGACGGGCCGGTACCCCATCGGCTGCGAGGCCACCTTCGAAGCCACCCTGGCGCAGCGCACCAACGTCGACTGCGACGCGGGCCCGGGCATCCTGGGCTACGTGGCGGTGGGTGAGTGCGCGGAGCTCGCGTCGGTGTCGTGGGTGTACGGCTTCCCGGGAGACACCTACGCGTGCTTCTACGCGAAGGACGGCGGCGCCTGGACGGGCGGCATCAACTACTCGGACCGCGGCGTCTTCCTCGCGGGCACGGTGGGCGACTGCGCGGCGCAGCCTCCGCCGGCCTGTCGCGACGGCGGGTAGAGGCGGTGACGAGGAGCGCCAGCCCCCAACACCTCGAAGCTGCCAGCCGTCTGTTGTACCCAGCACCGTGGTGAGTGATGTCGCTGCCCGGCGCACCCGGCGAGCGGAACGACATTCGCTCTACGCTTTGCAGCGGGGCAGCTCTGCGCAGTGGAGGCGGCGCTCCCCCGTCACAGCGACTCGAGGTACTTCACCAGCGCCGGCACGTCGCCCGCCGCCACGGCGCCGTGCCTTGCGCCGCCACACTTCTCGTCGAAGCGCTGCGCCAGCGTCTTCGCGCACCCGTCGTGCATCCACGGGCCGCGGGCCTTGAGCCCCCGCAGCGACGGCACCTGGAAGGCGCCGCCCGTGCCCACGTCCACCGTCGCGTTGGTCGTCAGCCTGTCTCCGGCGTGGCAGCTGCCGCAGCCGGCCTGCTGGAAGATGGCCTGGCCCGCGACGATGTCTCCGCGCTTCCCCGCGCGGGCCGGCAGGGTGTCCAGCCAGCTCTCCACCGCCTGGGGAGCCAGGGAGGGAGAGAGCGTCCCTCCCATGCGGCGCTCGAAGGTGCTGTGCAGCACCGCGCTGATGGTGGGGAGCTCCCCCTTCCAGTGGTAGGGCGCCGTCGCCGACAGCCCGCCGGCGAGCGTCTGCGTGCGCACCACCTTGCCCTCGAAGTTCCAGGTGTGGCCGTCGTCGTAGCCCTCGACATGGCAGGACGCGCAGGCCACGCCGCTGGGAGAGTCGCGGTGGAAGAAGGCGCGGGGCTCGTCCAGAGGCTCCGGTACGTCCGTCAACGCCACCACGCCGTGGCCCGGCATCAGCAGCGTCCCGTCGTGGTCCAGCACCAGCAGTCCTCCGGTGTCCGACAGGCCCACGCCCACCGGCGTCGGTGTCCGCAGCGTCGAGAAGGTGCCCAGGCAGGCGGAGTTCGAGGCGCCATCCCACGTCGTCCACGTCACGGCTCCGCTTCCCGTCTGCGTCAGGGCGATGACGCCGCCCGCGAAGGCGACGTCCAGCACCACGCTGCCGGCGATGGGCGCGGTGAAGGTGACTTCTTTCTTCTCGAGGTCGAAGCCCGTCAGCGCCGAGGACACCACGCTGGTGCCGCAGCCGGTGCCCAGCCCGTAATACGGAGGCGTGACGGGCGGCGGGGTGCTGCCCGGAGGGACGGTGAGTTTCGTCACGTCGTCGTCGAGGTGCTCCTGGTGCACCATCACCACCCGAGTGTCCTCCACCACCGCCCGCAGCGCGATGCGCGGGGTGAAGCCCAGCGTCGTCGTGTCGCCCTTCTCGTCGGTGCGGGCCACCACCTGCGGAGACGGAGTGAGGCGCGTCAGCACCTGGCCTTCGGTGTCCACCTCCAGGAGCTCCGCGGTGCGGAAGGCCGTCACCCACAAGCGGCCCTTCACCAGGAAGACGTCCCGCAGCTCCTCGCCCACCTGCACCGCGTGGGTTTTTCCTCCCTGCACCGAGACGAGGGCGCCGTCTGCGCAGGCGACCCACAGGCGCTCATTCGTGTCGTCGAAGGCGAGGCCGCGGGGCTCGGCGCACGCTGCCAGCCGCGTGGCCCGGCCCAGCGGCGGCACCAGGGCGACCTCGCCGGAGCCACGCAGCACCACCGCGAAGGCGTCGGGACCCGTCGCCACCAGGCGCGTCGGTCGGCTGCCCTTCTCGAAGCTGGCGCGACGCCTCACCTCCCCGCTGACTGCGTCCACCACCACCACCTCGTCGGAGTCGGTGCGCGCCACGGCCACCTGCCCGTCCGGAAGCGTCGTCACCGAGGCGCCCCACAGGGCGGCGCCCCGACTCTCCGCGCGCGGCGTGAATTGCGCCACGGTGGTGCCCGAGGGCGCAGGGGAAAACGCCTCTTCGCCGCAGGCCGACATGGCGAGGACGACAACGGCACACATCGACACCTGGGGGCGACTGACTCGGGGCGTCATGGAGGCTCCGGGAGGCGGGGTGACGAAGGACAAGGAGCCCTGGGCCGGGGGGAGTGGCTCACCCCTCGACGGGCGCCGGACAAGTGAGCCATTTTCCCGGTGTCAGGGGTCCGCTTCAGGGTGACTGCGTCAGGCGCCAGGCCACAGGTGGAGGACGAGCGCGCGCCGGCGCTCGTGGTGCGGCTTCGCCCGGAGGGGAGTGTGGCCCGGCTGGATGCGGACGGCGTGGAGACGGCGGTGCTGGTGGAGCGGGCCCGCCGCGGCGAGCGTCAGGCGGAGAGCCTGTTGTACCGCCGCTATGCCCCCGGCCTGCTGGAGGTGGCCACGCACCTCCTGCGCAGCGTGCCCGCGGCGGAGGACGTGCTGCACGACGCGTTTCTCCTCGCCTACTCGCGCCTCGGCCAACTGCGGGCCGCGTCCCAGTTTCGTGGCTGGCTGTTGGCCATCATCGTCAGCCTGGTGAAGAAGCGCCTGCGGCGGCAGCGTCTGCTGCGCTGGGTGGGCCTCGAGGCCGTGGCGGACGCGCCGCTGGACGTGCAGGCCCGGGACGGAGCCAGCGTCGAGGCGCGCGGAGAGTTGGCCGTGTTGGACGCAGCGCTCAAGGCCCTGCCGGTGGCGCAACGCATGGCGTGGATGCTGCGCTACGTCGAGGGTGAGAAGCTGGACGACGTCGCGCTGGCGATGGGGAAGAGCCTCGCCACCACCAAGCGCTACCTCGCGAAGGCCGAGGCGCACCTGGCGCGCCATGTCTCGCTGGAGGAGCCCTGACATGAGCCAGCTGCCGCGGCCCGTGAAGCAGGTGCTGTCCTCTGGCCCGCTGGACGCCCGCGTGGCCCGCACCTGGGCCCGGCTGCAGCGCACCCGCCGGGGGCCGCGCGTCGTCCGAAGCGGCTTCGTGCTGGCGGGGGCGCTCGCCGCGGCGGCCCTGGCCGTGGTGCTGTGGCCCCGTGCTGCCATCCCCACGCCTCCCGTCGCGCTGGTGTCCGCCGCGCCCATGGTCCACGCTTCCCCGGCCCCGGCCCCGGGCGTGACGGCCGATGCGCCGCACCTCGCGCCGCCCCGCCCGCACGGTGACGCGGCGCCCGCTGCTGCTGCCCATGCGCCCCTGCGGCGCAGCCCCACCCGGGTGTGGTGGAAGGGCCGGCCGCAGCCGGGAGCGCCGCGTCCCTCGCTGATGCGGGTGTCGCCGGGCGCCGAGGAGAAGGTGGATTCAGTGGACGCGCTGCTGGCCAGCGCCGACGAGGCCTGGCGCGCAGGCGACACTGCCCGGGCCGCGGCGCTCCTGTCCGAGTTGGCGGCGCACCACCCCGAAGACGCGCGCGCGGGGCAGGCGCTGTACCTCCTGGGGCAGATGCAGCTGGACGTGCTGGGCGCCCCGGAGCAGGCGGTGGACAGCTTTCAGCGGGCGCTGCAGCTGGGCGTACCCGACGAGTTGACGGGCCCCTTGTGGCAGGCGCTGGAGCGCGCGCAGGGGCCGGAAGACGACTCCTTCGAGCCGCCTCTCGGGGAAGCGCCCACTCCCTGAAAGCGCTTCAGCCCAGGGTGGGAATGGCCGCGTGCCCGCTCTTGCCCACGCGCGTGACGGTGCTGGCCTGCGGGCCCTTCTCGCCCTCGCCGGGGTGCTCGGTGAAGCGCACCTCGTCGCCCACGGCCAGCTTCGAGAAGCCGCCCACCACCGCATTCTGGTGGAAGTACAGCTCGCGGCCCAGCTCGGTGGTGAGGAAGCCGAAGCCGTCCAGCAGCTTCGTCACGCGGCCGTGCAGCGGCCGCACGTGGTGCTTCACGTCCTGCCGCACGGTGCGCTCCGCGTCCTGGAGCTGGCGCTTCATCGCGTCGAAGGCCTCGTTGACGGCCGCATAGGCGTCCTCGAAGTTGACGTGCTCTTCCGGGTCGCGGCCCACGAAGAGCTCTGCGCCGGGGACGGTGAGGCGAATCGACACGCGGTAGTGCGCGCCGGCTCCCTGGCGGTGGTGCGTCCTCCCGCGGGCGTGGGCGTGGCCTCCGACGTGGTCGACGGTGACGTGACACGAGGTAATCCGCTGGCTGTACTTCTCCAACCCCTTGACGTGCTCCTCGATGGCGGCCTTCAGCGCGTCAGACGACTCGACGTGACGGAAGCGGATGTCGACAGGGACTTGCACGATGTCTCCCTCCTGCGAGTGGGTGGGGAGCGCCCCTTCCAGGCAGCGACGAGGCGCCGCCCACGGTTGGGTAGAAGTGCAACGCGAAGGCCATGGGCCGCTCCCGTCCCACGCGGCCTTTCGGCGACGCCCCCCGCAACGCTTGCGCGGGGACGCCTCGGCGCGCACAAACCCCATGGGGCGAGAGGCAACTCGTCCAGCGAGAGCGTGGCTCGTGCACTTTCCACCGAGGTCCCTGACGCCGCCCGCCCACTGGTGGCGACCCGCCGGCCCTTTCCACCACGCCGGCATTCTTCGACACCGTGGCGAAGGCTTGCACGACGTCCTGCCGCGCCGGGCGGCAGGCACGCCCGAAGCCCCTCAGGGCGTCACGAGGCGCACGGTGGAGATGCCGCCGTCCAGCACCTGCCACACCTCGTACGGCGCCGACGGCGTGCCCGCGTCGAGGTTGTAGTCGAGCGCGCCGCTGGAGCCTTCCACGTTGACGGCCGTGCCCGAGGACAGCGAGGTGGACAGCTCGGTCCAGTTGCTGGCCAGCAGGCGCAGAGGAGGAGAGCCTGCCTGCGAGATGCGCGCCATGCCCTCGCGCATGCGGGCCCCGGTGATGCCGCCGCCGTTCTGCGAGGCCCACGCCGCCGCGCCCATCGTCAACCACGCGGCGTCGTAGGCGTGCGAAGTGAAGGAGTAGGTGTCGGGCCGGACGCCGAAGCGGGTGAAGAAGGCGTCGGAGAAGCTGCCGAAGGCCGCGCCCGCGCCCTGGGCCGGGGCCGTGCCGATGCTGGCCTCGAGCTCGGGCCGCGTCACCGGCGTGATGATGACGGGGTCCTTCGCCGCGTCAGCGAGGAACCAGCGGTGGCCGTTGGCGCGCGTCAGCTTGGCGCGTCTCGAGCCCTCGCTCACCAGCGCGATGACGTCCTTCGGGAAGCCGACGATGACGGTGGCGACGGGCGACTGGTTCTCCACTTCGGTGATGCGGGTGATGGCGTCGGTCTGGTCGAGGTTCTCGTCGAAGCGCACACCCGCGGGCAAGCGGCCACGGCGGGTCAATTCGTCGCGCAGCGCGGGCTCGAAGGACGTGCCATACACGGAGTTGACGTAGAGGATGACCACCTTCAGGTTGACGTTGCCGGCGGTGGCCTGCGCGACCTCGCCGGCCAGCACCGCCGCCTGCTGGGTGTCGTCTGGGGCCAGGCGCCACACGTTGCCGTCGCTCCTGAAGAGCGCCACCAGCGACGCGCTCGTCGAGGAGTTGGAGATGATCATCGTCTGGGCTGCCAGCCGATCCGGCTGGTTGGCGACGTTGGTGGTGAGCCCGCTGCCCGAGGTGATGATGGCGGGCACGCCCGCGTTCTTCACCATCCACCCGGCCTGCGCCGCGCCGCGCTCGTTGTCGTCGAAGGTGTCGCAGAAGAAGAGGCCGAAGGGGCGCCCCTTGAGGCCGCCGAAGGTATTGGCTTCTTCCACGGCCAGCGTCATCGCGTGCAGCGCCTGCACCTCGGACTCGTCGGTGGTGGTGCCCCCGTCGCTGGTGCTGAGCGTCCTCGGCTGCACCGAGAGGAGGGGGATGCGATCGGCCTTGTTGAAGACGCCCGCCTCGCGCCGGCACCCGTCGGGGAGAGGCAGGCAGAAGGCCTTCACGCAGGCCATGCCGGGGCCGCAGTCGACGTCGGTGGCGCATTCGTTGAAGCCCGCGCCGGTGGTGAAGGAGCACGCCGCCGCGCCGAGGACGAGGGCGCCGGCGAAGAAGGAGAGGAGCGTTCGACGCATTTAGAAGCTGGCCCCCACGCTGGCGAAGGCGCCCCCTCCGGCGAGGGGCACCAGGGCGACGGACACGGAGCCCTTCGGGGCCTCGCCGCCTTTCGGGTAGAGGATGATGGCCGTCACCGCGGCAGCGACTCCCACCACCAGCATCACGTCGGTGACGGCAGCCAGCGTCTGCGCCTGGCCGCGCAGGGCTTCTTTCTCATCGACGCTGGTGGCCTTGTTGTACGCGTTCTTCGCGCCCTGCGCGCCGAGCGCCAGGCCCAGCGAGGTGCCCAGCGCGGCCACGCCGACGCCGCCCACCACGAAGGCGACCGTCTTCTGCCCGCTGGCCTTCTTCTCGGCTTCCTCACGGGCAGCCTTCTCCTTCGCGGCCAGGGCGTCGCGCTGCAGCTTCGCGGCCTCGGCTTCGGCGTCGGCGCGCTCGCGGGCGGTCTTCGCTTCGTCTTCGAGGCGCTGCTTCTCGGCGGCCTGCACCTGCTTGTCGGCCTCGGCCTTCGCCACCAGCGTGCGCAGCCGGTCCATCGCGAGGTTGGCCTTCTTCACCAGGTCGGGCCGTGTCTGATCCGAAGGGAGAGAGGTGTACTGGCGGTAGGTGTCGAGCGACTTCTGGAGCTCGCCGGCCTGATCCCACGCGCGGGCGATGTTGTAGAGGTAGAGCGGGTTGGGGTCCGTCTCGTACGCCTGCTGCAGCTTCTCGGCGGCTTCGGCGTACTTGTTGTCCTTGTAGAGCTTGTCGGCTTCCTTCGCGAGCTCCGAGGCCTTCGAGGGGGCGGAGAGGGCAGGGCCCGCGAGGAGCAGCGCGGCGAGGGCGAGGGCACGCATGACGGGGAAAGGCTACACCCTGTCGCGGCGGGCATCGAGAACTCGCCGTCCAAAGGGCCTCAGAGGGCGGCCTCGCAGGCGCGCGGGCCGTCGTCCTGGTGCTCGGCGGGCGGGTGGTTGCAGTGGCTCCAGGGGTCCGGCTCGTTCATCGAGCGGCCCACCGCCACGGCGCGCGCCCGGCAGCCGCCGCCGCAGGTGCGAAAGTTGGCACAGGCGCGGCAGGCGTCGTTGCCTTCCAGCGTGCGCCACGAGGCGAGGTTGGGAGCGCCGGCCCAGCACTCGGCGAAGGAGTGTGCGCCCAGCTTCCAGTCGTCCTTCGTCAGCACGCTGCCGCAGCCCACCACCGCGCCCTGGGCGGTGACGGTGGCCGTCACGGTGCCGCCGACGCAGCCGAAGGGAGGGATGACGTTCATCCACTTCGGGGTGCGGGTGGTGAGGCCGTCGCTCGCGGCGACCGCGCCGGCCCCCTCGGGCCAGGAAGCAATCGCCCGCTCGACGGCGCGCCGGTACGCCGGCAGCTCCACCACCAGGCGCTGCTGTCCCGAGGAGGCGCCGGTGAGGCGGAACGGCTTGAAGGTGGTCTTCGGCAGGCCCAGCTCGAGGGCCAGCGCGCCGAAGGCCTCGAGGTGGGCCGCGTTGAGGGCGTTGACGGTGACGCGCACCTCCACGCCCGGCACGCCCGCGTCCAGCAGCGCGCGGAGGCCGCGCAGGGCCTGCTCGAAGCGCCCCGCTCCGCGCACGGCGTCGTGGACTTCGGCAGAAGGCCCGTCGAGGGACACCTGCACGCCTCGCAGGCCCGCCCCCGCGAGGCGAGCGGCGTCCTGCGGCTTGAGGAAGGTGGCGTTGGTGCACAGCCAGCCGTCCAGCCGGTGCGCCCTCAGTGCCTCGAGAATCTCCCAGACGTCGGCGCGCAGGAGTGGCTCTCCGCCGGCCAGCACCACCCGCGGCGACGCCAGGGCCTCCAGCTCGGCGAAGAGGCCGTCCAACTGGGCCAGCGACAGCTCTCCTGGTGGCGGGCGCTTCGTCACCTCCACGTAGCAGTGGCTGCAGGTGAGGTTGCAGGCGTGGGTCAGCTGCAGGTGGGTGGTGAGCGGCCCGGTGAGGATGGGCTGGTTCCACCGTCGCGGCACCAGCCGCGCCCGGCAGCGCAAGTCGTCGTCGAGGAGGCCCAGTTCTCTCCAGCGCGCGGCGGTGGCGAGGAGCTTCTCCTCGGACAGGCGGCCGTCGCTCTGCCGGGCCCAGGCCTCGGGGAGGCTCGACCAGCGCGCGTCGAGGAGCAGCTCCGCCTCGGGCGGGGTGAGGGCGGTGAACTCCGCCGCGCGGCGCGAGTAGTAGAGCGCGCCGAAGTGCTCGAGGCGCAAGAAGTCCTCTGGCGGCGGGTGGGCCACGTGGCGCTCAGCAGGAGGACGGCACGAAGTCCTGGTAGTCGGGGTCGCGCGTCAGCTCGGCGTTGGGGATGCCCGCGCCCGCGAGCCACTTCTGGTAGTCGCCCACGCGCGCCTCCACCTCGGCCTTCTTCTGGCGGACGAACTTGGCGAGGTCGTCGGTGCCGAGGAACTTCTTCACCTCCCCGTCGTCGAGGTGGCCCTTCTTCGTCGCGTTGCGGCCGATGATGGGCAGGTGCGCGAGGAAGGACGTCTCGGCCTTCTTCAGCGCCCGGTCGGCGGACTGGTAGTCGAAGTGCTTCGACGGGTCGACCAGCACGGCGCGGTACGCCCAGGCGATGGCCTCGGCGCCGTCGGGAGTGGCGGCGTGAAGGCTGGCGGCGACCTGCAGGTCGCGCTCGCCCGTCTTGCGCGCGTCCACCTTGAAGTCGACCTTCTGCACCTCCATGGCCCACTTCACCATGGCGTGCTCCCACGGCGCCTCGGCCTCGTCCACCAGCGCCTTCGCCAGCTCGCCGGCCAGCCCGCCCATGCGGGCGGCGCGCTTCGCCTCGTCGCGGGACAGCGTGGCGTCGGCGCCCAGCGCGTCGGCGAGCTGCTGCTTCGTCTTCGCCAGCGTCTCGAACAGCTTGCGCACCTGGGGAGCGCTCAGCTTCTCGGGCGTCACCCGGCGGTAGGTGCTGTCGCAGCCAGAGCCCACCGTCTCCCGCCTGGTGAAGCTGTCGGCGATGGCGCGCAGGGAGTGGCCCACCGCGCCGTCCGCGGCGTCGGCGCGGCGGTCGAGGGCCTTGAAGTCGATGGTGCCGTCGGCCTTCTTCAGGGCATCGAGCTCCGTCTTCACCCGGTCCAGCTTCGTGTTGAGGCCGGCGAGCTTGACGTCGGGGTACTTCGGCTTGATGGGCGGCATGCGGATTCTCTCCTCGAGGCGGACGTCCACCGTACCACCTGCAGGTGAGTGGTGAAGGGGGCGGCCGCTTCTTGGGACGGGCCTCCAAGAAGGAGGCTCCTCCTGCGCCACACAGGCGCTCGTGGAGGTTGACGCGATGCTGGAGTGGACGTGGGAGTTCCGGGCGCCGCCTCGCGAGGCGGTGGAAGTGAAGTTCCTTCAGGAGCACCTTTGGTTGTGCGGGGCGCGGGGCGTCGACGCCTCCGGGCGGCGATGGACCTTCGAAGGGCTGTCCATCGTGCTGGGGTGGGACGCGCCCGGGCCGCGGCAGGGCCAGTTGTGCAACCGGCTGCGCTGCACCTTCACCTCGCGCATGTCCCCAGCGGCCCTCAGGCGCGGCGTGGACCTGGTGAATTTGATGGGGAGCGACCTCGGGTGGGAGTTCAGCGATCCCTTCGCGCCGGCGCCGCCCCGCCCGGCGCCGCCCCCGCCCGACACGGTGGTGGATCCTCCGCGGGAGTAGGCGCCGCCGCGCTCAGCCGATGCGGGACAGCAGCGTCTGGCGGATCAGCTCGAGCGTCTTGGGCATGCGCTCGCCGAACTGCTCGAAGTGGGCCTTCTGCGCCTCGAGCTCCGTCTTCCACTCGGACTCGACGATGGCGGTGGCCTCGTCCACCTTGGTGGGGTCGATGGACAGGCCGGAGAGGTCGATGTGGCCCTGCTTGGGCACCCAGCCGAACAGGGTCTCCTGGGCGCCCACCTTCCCGTGCGCGCGGTCGACGATCCACTTCAAGACGCGCATGTTCTCCCCGTAGCCGGGCCAGAGGAACTTGCCGTCTTTGTCCTTGCGGAACCAGTTCACCATGAAGAGCTTGGGCGGGTAGGGCACCTGCTTCTGCATCTTCAGCCAGTGGCTCCAGTAGTCGGCCATGTTGTAGCCGCAGAAGGGGAGCATCGCCATCGGGTCACGGCGCACCACGCCCTGCGCGCCGACGGCAGCGGCGGTCGTCTCCGACGCCAGCGTCGCGCCGAGGTACACGCCGTGCGCCCAGTTCCACGACTGCATCACCAGGGGGATGGTGTTGGAGCGCCGGCCGCCGAAGATGATGGCGCTGATGGGCACGCCCCGCGCGTCGTTGACCCGCGGCGACAGCATGGGGTTGTTGGTGGCGGGCGCGGTGAAGCGGCTGTTGGGGTGGGCGGCCTTCTCGCTGCTGCCCTTCTTCCACGGCCGGCCCTGCCAGTCGGTGAGCTCTTCGGGCACCTCGCCGTCGAGGCCTTCCCACCACACCTGCATGTCCTTCGTCACCGCGACGTTGGTGAAGATGGTGTCCTTCGCGATGCACTTCATCGCGTTGGGGTTGGACTTCCAGTTGGTGCCCGGCGCGACGCCGAAGTAGCCGTTCTCGGGGTTGACGGCCCACAGGCGTCCGTCGTCACCGACGCGCAGCCAGGCGATGTCGTCTCCCACGGTGTACACGCGCCAGCCGTCGAAGCGCCGCGGCGGCACCATCATCGCGAAGTTCGTCTTCCCGCAGGCTGACGGGAAGGCCGCGGCGACGTACGTGGTGTTCCCGTCCGGGTCCTCCACGCCGAGGATGAGCATGTGCTCGGCCATCCACCCCTCGGACTTGCCGAGGTAGCTGCCGATGCGCAGCGACAGGCACTTCTTGCCCAGCAGCGCGTTGCCGCCGTAGCCCGAGCCGAAGGACCAGATCGCGTTGTCCTGCGGGAAGTGGCAGATGTAGCGGCGCTCCGGGTTCAGGTCGCCGGTGCAGTGCAGCCCGCGGTTGAAGTCGTTGGACTGCCCCAGCATGTCCAGCGCCGCCTTCCCCATGCGCGTCATGATGCCCATGTTCAGCACCACGTAGACGGAGTCGGTCAGCTCGATGCCGATCTTCGAGTGCTTCGAGCCCAGCGGGCCCATGCAGTACGGCACCACGTACATGGTGCGGCCCTTCATCGAGCCCTGGAACAGGCCCTTGAGCTTCGTGTACGCCTCGGCGGGCGCCATCCAGTTGTTGGTGGGGCCTGCCTCTTCCTTCGTCGGCGTGCAGATGAAGGTGAGGTGCTCGACGCGCGCCACGTCGTTGGGGTTGGAGCGGTGGAGGTAGCTGCCCGGGTGCTTCTCCTCGTTGAGCGGAATGAGGATGCCTCTGGCCACCGCGTACTCGGTGAGCCGGTTCTTCTCTTCCGGGCTGCCGTCACACCAGACGACCTGGTCGGGTTGGCACATGGAGGCCATCTCTTCGACCCAGCCGAGCAGGTGCTTGTTGGTGGTGAGCGTGGTGGTGTGGCGCATGGTCTCTCCTTGCGAGGAGGGTGGGCTACGCGAACACGAGGTGCGTCGCACGCGGGGCGTGGTTGATCAAGCGCAATGCCCTACTCAGACACGTGAGTTGCGCTTGTCGGCAGGCAGCCGTGACGAACTGCGTCAAGGCGGTGGGCGGGAGGCGGTCGCTCTGCTCTCATGGGGCGCATGGTGACGACAGTGCTGTGGGTGGTGCTGGCGGCGGCGCCGCTGGACGAGGCGAAGGCCCACCTCGAGGCCGGGCGGCTGGACGACGTGCTGTTCGCGCTCGACCAGAAGACCTTCACCGGCGAAGAGAAGCCGAAGGCGGCCGCGCTGCTGGGGGACGCCGCGAAGAAGGCGTACGCGAAGAAGGACGACATGCTCGCGCTGCAGTTCGCGTCGATGGCGCTCAAGCTGGAGCCTGCCCAGAAGGACGCGCTGGAGGCGGCGGCGCGCGCGAGCTTCCGCCAGCAGCAATTCGAGCCGGCGGAGAAGTACGCCGACGCGTGGCTCGCCCTGGACGTCACCAACGGCCAGGCGCGGCTGCTGCGGGCGCGGCTGGCCGACGAGGCAGGCGACTGGCAGGTGGTGGTGGATCAGCTCGACCAGGCGAAGCTGACGGGCGCTGACGCTTCGCAGGCGAAGGCGCTGAAGGCGAAGGCCGTGAAGGAGCTGGCGGAGAAGCGGGCTTCGCGGTCGGCCGTGGCGAGCCTCGAGCGGCAACTGGCGAAGGCGGCGGAGCAGCGCACCGGGGGCTTCAACGCGCCCATCCCCGCGAGCAGCGACGTGGTGCTGTACGCGACGAGCTGGTGCGGCTACTGCCGGAAGGCGCGGGAGTACTTCAACAAGAAGGGCGTGAAGTACGTCGAGCGCGACATCGAGAAGGACGAGGGCGCGGCGCAGGAGCTGGCGGCGAAGGCGTCGGCGGCGGGAGTGCGGCCTCAGGGCGTGCCCGTCATCGACGTTCGAGGGAAGCTCATCCTCGGGTTCGACCGCGCCGCGCTGGACGACGCGCTGTGAAGGCGGTGTAGGCGCTCCTCACGCATCGACGCACCTCACGGCCGCCGCCGGGGTGGATTGATCGCCCTCAACTCGACAAACTGGGGCCCTCGCCGGGGAGGCCCGATGCGCTGTCAGCCGCTGCTCCTGGGTTGCCTCATTCTCAGCGCCACCGCGTGTGATGGGCTGGTACTCGGCCCGCGGCCTGACCAGCCCACCACGGGGCCCACGCTGCCGCCCGGCGCCGAGCGCGAGCTGCCGGCCCCGTCGACGCGCGCCGCGCGGCTCTCGCACCCGGAGTACGAGAACACGCTGCGCGACCTGCTGGGGGAAGCGCAGGGCCCGGGCGTCACCGGCACCTTCGTGGGCGACGCGACGTCCACCACCTTCGACAACAACGGCGCAGAGCTGCTCGTCACCTCGGACTTGTGGGCCGACTACCAGCGGGCCGCCGAGCAGCTCGCGCAGCAGGCGAGCGCGTCTCCCGAGGCCCTCACCCGCGTGTGCGGGGGCACGCTGCCGAGCGACGCTGCCGGCTTCGTCCGCGCTGCCGGCCGTCGGGTGTTCCGCCGGGCGCTCACCGACGCGGAGGCGGCGGACTACGAGGCGCTCTTCGCGCAGGGCGCGGCCTTCTTCCCGGCGGACGAGCCCTTCGCCTCGGGCGCGCGGGTGGTGCTCGAGGCCATGCTGCAGTCCCCGCACTTCCTCTACCGGCTCGAGCTGTCCACGCAGGAGAACCGGGGCGTCATCCCGTTGACGGGGGCGGAGCTCGCCACGCGCCTCTCGTACGCGCTGTGGCAGTCGATGCCGGACGAGGAGCTCTTGCAGGCGGCCGAGACGGGCGCGCTCCTCACCGCCGACGGCTACACCGCCCAGGTGACGCGGCTGCTCGGTGACCCGAAGGCCCGCGCCACGGTGCGCACCTTCCACGCGCAGTTGCTGCAGGTGAGCCGCTTCCGCGACATCACGCGTTCGACCTCGCTCTTCCCGGAGTTCACCCCCGCGCTGCAGCAGTCGATGCAGGAAGAGCCGCTGCGGCTCGTCGACGCGGTGGTGTTCGACGAGAACGCGGGCGTGGGCCGGCTCTTCACCGCGCCCTACACCTTCGTCGACGCGCCGCTGGCCAGCGTCTACGGGCTGGCGGGGACCTTCGACGCCACCTTCCAGAAGGTCAGCTTCACCGACGGGCGGCGCGGCGGGCTCCTCACCGGCATCGGCTTCCTCGCGGCCAACGCCACCTCCACGGAGTCGGATCCCATTCACCGGGGTGTCTTCATCAACCACCGCGTCCTCTGCGCCAACCTGCCTTCTCCGCCCAACAACGTGCCGCCGCTGCCCGCGCCGGATCCGCTGGTGCCGAAGACGCTGCGGCAGCGCATCACCGACTTCACGGGCGAGGGCACCTGCGGCGCGGGCTGCCACGGCAGCCTCATCAACCCCATCGGCTTCGCCTACGAGCACTTCGACGCGCTCGGCCGCTGGCGGGACGAAGAGCGGAACGGCCTGCCCATCGACGCGCGCGACGCCTACTACTTCGACGGGGTGAGGCGGGAGTTCGACGGCGCCACCTCGCTGGGGCAGGTCATGGCGGAGGAAGCGATGACCCACCGCTGCTACGCGCAGCACTGGGTGGAGTTCCTGCATGGCAGGGCACTGGCCGCCGCCGACGCCGCGGTGGTCAAGCGCGTGGCGGACGCTTCGCGCAGAGACGAGCTGCCGGTGCGCGAGGTGCTGCGCGCGCTGGTCGAGAGCGAGTCGTTCCGCACGAGGGCGGTGGAGCCATGAGACGCCTGGGTCGACGTCACTTCTTGAGGGGTGTGGGCGGGGCGGTCCTGGCGCTGCCGCTGTTCGAGTCCCTCGTGGGCTCGAAGGCCTTCGCCCAGACGACCCGCCACCGCTTCACCATCTTCGTGCGCAGCGGCAACGGGGTGGTGCAGGCCAGCAGCGAGTCCGCCGAGCGCTTCTGGCCCGACGGCGCGGGCGCCCTCACGGTCGCGGGGCTGCGTGACACCTTCGCCGATCGCGCCACGAGCGAGCTGTCGGCGCACGCCACGCGGCTGCTGATGGTGAAGAACGTGCGGCTGCCGTTCGCGCGCAGCAGCTGCGGGCACGCCGAGGCGATCCCCCAGGTGTTGACGGCGCAGAACCACACCGGCGGCAGCGGGAACGACCCCAAGGCGCTCGGGCGCAGCGTGGACTGGTACCTCGCCGAGAAGCTGAACCCTCAGGGGGTGGGGCCGCTCACCTTCATGGCTGGCCCGCAGAGCACGTACATCGCCGAGGCGCTCTCCTGGAGCGCCGCCCAGACGCGCACTCCGGCCGAGCGCAGTCCGCTCAACGCGTACATGCGGCTGGTGGGCCTGTCGAGCAGCCCGCCCGAGGTGCAGCAGCTCATCGCCAGCCGGCGCAAGAGCGTCAACGACCTGGTGCGTGCGCAGCTGCGGGCCCTGGTGCAGCGGCCGGAGCTGAGCGCCTGGGACAGGCAGCGCCTCGAGCAGCACCTCCAGGCCGTGCGCGACATGGAGCTGCGCATGACGTGCGATCTCGAGCCCGCGCAGGTGAGCGCGGTGCAGGCCGTCACCTCGCCCGAGAGCAACGACGTGCGGCCCGAGGTGGTGCGGCGCTTCATGGATCTCGCGGCGTGGGCCTTCAACTGCCGGCTCAACCACGTCGCGACGCTGCAGATCGGCGAGGGGAACGACCAGACGCAGTACACCATCAACGGCTCGAAGCTGCCCCGCTTCCACTGGATCTCCCACCGCATCTACGCGGACGGCAGCGAAGGCGAGCCCATCCCCGATGCGCTCGAGCTGCACCACCAGGTCGATCGGCTCCAGATGCAGCTCTTCAAGTACCTGCTCGATCGCCTGGACTCCTACCAGTCACCGTATGGCGGCACGCTGCTGGACGACTCGCTGGCGGTGTGGATGAACGACCTCGGGCTGGGGCCCCCGCACTCCGCGGACAACACCCCGTGGATCCTCGCCGGGCGCGCCGGCGGGGGTGTCACCAGCGGGCGGATCATCGACCACCAGAAGAAGGGCGTGAACCTGGTGCTCAACACGGTCATCAACGCGATGGGAATCCGCAACCCGGACGGCTCTCAGGTGCAGGACTTCGGCGACCCGTCGTTGACCCCTGGCGTCATCACCGGCGTGCTCGCCTGAGTGGCGCGGAAGCTTGGGGAGGGCAAAGCCGGAGAAGGCCGAGCCAGCACCGAAGCGGCTAACGCGAGCGTGGAACAGCGCGTCCAGCACGTGCGACTTCAAGAACCCGTAGCGCCCCAGGCCGACACGTTACTGCTGCTCCACCAGCAGGCGCCCAGCAGCAAGTGGAACGGAAAGCCCACTCGCGAGCGCCACATCGTCGATGAGCGGAGAGCGGCCGACGTAGCGCTCGGCCGTTTCGAGGCTCTTCTTTGAGATGTCGGTGCCGGTGATGCTTCACGTTGACGCGCATGCCGCTGCCTACGTCCACCAGCGACTCCAAGGGCTCCAACGTCGCCAACGTTTCGACGAGCTGAAGCGTTCCATGGTCCTGCCACTGGCTCTCCCAGATGGGTCGTAGAACTCCGCGCTCCCGAATATCGTGTTCACATATTGGGTGGCCCTGCGCCGAGGCCGCCTCGTACGACGCGAGGTCCCGTGGAGGAATGCGCGAGCGCGACAGCCCGTCGCCCTTACGAAGGCGGCGGCTGATTTCACCCGCCCGACTTCGGACGGCGTTGCAGCGCGAAGCGAGGTGCAGAAACGTCGCGGTCAGTTGGGATCGAAGATGATGCCGTCGACGGTGACTGAAGTCCCGGGGTCCGACATGGCTGGGCCACCGAAGTCGACGTTCCCGTTTGCGTTCACGAGGATGTAGCAGAGCGCATGATCCCCGCAGCGAGCCGGGTACTGAAGTGTGGCCGAGGGCCGGAACTGCGCGGGGAGCACGAAGATAGTGGGCCCGGCAGTGGGGTTCGTGCGCCGAGTGAGCCCACGGAGGTGCACGAAGCCAAGCGCGTCCTTGGTGTATTCCACCGTCTGCCAATTAGTCCCAACGTTTCCCCATCCGGCGCTGAACGTTACCGGGGTGTAGGTTCGCGTCGCCTCTAGGGCTTGGATGCGCGCGTGGTTGTCGTCAACGGCCATCTTCACTGCGGTGAAGTTGGCGTTGACCTCAGCCGCGCGCGCAGGAGAACCAGAGCTGAAGGTGTTGGGCAGAGTGACGTTTGACGCCAGCGCGACCGCGGCCACGACTGCAACAGGGAGAAGGGACGCCCTCAGAGAGTGCTTCGAGATGTTTGAGAATTTCATGCGTTCTCCTTATTCGGGGTGGTCTGACCGCTTAAGTTCTTGTTGTGTCGCCTCCAAATGTGGCACGTCCCGTGCTTGGAAACCACCAAATTGTGTTGGGCCGCGCTCAGAGGTCCTTCCAGAAGGTGGCCACCAGCGTCAGGCGGGACGCCGCGCCCGCGCGCCGCAGCACCTCGGTGACGTGCGTCTCCACCGTCTTCACCGAGCAGCCGAGCTCCTTGCCCAGCTCCTTGTTCGACAGCCCGCGCGCCAGCAAGGACACCACCTGCACCTGGCGCTCGGTGAGGGCCCAGCGCGCTTCCGCCTCGGACAGCTTCACGCGGAACACGGTGTCTTTCTGCCGCCACAGCACCTGGTGCGCCTCGAGAAGGCGCGCGTTGTCTTCTTCCAGTTGGCGCAGGGTGACGTTCCAGGTGGGGGCCGGCTTGAAGCCGCGGGAGGCGCGCGCGAAGAGCGTGTTCGACGGAGGAAGGAGGAGGTCGATGTCCGTGCCCCGCGGCGTGGCGACGCCCACCGCCCGGGTCGGCGGCAACCCGAGGAAGCAGGGAATGCTGGCCTGCGCCGGCGCCATCAGCCGGAAGATGGTGTGGTTCTCTCGGAAGCCGGGGCGCAGCCGCATGCGGACGTGGCCGATCAGCTCGCCGGCGTCGTTGGTGGACTCCTCATAGCCGCAGTCGAACATCGGGTACTGGTTGGGGCCGAACAGCCTGCAGACGAAGCGGATCAGCATGCGCGCGCTGACGAAGTTGGCCAGCATGCGTTGGCTGACGGGGGCGATGTCGGGGACATGCGCGCAGATGGCTTCGAGCCGCTCGTACCCGACGCGGGCCTCGATGCGCTCCAGCATCTCGATGAAGTACTCCCACTCCAGGCCACCCACCAGGCGCCGAAGCCGCGGCACGTCGACGGGCAGCCCGCGGGCCACCTCTTCCAGCGGGATCTCGCACCGGTCCGCGAGGTTGACGAGCATCTCGACGACGCTGTGGGCGACCTTCAGCATGCGCGCGGAGGACCTCAGGGAAAGCCCCGACACAGTTTTCCGGCCTGCCTGCGCATCGGCAAGCCCCTCTGTGTGGGCCCGACGTCACCCTGCTGACGAAGGTCACTCCTGGGGGAGGGCTGGGCCCCGGGGACCGTGACGCAGCACCACGCCAGGGGGCCGCGCAACCTGCATCCCCGCTTTGGTGCGCGCGCCCTCACAGCCGCTTCTCTGGGTTGGCCATCCTCGGCGCCAGGCGACGGCGAGTTTTCGCCGGGCGCGCTTCGTCGCGCGGAAGTTGCGTGCGCACCACCGACGGGGCGCCCGTTCGCGTCAGCTGGACGCACGGAAGGCTGCGAGCACGCCCTGACGCAGCGCCGGAGGCGGGGCCCGGGACCGTTGTCCGCCTGCCTTTCGCGGTGGTACGGATACGCGATGCTCCGCACCCCCACTGCTGTGTTCCTGGTCGTCGTGTGTGCTGGTTGCCCCGTCGCCCGCCCGGACCCCGCGCCTCTTCCCTCGGCCGGTGCGCCCGTTCGCGTCGAGCTCTCGCCCGGAGCGTTCATCCTCCCCGAGGGGGCGACGCGTACGCTGCAGCTGCGCGCCTTCGACGCCGACGGCGCCGAGGTCCCTCCCGGAGACGTGCGCTGGAGCTCCTCGCGGCCCGGGGAGGTCGCGGTGGACGGGAGCGGCGTCGTGTCCTTCGTGCAGGTCGGCTCGGCCACCGTGACGGCCACCGTGGGCGAGTTGTCGGCGAGCGCCGTCGTGGCCGCGGTGCGCACGGCGCCGGGAGCGTTCCTCGTGTCCGACGCGCAGCTCGGGCGGCGCCTCGAGCCGGTGGACACCACCACTCCCTTCGGTCTGGGCTTCAGGTTCCGCGTCGAGCTGATCGGCGTGGCGCCGCCAGCCCCGGGCACCATCATCATCGCCAGCGAGACGGCGCCGCTCGCCGGCCGCGTGGTGGCGGTGAGCGGGCAGACGGTGACCGTGGAGATCGTCACCGCCGCCGAGGTCTTCCCGGCCATCGCGTTCCGGGAGACGTTCCGCGGCCTGCCGCCGGACGTGCCGGCGCGCACCCTGGGCCAGGTCACCGCGTCCGCCAACCCCAACGGCACCACGACGTACTCCGTGAAGCGCCAGCCGCTCGAGTTCGAGCTGGGGCCCTTCGACTGCGAGGCCGAGGCCTCGGTCGAGCCGCAGTTCCGCTTCGATCGGGCGGACTTCACGCTGACCGACGGGCCCGTGTACGAGGTCGAGTTCACCGACGCCCGGCAGCGCCTGGTGATGACCGACGAGCCGGTCGTGGACGTGGCGCTCAAGCCCGTGCTCAGCGGCGAGCTGGCGGGTTCGCTGGAGTGCAAGCTCGAGCTCTTCACGCGTGAGATCCCGGTGCCCGGCCCGGTAGGCATCTTCCTCGGGGCCACCATGCTGGCGGGTGTCGGCTTCGGCCTCGAGGCGAAGACGCCGCTCGGCGACGGCGTGTCGGTGCTGGTCTCGGGCCAGCTCAAGGCGCGGCTTCGAGTCGGGGTGGAATGTGCGGACTTCAGCTGTACGCCGGTCAAGGAGGTCGAGGTGCAGCGCTCGACCGGGCGATTCACGCCGACGGCCGACGTCGCGCTGCCCACCGCAGCGCCGCGCGTCGACCTGCAGGCCGACGTCTTCGCGTGGGCGGGGGTGAAGGCGGGCGTCACCATCTTGCGGCGGTTCAGCTTCGACACGCCGCGCGAGCTCGAGCTCGACGTGGTGGAGGCCAGGGCGGGCCTGAGGGCCACGGCCAGCGTGGCGACCGAGGCGCGGCAGGTGCAGGAGAAGTTCTACTCGGCCAGCTACGGCCTGGGCCTGCACGCCGAGGTCGCCGCCGGCAAGCACCTCGACCGGGTGCTCACCCTGCTCGGCGCCGCGCTGGGCGTGTCCTTCGAGGTCGCAGACGTCGATCTGGCGGTGGCCAGCTCGCCGCGGGCCTCGGTGGAGCTGAACCAGCGCACCTTCACCGCGGGCGACACCGTTCGCGCGGCGGTGCGGTTCGACGCCGCGACGATCGACTTCCCGCTGGTGGGCGAAAACCTCGAGAAGGTGCGGCTGCTCAAGGTGGTGCGCGCGCAGGACGGCGGCAGCGACGTGGTGCTGGTCCCGATGGCCGAGCAGATCGCCCGGCCCGGAGAGAGCGCGTACACCCTGTCGGGCGTCGCGACGCAGGACAGCCGCGCCGAGGACTACGTGGTGTTCGCGACGTCGAAGGTGTGGACGTCGCTGTCGCTCGAGCAGGAGCAGCGCTGCACCGTCCCGGCGGGGTACGCGTACTGCGTGGTGGACAACGGGGTGGCGGACTTCTGGCCCGTGCGGCGGGGGCCCGATGGGCGCGTGTTCGGCTTCGCGGGGGCCGTCGGCCGCGCGGTGTGGGAAGCAGGGAAGCCCCTCGAGGTCCTGCCGCCCCGGCCGGTGCCGCCGGACCCCAACCCGCAAGAGGCGCTGGACCACAACGACCGCCGCGAGACGCTCTACGTCCTGGCGTACGACGTCAACCGGGAGTCGTACCTGGTGCGGGACGGCGGCGTGGTGAAGACCGTCCCGATGTTCAGGGGCGTGAAGCTGAACAACCGCGGGCAGCTGTTCGGCGCCCGGTACGTTCCCGAGACGAGCCCCGGCGCCGAGGACGACTTCGAGGTGCCGGCGCTCTTCGACGGTGCGAGCGTGGTCGACGTGCCCGGCGGGCTGAGCTTCACCGGCAACGGGCTGGCCGACACCGGGCTGGTGGTGGGGACGCTCGCCGCGAGCGGCGCCGAGCCCGTGCCCACCACGTTCCCGGGCGGAGCGCTGCCGCTGCCGACGGGCTTCACCAGCGGGGAGGCGACGGTCGTCAGCGAGAGCGGCGAGTTCATCGGCGGCAGGGTGCTGGTGGCGGGGGCGCCCGCCGGCTCGGTGGTGTGGCGGAACCGCGTGCCCACGCTGGTGCCCGTCGAGCCGATGTGCATCGACCGCGCGGGCCGCATACTGGCGCGGAGCCAGACGCAGGTGCTGGAGCTGGACGGGGGCGTCGTCGACCTGCTGGCGGCCAGCTTCCCGCGGCAGGGGGCGATTTCCTGCACCCACCTGTCCGACGACGGGATCTTGAGCTGCGTGACGGCTCCCGCCGATGGGGGCGCGCAGACGTTCTCCTTCCTCGAGCCCGCGAACCCCGCGCCGTAGCCAAAGCCCGTCCGGTGGCCGGCGCCCGTCCTGGCGGATCGATGAGCCCCGCTCACGCCGGGCGTGCGCCGCGGGCGGCCGCCGCCGTCGACACCCCGCCCGGCGGGCACTAGGTGCGCCCACTTCCGAACGTCCAAGGGGCAGCACGCGGCGGCGGCCACCGCAGGGGCACTCGAGGATGTCGAGGCCGAAGGCGTGGCGCAGCAGGGTGGCACAGTCCACGCGCGGGCGCGGAGGCGGGCGTGCCGGCGTCTGGGTGGACTCCAGCGGCAGCGAAGCCTGGGCGCGCGGGCACACAGGAGGCGGTGACTCCAGTGGCGCGACGGGCCGCCCGAGACGCGTGACGACGGGCCGCAGCCGGGCGTTGGGCCCGAAGACGCCCGCTTCGTACAGACGCAGCGCCGGAAGCTGCGAGCACCCCCACCGATGCGTTACGCTGCGTCACCCTCGCCTCGAGTTGCTCCCTCATGACCGTGCGTTCCCTCGTCGCGTCGTTCGCAGCTGCGGCGCTGCTTGCATTCCTGTCACCGGCCTGCGGAGGCAGCGGGACTGGAACGGACGGCGGGCTGGGCGGGGGAGGAGGTGGAGGGAGCAGTGGAGGCGCAGGAGGCGGAGGGATGGGCGACGGAGGCAGTCCCGTGCCGTTCTCGGACTTCTGCGTCCAGTACCCATCGCGCGCCTGCGCGCTCCGCTTCGCGTGCGGACGCCTCGAGCGCCCCGACGCGCCGGAGTGCCTTGCACCGCTCCAGAAGTACTGCGCTGACGTCGACGCGGGGCGCCTGGTCTACGACGGTGTCGAGGCACGGGCGTGCCTGGAGGAGCTCGATGCCTTGCCGCACGCGTGTCTGGGAGACCTCACGCCGTGCGGCAACCTGGTGAGTTACGGTGGCTCCGGGTTGGCGGGTGGCTCGGTCTTCGCGCCGCCCCCCGGAGTGTGCAGCAGCCAGAACTGCCTCGACGCGGGGTGCGATCTCGACTGCGCGGGCTCGACATGTCGACCGCTGCGCCAACCCGGAGAGTCGTGCACCCGCGGGGGTCGTCCGTCTCTCACATGCGACCCGCGCATCGGCTGGTGCGGCGCCGTCGATGGTGGAGCGACCATCTGTCACCCGGCAGCTCGCGCTGGTGAGTCCTGCGAGCGAACCCCGTGCGCTGCCGGGCTGTACTGTGATTCCAGCGCCGTGCCGAGGCTCTGCCGCGTCAAGCTGACGCGGGAAGCGCCCTGCACGAGCGGAGAGCAGTGCGAAGACGGTGTGTGCAGGAATTCGGACCGGCGCTGCGGTGCCCTCGACGCTGGCCAACCGTGCCGTGGGTCGAACGAGTGTGGTTTCAGCGCCGGGCCCTCTGTGTGCGTGGGCCTGTCCCTCTTTGCGGACGGAGGCGTGGAGACGGCGGGCACCTGCGGTGTGCGCCCGACTTTGGGAGCGCCGTGCGCCCACTCGTGGACCTCCGGCGTGGATCCCTGTCACGAGGAGCGGGGCGAGGGCTGTCTCGACGGGACCTGCCAGCGCCTGCTCCCCTTCACTCGGCCCGTGGGCTCGGAATGTCCGCTCCGACCCTGGGGCTTCGCGTCGGCGGACTACCTGGGCTTCGCGGTGTGTCAGCGCGGCCTGGTGTGCCTGCCCGACCCCACCGCGCATGCTCCGCGAACCGGACGCTGCGCGCCGCCGCTCGGCGTGGGCGCTCCCTGCCGCGACGAGCTCTGGTGTGGGGAGGGGCTCTTGTGCAGTCGGCAGAGCGACGGCGGCTCCGAGTGCCAACCGGCACGGAGGCGGGGGCAGCCCTGTTCTTATTCTGCCGACTGCACGCGCGACTCGACGTGTGCGCCAGTCGCCGACGGCGGGCGTGAGTGCGCCGCCTGGCTCCCTGTCGGCGCGGCCTGCAGCGGCACCATCACCTGTGAACTGTCGGCACGGTGCGACCGGGGCAGCTGCGTGCCCCTCGGTGCGACGGGCGCCGCCTGCGAGTCGGACGCCCACTGTCTGGCTGGCGCGTGCCAGGATGGGCGATGCGTGGCGGTGTGCAGGCCATAGGTTCACCGCACCGCGCGCGACGTCGGTCCTTGCTAACGCGCCTCAGCCCTTGACGCACACCAGCGGCTCGAGGCGCGCCACCTTCTTCGCCAGGCCCGCGGCGTGCGCGGCGTCCACCACCGCCGTCACGTCCTTGTACGCGTCGGGCGCTTCCTCCGCGAGGCCGCGCAAGGACACGCTGCGCACCTCGACGCCGCGCGCGGCCAGGTCCTGCAGCACCTTCCGGCCGTGCCACTGCTTCGCTGCTGCATGGCGGCTCATCGCGCGGCCCGCGCCGTGGCACGCGCTGGAGAAGCTCTTCGCTTCGCTCTCCTTCGTCCCCGCCAGCACCCAGCTGCTTGTCCCCATCGAGCCGCCGATGAGGACAGGCTGGCCCACCGGGCGGAAGGCCTCGGGGACGTCCGGGTGCCCCGGCCCGAAGGCCCGCGTCGCGCCCTTGCGGTGCACGAAGAGGCGCCGCTTCACTCCGTCCACCTCGTGCTCCTCCACTTTGCAGGTGTTGTGGGACACGTCGTAGACGAGCGACAGCTTCGCCGCCGGCAGCACCTCGGCGAAGGCCTCGCGCGCCAGGTGGGTGAGGATCTGCCGGTTGGCCAGCGCGCAGTTGATGGCCGCGCGCATCGCCCCCAGGTACTTGCGCCCCAGCTCCGAGTCGATGGGCGCGCAGGCCAGCTCCCGGTCGGGCAGGTCGATGCCGTGGCCCTTCGCCGTGAGCGCCATCTCCCGCAGAAACTCGGTGCCGATCTGGTGCCCCAGCCCGCGCGAGCCACAGTGAATGCTCACCACCGCGTCGCCTTCCTGGAGCCCGAAGGCGCGCGCGGCTTCGGCGTCGAACACCTGCGCCACCTTCTGCACCTCGAGGTAGTGGTTGCCGCTTCCCAGGGTGCCCATCTCGTCACGCTGGCGCCGCCTGGCCTCTTCGGACACCAACGCCGGCTGCGCGCCCGGCATCTGCCCGCCCTCCTCCACGCGCGTGAGGTCCTCTGCCAGTCCCCAGCCCTCGTCCACCGCCCAGCGCGCGCCGCCCGTCAGCATGCGCGTCATGGCGTCCTGCGTCAGTCGGATGGCTCCGGTGCTGCCCACACCGGCCGGGATGCGCTGGAAGAGCACGTCGGCGAGGCGCTTCTTCACCGCCGCCACCTCGGCGGCAGCCACTCCGGTGTGCAGGCAGCGCACGCCGCAGGAGATGTCGAAGCCCACGCCGCCCGCGGACACCACGCCACCTTCCTTCGCGTCGAAGGCCGCCACCCCGCCGATGGGGAAGCCGTAGCCCCAGTGTGCGTCGGGCATCGCGTAGGACGCGGTGACGATGCCCGGCAGCTTCGCCACGTTCACCACCTGCTCGTAGACCTTCTCGTCCATCGCCTCGATGAGCGCCGCGCTGGCGTAGAGGACGCCCGGCACCCGCATTCCGCCGTGCCGACGGACTTCCCACTCGAACTCGGAGCGCCGCGTCAGCTTGCCGAAGTCCATCACGCACCTCCTACACGTCGACGACGCACTGGGCGGTCCATTGGCCGCCCGCCGCCTTCACCGAGAGGGCGGTGTACGTGGCGCCCTTCACCTCCACCGCCGGGTGGTGCCTGGCCACGTCCACCGGCTCGCCCCAGGCGCGGGCGGAGAGCCGCGGGCCGTCGACCCGCACCTCGAAACGGGAAAAGAGCATGCGCCGCGCGGACATCTCCAGCACCAGCGCGTTGAGCCAGTCGACGAAGAGGACCTCCACGTCGTCGGCCTCGCGCGAGAGCTCGACGAGGTCCCGCGGCGCCACCAGCGTCGGCTCGGTGACGACCGCGGTGAGCGCCAGGGCCGCCTGCTCGAAGGCCTCGGCCAACGTCCGCCCCACGCCGCGCACGCCGATGTCGGCGCCGTGCTCGAAGTGTTCCCAGCGCGCCATGAGGACAGCACACGCCTGCTGCGCGCCCGAGGCAACCCCTTCAGTGTTGGATGGGCTTCCAGCCCGGGTGCTCGAAGTACGTCGGGTAGGCCTGGAGCGCCTCGATGACCTGCACCACGCCCTTCGTCCGGTCTCCTGCCTTCTTCATCGTCGCCACGCCGCTGACGACGTCGGCCAGCACCAGGTGGAACTGCGCGTCCACCTCCGGCGGCAGCTTGCACTTCGAGATGACGCCGGCGACCTGCTTCTCGATGCGGCCGGCGAGCGCCTCGTAGTCCTTCGCGGCGAACTTCCCTGCGTGGATGGGCTCGATGGCGGCCTGCACGTCGTCGCGGATGACGGCCATCGCCTTCTGGAGCTGCGCGTCCGTCTGCCAGCGCTTTCCGGCGTTCAGGGTGAGCTTCGAGAGGGCGCTGCCGCCTTCGTGCGCGTGCTCGTGGCCGTCTGCCAGCGCGCTGCAGGAGAGGAGCGTCAACAGCGAGAGGAGCGTCCGCATCGTCATGACTCCAGGGCCGAGAGGAGAAGCGACGCGTAATCCCGCCGCGCGCGCGGCGACACGGTTGAAAGGAGAGGTCTTGTTCCAGCGCAAGTCACGCCGGCTCGAGGAAGCGGCCCGCGGTCAGGTGCTCGATCAAGTCCCGCGCGGCCGCGGGCGGCAGGCGCGCCTTCGCCCTGAGCTCCGCCACCGCGGCGTCGACCGTGGTGGGCTGGGAGAAGACGCCCAGGACCGCCAGCACCGCCGCGCCTTCGTCGCCGGCCTGGAGGTGCGCGTGGGGCAGCCGGCCCGGGGCCACCGAAGGTGCGCAGGTGAGGCCGTGCCCATCGACGCTGCGCACCACCGTCACCGGCGCCTCGCGGAGCTTCGCCGGCACCTGCCAGGCCCCCAGCCAGTCGCCCAGCCGCACCACCTTCGTCATGGGCGCGGTGCTCTCGAGGCGCGTGCGGCCCGAGAGGGCCCGAGTCGCCTTCGCGTCGCGCCGCGCGCCGGCCAGCGCCTCCAGCGCCACCGCGGTGCGCGCCACCGCCGCCTCCAGCGTCGCGTCGGAGAAGCGCACCATCGGCACGCGCCCGTCGCCCGGCTCCTGCGCCGAGAAGTACGCGAGGAACTCGTCGAAGGTGCGCGCCTCCGTCGTCATGCCGAAGCGCGCGGGGTGCTCGGTGACGAGCGCGCCCGGCTGGGCCTCGAGGCGCTGGTAGCCCACCACGCAGCCCGCCTCCAGCACGGCCTCCACGTGACGGCGCTCCTCGTCCAGCGTGGCGAGGCTGGCGAAGGGCAGCCCGGCGATGCCGGAGACTTCGAGCTCGAGGTTCGCGTAGCGGCGGCACTCCGCGATGACGGAGGCGAGCTGCGCGTCCGTCGGGCAGGGCTTGAGCAGCCCACGCTTCATCTGCTCGAGCCGCTGCGACTCGGAGAAGCAGCCGATGTCCAGCACCAGGAAGACACGGGCGAAGGCCGACGCGAGCTTCTCGATGAGGCCGGGCGGCGGTACGCCCCACAGGAAGTACGTGGCCGAGTGCTTCGAGAGGTCGACTCCGCCCCACGCGCGTTCGAGGTACGCGGCGCTGCTGCCCTGGAAGTCGTAGCGGAGCTGCCAGGTGCGCGGCGCCACCTCGCGGTGGTCCTTCTGCACGCTCTCCTCGGGCCGCAGAAACGCGGTCGGCCGGCCGAAGGACGCCTGCTGCACGCCGCGGGTGCCTCCGCAGTACAGGCAGTTCTCGCTGCAGCCCTTGCCTGGGGCGATCCACCCTGAGAATGAGTGCGCGTCGAGGCCGCTGAGGAAGAGCTCGTCGAAGTGCGAGTAGTACGAGTCGGAGCTCTCCGGCCCCTGCACGTAGCGCAGGGGGGAACGTCGCGGCGAGCCGTCGGGCCCCCGGGCGACGACGTTGGGCGCGTCTTTCACGCCGCGGCAGAGGGCCAGCAGAGGTTCCTCGCCGTCACCGAGCACCACCTGGTCCACACAGGCCCACTGGGCGAGCTCTTTCCACCACCAGGCCGCCGAGTTGCCGCCCAGCACCACCTGCACTTCAGGGTCGATGGACTTGAGCGCCTCCGCGACGAGCCGCGCGCGGGCCAGGTGATGGAACCACTTGAGGCTGAGACCCACCAGGCGCGGGCGGACGTGGTCCATCAGCCGCGAGAGGCTCCTGCGCACCTCGGCGGGCGTGACGTCGTCGTCGAAGAGGCGCACGCTGGCCTCGATGCCATGCCGGCGGAGGTAGCCGGCGAGGTAGAGGATGCCGCAGGTGGCCTCGCCCGCGCCGGCGCCGAGCAGCAGCACGGGTGAGAGCGCGTCGGGGAGCCGGGAGCGACGTGGCGCGCGGCTCATGGGGCTCCGCGCGAGGCCAGCAGCCGCGACAGCCCGCCCAGAAGCGCTTCCAGCTTGACGGGCTTGCTCAGCACCACCGAGCGCGGCATGGCGGTGAGGTCTGCTCCTTCACTGTGCCCGGTGATGAAGACGATGGGCAGCTCCGGGGCCTTTTCGCGCAGCCGGGCCGCGAGCGCCGTCCCCTGCATGCCGGGCATGGACACGTCGGTGATCAACGTGTCGAAAGGGTGCTGCGCCGCCAGCGCAAGGGCCTCCGCGCCGGAGTTGGCCACCGTCACCTGGACCCCCGCAGAGGTGAGGTGCTGCTGGAGCGCCCGGAGGATGCCTGCCTCGTCGTCCACCAGCAGCACCCGGGCCGACAAGGCCACGGCGGCGGGGCGGCGGGCGTGCGCCGGCGCTACGGGGGAGGCCGAACTGACGGGGAGCGTCACCTGAAACTCGGCGCCCTTGCCCGGCGCGCTCGCCACGCGGATGGAGCCGCCGCATTGCTCGACGATGCTGTGGGTGGTGGCGAGCCCGAGGCCCGTCCCGCCGCGGCCGGCGCGGGTGGTGAAGAAGGGCTCGAAGATGCGGTCGCGGGTCGCGTCGTCGAGGCCCACGCCCGTGTCCCGCACGGTGAGCAGGACGTTCGTTGGCGTGGTGCTCACCTCCACCGTCAGAGTTCCGCCCTGCGGCATCGCCTCTCGCGCGTTGGCCACCAGGTTCATCACCACCTGGTCGAGCTGTGTCGCGTCGGCCACGACGATGGCCGGGGTGGAAGGGAGGCGCACGGCGAGGGTGATGGCGCTGCCCACGAGGCGACGGATCATCGGCTCGAGGCCCCGCACGAGGGCGCCGACGTCCAGCGGCTCGGGCGTGCGGGGCTGCTGCTTGGCGAAGGCGAGCAGTTGGTGGGTGAGGGCGGCGGCGCGATCCGCTGCCTGAGTAATCTCCTCGGCGCGGGTGCGGGCGTCAGAGCCGGGTGCCCCGTCGCAGATCAACTGCGCGTTTGCCAGCACCACCGTGAGGAGGTTGTTGAAGTCGTGAGCGATGCCGCCTGCCAGGCGGCCGATGGCCTCGAGGCGGCGCGCCTCGGCGAGGGCGGCGTCGCGGGCGAGCAGCTCGGCCTGGCGCTTGCGCTCGATGACCTGCCGGTGCCACGCCGCGGTGATGAGGAGCGGCGCGTAGATGAGGTGGAAGGCGATGGGCGCGACCCAGTTGTGCGTGGGCAGCTGCGTCCGGGAAGACACGAGGACCACCGCGGCGCCGAGCGCAGCGAGACCCGCGACGACGGCCGCTACGCGCGTCGCGAAGAACATGGTGGCGAAGAGCGGGCTGATGAGGAGGAAGGCCCACCAGCTGACGTCGTCGGGGTGAGTGCTGCCCTGCACCAGCGTGACGGCCTGCGGCACGGCGACCGCCACCCACGCGGCCACCCGGAAGTGGCGTGTCCTGCTGAGCGCCCAGGCCGCCGAAAGCACGGTGAGGGCCCCGGCCACCCGGAAGAAGGTCTCGGGGAAGAAACCCGGCACCAGCACGAGCTGCAGCACGGTGGTGGCCGCGCCGAAGAGGACGATGACCAGCAGCACGCCCGACAGGAGCCGCGCGCGCTCGCGGTCCTCGACGCCCGACAGGGCGGGCGATGGCTCGACGAAGCGCGAGACGGCCGACACGAGAACCCCCATCGAGAAGGCCTGTGAGCCTAGCGGACGGCCTCCCTGGCCGGCCAGACGTCAGCGCAGCTCGGGGTCGTACGGCGTCCCCAGCGCGGCGGGCGCAGCGCTCTTCCTGCCCGACAGCGCCAACACCACCAGCGTCAGCGCATAGGGGAGCGCCAGCAGCACGCCCTGCGGCACCACCTCGAGCAGCGAGGGCGCGCTGGACGCCAGCCCGATGCGCAGCGCGTTGCCGAAGGCGAAGAAGGCGGCGGCGGCCGCGGCGCCCAGCGGCGACCAGCGGCCAAACACCATCGCGGCCACGGCCATGAAGCCCAGGCCCGACGGCATGTGGTGCTCGAAGCGGTCGAGCGTAGCGGTGGACAGCGCCGCGCCGCCCAGCCCTGCGAAGGCGCCCGAGAGCAGGACGGCGCCGAAGCGCAGCCGCGACACACGCACGCCCATCACCGCCACGGCTTGAGGCTTCTCTCCCACCGCGCGCAGGCGCAGGCCCCACGCCGTGCGCATCACCGCGAAGTGCACGCCCAGCGGCACGACGAAGGCGAGCCAGGTCAGCGGCGAGTGTCCCAGCCAGCGTGGCAGCTGGGCGATGGACGGCGTGGAGTTGGGTGAGTCGAAGACGGCCTCGAGGAGGAAGGCGCCCAGCGCCAGCATCACCAGGTTCAGCGCCATGCCCGAGACGACCTGGTCGCTGCGCCACCGCACACACAGCCACGCGTGCACGAAGGCCACCGCCGCGCCTGCGCCCATCCCCGCGAGGACGCCCAGCGGCGTCGGCATCGCCAGCGCGGCCACCGCCGCGACGAAGGCCCCGGCGCGCATCATCCCTTCCACGCCGACGTTCACCACGCCGGCGCGCTCTGAGAGCGTCGCGCCCACGGCGGCGAAGACCAGCGGCGGCGCCGCGTCCAGCACCGAAGAGAGGAGCGCGGCGAGCACCTCAAGCACGGCAAGCCTCCACGGGGGCGCCGCCAACCGACGTGCCGCCCCGGGCCGCGCGCGCGTCCGACGAGACGCCACGGAGGTGTCGCTCAGCGACGGACAACCTCTCCTCAGGGCGCGGCGGAGGAGCGCGCACGTCCGACGAGGCGCCGCGGAGGTGTCGCTCAGCGACGGACAACCTCTCCTCGGGGCGCGGCGGAGGAGCGCGCACGTCTGACGAGGCGCCGCGGAGGTGTCGCTCAGCGACGGACAACCCCTCCTCGGGGCGCGGCGGAGGAGCGCGCACGTCCGACGAGGCGCGGCGGAGGTGTCGCTCTGCGACGGACAACCTCCCCTCGGGGCGCGGCGGCGGGGGACACCGCACTCGCACGTCCAACGAGACGCCGCCGAGGTGTCGCTCTGCGACGGACAACCTCCCCTCGGGGCGCGGCGGCGGGGGACACCGCACTCGCACGTCCAACGAGACGCCGCCGAGGTGTCGCTCTGCGACGGACAACCTCTCCTCAAGGCGCAGCGGAGGAGCGCGCACGTCCGACGAGGCGCCGTGGAGGAGTCGCTCAGCCCCGGGCAGCCTCCTCGGGACGCCGCGGGGGCCCGCCGGCTCGTGCTCGAGGCAGTGCTCACGCATTCACGGCCTCCTTCTTCCTCGCCACGCGCGCGAGGAGCCGGTCCCACACCAGCCGGGCGGCCACCAGCAACAGCGCGAAGCCCTGGATCAACTCGGGGAAGGACTTGTGCACGCCGAACAACTGCATGCGCGTGCCCCCGGCGCGCAGGCCGCCGAAGAGGAGGGCGCTGGCAGTGACGCCCAGCGGGTGTCCCCCGCCGATGAGGGCCATGGCGATGCCGTCGAAGCCGTAGGGGGCGCCCAGCGAGGCGGGGTACTTGAGCTCGGTGCCCAGCACCAGCACCGCGCCGGCCAGCCCGGCGAAGACGCCAGCGAGACACATCGCCTGGACGAGACCCTTCGACACGTCGATGCCGCCAGCGCGCGCGGCCTCGGCGTTGAGGCCGATGGCGCGCCACTCGTAACCCTTGCGGAAGCGCGAGAGGAAGAGCCAGGCGCCCACCGCCGCCAGCAGCGCGAGGAGGAAGCCCGCGTTGAGGCGCGACGTCTCGCCGAGGAGCCGCGGCAGCTCGGCGGAGGCGTGGATCTGCGCGGTCCCGGGAATGGAGTTGTCGCCCGAGGCCGTGGCGCGCAGCGGGCCCACCACCAGCCAGTTCTCCACCAGGCTCACGGCGATCCAGTTCAGCATGATGGTGCTGATGACCTCGTGCACGCCCCGGCGGACCTTCAGCAGCGCCGGCCCCAGCGCATACAGCGCTCCCGCCACGGCCGCGGCGAGGAGGCAGGCCGTCACGTGCAGGACGCCGGGCAGCTCCACCTGCGCACCCACCACCGCCGCCGCCAGCGCGCCCACCATCAACTGTCCCTGGGCGCCGATGTTGAAGAGGCCGACGCGGAAGGCGACGGCCACCGAGAGCCCCGTGAAAGTGAGGAGCGCGGCCTTGGTGCCGGCCTCTCCCAGCGGGCGCAGCACGGCGCCGGCGTTGTCCGTCTCGAGGTAGCGCGGCCAGTCACCGAAGGCGCCCCACAGCATCGCGGCGAAGGCGTCCACCGCGTTGCCGAAGCCGCGCGTCAGGCCCACCGCCACGAAGCAGGCGAGGAGCGACGTGAAGACGGCCAGCACCGAAGGGAGCCCGCCCGACACCGCCTTACGCATCCGACACCCCCAGCATCCTCCGCCCGATGAGGCGCTCTTCGAAGGCCGCGCGCTCGAGCTCGGCGGTGACGCGGCCCTCGAAGAGGACGACGACGCGATCAGACAGCGCCAGCACCTCGTCGAGGTCCAGCGAGACGAGCAGGACGCCGCAGCCGCGCTGGCGCTCCTCCTCCAGGCGGCGCTGCACCTGCGCCACCGCGGCGATGTCCAGCCCGCGCGTCGGCTGCACCACCACCAGCAGCTTCGGCTGGCCGTCCAGCTCGCGGCCCACCACCAGCTTCTGCTGGTTGCCTCCCGAGAGGGCGCCCACCCGCAGCGTCCCGTCGCGTGGGCGGACGTCGTTGGCCTCGAGGAGGTGGGCGGTGCGGGCCCGGCGCCCGAAGAAGTCGATGAGGGGCCCCTTCGCGAAGGGCGGGACGGCGTGGCGGCCCAACGCGACGTTCTCCTCGACCGTCATATCGGCCACCACCGCGCGCCGGAGCCGGTCCTCGGGGATGTGGGCGACGCCCTGCGCGCGCGCTTCGCCGGGAGAGAGGTGCGTGAAGCGGCGGCCGAAGAGCTCCAGCGTGCCGGTGAAGTCGCGCAGGCCCGTCAGCACCTCCGCCAGCTCGCGCTGGCCGTTGCCGTCGACACCCGCGATGCCGAGGATTTCCCCCGCGCGGAGAGAGAACGAGATGTCCTGCAGCTTCTCCGCCCGCAGCTTGTCCACGCGCAGCACGACTTCGCCGGGCGCGCACGCGGCCCTCGGGCCTGGGGCAGGGGAGGCGCTCTTCTCGCCCACCATCAGCTCTGCCAGCGCTTCGGCGCTCGTCTCATCGGGCTTCACCTCGGCCACCTTCTTCCCGCGGCGCATCACCGCGATGCGGGTGGCGAAGGCCAGCACCTCCTTCAGCTTGTGGGAGATGAGCACCACCGCGAGCCCCGAGTCGGAGAGGGCGCGGGTGACCGCGAAGAGCTCGTCGGCCTCCTGGGGCGTGAGGACGGCGGTGGGCTCGTCGAGGATGAGGGTGCTGACGCCGCGGTGGAGCGCCTTGACGATTTCCACCTTCTGCTGGCTGCCGACGGTGAGGGTGTCCACCCGCGCGCGCGCGTCGACGGAGAAGCCGAAGCGGCGGCAGCTGGCCTGCACCTGGGCCACCGCGGCGTCGAGGTCGAGGAGGCCGCCGCGCGTCGGCTCCGCGCCCAGCACCACGTTCTCCGCGACCGTCAGCGTCGGCACGAGGGTGAAGTGCTGGTGCACCATGCCCACGCCGCGGGCCAGCGCCTCGGCGGGAGTGGTGACCTTCACCGGCTTGCCCTCGAAGCGCACCTCGCCGGCGTCCGGGTGGTACAGGCCGTACAGCACGTTCATCAGCGAGGACTTGCCGGCGCCGTTCTCCCCGATGAGCGCGAGTCGCTCTCCGCGCGCGATGGTCAGCGAGACGTCATCCAGCGCGAGGACGCCTCCGAAGCGCTTCGTGATGTGCGAGAGCTCAATCACCGGGCGAGGCCCGTGAGCTTACGGGAATACCGCGCGCCGACGCGGTGCTTTCAGGGGGCTTGGGCTTCGTCTTCCGCCGGTGCGGCCGTCAGCCCGCCCAGCGACATCTTCAAGATGCCGGGGGTTGGTGAGCGGCACAGCGCGGTTCCAACGGTCTCGACGCAGGTGGCGAGGTTCCCGGCGCAGTGCACCTGCTGGCCTCGGTGAGTCGACCGCTCGGTCAGGGAAAGGGGCCGGGAGCTTGTCTGGCGTGAGGATGAATGATCCACAGGGCCGGGTGCGGGAAGCTCGCGCGGGCGGCTCGAAGAGGAGGCGGGACCATGGGCGATGCCAGCGCTTCACCCGAAGCGGCGCGACGCGCGCTGGCTGGCGGCGACTTCCGTACGGCCCTCCAGCTTTCTCTCGAGGCGTGGCGGGCGGCCCGCTGTGCGGAGATCTCCGCGGCCGTGCGTTGGGCGAGCGACCGCGCGCGCAGCGACTTCACGCCGCCGAAGGAACGAACCGCCCTGAAGTTCTCCAGTGCGTGGCGCGCTGCGCTGGGCGACATCGTCCACCGCGCCTGGGCGCTGGAGTCCGTGCTGGAGCTCCTGCCGGGCAAGGACAGTGACTCGAAGTGCGAGGCGCTCCTCGAGCGGCTGCGTGCCCTGGAGCAGCTGGAGGGCGACCCGCGCATCGCCGCGAGGATGCTGGCGCTGGTGGAGCTCGACCCGCCGCTGCTCGGCTTCACCGAGGTACGGGAGGTGCTGGGCCGCGTCCTGGTGCGCCACGGAGACGGCTCGCTGCGCGGACCTCTCCTGGCGGTGCTGGAGAAGAGCCCGAGGGAAACGGGCCTGCGAGAAGTCGTCGATGCGCTGCCGGCCGAGGCGCGGCTGGCCGGAGACGTGGCCCTCGCCTGGCGCGCTCTGCTTCCGTCCCGGCCGAAGCCTTCGGGCGAGGCGCCGTGGGAGGCCGCCGTCACCGCCCGCGACGACGACGGGCCGCGCGCGGTGCTGGCCGACTGGTTGTTGGAGCACGGTGACGTGCGGGGCGAGTTCATCGCGCTGCAGCTCAAGGAGGCACGCGGCGAGGCGTCGGAGGACGAGGTGAAGCGGGCCGCGGCGTTGCTGGCCGAGCACCGGGTGGCGTGGCTGGGTGAGGTGGCGCGCATCGTCCACCGGGCGGAGTTTCGCCGCGGCTTCCTCCACACCCTGGAGCTGGCCGGCTCCTGGAGCCTCGCGCGCCAGGCCTGGGCGCAGGTGACGGCCGCGAAGGAGCTCGAGACGGTGGAGGTGCTGGAGCCGGGCGAAGCGACGGGCCCCATCTACGCGCCCTTCGTGGCCTCCCCGGTGTTGGCGCAGCTGCGGCGGGTGGTGTTGTGGGAAGACGTGACGCTCGCGGCGCTGGAGGAGCGGCTGCCCGCCTCGCTGCGGGGCATCGAGGTGCGGCGGTGGAAGCGCTTCGAGACGAAGGTGAGGCTGCGCGAGCGGGTGCTGCCGCTGCTGGAGCGGCTCGAGTCGCTCGACGAGCTGGCGGTTCCGGCCGAGTTCGTGGAGCTGATTCCTCCGGCGCGCCTCGCGAAGCTGAAGTGGCTGGGGGCCGACGGCGCCGAGCTGCGTCACGCCAAGGCCCTGCTGGAGCAGCTGGCCCCCGGAGCGACGCTGCGGGTGGCGTCGGCGCCGGCGGTCGAGCTGCGCCGTCGGGGAGGCGAGGTCGAGGGCCGCGTCTTCGGCCCGCTCTTCTTCAAGGGCATCGCCCCGGAGCTGGCGAAGAACCTGAGGAAGGCGGGCGTGACGCGGGTGGAGGTGGTGGGGCACGTGGCGCTGACGAAGGAGCTTGAGAAGGCGTGCGGCCCGAAGCTGCCCGTCACGTGGCGGCCCCAGCCGTCCGGAGTCGTCACCGGACTCAAGAAGTGACCGCGCGGCCCGGGAAAAGGTGCGGTCCTTTCCTGCATGTAGGCGTGCCCACGGCTGTGCACACCGCGTTGGCGCGCCCATGTCTCAGGCGTGTCGTGCCTACCTCGCCAACCCATGAGATTACCGCGGAGATGTCCCGTCCCGTGGCTGGCCCGGGGCGTGCTTCGTGTCAGGCCGCACCCGTCGACCGTGGGGAACGAGCCATGCGCAGCGCGCTCATCGTGACTGGCCTGTTGCTGACTGTGGCGGTCTCCGTCGGCTGCCAGCGTGCGCAGGCGAAGGACCCGAAGGTGACGGCGGTGGCGCCGGTGTGCACGACGCTGGTGGTGCACCTCAACCAGCCCGCGCCCGACGGCTGTGCGCGCATCTCGGCGGACGACATTGGCCGGCTGCCGCTGGAGTTGGACGTGGGAGGCCGCGCGGTGAGGCTGGCGGAGTGGACGGCCACTGACGAGACGCAGGCCGAGCTGGTGGGCTTCGCCGCGCAGCTACCGGCGGACGTCATCTACACGGTGCGGGCAGGCGACGACGTCTTCGTGGGCGGGGAGCCGCGCTTCCTTCACCCGCACGGCCTGGTGGGCCCGAAGGTGCACGGCATCGACCAGGTGACGTTCTGCCGCCTGCCGCAGCGCCCGCGCGAGTGCCTGGGCAGCGGCGTCGTCATCGACGAGTCGCTGCCGACGTTGGCGGCCCGCTGATCGTCGCCCGCTCCGTCGCCACCCCCAAGGCACCGGCGCGCTGTTGCTCGAGGCCGCCTCCACGTGGTGACGGCTGGCGGACTCCAGCCGGTCAGCGCAAGGAATGCGCCCGCCGCAGAGTGTGCCGGGGGAAGGGCGCGGCCAGACGTCGGAAACATGGAGACCGCGTCTGGTGTGCCTGATGCACGTCAACACGCGCATGTGCCTGGCCATCCCCGTGCGCGTCGTGGAGCTGCTGGAGGGCGCCTCCGCGCGGGTGGACATGGGTGGCGTGCAGAAGGACATCTCGCTGGCGCTGGTGGAGGACGTGAAGGTGGGCGACTACGTCATCCTCCACGTCGGCTACGCGCTGCAGAAGCTCGACCGGGATGAAGCGGAGAAGACGCTGGCGCTCATCGCCGCGTCGGGGGTCCAGCCGGCATGAGGTACATCGACGAGTTCCGCGACGGGAAGGCTGCGCGCGCGCTGGCGCAGACCATCGCCCGGGAAGTGGACTCGTCGCGCCGCTACCACGTCATGGAGTTCTGCGGCGGGCACACCCACGCCATCTCCCGCTACGGCATCACCGACTTGTTGCCGCCCAACATCCGCCTCATCCACGGGCCGGGCTGCCCGGTGTGCGTGCTGCCCATCGGCCGCATCGACGACGCCATCGCCCTGGCGGTGGAGCGACACGTCATCCTCGCCACCTATGCGGACTGCCTGCGCGTGCCGGCCTCGAAGGGGCTGTCGCTGCTCAAGGCCAAAGCGAAGGGCGCCGACGTGCGCATGGTGTACTCCAGCGCCGACGCGCTGAAGCTGGCGCGGGAGAACCCGGACAGGCAGGTGGTCTTCTTCGCCATCGGCTTCGAGACGACGACGCCTCCCACCGCCGTGGCGGTGCTGGAAGCGCAGCGCCTGGGGCTCGGCAACTTCACCGTCTTCTGCAACCACGTGCTGACGCCGGCGGCCATCACCCACATCCTCGAGTCGCCCGAGGTGCGGGAGCACGGCACCGTGCCGCTCGACGCCTTCATCGGCCCGGCGCACGTGTCCACCGTCATCGGCAGCCGCCCCTACGAGCACTTCGCGCGCGAGTACGCCAAGCCGGTGGTGATCGCCGGCTTCGAGCCGCTGGACGTGATGCAGGCGCTGCTGATGATCGTCCGCCAGCTGAACGAGGGCCGCGCCGAGGTGGAGAACGAGTTCACCCGCGCGGTCACCCGCGACGGCAACCTGAAGGCCCAGGCGCTGGTGGCGGAGGTCTTCGAGCTTCGCAAGTCCTTCGAGTGGCGCGGCCTGCGCGAGGTGCCGTACAGCGCGCTCAAGCTGAAGGAGAAGTACCGCGCCTTCGACGCGGAAGCGCGCTTCGAGGTGAAGACGAAGCCGGTGGCCGACCACAAGCACTGCGAGTGTGGGGCCATCCTCCGGGGGCTCAAGCGCCCGTGGGACTGCCAGCTCTTCGGCACCGTCTGCACGCCGGAGAACCCCATGGGCAGCTGCATGGTGTCCTCCGAAGGCGCCTGCGCCGCGCACTACACCTACGGCCGCTTCCGTGACGCCCACCGCACCGCCGACCACGCCCCATGAAAACCGTCCGCACCGGCTACGTCCGGCCCATCGACTTCCGCAGCGGCCACGTCGACATGACGCACGGCTCGGGCGGACGCGCCATGGCTCAGCTCATCGACGAGCTGTTCCTCGCCGCCTTCGACAACGAGTACCTGCGGGCGCAGAACGACCAGGCCTGCTTTACGGTGCCGCCGGGCCGGCTGGTGATGGCCACCGACGCGCACGTCGTCTCGCCGCTGTTCTTTCCCGGGGGAGACATCGGCTGCCTGTCGGTGCACGGCACCATCAACGACGTGGCGATGGCCGGGGCGCGGCCGCTGCACCTCTCGGCCAGCTTCATCCTCGAGGAAGGCTTCCCGCTGGCCGACTTGAAGCGCATCGTGGAGTCGATGGCGAAGGCCTCGCGCGAGGCGGGCGTGTCCATCGTCACCGGCGACACGAAGGTGGTGGAGAAGGGCAGCGCCGACGGCGTCTTCATCACCACCACCGGGGTGGGCGTCGTACCGGACGGCGTGGAGCTGTCGGGGGACCGCCTGCGGCCGGGCGACGTGCTGTTGCTCTCCGGCACGCTGGGCGACCACGGGGTCGCCATCATGGCCCAGCGCGAGAGCCTGGGCTTCTCCACCACCATCGAGTCGGACACGGCCGCGCTGCACGGGCTGGTGGCGGCGATGCTGGAGGTGGCGCCGAAGGCGCTGCGGGCCTTGCGCGATCCGACGCGGGGCGGGCTGGGCACCACGTTGAACGAGTGGGCGCGGCAGTCGCGTGTGGGCCTGGTGGTGGACGAGGCGGCCTTGCCGGTGCGGCCCGAGGTGGCGGCGGCCTGCGAGTTCCTGGGCCTGGATCCGCTGTACGTGGCCAACGAAGGCAAGCTGGTGTGCGCCTGCGCGAGCGAGGCCGCGCCGAAGGTGCTGGAGGCGATGCGCGCGCACCCGCTGGGGCGCAACGCAGCCCTCATCGGGAAGGTGCAGGAGGACGAGCACCACTTCGTGCAGATGGACACCTCCTTCGGCGGCCGGCGCATCGTCGACTGGCTGACCGGCGAGCAGCTCCCGAGGATCTGCTGATGCGCGTCCTGCTCCTCGCCCACGCCTTCAACAGCCTCACCCAGCGGCTGTGGGTGGAGCTCGAGGCGCGCGGGCATGAGGTGTCGCTGGAGCTGGACATCGCCGACGCCGTCACGCTGGAGGCGGTGCAGCTGTTCCGGCCGGACGTGGTGGTCGCGTCGTTCCTCAAGCGCGCCATCCCCGAGGCGGTGTGGGGGGCCGTGCCCTGCCTGGTGGTGCACCCGGGGCCGCCGGGCGACCGCGGCCCGTCCTCCCTGGACTGGGCCATCCTCGAAGGGAAGAAGGAGTGGGGCGTCACGGTGCTGCAGGCCAACGCGGTGATGGACGGCGGGCCGGTGTGGGCCTTTCGCAGTTTCCCGATGCGCGAGGCCCGGAAGAGCAGCCTGTACCGCAACGAGGTGACGGAGGCGGCCACCGAGGCGGTGCTGGAGGCGCTGGAGAAGCTGCAGGCGGGCGCCCGGCCCGAAGAGCAGAGCGAGGCCACCGCGAGGCCGAGGCCGATGATGAAGCAGATGCACCGGCGCATCGACTGGGCGAAGGACGACACGCAGACGGTGCTGCGGAAGGTGCGCGCGTCCGACTCGGTGCCCGGGGTGCAGGACTCGCTCTGCGGGCTGGACGTGTACCTCTTCAACGCCTCTCCCGACGCCACGCGACGAGGCGCGCCGGGCGCGTTGCTGGGGCGGAAGAATGGCGCGGTGCTGGGGGCCACCGTCGACGGCGCGGTGTGGCTGACGCACTTGAAGCGCGCGGGGCAGCCGGGCACACCGGAAGCCGAGGCGCCCTTCAAGCTGCCGGCGGTGGACGTGCTGGGCGAGGCGGGCCGCGCGTTGCCCGAGCTGGACGAGGGGTGGGAGCCCATCCACTACCAGCGCGACGGGGACGTGGGCCTCTTGTCCTTCGACTTCTACAACGGGGCCATGTCCACCTCGGACTGCCTGCGGCTGCGCGACGCCTTCCTCGAGGCCGCGCGCCAGCCCACGAAGGTGCTGGTGCTGTTGGGCGGGCCCGACTTCTGGTCGAACGGCATTCACCTCAACGCCATCGAGGCGGCGGAGAGCCCGGCCGACGAGTCGATGCGGAACATCGAGGCGATGGACGAGCTGTGCCGGGCCATCATCGAGTGCACCTCGCAGCTCACCGTGGCGGCGCTGCAGGGGAACGCGGGGGCGGGCGGCTGCTTCCTCGCGCTGGCGGCGGACGTGGTGCTGGCGCGCGACGGCGTGGTGCTGAACCCCCACTACAAGAACATGGGGAACCTGTACGGCTCGGAGTACTGGACGTACCTGCTGCCGCGGCGGGTGGGCGTGAAGGAGGCCGAGGCCATCACCCAGCAGCGGCTGCCGCTCTCCGCCCAGGAGGCGAAGCGGCGGGGCCTGCTCGACGGGTGCTTCCCCGGCCCGCCGGCGCGCTTCGTGGAAGAGGTGAAGGCGTACGCGGCGGCGCTCGCGGGTGAAGCGCGCTTCGCGAACCGGCTCGAGGCGAAGCGGGCGGGGCGGGAGCGGGACGAGGCGGAGAAGCCGCTGGCGAAGTACCGCGAGGAGGAGCTGGCGAAGATGCGGCTCAACTTCTACGGCTTCGACCCCAGCTACCACGTGGCGCGCTTCCACTTCGTGCACCGGCTGCCGCACGCGTGGACACCGCTGCACCTGGCGCGGCACCGGGCGAATGCCTGGAAGAAGCAGGCGGCGCTGGGGACGCGCGCGCGGGGCTGACGCCGCCTCAGGTGGAGTCCTTCTCCACGCGGTGCCACTTGAAGGCGTTGCAGCGGGGACACCGGGCGAAGGTGCGCTTGCCCCGGCTGGCGGCCTTGTAGCGCACGCCGCCCATCTCCCAGACGGAGGTGCGGAGGTCGCACGTCGGGCAGATGAACTTCCACGCGCGCGACTCGCGCTCCATGTCCTCGGCCAGCTTCCGGGGCAGCTTGCTGACGAGCCAGTGGATGAGGCTCATGGGCTCAGGTGCCGAGCGAGTGGAGCCAGGCCATCACGTCGTCCTGCACCTGCTTCTCGGGACGCGCGGGCGGCGGCGGCGAGCCGGCCTGGATGCGCACCGGCTGGCCGCCGTTGAGCGCGGTGAGCTCGCCGTCGTCGAGGAAGACGCCGTTGCACTTCGTGCAGAACTCCACCCGCAGGCCACCACACTCCGCGGGGCGCATGGGGATGGCGCAGCGCGGGCAGCGGCGGGAACTCTCCTGCTCCTCGGTCAGCCTCGCGGACGGCCGCTTGCCCAGCGTGGCTTCCAGCTCGCCGCCGTCGAACCACAGGCCGCGGCAGAAGGTGCAGCGATCGAGTGTGAGTTTTCCGGCCTGGAACTCGCGCATCTGGCCGGTGCAGCCGGGGCAGGTGAGAGCAGACATGACCCAGCAGCCTACTCCGTCGGGCGGAAGGTGGAGCGCCTCCTCCGGCGCTGGAGCAACCAGCCAGCGAGGAGAGCAAAGGGCCACGCGGTACCCGGCGAGCCGACGTTGCACCCACAGCCGCCAGCCGGCGAGTTGCCGCCACCTGCGCCACCGCCGGTGCCGCCGCCAGCGCTTCCGCCACCGCCGCCCGCGCCACCGTCGACGCCTGCAGCACCGCCACCGCCTGTGCCACCGCCTGTGCCACCGTCGACGGCGCTGCACGTACCGGCGTTGCACGTCCCTGGGCTGCACTGCATCGTTGTCTCAGGAGGGCAGTCGGGCGAAGTGCCTGCGCAGGAGGCGGCATGAATGGCCGTGTCGCCCACGCATTCGGCAGCCCGGCATTGCGTGGTGGCCGGGGCGAAGGTGTCAGCCGGACAGGCAGCGCTGTTGCCGGTGCAGGACTCGGGCACGTCGCACACGCCTGCCGAGGTGCGGCACTGCGTTGTGGCCGGAAGTAAACTACACACGCCATCGACGGCCGCGCCTGCATCGACGCTGCACGCCTGGCAATCGTCGGGGCTGTTGCCACCGCAGGCCGAGTTGCAGCAGACGCCGTCGACACACGCCCCGGAGTTGCAATGCGCGCTCAGCTGACAGGGCAACCCGTCCACGAAGGGACTCATCCAGTGCCACGTGTCGGACACACTGGGGCTCTCGCCGCTGCCACCGAACAGCACCGCTTTCGTCCCCAGCGTCGCCATCGCGTGCCCAAAACGCATCGCTGGGCTGGTGGTGGGGGCGCTTTGTGTCCAGTTGGCGCCATTCCAATCCCAGGTGTCCGACAGGCGGTTGCTGGAGTCAGTTCCCCCAAACAGCACCACTCTCGTCCCCACCGTCGCCAGCGCGTGGTCGTTGCGCGCAGGTGGGCTGGTGGAGGGGTTGCGTTGTGTCCAGTTGGCGCCGTCCCACTCCCACGTGTCCGACAAACTTCCGCTGGTGGCATGGCCTCCGAACAGCACCACCCTGTTGCCCAACGTCGCCATCGCATGGGCGCTGCGCGCGGGTGGGCTGGTGGAAGGGGTGCGCTGCGTCCAATTCGTCCCATCCCACTCCCAGGTGTCCGACAGGCGGCCACTGGCGTCGTTCCCGCCAAACAGCACGACCCTGCTGCCCAGCGTCGCCATCGCATGCTTGCCGCGCGGGGGTGGGCTGGTGGAGGGGGTGCGTTGTGTCCAGGTGGTGCCGTCCCACTCCCAGGTGTCCGACAGGAAGCTGCTGCCGAACCCACCAAACAGCACCACCTTGTTGCCCAGCGTCGCCATGGCGTGGCCGTTGCGGGCGGACGGGCTGGTGGGAGGGGCGCGTTGTGTCCAGGTGGCCCCGTCCCACTCCCAGGTGTCCGACACACGGGTATTGAAGTAGCCCCCAAACAGCACGACCCTGCTGCCCAGCGTCGCCATCGCATGGTTGTTGCGCGGGGGTGGGCTGGTGGAGGGGGTGCGTTGTGTCCAGGTGGTGCCGTTCCACTCCCAGGTGTCTGACAGGGCGCCGGTGTTGTCGGCGCTACCTCCAAACAGCACCACACCGTTACCCAGCGTCGCCATGGCGTGGTGGCTGCGCGCGGCAGGGGTGGTGGTGGGAGTGCGCTGCGTCCAGCTGGCTCCGTCCCATTCCCAGATGTCCGACAGGTGGCTACCGACGGTCAGGCCTCCAAACAGCACCACCCGCGTACCCAGCGATGCCATTGCGTGAAGCGGCCGCGCGGGCGGGCCGACGCCCGTCTGCTGCGTCCAGTCGACGCCGTCCCATTCCCACGTGTCCGACAGGTAGGCTGAGCCGTCACGTCCCCCAAACAGCACCACCTTCGTCCCAAGCGTCGCCATCGCGTGGGCGTAGCGCGCGGGTGGGCTGGTGGAGGGGGTGCGCTGCGTCCAGGTGGTGCCGTCCCACTCCCAGGTGTCCGACAGCAAGCGGCCGGTGCCCGCGCCGCCGAACAGCACCACCTTCGTGCCCAGCGTTGCCATTGCATGGAGGGAGCGCGTCGTTGGGCTGGTGGCGGGGTTGCGCTGTGTCCAGGTGGTGCCGTCCCACTCCCAGGTGTCCGAGAGGTTGCTGCCACCGCTGCTGCTGCCCCCGAAGAGCACCACCCTGTTGCCCAGCGTTGCCATGGCGTGGCCCACGCGCGCGGTTGGGCTGGTGGCAGGGGTGCGCTGTGTCCACGTGGTGCCGTCCCACTCCCAGGTGTCTGCGAAGGTGTCGTCTCCATTGCCCCCGAACAACACCACCCTGCTGCCCAGCGTCGCCATCGCGTGGCCCGAGCGGTTGCGCAGCGGCACCATGTCCGTCCAGCCGGGCAACTCCACCACCGGGTCCACCAGCACCGGCCAGGCCGCGCCTTCCGTCTCCACCTTCAGCGCCAGCACCAGGCCCTGCGTCTCGAGGCGGCAGGGGACTCGTCGCCCACGCGCGTCGACGGCCAGTGGTGGACGCACCCGCAGCGCCGTCTCGCCCCGCCCGTTGACGAGGGTTGCTCCGCCGTCGGCCTCCACGCGCAGCGTCTTCAGCCACTCGGGGCCCTGTACCACCCACTCGAAGCGCCGCGGGGCTGTCTCGTTCTTCAGGAGGTAGAGGGCCTCGACGAAGTCGCTGCCGCTCACCACGAAGCCGTCGGTGGCCGCGTATTGGTTGGCGTACACTGCCCACGCCCCCTCCTTCTCCAGCCGTGACTGCTCCCGCGCCCCCGTGGGTTTCAACGCCACCGTGGCGGCGCCCAGGTGGACCTCGAGGGCTCCGTCGCCCCGTGCGGGAAGGGAGAAAGAGAGGCGCCTGTCGAAGCCCCTGGGCAGCACCAGCGACTTCGCCTGGCCAGACTTCGCCTCCTGCCACGGCAACAGCCGCCCATTCGACAACTGCTGAGCAAGTTCGACGTCTCGCGCTGCAAACGCTTCGGCTGTCTTGACCCGGTCCGCTGCCGACGCCGCGTCCTCCACCCTCGACGGTTGCACCTCGTGACGCTGTCCGCAGGACACCGCCAGCGCCGCCACGCCCACCACCAGGGCCTTCCAGACCACCGCCCACGTCGCGCTCTCGTTTCTCATCGGTGCAGTCCCCCTCGGTCCCGGACATCGTCCACGAGACCGACTCCAATTGGCGTCAAGCACACTTCAAGGTGTCGAGTTGATGCTGCCACTACCCTCCGCGGTTGTCGGCCTACGGCTGCGGCGGAGCGAAGCCGTCCACGTCGGCGGGGTTCGACGGCACCTTCACCTCGCCCGCCACCACCTTCGCGCGCAAGGCCTCCACCTTCGCCAGCACGGCGTCCTTGTCCGACAGGCCCACCGTCACCGGCGCGTAGGTGACGCCGCCTTCCTTGAGGCCCATCACCACGTCCGTCGCGGTGAAGGCGCCATCGAAGAGGTCGCGCGCCGCCTGGTACACGGCGAGGTCCACGCGCTTCACCATCGACGTCAGCACGGCGTCGGGCGCCAGGTGCGATTGGTCGCTGTCCACGCCGATGACGAAGACGGCCTTCTTCGCCTCGCGCGCCTCCTTCACCGCCTGGATGACGCCCAGCCCGTCGCTGCCCGCCGCCTGGAAGAGGACCTCGCAGCCCTTGGCAATCAGGTCCTGCGCCACCTGCTTGCCCGCCGCCACGTTGTCGAAGGTGCCGGTGTACTGCACCAGCACCTGCGCTTTCGGATTCGTCGTCTTCACCCCGGCGCGGAAGCCCGCCTCGAACTTCTTGATGAGGGGAATCTCCATGCCGCCCACGAAGCCCACCTTCTCCTTCGCCACCAGCCCGGCCAGCGCGCCGACGAGGAAGCTGCCTTCCTCCTCGCGGAACACCACCGTGCGCACGTTGGGCAGCTTCAAGGGCTCGCCCTTCGCGTCCAGCAGCGGGCTGTCGATGAGGAGGAACTTCGCCTGCGGGTTGGCCTTCGCCACCGCCTCCACCGCGTTCTCCAGCATGAAGCCCACGCCGATGGTGAGCCCCGCGCCCTGGTCGACGAGCAACTGCAGGTTGGGCTGGTAGTCCTCCTGCGCCTTCGACTGGACGACGAGAGGCTTCACCGGGATGGGCGTGACGCGCGCCTTGAGCTCGGCCGGAATCGTCGTCTCGCGCGCCGGGGCGGGCAGCCGCTCGTACCTGCCGGATACGAAGCGCGAGCCCGCCGCCCACGTCTCGAGGCCGCGCAGCGCGGAGTCGTTGAAGGACTGGTCTCCCCGCCCGCCCACGTCCGTCACCAGGCCCACCACCAACGTCTTGTCCGGCTTGGGCGACTCGCCCCCGGGCGTCTGGGGCGGAGACTCCTTCTTGCAGGCGGTGAGGGCCAGCGATGCGGCGACGGCGGCGAGGACGAGGCGCATGGCCGCTTCAAAGCACCTGGGCGCGGCCCCTGTCATGGATCCCGCGCAAGGACTCCGGTTGACGCGTCGCGCGACACCCGCGCGTGTCACCTCCAGGGGCCCGCGCTTCTTTCCGACGTCCCCGGCGTGCTGAAGCCTTCTCCATGCGTCGCCTCCTCGTCCTCTCCCTCTTTCCCCTCCTCTTCTCCTGCGGCCAGCGCGCGCCCGAGCCCCCGCACCTCCTCTACTCGGAGGACGTCGCCTCGTTGGAGAACCCCTTCCCCGACGCGCGCCTCGCCGGGAAGGACTTCGCCACGCGCCCGGGCTGGTACCTGCCCTTCCTCCACCCGAAAGCGCAGACGACGAAGGTGAAGAAGATGCTGGACGGCTGGGCAGTGCGCTCGGCGTCGGAGGTGACGGCGGTGGGCGCCTTCAACCCGGTGCTGCTGCGCGCGTCGGTGCCGCTGGACGGCGCGACGGCGGAGGGTGCGGTGGCGCGGCTGCGGAAGGTGGGCGACGGCTACGAGGTGCTGGAGCGCGCCGTGCGCGTCGAACATTCCCGCGACGCCCTGGCCGACACCGGCCGCGAGCCCGACGAAGCGTACCCCGACTTCCTCCTGGTGCGGCCCACGGTGCCGCTGCCGCCGGGCGAAGAGGGGCTCCTCGTGGTGCTGGACTCGCTGAAGGGCGCGGGCGGCGTGGCGCTCGGTCGCGGCTACGACTTCGAGGACGCGCCCGAGACGGAGGCGGTGGTGGCGAAGGCCGCCGGGGCGCTGGGCGTCGAGGCGTCTCGCGTGCTGTTGACGTTGCCGCAGACGGCGCCTGGTTCGCGGGCGCCGCTGGACGCGCTGGCCGCGTGGGTGGACTCGCAGCCGCCCGCTCCCGTGACCGTGCCCCCGCGCGCGGTGGTGACGGAGGGCGACGTGACGCGGCCGGTGGGCACCTTCCGTCCTCAGGACGCCGAGTGGAGCGAGCTGACGCCGTGGCTGGAGAAGCACGGCTTCGGCCGGCCGGCCACACACGTCGGGCAGGTGGTCATCGGCACCTTCACCAGCCGGGAATTGCGCGTCGACGGGCTGTGGGCGGCGGGGAACGTGGCCGCGCCTGAAAGCGCGCCGGCCGTCGCGCTCCCCTTTGTCCTCACGGTGCCCGCGGGTCCGAAGCCGGCGGGCGGGTGGACCGTCGTCATCGGGGGCCACGGGCTGGCATCGCGCAACCTCCCTCAGAAGGGCAACGACATCGCCTTCTGCCTCGAGCTGGCGGAGTTGTTTGCGCGGGAGGGCCTCGCGTGCCTCGGCATCGACGCCCCGGCCCACGGGCTGCGCGGCAACGTCCTCGACTTCTTCTCGCTCGACGACATCGTCCGCGTGCGCGACTCGATGCGCCAGATGGCCTTCGACCAATTGATGCTGGCGCGCATGGCGGAAGGCCTGGACGTCGACGGTGACGGGGCGCCCGACACCGGCGAGCTGGCCTACTTCGGCAACTCGATGGGCAGCGTGATGGGCGCCACCTTCGTGTCCTTCGCCCCGAAGGTGAAGACGGTGGTGCTGAACGTGCCGGGCGCAGGGCTGGGGAACATCTTGAACTCCGTCACCATCCGTGACCGGGTGGGCCTCTTGATGGTGGCCGAGACGGACCTCGCCTTCGGCAGCACCGAGTACTACGCGGCGTTTCCCCTCTTCCGCACGCTGGCGCAGGTGTTCATCGACCCCGGCGACCCCATCACGCTGGCGCACGCGCCCTCGAGTGCGCAGGCGGTGCTGGTGCAGGAAGGGCTGGGGGACCGCACCATGCCCAACGAGGCCACCGCCGACCTGGCTGGCGTGTTGAGCGCGCCGCTGGCCACCACCGCCGAGCAGGGGACGACGCCGCTGCGCCGCTACTTCCGCGCCGACCCGGCCCGGTACCTGCCGGCGTCGCAGGCGCTGCTGGAAGATCCACACAACCTCTTCTGGAACGCGGCGGAGGTGCGCCGGCAGGCGCTGCGCTTCCTCACCTCGAAGGGCACCGTCCTCGAAGCGCCCTGACGTCACGTCACGCGCGCCGCCGTGCGCCAGACCTCCTGGAAGCCCCGGGCCAACCGCGCGGCGTGCACGGGCGACAGCACACAGTCGACGTCGCTGCGGGCGGTGGGCGCCACCATCAACCCCAGGCGCTGCGGCGTGAGGGCGTCGTACAGCACCACCTCCGAGAGGAACATCAGCCCGTCGGCCGGCGCGCTGCGCACCTCCACGGGAGCCTTCGGCCCGAAGTCCTTCAGGAAGCGGCGGGCGCGCTGCAGTACGCCGGGGGACGGGGGCACGAGGTAGCGGTACTCCACGCCGCGCGCGACGTTGTCGCGCACCACCTTCCGCAAGGCGTCGCGCTGCACGTCGAGGAGGAGGTCGGGCGTCACCACCCACGCGCTCTTCACCGTGGCCTCGTAGGCCAGCTTGTCGGGGAGGCCCCACAGCAGCTGCAGCTCCGACAGCGTGAGGACGTGCGCGATGCGGGCCTGGTGCTGGGCGAGCGAGCGGCGCAGCGCCCCGAGCTCGCCTTCCAGCTGCTGGTGGGCCGCGTCGAACGCCGTGCTCAGGTCCGCCAGCAGGGCGGTGGCCGTGGCGCCCCTCGACTCTCGTTGCACGCGCGTGGCGAGGAGCGCCGGCTCGACGCCCAACAGCCGCGCCAGCTTCCGGCGCAGGGCCTCCGACGGGAGCACCACGCCGCGCTCGAGACGGGAGATGACGGCATTCCCGCTGAGGCCCAGGCGCCGGGCCACCTGCTGCTGGGTGAGGCCGCGCTCCACGCGGAGCTGCCGGAGCATGTCGCCCAACGAGAAGGATGGGTGCATGACACGTCATTTTATGACGGAATATGACTCACGGGCGTGGCGAGGCGGGGCAGGCTTGCTCCTGGCGCGAGCATGGCCCCGGCCGGGGGCGAGTGACGCTCGCGCCGGGGGAGCTTCCATGCAGCGCGTGTCGAGGGGACTCGGTGCGAGTCTGTTGTTGGTGCTGGTCGGGTGCGGCCCGTCTACCGAGGGCCAGGGCGGAGAACGGAGAGTCGACGACGTCCACGCCACCGAGGTGCCGTCGCGGGGGACGTGGGTGCCTGCGGCGCCGAGGCCGCAGGTGTTGGCGCCCGCGCCTCTTTCGTCCGCTGCGGCGAAGGTGGCGGAGCGCTGCCCGGTGGGCACGGTGGACTCCTCCACGCTGGCGATGATCGCCGCGCCCCCGTCGGTGCAGGACTCCGCGCTCTTCACGGTGGTGCAGGACGCGGCCACGCAGCGCTCCCGTCTCCAGCGCCTGGGCGGCACGGGCTGCGCGCTGACGCCGCAGCTGGAGTGGACCTACCAGGAAGTGGAGGTGGCCGATGGCCTCCTCAGCGCGGGCCACACCAACGTCTTCGTCTCCCTGGGCTCGTCGGTGCAGCAGGTGAACCACCGGCGGTGCGGCGAGACGACGGTGGGGCCCTTCCGCTGGGTGAGCAAGCTGGCGGCGTCGCCCTCGGAGCAGCGGCTCGCCCTGCAGAACTGCGGCTCCTGGTTCGGCATGAAGCTGGAGGCGACGGGCTGGGTCCACGACGCGACACTGTCCGCGGCCCTGCAGTCCGTGGAGGAGACCTCCACCGCGGTGCTGCTCGATGACGCGCTGGTCGCGGCGGTGTCAGCGGAAGGCGCGCTGACGGTGCTGGCGTCCGACTCGGGGCTCTCCGCGCGCTTCGACGTCACCCTCGACGGCGCGCTGCCCCGTCCTGAGAGCCTTACCCGCTGCGGCCATGGGGCGGTGTGCCTCGCGTACCCGGACGCCGGCTTCGCCGCGCGCTGGAGCGACCAGGGCGAGCTCTTGGACCTGGTGCGCATGGGCGGCCTCGCGAGGGGAGAGCAGGTGGTGCGGGTGGCGCGAGAGGACCAGGGCAGCGGCTTCTACCTGCTCCTGTCCGGCCCAGAGGGGTCGTCCCTCGCGTACGTCCCCTGACTCCGACGGGGCACGAGGGCCGTGCTGGAGCCCCGCCTCGGCGTGGGCACCACCAGCACGGGGAGTCTCGAGCGCGTCGAACTGCCGCAGCACCGTTCGGCCGGAGCCGTGCCCGCCGTCATCGCCGTGACGCCTTCGGGTAGCGACGACGTGGCGCGTCACACGACGCCTTCGCCTCGTCCCGCTCCACGCCTGCACGCACGGACTGGTTGCCTGCGTCGAGCGGCGCGAGGTGCGAATCCCTTGCCCCTCGGCCGCCAGTCGGCTCTCGTCCGTGCGTGACGGAACGCGGCGCCAGGCTGCTCGAGTTGGCCGCGCTCTTCTTCCGCATCGGCGCGACCACCTTCGGAGGGCCAGCCGCGCACATCGCGGTGCTGCACGACGAGGTGGTGCGCCGCCGCGGGTGGTTGAGTGAAGACGAGTTCGTCGACCTGCTGGGTGCGGTCAACCTCATCCCCGGGCCCAACTCGACGGAGCTGGCGATTCATGTGGGCTACCGGCGTGCGGGCGTGCCCGGCCTGGTGGTGTCGGGGGTGTGCTTCATCCTTCCCGCGATGGCGCTGACGGGGGTGCTGGGCTGGGCCTACGTGCGCTACGGCGCGCTGCCCGACGTGGGCTGGCTGCTCGAGGGCATCAAGCCCGTCATCCTCGCCGTGGTGCTGCAGGCGCTGTGGGCGCTGGCGGTGCGGGTGATGAAGGGCTGGCCGTTGCGCGCGCTGGGCCTCGGCTGCGTCGGCGCTTCGGCGTTGGGCGCGCACGAATTGCTCGTGTTGTTCGGCGCCGGGCTGGCGGTGCTGGCGGGCCGGCGCGTGATGCCGAGGCCTCCTCCGAGCGCGGCGCTGCTGGCGGCTCCGCTCTCGGCGGGCGTCGCGACGTCGGTGGGGCTGAGCGGCCTCTTCTGGGTCTTCCTCAAGGCTGGCGCGCTGCTCTTCGGCAGCGGGTACGTGCTGCTGGCCTTCCTCCGCGCGGACCTGGTGGAGCGCCTGGGCTGGCTGACGGAGGCGCAGCTCATCGACGCCATCGCCGCCGGCCAGGTGACGCCGGGCCCCGTCTTCACGACCGCCACCTTCATCGGGATGGTGCTGGGCGGCTGGCAGGGCGCGCTGGTGGCCACCGTCGCCATCTTCCTTCCGGCCTTCGTCTATGTGGCGCTGTCCGCGCCGCTGTTGCCGCGACTGCGCGCGTCGAAGGGCGCCGCGGCCTTCGTCGACGGCGTCAACGTGGCGGCGGTGGCGCTGATGGCCGTGGTGGCGGCGCAGCTCGCCCACGCGGCGGTGGTGGACGTGGCCACGGGCGTGCTGGCGGTGCTGAGCGCGCTGGTGCTGCTGCGCTTCAAGGTGAACGCCACCTGGCTGGTGCTGGCCGGCGCGGCCGCCGCGTGGATTCTCCACCGCGTCTGACGCCGCCGCTGCCTGGGGAGGCGGTGAGGACGGCACACGGAGACGGTGGTGCAGGGCGGGCGCCTGCGGCGGCGTCCAGGGCGAGGCGCGCGCGGAAATCGAGTGCTGCACCAGCCACCTGATGAGTGGTTCCTGCAGATGTCGATGGGGCGGCGTCCAAGGCGAGGCGCGCGCGAAATCGAGCGCTGCACCAGCCGCCTGGCGGGTGGTTCCTGCAGATGTCGATGGGGCGGCGTCCGAGGCGAGGCGCGCGCGAAATCGAGTGCTGCACCAGCCACCTGGTTCCTGCGGATGTCGATTCGGCGTCCGAGGCGAGGGACGCGCGGAATCGAGTGCTGCACCAGCCACCTGGTGAGTGGTTCCTGCAGATGTCGATGGGGCGGCGTCCAAGGCGAGGCGCGCGCGAAATCGAGCGCTGCACCAGCCGCCTGGTCTCTGCGGACTGCGGATGTCGATTCGGCGTCCGAGGCGAGGGACGCGCGGAAATCGAGTGCTGCACCAGCCACCTGATGAGTGGTTCCTGCAGATGTCGATGGGGCGGCGTCCAAGGCGAGGCGCGCGCGAAATCGAGCGCTGCACCAGCCGCCTGGTTCCTGCGGATGTCGATTCGGCGTCCGAGGCGAGGGACGCGCGGAATCGAGTGCTGCACCAGCCACCTGGTGGGTGGTTCCTGCAGATGTCGATTGGGCGCCGACGCCGCCGGTGCGGGAGGCCGTCGTGGCGGAGCAGCTCACCGCTACCCCTTCGAGGGGCATTTGGACGAGGAGGCCTCGACGCGCGGTTGAAGCCCGGAGGCGCGGCTCAGCCAGCAGCGCCCGCACCCGTGAAGGACACCTCGGCTTGCCGGACGGGGCTCAGCTGGCCGGTGCGGCCAGAGACGCCGCTGGAGCCGGTGCGTCGCCGGCGGAAGGAGCCCCCTCGCCCCCGTTCTCCGCGGCGCGCTGCCTGAGCCACGCCATGAACAGCTCGTAGCCGAGCACCAGCACCACGGCGCCGGTGAAGAGCCCGATGATGCCGCTGCGCAGGAAGCCGCCCAGCGAGCCCATGAACACAATCAACATGGGAGACCTCACCCCGCGCCCGAGGAGGATGGGCTTCAGGATGTTGTCCAGCGGCATCAGGACGATGGCCCACACCAGGAAGAGCGACGCGCGCACCGTGTCGCCGGTGCTGAAGAGCCAGATGGCCACGGGGAACATCACCAGGCCTGGGCCCAGCTGCACCACGCACAGCACCAGCACCACCATCGACAGGAGCCCCGCTGCCGGCACCCCCGCGACCAGCAGGCCCCCGCCGGCGAGGATCGCCTGCAGCACCGCGACCCCCAGCACGCCCACCGCCACGCTGCGCACCGTCTGCGCCGCCAGAGACACCAGCGCATCGCCCCCGTCGCCCGCCAGACGTCTGGCGAGGCCATGCGCGAACCGCTCGCCGGCCTCGGCCTTCGCCAACATCACCACCGCGATGATGACTGACAGGATGAACTGCCCCAGCGCGAGCGCCGCGCCCGTCACCAGCCCCAGCGCCTTCGTGCCGAGGTCCTTGACGTACACGGCCTCCGCCTCGAGGAAGGCGGCGAGGTTGTCGGAAGCGAGCTGCCACAGCCCCGCCACCTTCTCGCCCACGAGCGGCCAGCTCTTCACCTTCTCGGACGGCGGAGGGATGGTCAGCGTGCCCTCCCGCAGCCCCTTCGCCAGGTGCTGCACTCCTTCCAGCAGTGACTCGCCCAGCAGGAGCACCGGGACGGCGATGATGACGAGCAGCGTGATCGCCACCAGGGCCGATGCCGTTTTCCGGCGCCCCTTCAGGCGCACCACGAGCTTCTCGTACAGGGGGTGCAGCCCCGCCGCGAGCACCAGGCCCCAGGCGATCGGCTCGACGAAGGGGATCGCCAACCGGAAGCACAGGTAGAGCACGGTGGCGATCGCCGCCAGCCGGATGAAGAAGTCCAGGCGCTTCCGGTCTACGCCTTCGTCGTTGGAGGGGCCGGCGGCCATGGGCAGTCCTTTCGCGGAAGAACGAGCGCTCCGCGATTAGCACGGAGCGCACTGCCCTGGCGGTCTCTCTCAGGCCACCGCGCGTGTCACGGCGACGAAGTGACAGACGGCCGCGAAAACCGTGAGCGCGTGGAAAACCTCGTGGTAGCCGAAGGTGCGGGGCCAGGGGTTCGGCCGCTTCGTCGCGTAGGCCAGCGCGCCGAGGGTGTAGAGGACACCGCCAGCGGCGATCCACGCGAAGGTCCCGGCGCCGAGCGTGTGGAACAGCGTGGAGAAGAAGGGCGCCGCGGCCCACGCCACGGCCAGCGCGAGCAGCGCCACCAGCACCTTCGGCGCGCCAATCCACACCACCGCGCGCACCACGCCCACGCCCGCCCCAATCCACAAGAGGGCGAGCAGTTTCTTCCCGTCGTCGGGCGGCAGCAGCAACGCGAAGGGCGTGCCGGTCCCGGCGATGAGGACGAAGATGGCGGCGTGGTCGAGGCGGCGCATCCAGCGGCGGGCGCCGGGGCTCCAGGTGGGGCGGTGGTACAGCGCGCTCACCCCGAACATCGTGCAGAGGCTCGCGGTGTAGATGACGAGGCCCACGCGCGCCGCGGTTGGCACGAGGGCAATCAACACCGCGCCGGCGGCCAGCGCAGCGAAGAAGGACACCAGGTGCGACACGCCCCGCAGGCGTGGCTTCTCGAGCTCGTTCACGGCGCTGACCATGCACCCAACCATGCGGCCCTCTCTGTCATCGCCTCGTCAGCACGGCGCCTTCGCGGACACCTCGCGCCGCGCGTGATCCAGGGCAAGCGCGGCCTGCCAGCCGCTCCGTCGCTGCGCGCCCAGAGAGGCGGCGCGATCGGCCGGGCTTCTTCGGTTCCTCGCGGATCGTGCGATGTCGTCCCCGCAGCGGTTGGCGGCGCCCCGCGGAGAAGGCGCTCCCAGGCCCAGCACCAGGCCCAGGCCGTCAGTGCCCGACTCCACCTTCGCCAGGAACGCCACGCCCACGAAGAGGCCAGCACCAACTCCACCACCGGGACGGCGCGCCTGAAAACCGGACCGCTCGAGGTTGGCGCGGGCCGACGCTGACGGCCTGATTTGTCGAGAGCGCTGCGGCGCAGGGCCACCGCCACATGGGCGCCCCACCGGGCCCCGTCGGCGCACCATCGGGCGACCGCGCCAGCGCTCCCACTCGCGGCCTTCCGGTGACGGACCACGCCAGGTGGCCTCCCCCTGGCCCGGGTGGCGGTCGGGCTCTGTCGCCGCGCGGACTTTCCGGTGACGGCCCGGCTCAAGAAGTGGCGCACCGCCCCGGCCGCCCGTACCGTGAGGTGGCGATGCGTCCCTACGAGCTCATCAAGGCCAAGCGCGACGGCCAGCCGCTGCCGCCCGCCGACATCTGCGCCTTCCTCGACGGCTACACGAAGGGCGACGTCACCGACTACCAGATGTCCGCGATGTGCATGGCCGTCTTCTTCCGCGGCCTGTCCGACGTGGAGCTCGCCGCGTGGACGCGGGCGATGCTGGAGAGCGGCGAGGTGCTGGACCTCTCCGAGACGCCGGGCCTCAAGGTGGACAAGCACTCCACCGGCGGCGTGGGAGACAAGGTGTCGCTGTCGCTGGCGCCCCTGGCCGCGGCGTGCGGTGTGCCCGTGCCGATGATCTCCGGGCGCGGGCTGGGCCACACCGGCGGCACCCTCGACAAGCTGGAGTCCATCCCCGGCTTCAAGGTGAACCTCGACGTGCCGACGTACCGGCGCCTGGTGAAGGACGTGGGCGCGTGCCTCATCGGGCAGACCGCTACGCTTGCCCCGGCGGACAAGAAGCTGTACGCGCTGCGCGACGTGACGGCGACGGTGGACTGCATTCCCCTCATCGCCTCGTCGATCATGTCCAAGAAGCTGGCCGAGGGCATCGACGCGCTGGTGCTGGACGTGAAGGTGGGCAGCGGCGCCTTCATGAAGACGCTCGACGACGCGCGCACCCTGGGCCGCACGATGATCGGCATCGGCCGCGAGATGAAGAAGAAGGTCGTCGCGGTGCTGACGGACATGGATCAACCGCTGGGCAACACCGTGGGCAACGCGCTGGAGGTCATCGAGGCGGTCGAGATGCTCCGCGGCAAGGCGCCCGCCGACTACACCGAGGTGACGCTGGCGCTCACCGCCGAGATGCTCGTGCTGGGCGGCAAGGCGAAGACGCCGGGTGAGGCCCGCACGCAGCTCGAGAAGGTCATTCGGGACGGCTCCGCGGAGACGAAGCTGTGCGAAATCGTCAAGGCGCAGGGGGGCGATCCCTCCGCCATCCGGGACCTCTCGAAGCTTCCGCGCGCGAAGCACACCACCACCGTCGCCGCGCCGGCTTCCGGCTTCGTCACCGGCATCGACAGCGAAGCGGTGGGGCTGGCGGCGATGGCGCTGGGCGCGGGGCGGGCGAAGACGACCGACGCCATCGACCCCGCGGTGGGCTTCGTGCTGGAGAAGAAGGTCGGCGCGAAGGTGCAGGCGGGCGACGCGCTGGTGACGGTGCACTACAACGACGAGAAGCGGCTCGACGAGGTGAAGGCGCGGGTGACGAAGGCCTGGCGCATCGGTGAAGCGGCCCCCGCGCCGCGCCCCCTCATCCTGGAGCGGCTGGAGTGAGCGACTTGCGTTTTCCCCGACGAGGCGGGTTGATCGCCGCGCACCAGGCCGGCGCGCAGGCTCTCGAGGTCCCCTTATGAAACTCCGTCTCTGGCTGGCCGCAGGAGCCATGGGGGCGCTCGCCGCGGCGTGTTGGACGCCGGTGGTGGAAGTGCAGTGCGAGAAGGACCAGGACTGCGGCAGCGGCTGGCGCTGCGTCGAGCGCGTGTGCGTGCCCCCGGGCAGCGGCGGCGGGAAGGGCGGTGGTGGCAGCACGGGCGGAGGCAGCGGCGGCGGAAAGGGTGGTGGCGGCGGCGCGGGTGGAGGCAGCGGCGGCGGATTCTTCGGCGGAGGCCCCGGAGGCGGAATCGGTGGAGGTGTCGGCGGCGGATTCTTCGGCGGAGGCCCCGGAGGCGGAATCGGTGGAGGTGTCGGCGGCGGCTTCTTCGGCGGAGGTCCCGGCGGCGGAATCGGTGGAGGCGTCGGCGGTGGCTTCGTGGGTGGCGGACCCGGAGGCGGCAGCGGTGGAGGCGGCTTCGTGGGCGGCGGTCCCGGCGGAGGCGGCGGCTCGTGTCCTGGTTGCTGGGACGCGGCGGGTCAATGTCAGCCCGGAAACTCTCCCGCCCGGTGCGGGGTCGGCGGGCTGGCCTGCACCATCTGCGCGGTGGGAGAGACGTGCTCCTTCGGCAAGTGCGTCCCCGGCGCGTGCGGACCGGGCACGTGCAGCGGCTGCTGCCTGCCGTCGAACACCTGCGTCCCGCCGCAGAACCAGAGCGTCGTCAACTGCGGGAACTTCGGCTCCGCGTGCGTCTCCTGTCCGGTGGGCCTGCTCTGCGTCAACGGCGTGTGCACGTCTCAGTGCGACGCGATGACGTGCCCGTCCGGCTGCTGCAGCAACGGCCAGTGCCTGATGCCCACCTCCAGCGCGTGCGGCACGGGTGGCCAGCAGTGCCGCCCCTGTCCGCCCGGCACCCAGTGCCTCAACGGCCAGTGCGTCGGCTGCGGCCCGCAGACGTGCATGGGCTGCTGTCAGAACGGCTTCTGTACCGCGGGCACCACCAACATGGCGTGCGGCGTCTTCGGCCAGCAGTGCTTCGCCTGCGGCGCCGGCGCGGTGTGCCAGTCGGGCTTCTGCCTCCCCGTCTTCGACGGCGGCTTCGGCGGCGGCATCGGAGGAGGGCCGGGCGGCGGCAGCGGCGGAGGCTTCGGCGGCGGCGGCGGGCTGATGAACGTCGAGGCGGGCGCGCCGTGCACGGGCGATCTCCAGTGCCGGCCACCGCAGAACCAGCTCTGCATCGTCCCGTCTCCGCAGACGGGCTACCCCGGCGGCTACTGCACGGCGACGTGCGGGCCCAACCAGCCGTGCACCACGGGCATCTGCGTGACGGAGGATCTCTTCGGCGTCACGCTCGCCACCTGCAAGGCCTTCTGCTTCGGCGTGGGCCAGGGGCAGGACACCTGCCGCCAGGGCTACGTCTGCGCGTCGGGCAACACCGGCCTGCCGCCCATCATCGGCTGGTGCCGGCCGCGCTGTGAGAACGGCGGACTCGCGGCCTGCCCGATGGGCCTCACCTGCAACGTGATGACGGGCTATTGCCAGTAGGCCGCGGCGGGAAATTCCTCCGGAAATTCCCCCGAAACGTCACGTCCGCTGACAGCAACTCCCGGCCGGCGAGAGGGACAACTCCGTGTACGCACGGAGGAGCCCATGTACACCCGCCGAGTTCTCCCGAAGTCGCACGCCGCGATCCGCAGGCAACTCGCCACCATGGCGAAGCGGATCCGCTCGGGCGACGAGCTCGAGCGCGGCGACAGGGGCGCGGCAGTGAAGGCGCTCGAGAGCCACCTCAAGGCGGCGGGCCTCTTCAACGGCAAGGCCGACAGCACCTTCGACTGGAAGACCAGGGACGCGGTCGAGAAGCTGCAGAAGGCGAAGCGGCTGCCCGTCACCGGCGTGGTGGACAAGGACACGCTGGCGCAGGTGCGCAAGCTGGACGTCTTCGTGAGGAACGGCTTCAAGCCTGCGGCCCACGAGGGGCAGGTGGGCGCCGACATCCAGCGCGCGGAGAAGCTGCTCAAGAAGGCGGGCTTCAACCCGGGCAAGCGCGACGGCCGCTTCACCCAGATGACGGAGAAGGCGGTGCGGCGCTTCCAGAAGGCCTACGGGCTCAAGCGCTCGGGCGACCTCACGGCCGGCACCGCGAAGGTGCTGAAGCAGATCACGAAGTCGAAGCCGGCGCTCGGCTACATCAACGGCGTGCCGCGCCACATCCGCGTCACCAGCGTGGGCGACGGCGAGTACCTGCGCACCGACGCGGCGCGCGCCTTCCTGCGCATGAAGGCGGCGGCGAAGCGCGCGGGCGTGAGCCTCTCGGCCACCAGCGGCTTCCGCACCATGGCCGAGCAGAAGTACCTCTACAACCTGTACCTCTCGGGGCGCGGCAACCTCGCGGCGCGGCCCGGCTACTCCAACCACCAGGGCGGCATCGCGATGGATATCGGCGGCGTCGGCGGCTACGGCACGCGCGCCTACCGGTGGCTGTCCCACCACGCCCGCCGCTTCGGCTTCGTCAACGACGTGCGCGGCGAGTACTGGCACTGGACGTACAGGCGGTGACGCCGGCGCGCAGTTTGACGCCTCCAACATGGAGCATCAAGCTGCCTGCATGCGTACCACCCTGACCCTCGAGCCGGATCTCGCGAAGAAGCTGAAGGACCTCGCGCACCGGCGCGGGCAGTCCTTCAAGGAGACGCTCAACGAGGTGGTCCGCAAAGGCCTGTCCGCCCAGGCCCCGCGCCGGGAAGGGAAGCGCTACTCGGTGAGGGTCCACCGCGGGGGCTTCCGGCCGGGCATCGACCCGGGGAAGTTGAACCGCCTCGTCGATGAGCTCGAGGTCGAAGACTTCGCCCGTCGGGTGAAGCGGTGATTGTCCCGGACCTGAACCTCGTCGTCTACGCCCACAACGGCGACGCGCCCTCGCACCGCCAGGCACGCGCGTGGTGGGAAGGGCTGCTCAACGGCCAGACGCCGGTGGGGCTCCCATGGGCCGTGGTGCTCGGCTTCATCCGGCTGATGACGCACCGGCATGTCCTCGTGAAGCCCATGACGACCGCGGAGGCGATGGCGCATGTGCGCGAGTGGTTCGCCCAGCCTCCGGTGGAGCGCCTCGACCCAGGGCCGAAGCACCTCGACATCCTCGAGCGGCTGTTGCTCGCCGTGGGGGCCGGTGGAAACCTCACCACCGAAGCTCACCTGGCGGCGTTGGCCATCGAGTACCAGGGCGAGTTGCACTCCAATGACGGAGACTTCGGCCGCTTTCCCGGCCTGCGCTGGCGCGATCCGCTGTGAGTCGTCAGGAGCCCAGCGTCACCTTCTTCACGCCCTTCGCCTCCAGCCACTTCGCCGCGCGCTGCCGGTGATCGCCCTGCAGCACCAGCGCGTCGCCTTCCAGCGCGCCCCCGCAGCCCAGCGCTCCCTTGAGGGCCGTGAGCCACTTCTCCCGCTCGCGCAGGGACAGGTCGAGGTGCTCGATGACGGTGACTTCCTTTCCCTTGCGACCGGCGCGCTCGAGCCGCACCACCGCGCGCGGAGGCCCCTTCGGCGCTTCCGGCTTCGCGTCGGGCTTCGCCTCGGGCCCCTTCGGCAAACCGTCCTTCAGCCCCGCGAGCGCGCCGAAGGGGTTGTGGAAGGGCTTCTTCTCGTCACTCATGGGGTGGGCGGAGGAGGCAACGAGTCGAAGAGGGGCGCGTTGGCGTCGCCCTTCGTCAGCACCAGCCCGACGAGGAAGGCGGTGGCGGGCGGCGCCTCGCGGCCATTCACCAGCACCAGGGGCGTGCCCTGAATGCCGTACAGCTTCGCGTACTCGATGTCGTCCGCCAGCCGCTTCGCCGTCTCGGGTGAGTTGACGCACGCCTCCAGCGCCTCGCGGCCCATGCCCGCCTTCGCGGCCACCAGGGCGATGAAGTCTTTCGTCAGCCCTGCCTGGTGCTCGAAGAGCTCGTGGCGGATCTTCGCGAAGTCGGGGTGCTGCTCGAGGCACAGCTGCGCCTTCGCGCCGAAGCACCGCACCCCGTCGCCCGGAGAGTGCTTCACGTCCGGGTTGCACTCCGAGTCCAGCGGGTAGTACCGCGGCTCGACCGAGATGGCCCCGGGGTCCATCGCCACCAACTGGGTGACGAGGCCCTCGAACATCCGGCAGTGCCCGCAGAGGATGTCGGTGAACTCCACCAGCTTGACGGGTGCGTCCGCCGGGCCCAGGCGCACCCGCACCGGGAAGCCCGAGACGTCTCTGGGCGCCGACTTGAGGAAGACGTCACGGGCGTAGGCGGTCTGCAGCTTCTCCTGGGTGGACAGCGTGGCGAACCACTGGGCCGCCTGCTCGGGCGTCGTCTTCGGGCCCACCTTCACGTCCACCTTCACGTCCTGCTGCGTCGTCGTCTTCGGCGTCTTCCCGCCGGGGTACAGCAGCACCAGGAAGAGAGGCGCGGAGATGATCATCGCCCACGCGCCACCCGGCACGAGGTAGCGGGTGTCGGGCCACGCGGGCCTGGGGAGGAGCGCGAAGGCCCCCACGCCGTAGCCGAGGGTGAGGACGTAGGTGCCGAGGCAGGTGAGGCACACCGCGCTGGCCTGCACCGAGGCGGCGATGAAGGTGACGCACGCCAAGAGCCCGGCGCCCGCCCACAGCTTGATGCCGGTGAGGAAGGTCGCGACGTCGCGCCCCTTGCGGACGTGCACGGCCATGATGACCGGCAGCGCCAGCGCGGTGAGGCCCCACAACAGGCCCAGGCCCGCCACGGGAATCCCCAGCGCGTCGTGCACTCGCCCGGCGAAGGCCGAGTTCCACACCGCGGCGCAGTTGAAGGTGTCGTTGACGGCGCAGGCCGGCGTGCCTCCCGCGCGCATCACCAGCAATTGGCTCCACTGGTAGACGGCGAGGCCAGCCAGGCCGGCGGAGGTGCCCAGCAGGGTGAGGAGGGCGGCCGTCGATGGGCGCTCAGGCGTGGATGGCGTGGACACGGCGGCGCCTTATATACGTTTCCCATGGCGCCACCTGCTGCACAAAGCGTCGAGTACCAGGCAGCGCGTCAGGCCGCGGCGGTGCTGGACTCCTCGGCCCGGGACGTGCTGCGGGTGACGGGGGAGGACCGGGCCAGCTTCCTGCACGGCATGGTGACGAATGACGTCGAAGGCCTGTCCGTCGGCGGCAGCTGCTACGCGGCGATGCTGACGGCGAAGGGCGCGATGGTGGCGGACCTGCGGGTGCTGAGGCGCGAAGCGGACTTCGTCCTGGACACCGGCCCCGGCCGCGGCGCGGTGGTGAAGGACTTCTTGAACAAGTACCTCATCAGCGAGGACGCCGAGGTGCACGACGCGCCCGAGCTCGCGGTGCTGGCCGTGGTGGGCCCGAAGGCGGAGGAGGTGGTGGCGCGCTTTCCCCGGGAAGCCGTGCTGGGGCGCTTCGTCTCGCTGCTGGCCGGCGTCGACGTGCTGACGCCGCGCGAGAAGGTGGGGGAGCTCCTCGCGCTCGTCGCCGACGTGCCGAAGCTCTCACCCGCGACGGTGGACGTGCTGCGTGTGGAGCTGGGCGTGCCCGTCTTCGGTGTGGACATGACGGAGACCACCATTCCCCTCGAGGCCAACCTGGACCGCGCGCTGCACTTCCAGAAGGGCTGCTACATCGGCCAGGAAGTCATCGCGCGCGCCACCTACCGCGGACAGATGAACAAGAAGCTGATGGGGCTGCTCCTGGGCGACGCGTCACCGGCAGCGGGGACGGAGTTGCGCGTGGGAGAGCGCAAGGTGGGGTGGCTCACCACGGTGGTTCGGAGCGAAGCGAAGGGCCAGACGGCTGCGCTGGGCTACGTGCACCGCGACTTCCTCGCGCCGGGCACCGAGCTGGACGTGGCGTCGGGCGGCAAGGCGGTGGTGGCCAGGTTGCCGCTCTGACGGCGGCGCTCGCCACCGTCAGAGACGGAGACCTCTCGCCGCTCAACACCAACGGCGTGGGAGCAGGTCAGTCGATCAGCTGCTGCGTTGGCATCGGCTCAGCGGCGAACTCGTTCTGAGACCCGATGTGGTGGCTGGTCAGCCCGGGCTCCACGACGAGGGCGCGCTGGCGTGGCGCGAAATGAGCGCCGCTCAGGAGGCCAGGTCGATCCGCTCGTGCTCGATGACCAGCGCGAGGGCCTTCTCCATCTCCCGCCGCGCGATCTGCGTGGTGGCGTACAGCGCGGCGTGAACCTGCGCGTCCTTCGCGTCACGGCTCTGGCAGTCGCGCGAGTACAGCTCGAAGGCCTGCAGCTTCTCGACGAGCTGGGCGATGTGGTTCGGGCACTCGCACTGGATGCTGCTCGGGATCTCCATGAGCCGGCCGAGCTGCTCTCGCGAGAAGCGCATCTCTTCGCGCTGAGGGCTCTCGGGCCGCGGCGCCTCGCTCGGGCGGAGCTTGTGTCTCAACGCGAACGGCGCCAGGTGTGCGCGGAGCAGTTCGATCGTGACGGGCGACTGCAACACGCGCGCTCCGGCGCTGGCCTGGAGGTCCCGCAGGAACTTCCTCCGCGCGAAGTCGTAGGTCACGATCGTCAGCTCCGGCTTGAGTTCGTCGAGCGTCGCGCGGAGGTTGGTCTCGCTGGCCATCTCGGCGAAGTCGATCACCACCGCGTGAGGCTGCAGCCGCGGCACTTCCTCGCGGAACCGCTCTGCGTCAGTCCCCAGCCACACCACTTCGACGTCGTCGAGACGTTGCTCGCGAAGTTGGCCGACGAACTGCGACCCAAGGCACGCCAGGCGAAGCATCGCGACGAGGTAATGGCCACCGCGCAGGCGCGCAACCTGAGCGTTCAGCTGCCGACGACAGAGCTCGGCACTGCCGGAGAGTGAGTGGGTGGCGGGCCATGACGAAGGGGGACTCGAGGACACGCGTCGTCGTGCCAGGCGCCGACGCCCGCTGTAGCATGCCGCGCACCCGGAACCTGAGGCCCCATGTTGAGCGCGCTCCTTGCTTCTCTCGTGTTGTCGCAGGCGCCGGTAGCCGCGCCGGCGCCGAATCCCCCGTCAGCCGCCGAGTGGGCCGCGCACGTCGACAGGAAGCTGCTCTCCTTCGTGCTCGAGCCGATGCCCGTGGTGCGCTCGAAGGAGAAGCGCATCGAGGTGGGCGGACTCATCAGCTTCTCGGACGAGCTCGAGGCGGTGCTGGCCGACGTGCCCGAGGCGGCCATCACCATTCAGGGCGCGCAGCGCAGCCTGCGGGTGGCGTCCTTCATGGCCATCGCGGGCGGAGGCTCCATTCTCGCGGCCGGAGGGCTCCTGGTGGGCGCGTTGCTCGCCGCGTCGCAGACGGCCCTCATCGCCCTCGCCATCTCGTCGGGCGTCTTCTTCCTCGCCGCCATCACCCTGACGTTGGTGGCCGCCAGCTTCGCGCAGAACGCCAGCCGGGGGCTGTTGCTGGCCATCGAGCAGTACAACCATGGGCTCCTCAGGCCGCCACCGGGCGCGCCTCCGCAGGTGCGTGGGGCTGGCCCTGAAGCCAGCGTCGTCGTACAGCAGTTTTGAAGTGGCCGCGGGGCATCAGCCCGGGTCTGCACACGCTTGAAGGAGACCCATGTCCCAGCTCGTCGGTGACGTCACGCGGAAGAAGATCAAGGAACTCGAAGTCATGGTGGCGGACGTGCGGGTGGAGACGCCCGACACCGTCACCCTCGTCCTCTTCACCGGGAATGACCGCCTCGACTACAAGCCCGGCCACTTCTGCACCATCGACCCGCACCAGTTCAGCGCGCTCGAGCGCTTCACGGCCTACCTCGAAGACGTGAAGGGCAAGAAGGAGCCGCCGCGCGCCTACTCCCTGTCGTCCGCGCCGCACGAGAAGTACGTGGCCATCACCATCAAGGAAGAGCAGTACGTGTCGGGGAAGACGAAGTACCCCCCGCTGCTGTCGCCCTTGCTGGTGCGACAGGTGCCGGCCGGCACCCGCATGCACATCACCGGCTTCACCGGGCCCTACACGCTCCCCGACGACATCGAGGCGAAGACGGATCATCTCGTGCACGTGGTCGCGGGCTCGGGCGCGGTGCCCAACTTCTCCTTCGTCAAGCACGCGCTGCACACGGGGATGAAGCTCAAGCACACCTTCATCTGCTCCAACCGCACCTGGGCCGACGTGTGCTTCAAGAAGGAGCTGGCCGACCTGGAGCGCGCCCACCCGGACAAGCTGACCGTCGTCCACACCCTCACCCGCGAGACGGACGACACGCTCTTCGACGAGACGTTGTCGGGCCCTCAGCGGGTGTACCGCGGGCGCATCAGCCGGGACATTCTCCAGAAGCACATCCCGGATCCCTCTTCCTGCATCGTCTACGCGTGCGGGCCGGCGGTCAGCGTGCACGACAAGGCGGCGGCGAAGGCCGCGGGCAAGGCGCCCGAGCCGCGCTTCATGGAGACGGTGCTGGAGCAACTCACGGCCATCGGCGTGGCCGACGCGCGCATCAAGCGTGAGTCGTACGGTTGAGCCGCTCCACGCCGCGAGATGACGCCCGCGCCACCTCGGCAAGAGAAGTTCCCTTCAGGCTTCGTCCTGGTGCTGCTCGTCTTCGCCTTTATCATCGGCGGGTGGCGGGTGCTCGTGGGCGGCGGTCAGCTGCTCTTCAGCGCGCTGCAGACGAAGGAGTCCGCGCTCGCGCAGGCCACCGCGTCCCGCGGCCTCTTCGGCGCGAAGAAAGACCTCGACGAGAAGACGCAGGAGATGGCAGCGCAGATGGTGGAGGTGCAGTGGAGGTACCGGCCGGCCGTGCTGGGGCTGGGTGTGGTGGAACTCCCCCTGTCCCTCCTCCTCCTCCTCGGGGCGTGGGGCACGTGGCGCCGTGACGAGTCGAAGCGGCGGCTCTTGCGGGCGGTCTGCCTCGCGAAAGTGCCGCTGCAGCTCGCGACGACGACGGTGGCGGCGATGGTGTCGCTCGCGGTGATGCGGGTGCTGGGCGACTTCTCCTCGAAGATGATGGGCAGCGCTGTGAAGGACCCCCAGGCCGCCGAGGTTTTGGGCGGGGTGATGAAGGGCGCCGCGGCCATGGGGATGCTCTTCAGCTTCACCCTCGCCGTCGTCATCTGCGGCTTCTTCGTCGCGCTGTGGTGGCAACTCGGCAAGCCCGAGGTACGGGCCCACTTCACGCCAGCAGCGCCGCAAGCCACGCCGTGAAGCCGTCCGTCCGGACGATGGCCCGCATGCGCACGGTGAGTTGCTCCACCGCCAGCGCGCGCGCCTCGTCCGCCAGGCCCCAGTCGGCCAGCAGGGCCCGCACCGTCCGCCCGCCGTCGCGATCCAGCACCGTCTGCGCTGCCTGCGCCAGGCGCTCCCGGCTCTCCTCGGAAGCGAGCCAGCGCTTGAGGCCCTCGCGCAGCACCTCGGCGCCGCCCGGCACGTCCGCGTTCATCAACTCCCGCGCCAGTTGAGGCAGCGTCAGCTCCATCGCTCCGTCGAACAACGCCATGCGCAATTCGGCGGCCTCCTCCGCGCGCTTCGGATCCGACACCGCGTCGGCCAGCTGCCCGAAGACGCCAGCCAGCGCCGCGTCCACGAAGTCGATGGCGCGCTTCTCCAGCTGTCGCTCCACCTCGCCGGACACCGCGCCCACCAGGCTGCCCAGGCCGCCCGACTTCGCCTTCACCGTCTCGCCCGCCATGCGCGCCAGCGCGCCCAGCCCCTTCGCCACGCCCGCCACCGGAGCGCTCGCCCTCCGCCCGAAGTCCAGCACCACGTCGAGCAACAGCTGCCGCACCAGCTCGCGCGTCGGCGGCCGGTCGATGAGGGTCAGCACCAGCCGCTTGTCGGGAGAGAAGGGCCGGCCCACGAGCTCCCTCAGCGTGCGCTGCACTTCCTTCGGGGCGACGTCCCCCAGCGCCTTGCGCTCCGCCTGCAGCCGCGCCACCGCCTCGTCCACCAGCTTCCCCAGCGTCTTCACCGCCTCGGGCGACGAGAGCCAGGCGTCAAGCAACCGGCGCGTCGCCGAGACGGCCTCGTCCCTTCCCGTCAGCTGCGCCAGCGGCGTGTCCAGCAGGTTGTCCACCGAGAGCGCCGCCAGCTTCGCCAGCGGTGCGTCGGGGCCCTCGGTGAGCAGCTTCGTCGTCAGCGTCGTCGCGTCCACGTCGCGACGGCCTAGCAAAAGCCCGCGCACAAGGCGCGCATGTGTCTTAAGAGGCGGCTGGCCATGAGTGAAACGCGCTTCGTGTGGTGCGACCTGGAGATGACCGGCCTCGACCCGCACACCAACGTCATCATCGAGATGGGCCTCATCATCACCGGCCCCGACCTGCGCCCCATCGCCGAGTACGAGGCGGCCATCTGGCAGCCGGAAGACACGCTCGCCCGCATGGAGCCCTTCGTGAAGGACATGCACACGAAGAACGGCCTGCTCGATCGCGTGCGGAAGTCCGACATCTCGCTGCGCACCGCCGAGAAGGAAGCCACCCGCCTGGTGCTGCAGCACTGCGACTTCGGGGAAGGCATCCTCGCGGGGAACTCCATCCACATGGACCGGGCCTTCCTCGTCCGCTACATGCCGGGCTTCGACCGCGCGCTGCACTACCGCATGGTGGACGTGTCGAGCCTCAAGGTCCTCACCCGCGCCTGGTACCCCAACGCGCCCGGCCGCTCGAAGGTGGACGCGACGCACACAGTGTTGTCGGATTTGCGGGCGTCGATAGGCGAGCTGGCCTACTACCAGCAGACCTTCTTCAAGAACCCGAAGGACGTGTAACGCCGCGTGAACCCCCGCTCCTGGACGACTCTGCAGATGGAAGCGACGCGTCTCCAGCAACAGGGGGACCTGGAGAAGGCTGCCCACCTGCTCATCGAGGCCATCGACCTCGCGCCCAAGGAGCCGAAGTTGTACGAGCAGCTCATCCACCTCACGCTGTTGATGGGCAGCACGCAGACGGCGGTGGACGCGGCGAAGGAGTTGGTGCGCGTGAGGCCGGGGCCGCCCTCGGAGTGGCTCGCGGCGGTGGCGGCGATGGCCCACGGCGACACCGAGGGGGCGAAGCGCCGCGCCACGCAGCTCACCAGGTCCGACGACGCCAACGTGCGCGCGCAGGCGAAGGCGATGCTGGCGCAGCTCAAGTGACTGGCCGTGGGTGACGTCTTCGTCGTCGGCGACGTGCACGGCTGCCTCGACGAGCTCGAGGCGCTGTTGAAGAAGGCGGGCGTGGGGAAGAAGGACGCGCTCGTCTTCGTGGGCGACCTCGTGGCGCGCGGGCCTGACTCGCAGGCCGTGGTGCAGCTGGCGCGAGAAGCGGAGGCGCTGGCGGTGCTGGGCAACCACGAGGCCCACGTGCTCGACGGCCGGGCGGGAAAGAAGAAGCTGAAAGGCCACCACGAGCGCGTCGCCGAAGAGCTCAAGAAGAAGGACTGGGCGTGGCTCGAAGGCCTCCCGCTCTGGCTCGACTTTCCGGAGCACGACGCGCTGGTGGTTCACGGCGGGCTGTTGCCGGGCGTGCGCCTCGAGGCCCAGTCGCGCGAGGTGCTGCTGCACATGCGCTCCATCGACGCGGAAGGGAAGCCGGCGACGCGCGTGGACGCAGGCGTGCCGTGGGCGTCGAGGTGGAAGGGCCCTCGGCGGGTGCTGTTCGGCCACGACGCGCTGCGCGGGCTGCAGCGGTACCCTCACGCGTTGGGGCTCGACACGGGCTGCGTGTATGGCGGGAAGTTGACGGGCCTCTGGCTGGGGACGGACGAGCTGGTCCAGGTGAAGGCCAAGCGCCAGTACCAGGCGCCCACCGGCTGACTGAGGGAAGGACGGACTCGGATGAGTGAGCGCGGGGTGACAGCGTCGACCACGACCCCGGTCGAAGCGTGTGGTGATGACGCTGCTGTCCGTCTACTTCCCTGGCGTGGGGCTCTTCTGGCTCGGTCGCTACCAGACGGCCGTCCGCTGGTTCCTGGTCCTGAGCTTCAGCATGGTGCCGCCGTTTCTCCCGTGGCTCTCCATTCCGCCGGGCGGTTGGTGGCCCCGGTGGGAGCGCATCGGCCTTCAGCCCTGACGTGGCACATGGGCCCCGACGGAGTAGAAGGTCCTTCATGGAACGAAGCGCTGCCGACGAACTGCTCAAGGACCAGGAACTGGTGCCCATGCTGGAGGGCCCGGTGCTGCAGGCGAAGGAGCTCGAGCGCCAGCTGCTCGCCGCCGACATCCCGGTGCTGCTGGCGAAGCCGCCGGCGAAGGCGTGCTGCGCGGGCGGGTGCGGCTGTGGCTCGAAGCTGCAGCTGCTGCTGCGCGAGGAAGACGTGCCGAAGGTGGGCCAGCTGATGCATGCCGAGTGGCTCGAAGCGCTGCGCCGAGAGGGCACGTTGACGGAAGCCTCGCTGGTGCCGCTGAAGGCCGCCGCCGAGGGGGAAGAGCCTCCGTGCCCTGCGTGCGGCTTCGCGGGGCCGCTCAAGGACGGCGCGTGCGCCGACTGCGGGCTGCAGCTGGAGTGAGTCAGCGCTATCGCTCACTCACGCACGCGGTGAACTTGTTGAGCCGGTGACGGACGAGTCGCACGCGAGCACGCGGCCTTCTTCCTTTGGCGCGCGGGCCTCGCGTCGACGCTGGCTGACGCGGAGAACATGCGCGCTGTCGACCTGGGCGCTCCGCCGGGGTCGAGCCGCTCAGAACACCTTGCTGCGCAGAGCCTTCGCGCGCGCCTGCACGTCCGAGTCGAGGCTCGTCATCTCCAGCGTGCGCAGGCGTTGCTCCAGCGAGCGCGGCGCCTTCTCCTTCGGCAAGAGGGCCTCGGCCTGCATCGCCTCCAGCTTGGCGAGCGCCTTGTCGACGATGCGGTCCTTCGGGTGGTCGAGGAGCGAGTCGCAGAAGAAGGCGTCGTTGGGCAGCTCGGGGTACTTCTCGAGGTACTCCACCACGCGCTCGGCCCAGGCCTTGCGGTCCGGCGCCTCGGTGATGCGCTTCATCGCCGCCTTCTGTTCCTTGCGCTTGCCCTCGGGGTCGAAGGTGGCGGCGAGGCCTTCCGGCAGGGCGCCACCGGTGAAGAGGGCGTCGGCGGCCTGCTTGTACTTCTCGTAGCTGGCGCTGCGCTCGATGCGCTGCTGCTGCGGGTCGTCCTGCCGCGAGTGGTACTTCGATTTGCCGCGCTGCGCGTCCAACTCGCGCCAGCTCTTCTTGCGCTTGCCCGTGAAACCCGTGCTGTCGTCGTCGCGATCGCGGCCGCCGCCTCGTCCAGCCATGTGTCTCTCCGCTCCTTCTGTCGCCCCGGCTCGAAGCGAGCTGTCTCGAAGAGGGCGGTGTTGAAGCTGCTGCGCGCCACTCTCGGGACCCACGCCCAACTCAGGCGAGGTCGACCGGAACCGCGTCAGACACTCGGCGTTTTCGTCCGCGCCGTCAAGCGCTGGCGCCCGTCAGGCCTTCCGCGCCGCCCACAGCCCCGCGGCCGCGCGATTGAGCAATTCGCGCAGCTTCTTCGCCTCGGCCGCCTTCAGCGGGCGCGCCTCGTCCGTCTCGGCCTCGTACACGCCTTCCTCCAGCCAGGTCGCCAGCGCCTCGGGGAGGGCTTCGGCCTGCTTCGGAAGCTTCGCCACGTCCACCGTCCGCACCCTCGCGCCGCCCAACTCCAGCATCGCGAAGACCTCGAAGAGGAGGTTGCGCCCCAGCGCGAAGCCCGCGTCGGACAGTCCCTCCGCATCCAGCCACGAGACCAGCGCGTCCTGCTTGTTGTCGAAGGCGTGCTCCAGTTTCTCGCGGGCCTTCGGGAAGTCGTCGAGGTGCCGCCAGGCCGTCTCCACGAAGGCCTCGTCGGGTCCAGCGTCTCCGAAGGGCTGGGGCGGTGGCGTCTTCTCGCGCTTCGCCGGCTTCGCCCGCACCGAGAGGTCCACCGTCTTCCCGCTGGCGACGAGGTCGTACAGCCCCAGCAGGTTGCCGAAGAGCGCGCGCGCCTGCGAGGCGGAGGTCAGCGTCGGCTCCTCTTCCCACAACGCGGGGATGACCACCGACGGAGGCACGCCGTCCTTCGCCGCGAGCGCGAACGCGTTGGCCACGTCCTCCACGTCGGCCAGCGAGCCAGACTCGGTGAGTAACTTCTGCAGGGCCTCACGCCCCTCGAAGCGGCGCTCGAGGTCATCGTCGTCGTGTTTCATGCGCGCGGCTTCTGGCACAGGTGACGCTGCCCGTCAGCGACAGGGACACGAGGGCCAGGTGTTCCACCTGGTGGGCTCCCTGGGTGGATGGGGCTGTCGTCGACTGCGGGTGTTCCTCACGAGCAGTTCCTCGGCGCCGCGTGGAGGGCGCTCCATTTCCTCAAAGGTGAACTGGGCGTGCTTGGTGTTGTTCCCACGACACGAGTCACGCCCAGAATGGACTTCGTGACTCACGTGCGGGCCTTACGCCTCGAGGCGAGGGGCTGGTGGGGTTGGCGCGGGCCGACGTCGATTCATCTCCCTTCCTCTCTTCGGGCCGAGGCGCATGCGGCGGCGTCGCACTGGACTCCTCCTGCGTGCACCGGGAGCGCCCCCACACTCACCGTGCTCGCCAGCGCAGCAACTTCCCCAGTGGCCACAGCACCAGCAGCGTCACCAGCACCCCGCGCAGCGCCTGCCCGCGCACACCGTACAACTGGCCGCGCGCCCACCACTCCCAGCCCAGCAGCAGCGACGCACCCACGCCCCACGCCACCAGCGTGTTGACTTCGCGCAGCGCCGCCCGCCGGAAGTCCCGTGGCCCCTTGAGCGCGTCGGGAAGGGCGGACAGCTTCGGCAGCCAGGCCGGCACGCGCGCCGCCCATTCACGCCACGCTTCGTTGAAGGTCCGCTCGAGCAGTTGTTCCTCTGCGCGGATGATGAAGGCGTAGGCCACCGTGAAGTACCCGAGCCCCAGCGCCCACGCCCACGGTGTGTGCGCGATGCACAACAACCCCACCACGAGGTGCGCGTTGGCGAGGTACAGGGGGTGGCGCACGACGGCGTAGGGCCCGGTGGTGTTGAGGCCCTGGGCGGTGAGGGCGCGGTTGTTGGCGCTGGTGCCCCGCGGCACGAGGGCGATGGTGCAGAGCCGCGCGACGGCCCCGGCAACGCAGAGGCCCAGGCCCACCACGTTGAGCGCGTCGTCCACCTGTGCGCCCCCGGGCCCGGGGACGATGTGCGCACGCCACGACAGCGCCACCGCCGTCACCACCAGCGGGACGGGCAGCACGCCGCGGACGCGGAAGAAGAAGGCGCCCAGGACCTCGACGAAGGCGAAACGGCGAGCGGGCGGAGACGACTCGGGCACGGCCGGCTGCTTCTACTGAATTCGAGGTGCGAGGGGGGGCTTCCAGCCTCCCGGCCAAGCCAACGGGTGAAATCGAGTGCTACTTCCTCGACATCCCTTGTCGAAAAAGTAGCAACGGTTGCTCGTGCCCGGAGGTACCGCGTCTCTTCGGGACGCCGGTGTCAGGCGAAGCGGCGCGCCCAGTCGGGCACGGGGCGCCCGACGTTGTGGCCCACGCTGCCGAGGTGGATGTCGCGGCGGCTGCCCACCAGGCCGTCTCCTCCCTGGAAGTACTCGCGCACCTGCGACTTCGCGATGCTGCTGGCCTGGCGATCTCCGATGGCGATGGCGTGGATGTGGGGCGCGAAGCCATCGCCCACGCCGCGTCGCCAGGCTGCGAAGCCCGCCATGCGCAGCGCCTTCACCATCTTGTCTGCGGTCGTCGTCGAGTACCCGCTGATGCGGATGTCCAGTGCTCCGCCGCCGTCGTGCGTGCCCGCGCTGGCGCTGACAGAGGTGTTGTAGCTGCCCTGCGTCACGGTGAAGCGGCCAGGGGCGCCCATCGCGCGGGCATACCGCTCCGCGCGCTGCAGCATCTCCCGGGTGCGGACATTCATTGTCGCGCCGTCGTAGCGCACGCGCCGGTAGTCGGACGGCGGCGCCGCCACTGTCTTCCACGAGGGCGACGCCGGCGTGGGAGTAGGCGCCGAGGCCGCCTTCCTGGCCAGCTTCGCCGCGAGCTCCTGCACCGCCTGACCTGCGTTGCCGTCGACGCGGAGCTGGTGCTTCGCCTCGAAGGCCCGCACCGCGCGCTGGGTGATGGGGCCGTAGTAGCCGGTGGGCGTGGTGCGGAAGAAGCCCAGGGTGCGCAGCTGTTGTTGCAGGGCCTTCACGTCTGCGCTCCTCATGCCCGGCCGAAGCAGCTGGGGCGCCGCTGCTGCCGCCGCGAGCGCGCGCCTCATGGTCGCGTCTGCCACGCCGTCGCGTCTGAGGCCCTTCGCGGACTCGAAGGACGTCACTGCGCCGCGGGTGATGGGGCCGTAGTAGCCCGTCACTGGGCCGTCGAAGTGGCCCAGCTTCTTGAGCTGCTGCTGGAGGGTGAAGACCGCGGCGCTGCGCATGCCGAACCGGAGCGTGCCGTTGATGGCCATGCGAGATTGTCTGGCGTGCCAAACGTGGATTCCCGCGTGGGGCTGTCACGGCGCTTGGCGTTTCCCGGGATTTTTGGGGGGGGAATTTCGTGCGGCTGGCCCTGCGCCTTGCCCGTGGTGGGCTTCCTCCTCTACGAAGTCAGAGATGACGTCTGCCCAGCGCGCCGCTGCCCTGTGCCTGGTGTTGGCCTCGTCAGTGGCCCTGGCGCGCAACGGCGGCATCGCCTCGCCCACCTGCCTCGGCTGTCACAGCGGCAGCGGCACGCCCACCACGACACTGTCCGTCACGCCGGCCACCTTCAACCCGGGCGACGCCGTCACGGTGCGCGTCACGCTGCAGGGGACGGGCGCGGTGGGGGGCTTGTTCCTCACCACCAATGGCGTCGGCGCCTTCACGACGCTGGCGGGGCAGGGCACCCGGCTGGTGAATGGCGACGTGGTGCACAGCGCTCCGAAGGCGGCCTCGTCCGGCTCGGTCACCTTCGAGGTGCAGTGGAGAGCCCCTTCGGCGCGTGGGGGCGTCGTCTTCGAGGCGGCCACGCTGTTGGGCAATGGGGATGGGCGCTCGGGCGGAGACTCGGGCAGCAGCGGCGTCCTCTCGGTGGCCTTCGGCTGCGCGGGCGTCACGTACTTCCGCGACTTCGACGGCGACGGCGTGGGCGCAGCCTCGTCCGGCACGCGGGTCGACTGCAGCGCGCCCGCTGGCTACTCGGCGCAGGACGGCGACTGCGACGACAACGACGCGCGGGTGAAGCCGGGCCAGAGCGAGGCGTGCAACGCGAAGGACGACGACTGCGACGGGCAGGTGGACGAAGGGCTGGCGGCGGTCGCCACCTGGCCGGACGAGGATGGGGATGGGTACGGTGAGTCGGGCGGCGCTCCAGCCAGCGGTTGCGGCGGCATGAAGCGGGCCACCAACGACACCGACTGTGACGACGGGGACGCCACCATCCACCCCGGGGCGGCGGAGACGTGCAACCAGCGCGACGACGACTGCGACGGGCAGGTGGATGACGGGGCCCGCGTGCGCTGCGGCGTCGGGTGGTGTGCGCGCTACGGCGTGACGTGCAACCCCGCCGACTGCACGCCGGGCCCGCCGTTCGCCGAGCGCTGCAACGCCCTGGATGATGACTGCGACGGCGTGGTGGACAATGGGGCGCCGTGTGGGGCGGGTTTCGTGTGCGTGCAAGGCCGCTGCTACGAGGACGGCGCGGCGCCCGACGCGGGGACGGAGGTGGACGGTGGCGTCGAGCCTCCAGCGAAGGGCGGCTGCCAGACGGCGCCAGGCTGGTGGTCGCTCGCCTTCCTGGCGTGGGGGCTCAAGCGGCGGAGATGAGGGCCTCGGCGGTTTGGGTGTCCTCCGGCGGACGGCCGCGTTGGGTTGGTTGTCCTTCGGCGGACGGCCTCGTGGGTTGGTTGTCCTTCGGCGGACGGCCTGCGTCCCCTTCATCTGCCGTGCTCGTCTGCCTTCATTGCCTTTCTTTTCTCCCTCTCATCCCCCGCCTTCTCTCCCGCTGGGAGAGAAGGGGCCGCCTCGCCGGCAGCAGTCACCGCCCTGCCTCCGTCCTCAGCCCTTGCCGGCTCGACTCCTCCTCCTCCCACCTTCCCTCCACGGCGCAGTCGCGCCGCACTCACGGGCGGGGACGCTGCGCACTGGACAGACTTCGCAACCGGGTGAGTGCCCGCAGCCCACCCCACAGCCACCGTTGGGTGTGACTCCACGCGCCGCGCTTGCCTGAAGGTGGATGGGCCAGCGGTGTGCCTGAAGGGGGAGTTGCTCTACGAGGCGCGTCGGTGTGCCGCGGCTGGTGGAGGAGAGGCCACGCTGAGGAGGTGACTTCTCGGCAGAGCGGTCGAGCTCGGGCCGCGCGGCCCAGAGCGCGCCCCTTCGCCCCCGG